>NZ_JAXOJJ010000006.1:0-244828 GCF_036663615.1 Sphingomonas rhamnosi
CGGCGACACCACCATTGCCGGCCTCCGGTTCCACTTCGCTCCACCTACGCCCGGCAATGGCGGCGGCGACAACAATGCACTAACTAACTGCCCGGACCACCCCGTGGGGGCTACTCAATCGAGTGCGGTGGGTTCGAGTCCATTGTCGACCCCGATCCGTCGCCAGCTCTCTGCGATCTCTTCTGCTTGCGCGCGCGATAGCGGATCGTAAACCTGGCGGTTCATGAGTTCGCGCAGCACGTCGCTGGCATGGTCGTCCATAGCCGTTTCTCCGTTTTCGCGAACTATCCGGGGCGGCCGACGGCGGTATAGGCAAACCCCATCTGCTCGATAGCCGCCCGATCGTACACGTTGCGCAGATCGACCAGAACGGGTGCGGCCATCAGGTCCTTGAGACGTTGCAGATCGAGCGCGCGAAACGCGTCCCACTCGGTCACCACGACGACCGCGTCGGCACCGTCTGCGGCTTCATAGGCGTCGCCGCAGCAGATCAGCTCGGGCATCATCGTCTTGGCCGCGGCCATGCCTTCGGGATCATAAGCGCGGACGATTACCCCGGCATCCGCCAGCGCCGTCGCGATCGCGATGCTGGGCGCGTCGCGCATGTCGTCGGTGTTGGGCTTGAACGTCAGGCCCAGCAACGCAACCGTCTTGCCGCGCGGTGCGGCGCCGAGTGCGTCGATCACCTTGCGGCCCATCGCGCGCTTGCGACTGTCGTTCACCTTCACCACCGCCTCGACGATGTGCACCGGCGTTCGATAATCCTCCGCCGTCTTCAGCAGGGCAAGGGTATCCTTCGGGAAGCACGAGCCGCCATAGCCTGGACCGGCGTGCAGGAACTTCTTGCCGATGCGGTTGTCGAGTCCGATCCCGCGCGCAACGTCCTGCACGTCCGCGCCCACTGCCTCGCAAAGGTCGGCGATTTCGTTGATGAAGGTGATCTTGGTCGCGAGGAACGCGTTGGCCGCATATTTGATCAGTTCGCTCGTCCGCCGCCCCGTGAACAGGATCGGGGATTCGCCAAGGTAGAGCGGTCGATACACGTCGCGCATCACCTGCTGCGCACGATCGTCGTCGGTGCCGACGACGATCCGATCGGGACGTTTGAAGTCGCCGATCGCCGCGCCTTCGCGGAGAAATTCGGGGTTCGACACCACGGCGATCTCGACCTCGGGCCTGATCTCGCGAAGGATCGCTTCCACACGGTCGCCGGTGCCGACGGGCACCGTCGATTTTGTCACCACTACCGTCGGCCCGGTGACGGCGGCTGCAACCTCGCGCGTGGCCGCGAAGACGTAGCTCAGGTCAGCGTGCCCGTCGCCGCGGCGCGACGGCGTTCCGACGGCGATAAAGATCGCATCGGCACCGGCAACCGCGCTTTTCAGGTCGGTCGTGAAATTGAGACGCCCGGCCGCGACGTTCGTCGCAACAAGTTGATCGAGTCCGGGCTCATAGATCGGCATCCGACCGGCGCGCAACGCGTCGATCTTGCCCTCGTCCTTGTCGACGCAAGTAACATCGTGGCCGAAGTCCGAAAAGCAGGCCCCCGATACCAAGCCGACATAGCCAGAACCAATCATCGTAATGCGCATAGGGCCTCCTCGACACGCTCTGCGCTATCCGAAGTAATCGACCGCGACGCAAGGGTGCTTGCGCGCGCGAGCCGATTTGCATCGTCATTGGAAGAAATTAGCGTCGGCGGAGCGGAACACGATGCCCGTCGCCATCCTGTCGGTCAGCGGGTTCTGTCAACACGGTCGAAACCGGTCCGAGGCAATCGTCATGTCGTGGGCGACCGCGATCGTCGCAAAGCTTGGACCACCGCTCTTGCTTGAATCGCGGCTATCACAAGGTCAGGAAAGCCGCCGATATGGCGGCGATGCACGCGCTGCGTGCGCTGGCAGCGGTCCGGGTATGATCGTCATTACACATATGATTCCGCCGCGCGCGAAGCGAAGCAGGAAGTGGGGCCGGTTGCCGAAGCACCGGCCCCGCCCGATTAGTTGCTGTCGCTGTTGTCGTCGTTGACGATGGCGATGACGCCGATCGCAGCGACGCCTGCGAGAATTGCGAGAGCGATACCGCCGCCAGCAGCCTTGTTCTTCGCCGTCGTTGCCGAACCGGCGCGAACCGACTTCGAGACGGACAGGTTTGCGGCGGGATTGGCAGCAGCAGCGCTGGCTGCGACGGGGCTGGCGATCATTGCCAGGCCGGCTGCGGCCATCGTGATGGTCTTGATGGTCATAGGACATTCCCTTTTTGTCGCGGATAGGTCACCCGCTGCAGCCGCTTACCCCGAAAACACATCAAATTACACCCGGAAGTGATAGCATGTGGTTCCCCGCCGTCGCTGGACCCGCCGCGCGTGCTGACGGTCGGTAGGTCCGCTTGCAGCGTGGTCGGGTTTGCAAAGCATTGGAATGACGTCACATCGGCGAAATCCGCAGAACGATGACGGTGCCGTGGCGCAGGTCGGCGAAGCGTGGAGATTGACGGGCGGGGATTGGGGGAACCTTAGAGTTGGGTTTCACCCGTGGGGGTGGTTGGACGCGGACGGTCGATGAGTTCGAGGCGGGTGTTGGGTGTGCCGATATCGACCCCGTCGGCGGCGAATCGCTGCAGGATCTGCATCAGCACGCCGCTGCGCGCCGGATAGGCGTCGCGCGGGCCGGCGACATGCGCCATCGCGTTGAAGCCGATCCGGCCGTCGGCGATCCCGTCGAGGAACACCACCGGAGCCGGATCGGTCAGGATCGCCTCGCTATCGGCAAACGCCTGCAGGACGATGTCGCGGACCGGGGCCGGATCGGTATTGAGCGGCACCGTGAACAGGATCTGCACGCGGCCGAGGGGGTTCGACAGCGTCTTGTTGAGCACCGTTTCGGTGATCAGTTTGGAATTCGGAACGATCAGCGTCGAATGATCGCCGAGCACGATCTCGGTCGAGCGCACGCTGATTCGCTTAACATCGCCCTCGTCGTTGCCGATGCGGATCAGGTCGCCGATCTTGACCGGACGTTCGGCGAGCAGGATCAGCCCCGAGACGAAATTCTGCGTGATCGCCTGCAGGCCGAATCCGATCCCGACCGACAGCGCCGACAGCAGAAGCGCGATCCGTTCCAGCCCGATGCCTAGCGCGGCGAGCCCCCACAGCACCGCGATCAGGATGCCGATATAGCGCGCGACCAGGCCGACCGAGTTGCGCGCGCTGTCATCGAGTTCGGTGGTCGGGAGGTAGCGCGTGTTGAGCCAGCCGAGGAAGCCGCGCGCGAGCGCGAGCCCGACGCCGAACACCGCCAGCGCGCGCAGGACCGCGCCGGGCGATATCGTCACCTGGCCGATTGTCAGACCATTGGACAATGTCGTGAGTTGCGAGAAGAACGACCCGAACCCGGCGCCGAACGGCGTGAGGATCGCGCCCAGACCGAACACCACGAGCACCAGCCTGACGATCCCCGAGAGCAGCACGCCGAACTGGTCGATCGCGCTGGGGCGGATGCCGACGCTTCGGCCGATCAAGATGCCGGGGCGGCTCGATGCGGCAAACAGGCTGGTCGCGACGTCGTCGGCGACGGTGAGCAGGATGTACAGTGCGCCGCTGACGATCGCCGGCCAGAAGATCACCGAGCGCATCAGCCATAGCGACAGCCCGATATAGCCGCCAAGGATCGCAATGGCGGCGCCGATCGTCGCGGCCGAGACGACGAGCACCACCAGAGCGATCGTCGGGTGCGCGAAGCCCCCCGCGGCATCGCCGCCTTCTGCCGCCAACGCAGCGCGCGCGGCGCGGCGTTTGCGCATGATCGTCACCAGCACGCCGATCGCCACCGCCAGCGTCAGGACCGCCTCTGCGGTATCGGCTGCGGTGTGCGCGGCGCGGCTGGCGCGGGCGGCGTCGTTGAGCGCCAGCAGCAACGGATCGACGAAGGCGAGCGCGGCCAGCCACCAGCTCCACGGGCGAAGCGCCGCCGCGAGTTCGTCGTCGATCGGCAGCAGGCGCCACGACGGCTGGTTGCGCAGCAGCAGCGCCCCGGCGAGCGCGGTGACGAACGCCGCGACGAACGTCGCCGGCACCAGCGTGTCGACAATCGGCGCCCAGCGCGGATCGACCATGCCCGCGGCGCGCAGCCCCCAGACGAACGCCACCGCGGCGATCCCCGGAGTCGCGGTGCCGATCACCAGGCGCCAGAGCGCGAACCCCGACCGCCGCACCCGGTGACCGGGGACATTGTCGATCGCATAGCGACGGCCGAGCGCGCGTAGCCACAGCCGGGCGGGCCCGAGGATCAGAATCGCGATCACCGTGCCGAGCAACGCGAGCCAGCCATGCGCGCGCGCGCCCGCAACCGCAGTGACAAAGCCGGTTTGCGATAGATGGCCGATCCGCACGGCGTCGCCCGGGATCGCGGCGGCAAGCGGTCCCCAGAAGCTAGGCGTCAGCACTGACGGCAGTTGTTGCGCCAGCCGCCGCCCGCGGCGCGCAGAGATCGTCGCGTCGAGCTCGTCCTCGATCTGAGTCGATTCGATCGCCAGCAACCGGCCGCGCTTGATCGCGGAATCGATCGTCGAACGCTGTTGTGCGAGCAGCCGGCGTTGCGCGGCGATATCGGGCGCCTCGGCCACGCCCGGGGTCACCGCACCGAGTTGCGCGACGCGGGCATCCACCAGCGTGATCTGCTCCTGAAGCGTATCCGCGCTGTCCGACGCGGTCCTGCGCGCCGCTGCCAACCGCGCCTTGAGCGCACGCTGACCGTCCTCGTCGAGCCGCGTGTCGAGCATCCGATCGGCGACCTGCACGTCCTTTGCGGCCTGGCCGAGCGCCGCGACCGCGGTGCCGACGGGATCGGTCTGCGCGGTCTGTGCGCTCGCGGGCTGGGCCAGGAGCAGGGAGAATAGCGCCAGCCAGATCAGCCGGACGCGCGTCATCGGTCGGTGCGTCATCGCCGGCCTCTATACACGCAGTTCGGCGAAATGCGGCCCCTTCCGACGGGACGGCAGCCACGGCGCCTTGCCGCCGCACAGATAGCCTGCGTCGGACGATCCCGCTATCCAGCGGCGATCGGGAGACCAGCATGGACGTGAACATGAACGTGAACATGGACGCGCGCGGAGACGGTACGGGTGGCGGCGGCGCGCGGATCGCGGGCCCCGAGGATCATGTCGTCATCGTCGGCGGCGGCTTTTCGGGCACGCTGCTCGCGATCAACCTGATGCGGCACGGCGGGCCGCGGGCGACGTTGATCGAACGGCGATCGCGGCAGCTGGCGCGGGGCGTCGCCTACAGCGCAGCGCATCCGAGCCATTTGCTCAACGTTCGTGCCGGCAACATGAGCGCGTTGCCCGACGATCCCGATCATTTCGTCCGCTGGCTGGGTGAACGCGGCGAAGGCGACCGCACCACGTTCGTCCCGCGCACCACCTATGGCCGCTATCTGCGCGCGATGCTCGATGCGACCATCGCACGCGCCGACGGCCGGCTGACGCTGGCCGAGGGAGAGGTCTGCGCGCTCGACTCCGGCAAGCGGATCACGCTGACGATGGCCGACGGTGCGCGAATCGTCGCGGACAGCGCGGTGCTGGCGTTGGGCAATCTGCCGCCGCACACGCCACCGGGCCTGTCCCCGGACACGCTGCCGCCGGGCGTGTACCGCGCCGATCCCTGGGCGTCGGACATCGGTGAGAACCTGCAGGCCAGCGACACCGTCGTCCTAGTCGGAACCGGGCTGACCGCGATAGACGCGGCGCTGCTGCTCGACGCACGCGGGTTTGCCGGCACGATCCTGTCGCTGTCGCGTCGCGGGCTCTCGCCGCGCCGCCATGTCGACGGGGCACCGGCGACGCGTGGCGTGACCGACAAACCGCAGGGCGGGCTGGCCGATTTGATCGTCCATGTCCGCGCGCGTGCCGCGGCGGTCGGCTGGCGTGCCGCAGTCGACGAGCTGCGGCCGGTGACGCAGATGATGTGGGGGGCAGCGTCGCAGACCGATCGCGCGCGGTTTCTGCGTCACCTGCGGCCCTATTGGGACGTCCATCGCCACCGCCTGGCACCGCGCGTCGCGGACCGCGTCGATGCGCTGGTCGCCGAGGGCCGCCTGCGGTTCGCGGCGGGCAAGCTGGTCGCGGCGGTGGGCCAGGGGGCGCAGGCCGATCTGCGCTGGCGTCCGCGCGGGGCCTGTGACCAGGTCGTCACCCGCGCGGCACGGATCGTCAACTGCACCGGTCCGCAGGGCGACCTGCTGCGCTCCGACGAACCGCTCGTGCAGCAGCTGCTGGCCACCGGCGCGATCCGTCCGGATCCGTTGCGGCTCGGGGTCGACGTCGATTCGCAGTCGCGCGCGATTCGAGCGGACGGCAAAGCCGACGATCGGCTGCTGTGCATCGGTCCGATGACTCGCGGTGGACTGTGGGAAGTCGTCGCGGTGCCCGATATCCGCCAGCAGAGCTGGGATCTCGCGCGCCGCCTGTCGAACGCGCAATGGGTGGGCGGCGAGGGGCTCTGATCAGGAACCGTGCGCGGTGCGGGTCGTTGGCCCGCTGAAAACCCAATAGCGGCCGCGCACGGCCGCCCCTCATCTATCGGAGCAAGACATGGCCAAAACGGCTTTGGTCGTCGGTGCAAGCGGCATCGTCGGCAGCGCGACCACCCAGGTTCTGCAGGCGGACGGCTGGACCGTACATGGTCTGGCGCGCCGCCCGGGCAATCAGGCGGGCGTCACGCCGGTCGTCGCCGACCTGCAGGATGCGGCCGGAACCGCGGCGGCGCTGCAGGGGCTGAAGCCCGACGCGGTGTTCATCACCACCTGGCTGCGCCAGGACAGCGAGGCGGAGAACATCCGCGTCAACGCGGCGATGGTCCGCAACCTGCTCGATGGTCTGCAGGGCAGCAATCCGCCGCGCCATGTCGCGCTGGTCACCGGGCTCAAACATTATCTCGGGCCGTTCGAAGCCTATGGGAAGGGCACGCTGCCACAGACTCCGTTCCGCGAAGAGCAGGGGCGGCTGGACGTCGAGAATTTCTATTACGCGCAGGAGGACGAGGTGTTCGCCGCCGCGGCGCGCGACGGCTTTTCGTGGAGCATTCACCGGCCGCACACGGTGATCGGCAAGGCGGTCGGTAATGCGATGAATATGGGCACCACGCTGGCCGTCTACGCCACCTTGTGCCGCGAGACCGGACGGCCGTTCGTGTTCCCGGGGTCGGCCGCGCAGTGGAACGGCCTGACCGACATGACCGACGCGCGTCAGCTGGCGCGGCACCTGGTGTGGGCGGCAACGACGCCGGCGGCGCGCAACGAGGCGTTCAACGTCGTCAACGGCGACGTGTTTCGCTGGAGTTGGATGTGGGGCCGGATCGCCGAATGGTTCGGGGTCGAGGCGGCGGAGTTCGACGGGACGGTGCGTCCGCTCGAAACCCAGATGGCGGATGATGCGGCCTTGTGGTCGACCATCGCCGCGCGCGAAGGGCTCGTCGAGGCCAATCTGTCGCGGCTGTCATCGCCCTGGCATACCGACGCCGATCTGGGGCGCCCGATCGAGGTCGTCACCGACATGTCGAAGAGCCGGCGGATGGGCTTCACCGCCTATCAGCCGACCGACGACGCGTTCTTCGACCTTTTCGCCGAGCTGCGCGCCGCGCGGCTGATACCGTAATGCCAATGGCCGTATCGGTCGGCGCCTTGCGTCAACCGATACGGCTAAAGGCTTACAGGGCAGCGAACACGCGCTGCCCTGTACGTCAGTTGCTGTCCGAGTTGTCGCCGCCGTCGATCGCGAGGTACAGACCGCCGCCGACCGCGACCGCTGCCGCTGCGATGATCAACATCCCAGTGCCGCCGGCCTTGCTCTTCTTGGCAGTCGGAGTTGCCGCGCGGACCGACTTGGCTACCGACAGGCTTGCTGCGGGATGCTCAGCCGCAGTAGCGGCAACAGGCATCGCCGCGAATGCGACTGCCGACAGGGCAAGAATGGTTTTACGCATGTATCATCTCCAGTAGCTGACAAAAATCGTCACCTAACCATCGGTAATACAAGTTGATACTTGCCGGGGCAATCAGGAAAGCGATTCTGTCCTAAATGCGCGCGGGTTTCGTCGGCGGAGCGCCGGCTTAGGACAGACCTCAGTATAGCGGAGGCATGCATCGGCATGCTGTACTCTCGCTGATCAGTCGCGGCGGCCTAGAATGTGATCGGCGAACCGGCAACGCGAGCGAGGGGAACGACGGCTCGTCGGAGTGCGGCCCGCGTATCAGCGATGACAGAAAGAATGGTCGGGAAGAGAGGATTCGAACCTCCGGCCCCTGCCTCCCGAAGACAGTGCTCTACCAGGCTGAGCTACTCCCCGACGGAGTCCGGAACAGGCGCCGACAGGCGGCACGTCCGTGCTTGGAGGCGCGGCTATAGCCAGAGCTTTGCCCCCACGCAAGCGTCAGTTCGAGGGAGCCAATTTGGTGTTGAGCACCCAGCCGACATTGTCGTTCTCGTCGGCGACCTCCCACCACAGCCCGGCCTTCGTCCCGGTCGGATAGACGATCGACCCGGCGGGCAGGGTCCGGATCACCTTCGCGGTCGCGACACTGCTCGCGCGCATCGCCACCGGGCCCATCGCGGTGAAGGTCTTGGTCGGCGCGGCCTCGGCGGTGCCGGCGCTGCCCGGCGTCACCAGGCCCAGCCCCGTCACCAGCTTCGAATAGGCCTGGATGAAGCTCAGCGTCACGATCCGGCCGATATCGGTGTTGTCATAGCCGCCGCCGACCGCGCCGCCGACCGCGAAGAATCCGCCGGCGCCGAACGCCAGGTTGTTCTTGGCGGCATAGCCTTCCTCGACCGCGAGCGTCTCGGTGGTGCGGACGTTGGTCAGCGACAGGACCGTGTTCGCCTCCATCTTCTTGCTCTTGATGCCGCCGAGCAGCCCGCCGACGCGTCCGCCGAGCAGCCCGCCGACCGCACCCGCCGCGCCGCTGCCGCTGACGTTGCTGTTGGCGCCCTGGATCTCGGCGACGAGGACATAGTCCGCCGCCTTGATCTGGCCCTGGCCGACGTTCGAGCGGCGTTGCAGGCCGAGCCCTTCGCCGATCGCGCGTTCGCGGCTGGCGGCGTTGAGCCCGGTCCCGCGGTCGACGAGGTTGAAGCAGCCCGACCGCTGGACGAGCGCGCGCAACACCTTCGACGGCGGCGCCAGGCTGTTCTGCGTCCAGGCATAGGGATCGTCGCCATCGGCGATCGACAGGGTGCCGAGCTTGCGCGTGCAGCGCGGCACGTCGTTGGCCGCCTGAACCTGCAACTGCTGGCCCTTGGAGGCGCGGGCCTGCGCGTTCGCCGCCGTCGGCAGCAACAGCATGGCGGCAAGCGTGACGGTAGCGACTCGAATCATGGAAATCCCCCCGGAAATGTTGATCCACGTTTACCGACCGATTGCAGTCGAGGAAAGCCGTTCGCCATGCGGCGCTTTGGCATTCGCGGCGCGCGATGCTAACGGCTGCGTCACCTCCTTTTCGCAAAGAACGATAACCAGTGACCACGCCGCTCGACCGCATCCGCAATTTCTCGATCATCGCGCATATCGACCATGGCAAGTCGACGCTCGCCGACCGTCTGATCCAGCAGACCGGAGGGCTGACCGAACGCGAGATGTCCGAGCAGGTGCTCGACAATATGGACATCGAGAAGGAACGCGGGATCACGATCAAGGCGCAGACCGTGCGCCTGGCCTACAAGGCCAAGGACGGGCTCGACTACGTCCTCAACCTGATGGACACGCCGGGCCATGTGGACTTCGCCTATGAGGTCTCGCGCAGCCTTGCCGCGTGCGAGGGCGCGTTGCTGGTGGTCGACGCGGCGCAGGGGGTCGAGGCGCAGACGCTCGCCAACGTCTATCAGTCGATCGAGCACGACCATGAGATCGTGCCGGTGATCAACAAGATCGACCTCCCCGCCGCCGAACCCGAAAAGGTGCGCAAGGAAATCGAGGACGTCATCGGCATCGACGCGTCGGAGGCGGTGCTGGCATCGGCCAAATCGGGGATCGGCATCGCCGACATCCTCGAGGCGATCGTGACGAAGATTCCGCCGCCCAAGGGCGACCCCGAAGCACCGCTCAAGGCGATGCTGGTCGACAGCTGGTACGACCCGTATCTCGGCGTCGTCATCCTCGTCCGCGTGATCGACGGCATCCTGAAGAAGGGCCAGCAGATCAAGTTCATGCAGACGGGGACGATGCACCTCGTCGACCGCGTCGGCTGTTTCCGCCCCAAGATCGAGCAGCTGACCGAGCTCGGTACCGGCGAGATGGGCTTCATCACCGCGCAGATCAAAGAAGTCGCCCAGACCCGCGTCGGCGACACCATCACCGACGCCAAGCGCCCCGCGCTCGAAGCCTTGCCGGGCTTCAAGGAAGTCCAGCCGGTGGTGTTCTGCGGGATGTTCCCGGTCGACGCCGCGGAGTTCGAGAAATTGCGCGAATCGATCTCGAAGCTTCGCCTGAACGACGCCAGCTTCTCGTTCGAGATGGAGACGTCCGCGGCGCTTGGCTTCGGCTTCCGTTGCGGGTTCCTCGGCCTGCTGCATCTGGAAATCATCCAGGAGCGGTTGACGCGTGAGTATGATCTGGACCTGATCACCACCGCGCCTTCCGTCGTATATGAGATCGAGCTGAGCCACCCCGATCCGGCGGGCACGACGCATATCGAGCTGCACAACCCCGCCGACATGCCCGAGCCGAACAAGATCGCGACGATCAGCGAGCCATGGATCGAGGCGACGATCTACGTCCCCGACGAATATCTCGGCAGCGTCCTCAAGCTCTGCCAGGACCGACGCGGCATCCAGAAGAACCTGACCTATGTCGGTGGCCGCGCGCAGGCGACCTACGAACTGCCGCTCAACGAAGTCGTGTTCGATTTCTACGACCGGCTGAAATCGATGTCGAAGGGCTATGCCAGCTTCGACTATCACCAGATCGGCTACCGCGAGGGCGACCTCGTCAAGATGGGCATCCTCGTCAACGAGGAACCCGTCGACGCGCTCAGCATGATCGTCCACCGCGGCACCGCCGAAGTCCGCGGCCGCGGCATGGTCGAGCGGCTAAAGGAGCTGATACCGCGGCATCTGTTCAAGATCCCGATCCAGGCGGCGATCGGCGGCAAGGTGATCGCGCGCGAGACGATCAGCGCGATGCGCAAGGACGTCACCGCCAAATGCTATGGCGGCGACGCGACCCGCAAGAAGAAGCTGCTCGAAAAGCAGAAGAAGGGGAAGGCGAAGATGCGCGAATACGGCAGCGTCAGCATCCCGCAGGAGGCATTCATCGCCGCGCTGCGGATGGGCGACGACTCCTAAGCTACGGCGTTATTCGTCGTCCTACCGAACGCTGGGGTGACCGAATGGGCTGAAGTTGCAACGACGTGAAGGATTTGTAAGGAGCGCGGCGCGTATTCTGGGTGGTAGTGACCGACCGGTCGATCGCGCGGAGTTCCATGTCCCAACGTCCTGTCTTCTTCGACGCCAGCGGTCGCCGACGCCGGCGCTTTGCCTTGGCCGTCGCCGCCTTCGTCGCGCTGTTCGTGCTCGCCGCGGTGGTGTTCGTCGTGTCGATCGGCGTGGTGCCCGCGGCGCCGCTGCTGCCGATCGAGCCCGAACACGCTGCGCTCCACCGACTACCCGCGCCGCGCGGCATCATCGGCCGCACGCGGCGTGACATCGATTATTACGCGAAGCGGTTGTTCGGCGTGCCCGTGAAACCCGGACAGACCGCGCGCGCCGGCAACCCGGCGCTCGCGATCGCTTTCCACGCGCCCTGGGATCAGTCGAGCGCCGCCAGCCTTGCGCGCCACGTCGAACAGCTGGACTGGCTGATCCCGGGCTGGATCTCGGTCACCGGCGCCGATCATCACATCACCGTGTTCCGCGACACCGCGGGCCGCGCGATCCTCAACAAGGCGGTGCATCGCCCGGTAATCCTGCCGATGGTGCAGAACGCGGTGAACGGCGATTGGGACGGGCCCGGCAGCGCCGCGATGTTCGCCGATCCGCGTGCGCGCGCCGCGTTTCTCGACCGGCTCGTGCCGTTCCTCGCCGCGAACCACGCAGGCGGCGCATTCTTCGATTTCGAAAATCTGCCCGCAAACGCGCAAGGCGATTACCGGCGGTTCCTCGCCGAAGCGAAGGCGCGGTTTGCGCCGCGCGGCTGGGTGGTCGCGATCGCCGCCCCGGTGGCCAATTCCGACTGGGACCTGCCGGCCTATGCGCGCGTCACCGACAAGATCTTCCTGATGGCGTACGACGAGCATGAGACCAGCGGGGCGGCGGGGCCGATCGCGTCGCAACGCTGGTTCGCGCGCACCGTGGCCGACGCCGCACGCGGCATCCCGCCTGCCAAGCTGGTCGTCGCGATCGGCTCCTACGCCTACGACTGGCACGACGGGTCGGGCGATGCGCTCGACGTCGAGGAGGCGTGGCAGAACGCCGCCGATTCGGGCACCGTCCCGACCTTCGACAAGACCAGCGGTAACAGCAGCTTCGCCTATTCGGAGGGCAGCAGCCGCCACCAGGTCTGGCTGCTCGACGCCGCGTCGGCGTACAATCAGATCGCGTTCCTCCAGAAGGCGGGGCTAGGCAGCGTCGCCTTGTGGCGGCTGGGGTCAGAGGATCCCGGCATCTGGTCCATCTTCGGTCGCGATCACCGGACCCTTCCCGTGCCCGACGCGATCGACGCAATGCCGGCGGGTACCAACGTCGACATCGAGGGAGCGGGCGAGATACTGAAGATCGCCGCTACCCCGGTTACCGGCATCCGCGACGCGGTGCCCGCCAAGGACGGCAGCATCGCCGACGTCACCTTCACGCGGATGCCGTCACCCTATGTCGTCGATCGGACGGGCTATCGCCCGCATCAGCTCGCGCTGACGTTCGACGACGGCCCCGACGCCGAATGGACCCCGCAGATCCTCGACGTCCTGAAGCGCGAGCACGCGCCCGCCACCTTCTTCATGATCGGCGAGAACGCGCTGACGCAGCGCGGGCTGCTGACGCGAATGGTGGCGGAGGGGCATGAGATCGGCAGCCATACCTATACGCATCCCAACCTGGCGACCGTTTCGCCGCGCCAGGTGAAATACGAACTGAACACCACGCAGCGGCTGTTCCAGGCGTTCACCGGCCGCTCGCTACGGCTGTTCCGCGCACCCTATTTCGGCGATGCCGAGCCATCGACCGCGGACGAAATCGTGCCTGCGCTGGAGGCGCAGAAGCGCGGGTACATCTCGGTCGGTCTCCACGTCGATCCCGACGATTGGAAGCGGCCCGGCGTACAGGCGATCGTCGACCGCACCATCGCCGGGGTCCAGGCGGGCAACCCAGACCGCAGCGGCAACGTCATCCTGCTCCACGACGCCGGCGGCAACCGCGCGCAGACCGTCGCCGCGCTACCGATCATCATCGAACGACTGCGCGCGATGGGCTACAGCTTCGTGCCGGTCTCGACGCTTGCCGGCCTGTCGCGCGACGCCGCGATGCCGGTGATCTCCTCGAGCGACCGCGTCGCGGCGATGGCGGATCTCGCGCTGTTCAGCACGCTCGGCGGGTTCGTCGTTGCGCTGCGCTGGATCTTCGGGATCGCGATCACGATCGGCATCCTGCGCGCGCTGGCGTTGTCGGCGCTGGCGCTGATCCAGGCACGCCGCGAATTGAAGACGGTGTTCCCCCCGATCGACCAGGATCGTTTCGTTACCGTCATGATCCCCGCGTTCAACGAGGAACGCGTCATCGTCCGCGCGGTCCACGGCGTGCTCGCCTCGACCGAGGTCCGGATCGAGGTGATCGTCATCGACGACGGCTCCAGCGACGGCACCAGCCGCGTGGTGACCGAAGCCTTCGCCGCCGACCCGCGCGTCCGCCTGCTGACCCTCCAGAACGGCGGCAAGGCGCGCGCGCTCAACCGCGGGCTGGAGGAGGCGAAGGGCGAGATCGTCATCGCGCTCGACGCCGACACGCAGTTCGAACCAACCACGATCGCACGCCTCGCGCGCTGGTTCGACGATCCGACGCTCGGTGCGGTCGCGGGCAACGCGAAGGTCGGCAACCGCGTCAACCTCGTCACCAAATGGCAGGCACTTGAATATATCACCGCCCAGAATCTCGAACGCCGCGCGCTCCACCGCTTGAACGCGATGACTGTGGTGCCGGGCGCGGTGGGCGCGTGGCGGTTGTCGGCGATCCGGCAGGTCGGCGGCTATCCCGACGACACGCTCGCCGAGGACCAGGACCTGACGATCGCGATCCAGCGCGCCGGCTGGGTGGTCAAATACGACCAGTTCGCGATCGCCTGGACCGAGGCGCCGGAAAACCTCCGCGCGCTCGCCAAGCAGCGGTTCCGCTGGGCCTATGGCACGTTGCAATGCCTGTACAAGCATCGATCGGCGATCTTCGGCTCGCATCCGAAGGGGCTCGGCTGGGTCGGCCTGCCGCAGGCGATCCTGTTCCAGATCGTGCTCGCCTCGATCTCGCCGATCATCGATCTGGCGCTGCTGGTCAGTTTCCTTTTCACCTATCTGGCGGTGCGCGCGCATGGCTGGGAACAGACCAGCCACGACGTCTATACGATGCTCGCCTATTGGCTGATCTTCACCGCGATCGACTTGCTGGCCGCGACCATCGCATTCGCGCTGGAGCGCAAGGAACGGTGGCGGCTGCTCTGGCTGCTGATCCCGCAGCGGATCGGCTATCGCCAGGTGATGTACTATGTCGTGCTCAAGGCGATCGCGCAGGCGCTGCGCGGGCCGCTGGTGGGGTGGGGGAAGCTGGCGCGGACGGGTCGGGTGACGGCCGCCTGAGAAAACGCTGTCCTACAGACGCGCAATTTGCCAGCGTCGGACTCATGCCCGTCCCGTCATCCCAGCGAAGGCTGGGATCTCATGAGGCAGGCGCGGAACAGGAGCCGCGAGAGACCCCAGCCTTCGCTGGGGTGACGACCCAGGGTTGAGGATGGCGCGACGACATTGCCGGTTCTAGCGGCATCGAAAAACACCCTCTCGGGTGTGACTTTTGTGACTTTCCACGATCGCCGCGCGCCACCCGCTAGCCTTCCGCGTTCGGCCTATATACCGCGGGACACCGCCAGACCGATCGAGACCATCGATGAAGTTCCTCCCCTACGCGCTCCTGTCCCTTTCTCTACCAACTGCCGCCACCGCGCAGCAGGCGCCGTTGGTCCTCGCCGCCGCCTCGCTGCAGGAATCGATGACCGCCGCCGCTGATGTCTGGGCGAAGAAGGGGCACCCCAAACCCGTCATATCGTTCGCCGCCTCGTCCGCGCTCGCGCGCCAGGTCGAGGCCGGCGCGCCTGCCGACCTGTTCGTCTCAGCGGACGAAGACTGGATGAACGCGCTCGCCAAGAAGACCCTGATCGTCGCCAGCACGCGCGTCACCTTCATCGGCAACCGGCTGGTCGTCGCGGCGCCTGCGGGGAGCACGGTCCGCATCCCGGTTCGACCGCCCGCCGCGCTCGCCAAGGTGCTGACCGCCGGGCCGCTCGCAATGGCCGACACCCCCGTGCCGGCGGGCCAATACGGCGAGCAGGCGCTCGAACGGCTCGGCGTCTGGGCGCAGGTGAAGCCCAAGGTCGTCCGCGCGGAGAACGTCCGCGCGACGCTGGCGCTGGTCGAACGCGGCGCCGCCCCGCTCGGCATCGTCTACGCGACCGATGCCAAGGCCTCGGCCAAGGTTCGCATCGCGGGCGTCTTCCCGGCTAGTTCGCACCCCCCGATCACCTATCCGATCGCGCGCCTGAAGACATCGATCAACCCGCAAGGCGAAGCGTTCCGCCGCTTCCTCGTCTCGCGCGAAGGCAAGGCGATCTTCGTGCGCTACGGTTTCAGCGCGCGGTGAGATGCTGAGCGCTGCCGAATGGGCGATCGTGGCGCTGTCGCTCAAGGTCGGCGGCGTGGCGATTGCGGTCACCCTGCCGATCGCGTTCGCGCTCGCCTGGCTGCTCGCGCGTGTCCGGTTCCCGGGCAAGATTCTGGTCGACGCGGTGATCCATCTGCCGCTGGTGGTGCCGCCGGTGGTGACGGGGTGGATCCTGCTGCTCGCCTTTGCCCCCAACGGACCCGTCGGCGGGTGGCTCGGCGGGTTCGGAATCACCGTGTTGTTCCGCTGGACCGGCGCGGCGATCGCTGCGGGGGTGATGGCGCTGCCGCTGATGGTCCGCGCTATGCGGCTGTCGATCGAGGCGGTCGACCGCAGGCTCGAACAGGCGGCGCGGACGCTCGGCGCGGGCAGGGCACGGGTGTTCTGGACGATCACGCTGCCGCTCAGCATCCCGGGCGTACTCGCGGGCGCGGTGCTCGGTTTCGCGCGCTCGATCGGCGAGTTTGGCGCAACGATCACCTTCGTCTCGAACGTGCCGGGCCAGACGCAGACGCTGCCGCTCGCGATCTATTCGGCGCTGCAACAGCCGGGCGGCGACGCGATGGTCTGGCGGCTGTCGGCGATCTCGGTCGCGCTGTCCCTGGTCGCGCTGGTCGCGTCCGAACTGCTCACTCGCCGCGCGGGAAGGGGGCTCCATGCCCTTTGACATCGCCGTCACCAAGCGGCTCGGCGACGCCGATATCGCGTTGACCGCACGGGTCGGGGAGGGGGCAACGGTGTTGTTCGGCCCCTCGGGGGTCGGCAAGACGAGCGTGCTCAACATGGTTGCCGGACTCCTCCGCCCCGATCGCGGACATATCGTCGTCGATGGCGAGACGCTGTTCGGCGACGGCATCGACCTGCCCCCGGAGCGTCGCCGGGCGGGGTATGTGTTCCAGACCGGGCGTCTCTTCCCGCACATGCGCGTCCGCGCGAACCTGCTCTACGGCGTGCGGGGGCAGCCGTCGTTCGAGGACAGGCTTGCGTTTCTTGGCATTGCGCATCTGCTCGATCGCTGGCCGCGGTCGCTGTCGGGCGGGGAAGCGCAACGCGTTGCGATCGGCCGCGCGCTGCTCAGCAACCCGCGCTTCCTGCTGCTCGACGAACCGCTGTCGTCGCTCGACCGGCCGCGGCGGGACGAGGTGATGCGGGCGATCGAGCATGTCCGCGACGTGGTGAAGCTGCCGATCCTGATGGTGACACACGACCCCGAGGAGGCCGAGCGGATCGGGACGCAGATCGTGCGGATGTAACCCTTCGTCATCCCGGGCTTGTCCCGGGATCCAGGGTAACGGAGCGCGACGTGCGTAACTCTGAATCCCGGGACAAGCCCGGGATGACGATCAGACCAGCTCGAACGCCTGCTTCTCGCCGTCGACCGAACTCGCCGCGACCCACAGGTCGAACATCCCCGGCTCGATCACCCAGCCGTCGTCACCCCAGAACCGAAGGTCGTCGCGCGTCAGCGTGAAGCGCACTGGCTTGGTCTCGCCCGGCTTCAGCGAGACGCGCGCGAACCCTTTGAGTTCGCGCATCGGCCGGGTCCGGCTGGCGACGCGATCGTGGATGTAGAGCTGCACCACCGTATCGCCGCTGCGCGTGCCGGTGTTGGTCACGCTCGCCGAGACCTCCAGCCGATCCGTCATCCGTGCCGGCACCGTGACCGCGGCGATGCGGAAGCTGGTGTAGCTCAGCCCATGGCCGAACGGGTACAGCGCCGCATTCTTGGTCTCGCGGTAGCGCGACTTGTACTCCTGCGATCCGGTATCGGGCGCGGGACGGCCGGTATTCTTGTGGTTGTAGAAATACGGCTCCTGTCCGCTTTCGTTCGGGAAGCTCGCGGACAGTTTGGCGGACGGATTGACGTCGCCGAACAGCACGTCGGCGATCGCGTTGCCGCTCTCCGACCCGAGGAACCACGTCGCCAGGATCGCCGGCGCGTTCTTGACCGCGCCGTGCAGCGCGAGTGCGCGGCCATGGCGCAGCAGCACGACGACGGGCTTCCCGGTCGCGGCGACCGCTTCGGCCAGGGCCATCTGCGGTGCGGGGACGGTGATCTCGGTCCGCGACTGCGCCTCGCCCGACATCAGCTGCGATTCGCCGACCGCGAGCAGCACGATGTCGGCGGCTTGGGCGGCCGCGACCGCCGCCTCGATCCCGCCGGGTAGGGGGGCCTCGATACCCGACCCCGCCACCGCGTTGACGGTCAGCCCGCGTGTGCGAAGCCCCTGTGCGATCGAGACGTTGAGCTTCTCGTCCGCCATGAACGCCCAGGTGCCGACGACGTTCTGCCGGTCCTCGCCGAACGGCCCGATCAGTGCCACGCGGCCGGGGTTCTTCTTGAGCGGCAACAGATCGCCGTCGTTCTTCAGCAAGACGACCGACCGCGCGCCCGACTCGCGGCTGAGCTTCAACATCGCCGGGGTGGACACGCTGCTGCGCTCCGCCGATTTGCTGACCGATCGATAGGGGTTGGCGAACAGGCCGATCGCGTCTTTCAGCAGGAGCACGCGGCGCACCGCCTCGTCGAGCCGCGCCATCGGCACCTCGCCCTTGGCGACCAGGTCGGGCAGCCACAGATTGAACAGGTTGGACTGCATCGCCATGTCCATCCCCGCCATGAACGCCTTCTTGGCGGCGTCGCGGCCATCGGCAGCATAGCCATGCGCGATCAGCTCCTCGTCGGCGGTATAGTCGCCGACGACCATGCCCTTGAACCGCCACTGGCCGCGCAGCAGGTCGGTCATCAGCCAGTGATTGCCGCTCGACGGCACGCCGTCGATATCGTTGAACGCGCTCATCAGCGTCGCGACGCCGGCGTCGACGCACGCCTTGAACGGCGCCAGATGCACCTCGTTCAGCGTCGCCGGCGAAATCTCGGTGAAGTTGTAATCCTGCCCGCCCGAGACCGCGCCATAGGCGGCAAAATGCTTGGCGCAGGCGGCGACGCGGGTCGGATCGCGCAGGTCGTCGCCCTGAAACCCCTTCACGCGCGCCTTGGCGAGCGCGATGCCCAGATAGGGGTCCTCGCCCGATCCTTCCGCGACGCGGCCCCAGCGCTGGTCGCGCGCGACGTCGACCATCGGCGCGAAGGTCCAGTGGATGCCGAGCGCGGTGCTTTCCAGCGCGGCGGCGCGCGCGGTGCGCATTGCCAGATCGGGGTCGAACGCGCACGCCTCGGCGATGGGCAACGGATAGGCGGTGCGCAGGCCATGGATCACATCGCCGCCGAAGATCAGCGGGATCTTCAGCCGCGTCGCCATTGCCGCATCCTGCGCCGCCTTCGCGCCCGCATAGCCGACGCCGTTGAACAGCATCCCGATCGCGCCGGTCTTGATCCGCGCGAGCTGTTCGGTGGCGCCGCCGTTGGCGAGACCGGGGTTGAACGGCACCCCGATCGGCCGGATCTGGTCGGAGAAGCAGCTGAGCTGCCCGGCCTTCTCGGCTGGCGTCATCCGCGCGATCAGCGTTTCGACGCGGTCGCTCTGCGCCAGTGCGGGGCCACCGAGCGAGAGACCCGCGATGGTCGCGCCCGCCTTGAGGACCTGGCGGCGATCCGCGCGGTGTTCGAGATGCGACATATCATGCTCCTGCGGTCTTCGTCGCGGTGGACGCCCGCACCGTATCCGCGGAGAGCGCCGTCGCACGTTCTGGATGCCGCGCGTTGGCGCGGCGTGACGCAGGGGCCGACCGTGGTTCGGTCGGCCCCTGCGTCTTAGGACCTATTCCAGGTCGCCTTCGTCGATCGTGATCAACGCGGCGCTCGGCTTGGCGGTTGCGGCCTCGGCGCAGATGTCGACAATCTCGTCGCTGAACCGTTCGAACAGCTCGAGCGCATCGTCCTCGGGCTCGTCGCCGCTCAGTTCCTTCAGAACCGCGTATTTGACGGCGAAATCACGGTCTTCGCCGTCGATCTCCCCGGTGAATTCGACCTGCTTCTGGCGGTCGTTGTCGGTGAGGCTGGCTTGGTCGATGTCGAGGCGGCTGGGCATGTCGGGAACTCCTGGAAATGGTGCTCGGCCTCCTGCCCGTGGGCGCACGGTCGCGCAAGCGCCGATGAGAGGCTGATCCAGATCAGGCGGTGTTTGGTGGGCCCGGCAGGACTCGAACCCGCAACCTAGCCGTTATGAGCGGCCAGCTCTAACCATTGAGCTACAGGCCCCACCTGCGGTCGGCGTTAGCGCACCGACCCGCAAAGAAAAAGGGCGCCCCCGCGAGGGAGCGCCCTTTCGACATGCAATTCGTACCGGGTGCGGACACCCAGAACACGAATTACTGCATGTTGTCGGCCTTCTCGTCCGCAGCGTCGCGAACGTTGTCAGCACCGGCGTTCATGTTGTCGGCAGCGTTCTCGAGAACGTCCGAAGCAACGGTGTTCGACGAGTTGTCGGCCATCGCGTCCATGTTGTCGGCCTGCATTTCCATGTTGTCCGCCAGCATGTCCGCGTTGTTCTCAACAGCGGCAGCTTCAGGCGACTTGTTGCAGGCTGCGACGGACATCAGGCCGGCGGCAGCAGCGATCAGAACGATCTTCTTCATTCGAATGCTCCCAAGCATAGTTCACTTCGCGGCCGACCCGATTGCCGTCGCGAAGCGCCGCAAATAGCGAACGACCCGCCCCGGTCAATCCGCTAAATTTCGCATTGCGACGGTCCGAAGACCGGATCGATCCCTCCACTGGTCAGTTTTTCGGGGCGATCGGTCCGATTTCCTCGGGCGCATTTGCCACCGTGGCGAGCATCGCGGTCCATGCCGCGACGTTCTGTTTCAGCTGCGCGGGATCGATCCGGTCCAGCGTGTCCTCGGGCGTATGGTGCCAGTCGAAATAGCGCTGGCCGGACTGGTTCAGATCCACGCCCGCCACGCCGGTCGCGATGATCGGCCCGACATCGGTGCCGCCGTGCGGCACGTCGGCGCCGCGAATGATTCCCAGCGGCGCCAGCGCCACCGCCAGCCGGTCGACCACCGGCTTGGCGGAGTCGGGCAGGCTGCTCTCGAACCGCCAGACGTTGTCCGCGCCGAAATCGGATTCGGCCGCAGTCGCATGGCGCTCGCCGGCATGTGCCTTGGCATAGGCCGCGCCGCCAAAGCCGCCGCTCTCCTCGTCGCCGAACCAGACGACGCGGATCGTGCGGCGCAGCGTGCCGGGCGCGTCCATCACGATCTTGGCGGCGGCCGCGGTGATCGCCACGCCAGCGCCATCGTCGATCGCACCGGTGCCGAGATCCCAGCTGTCGAGATGCCCGCCGACCAGCACGATCCCCGCCTTGGGATCGGTACCCGGCACTTCGGCGACCACGTTGCCCGATTCGCGCATGCCGACCTGGCGGCTTTCGAGCACGAGGCGCAGCGTCACCGGTTTGCCGAGCTTGACCAGCCGCTCGAGATGCTCGGCGTCAGCCACCGACACCGCAGCGGCGGGGATCGGCGTGACGCCGGGGTCGAAATTGGTGTTGCCCGCATGCGGCCCGCGGCCATGATCGGTGCCGATCGACCGGATCACGATCGCCGCCGCGCCTTTCTTGGCCGCGACGTTGGGACCGACGAAGCGCGCAGTCCCTTGCGATCCGTAACTCGACCCGTCCTGCGTCGGCTGCATCGCGTTCGACACGAACGCGATCTTGCCCTTGAGGCTGCCCTCGGGCGCAAGCGCCAGATCGTTATAGGTCGCGAAATACACGATCGGCAGCGTCAGCCCGCCCGCGGGAGTCGCGCCGGAATTGCCCAGGCCGACGACGTGCAGCGGCAGGGTGTAGGGCGCGATCAGCGTCGCGCTCTCGGTGCCGCGCGACCAGATCGGCAACTGGTACGGTTCGATCCGGACGTTCTTGAACCCCATCGCCTTCAGCTTCGCGACCGACCAGGCGCGTGCCCGCGGCGCCGCCTCGGTGCCCGTCATCCGCGGGCCGACTTCGGTCGTAAGCCCCTCGACGATCTCATAGGCGGTATCGTCGCTCAACGCCTTGTCGCGCAGCATCGCCACTTTCGGATCGCCGGCGGTCGCCGGGGCGGCGGTGCGCTGTGCGAGGGCAGGGGCGGGGGCGGCAAGGAGAGCCGTGGACAGCATTAGTAAGGGCAGCTTGGTCAAATCGAGATCCTCAGTTGGTCGGGTCTACGGCGTGGATACCGAGCGATCGCGCGGCGCGCAGTTGCTGATGATCGGTGGTAACAAGCGTGCACGCAAGCCGTTGCGCAAGCGCGACGGGAATGGCGTCGGGCAATCTCAGCGCGAGATCGTATCGCGCTACGAACCCGGTCGCCACCGCGATATCGTCGGAGCAAATCTCGATCCTACGCCACCGCATCGAAACTTGGCTTGCGACGGCGAGCACTCGATCCCCGGCCGACCGCACAATCCAATGTGACCGGATCCTGAGTCCAACGGCCGACACGAACTCGCCCCAACCGAAATCGCAGACCACGGGATCGGGCGCTGCGTCGCGAATCCAGTCTTTCACCGCCGCGAAACCGGGATCTTGCAAGACGATCATGGCGAACGCGCTGGTCGAAATACGCCGTCAAAGATCGTCGGCCTCGCGCATTTCGCGGATCAGTGCGGCGGCATCCGGTTCGCGCCAGGATATCGTCGCGCGCAATGCGCGAAGCTGTTCGAGATCGATCGATCGGCGCGGCTCGGGCTCGACGGAAACCGCAGGTGCCACCACCACCCGCGCCACGACTGCACCATCGCGCGTGATCGTCACATCCTCGCCGCCCTCGGCCGCCGCGACCATCGCCGCCAGTCGTGTGTCGTCGCCCGTCAGTTCGTACCGCTCCATCGCAGTCGCTCCGTCACCGACCGCCAGAATACCCCAAACGTCCCCGCGTTGCCAACGCTCTGCCGGACCGCTATCTGCGTCGCCAAATCCCACGCCTTTCTAGACACGGAGCCCGGCACCCTCATGGCCGTCCAGTACACCTATGTGATGAAGGGTCTGTCGAAGACCTTCCCGGGGGCCGCGAAGCCCGTCCTCAACAACATCCACCTGCAGTTCATTCCGTCGGCCAAGATCGCGATCATCGGCCCCAACGGGTCGGGCAAGTCGACGCTGATGAAGATCATGGCGGGCATGGACCCCGATTTCACCGGCGAGGCCTGGGCCGCCGAGGGCGTTAATGTCGGCTATCTCGCACAGGAGCCGCAGCTCGATCCGACTAAGGACGTCATGGGCAACGTCAAGGACGGCGTGCGCCCGATCGCCGACCTGGTCGATCGCTTCAACGCGATCTCGGCCGAGATGGGCGATCCCAAGGACGATACCGACTTCGACGCGCTGATGGAAGAAATGGGCGATCTCCAGGCCAAGATCGACGCGGTCGACGGCTGGTCGCTCGACAGCCAGCTCGAACAGGCGATGGAAGCCCTGCGTTGCCCGCCGGGCGATTCCTCGGTCGACAATCTGTCGGGTGGCGAGAAGCGTCGCGTCGCACTCTGCAAGCTGTTGCTGGAGAAGCCGCAGATCCTGCTGCTCGACGAGCCGACCAACCATCTCGACGCCGAAAGTGTGTCGTGGCTGGAGAACTACCTCAAGGAATATACCGGCAACGTCATCCTCGTGACGCATGACCGCTACTTCCTCGACAACGTCGTTAACTGGGTGCTCGAGCTCGATCGCGGCCGCTACTACACCTATGAGAGCAACTACTCCGGTTATTTGGAGAAGAAGGCACTGCGCCTCAGCCAGGAGGAGCGCGAGGAGCAGGGCAAGCAGAAGGCGATCGCCGACGAGCTCGCCTGGATGCGCCAGACCCCCAAGGCCCGCCAGACCAAGTCCAAGGCGCGTATCCGCGCGTTCGACGAGCTGATGGAGAAGCAGGAGAACCGCGTCGCCGGCAAGGCCGCGATCCTGATTCAGCTGCCCGCACGCCTCGGCGGCAAGGTGATCGAGGCCAAGGGTCTGACCAAGTCGTACGGCGACAAATTGCTGTTCGACGGCCTGGACTTCACGCTGCCGCCGGGCGGCATCGTCGGCGTGATCGGCCCCAACGGCGCGGGCAAGTCGACGCTGTTCAAGCTCATCACCGGCCAGGAAACCCCGGACGAGGGCACGATTGAGGTCGGCTCGACCGTCAAGCTCGGCTATGTCGACCAGAGCCGCGACGATCTCGATCCGAACAAGAACGTCTGGCAGGAAATCTCCGACGAGCTTGAGATTTTCCGTTTCGGCAAGCAGGAGATGGGCACGCGTGCCTATGTCGGCGCGTTCAACTTCCGCGGGCAGGATCAGCAGAAGAAGGTCGGCCAGCTTTCGGGCGGTGAACGCAACCGCGTCCACATGGCCAAGATGCTCAAGGAGGGTGGCAACGTCCTCCTGCTCGACGAGCCGACCAACGATCTCGACGTCGAGACGCTGCGCGCGCTCGAAGAGGCGCTGGAGACCTTCGCGGGTTGCGCGGTGGTGATCAGCCATGACCGCTTCTTCCTCGATCGCCTCGCGACGCACATCCTCGCGTTCGAGGGCGACAGCCATGTCGAGTGGTTCGAGGGCAATTATGCGTCGTATGAGGAAGACAAGCGCCGTCGCCTCGGCGACGCCGCCGATCGTCCGACGCGGCTCGCCTACAAGAAGCTCACGCGCTGAGCGAGGAGTAGCGCCTCGGCCAGGCTCCCGGCGGCGCGCCGCCGGGAGCGGGCCCGTGCACGCGATCTGCCGGAACGCTGATGTTGCCGGCCAGCCGTCGCTCGGCTAGCTCAGCCTCATGGACGTACGGACCCTCTACGACCGAAATGGCTACGCGCTCGTGCCAGGGCTTCTCGCTCCCGAAGTTGCCAATGCGTTCTTGCACCGGCTCGACGAGGATATGACCGCGGCGGGGACCCCGCTGGGGTCGCGGACGCAGGGGTCGGCGTTGCTCAGCCGCGAAGCCATCGAGGTCTATGGCTATCACTATCCGCCGATGTTGGGCCTTCTCTGGGGCCTGACGCCGTTCGTGGCGGACGCGCTGGGGCGCGACCTGTTGCCGTCGTACAGCTATTTCCGCATCTACCGCGAGGGCGACATCTGCCGCGTCCATACCGATCGGCCGTCGTGCGAACATAGCTTGTCGTTGACGCTCGATTACAGCGACGGGGTGCCGTGGCCGCTCGACATCGGCACCGGTCACATCGCGGTCCCGCAGCCGGTCGTCACCGAGGGATTCGACGCCGACGCCTTTGTCGCAACCGAAATGATGCCCGGGGACGGCATACTCTACCAAGGCGTGCATCGCCGCCATGGACGCGTCACGCCGAACCCCAATGGCTGGTCCGCGCACCTGTTCCTGCACTGGGTCGAGCGGGGCGGACGCTATGCCGAGTTCGCCTTCGACGGGAACAGCCGGTCGACGCGCCCACTGGACCTGGTGCTCGCGCCGTCAGCCTGACGGAAGAAGGCTGGCGTGCTTCAGCGCCGCGTCGACGGCGGCGCGGGACACTTCAGACGCCGGCGTCATCGGCAACCGCAGCGTGCCTGGGAATCCTTCGCGCATCTTGGTCATCGCGTATTTGACCGGACCGGGCGACGCGTCGGTGAACAGCGCGTCGTGCAGCGGGTAGAGCCGGTCTTGATACCCGAGCGCCTTGACGAAATCGCCCGCCTGGCACGCCGCCTGGAACTCCGCGCATAGCCGCGGCGCGACGTTGGCGCTGACCGAGATGCAGCCCACCCCGCCCATCGCGTTGAACGCGAGCGCGAGATCGTCGTTGCCCGAGAGCTGCACGAAGTCCGCGCCGCAGGCGGCGCGATGCTGCGACACGCGTGCCAGCACGCCGCTGGCATCCTTCACCCCGACGAAGATCGCTGGATAGGCCGCGACGATCCGTTCGAGCGTTGCCGGCTGGATGTCGGTGACGGTGCGCGACGGCACGTTGTAGAGGATGATCGGCAACGGCGCGCTCTCGCCCAGCGCGGCGAAATGCTGGAAGATGCCCTCCTGGCCCGGACGATTGTAATAGGGTGGCACCATCAGCACGGCATCGGCACCGGCATCCTTCGCGGCGCGCAAATTGTTCGCGGCGACGCGGGTGTCGTTCGAGCCTGCGCCGGCGATCACCGGCACGCGGCCCCGCGCCTGGTCGACGCAGACGCGGACGACGTGGAAATGCTCGTCGTACGACAGCGTCGCGGCTTCGCCCGTCGTGCCGCAGGCAACCAATCCCGACGAGCCTTCGGCGATCTGCCATTCGATGAAGTCGCGATAGGCGGGCTCGTCGAAGCTGCGGTCGGAGGCGAACGGCGTGACGAGCGCGGGGATGGAACCGGTAAACATGGAGGGAGGTGCGATCCTGTTGCGCTGAGGGTCTGGTTTTCGGGATTTCGTTCAGGACAGATACGGGTTGCGGCGGTATGATGTCCACATGGTAGCTTCTGCGTTGAAATCGAGCATTCTCCTGGCCGTGGCGGCCGGAACCATCTCGGCGTCGGGAGCCGGGCAGGATCAGCTCGACCGCTATCGCACGCAGATGACGAATATGGGGCCGCAGGCGGAGGCGCCGGTTGCCCCGAACACCGCCGACGGCGCGATCGCCTCCGCCATCGCCCAGTGGCGTGCTCTGCAGCAGACCGATGCGCTGCCATTCGACAGCTATGCCGGGTTCGTGATGGCGCATCCCGGCTGGCCCAACGAAACCGCGAACCGCCGCGCCGCGGAGCGCCAGGCTGCGACCGGCGCACCGGGCAGCGTCGTCGCCTATTTTCGCCGTTATCCGCCGCTGTCGGCGTCGGGCGGGCTTGCCTATGCCCGCGCGCTGATGGCGACCGGCGCGCGCGACCAGGCCTATATGGCGGCACGCACCGCGTGGCGTTCGCCCGGGCTCAGCGCGTCGGACGAGGCGGCTGTGACGATGGGCTTCCCGGGCGCGCTGACTCCCGACGATCAGGATGCGCGAATGGACGCGCTGCTGTGGGCCGGCCAGACGGGCGCAGCGCAGCGCCAACTCGCCTATGTCAGTCCGGGCCGCCGCCCGGTGTTCGTGGCGCGGCTCGCGTTTCGCACCAACGCGCCGAACGCATCGGATCTGTCGGCGTCGACGCAGGAACTGTATCGCAACGACGCCGGCTATGTCGCGGACCGCGCGATCTGGCTGCGCAATTCGGGCGCGAGCCCCAGCGCGCGCGCGTGGCTGGCACGGCCGCGGTCGCTGACCACGCGTCCCGCCAACGCCGGGGAATGGTATGAGGTGCTGGCCACCAACGCGCGTGGCGCGACGGCGGATTCGCAGTGGCAGACCGCCTATGACATCGCGCGGCAGATCGACGATGCCTATCCTGCGGGCACCGACGTCTCGACCAAATCCTATGCCGAGCGCGACGAATATACCAACCTTGCCTGGCTAGGCGGGCAGGCGGCATTAAAGCAGCTGCGCCGGCCGGCGGACGCGATGACGCTGTTCGACCGCTATGCACGCGGCTCGCGCGCGCCGCAGGTCCGCGCCAAGGGTTATTATTGGGCGGGCCGTGCCGCCGAGGCGGCCGCTTTGTCGCCGCAGGCCGCTGCGTTCTACGGGCAGGCGGCGGGGTACCGCGATCAATTCTACGGCCAGCTCGCGATCGAGCGCACCGGCGGGCGGCTGGCCGCGCCGCCGGCGATCCCGTCGGTCGCGATCCCGCCCGCGGTCCGCGCCGCGTTCGACGCGCGCGAGACGGTGCGCGCGGTGAAGTTCCTCGGCCGGATCGGCGACTGGCAGGATCAGACCGCGTTCGTCCGGCAGATCGCCGCCGATGCGACCACCGAGACCGACCACCGGCTTGCCGATGAACTGTCGCGCGCGATCAACCGGCCCGATCTGGGCGTGATGGTCGGCCGCAGCGCGATGACCAACGGCCTCAGCGACTATTCGGCGATGGGCTTCCCGACTGTCCCGGTGCCTGCAGGCTACGAGAGCAACTGGACGATGATCCACGCGATCTCGCGCCAGGAAAGCCAGTTCGATCGCGCCGCGGTCAGCCATGCAGGTGCGCGCGGGCTGATGCAGCTGATGCCGGGCACCGCGCGGGAGCAATCGGGCAAGATTGGGCTCGCTTACTCACAGGCGGCGCTGACCACCGATCCGAACATGTCGATCATGCTGGGGTCGAGTTACTTCCAGCGTGTCTACGCCAATTACGGCAGCTATCCGCTCGCGGTCGCGGCGTATAACGCCGGCGGCGGCAACGTGAACAAATGGCTGCGCGCCAACGGCGACCCGCGCACCGGCGCCGTCGACATGGTCGACTGGATCGAGGCGATCCCGTTCCAGGAGACGCGCAACTATGTGCAGCGCGTGCTCGAGAATGCGGTGGTGTACGACCTGCTCAATCCGCCGCGGTCGACCAGCCGGGGGGCGGCGAAGCTGTCCTGGTATCTCGGCAAGAACCGGCCGGGTTGACCTGTCCTCCCATTGCCTCAGCCTTCGTTGGGGTGACGGGTTGGGCTAATGATCTCGCATGGACCGCCCGAACTACATCACGCCTGCCGGCTATGCGACTTTGCGTACCGAGTATGAGCAGCTGCTCAGCCATGAGCGCCCCGCGCTGGTCGAAGTGATCTCGTGGGCCGCGGGCAACGGCGACCGATCCGAAAACGGCGATTACATTTATGGCCGCAAACGGCTGCGCGAGATCGACCGGCGGCTTGGCTGGCTGTCGAAGCGGATGAAGGCGGCGAAGGTCGTCGATCCGGCCGCGCAGGAAGACCGCAGCAGGATCTGGTTCGGGGCCTGCGTGACCGTTGCGGACGACAATGATGCCGAGCGCGTGCTGACCCTGGTCGGCGACGACGAGACCGATGCGGGCGCAGGGCGGATCGGCTGGAACTCGCCGTTCGCGCGCGCGCTGCGCGGCGCGGGGGTCGGCGACGTGCGCCGAGTCGACCTGCCGGCTGGCGAGCGTCATTATGAGGTGATCGCGATCGGCTATCCCGTGGACGCTGGCACGGCGGACCGCTAGCGTCGCGGCCATGACCCAGATCACGACCCGCAACGTCGCCTTGCTAATCGACGCCGACAACGCCTCCGCCGCCACGCTCGACCCCGTCCTGACGGTGCTTGCCGAACTCGGCACGGTCAACGTGCGCCGTGTCTATGGCAACTGGTCGAAGCCCGCGCTCAAGGCGTGGCGCGACATGTCGATCAAGCACGGCATCGAGCCGCAGCAGCAGTTCGACCTGACCAAGGGCAAGAACGCGACCGACATGAAGATGACGATCGACGCGATGGACCTGCTGTTCCGCGGGCGGATCGACGGGTTCGGGATCATGTCGTCGGACAGCGACTTCATGCCGCTGGCGACGCGCATCCGCCAGGACGGCGTGCCGGTCTATGGCTTTGGCACCAGCCGTACGCCCGAGGGGTTTCGCCAGGCGTGCACGCGTTTCATCGACGTCGGCGCGCTCGACGACGAGTCCGAGCCGGTCCCCTTGCCGCTGCCGCCGTCGATCATCGGATCGGCGCCCGCGGCGCGGGTCGCGGCACCGCGCCACAAGCCAAAACAGGAGATCGGCGCCGACGTCATCAAGCTGCTGATCGACGCCTATGGGGCCAGCAAGCGCGACGAGCGCGGTTATGTCAGCCTGTCGGCGATGGGCCAGCTCGCGGGCAACCGATCGAGCTTCGACACCCGCAACTACGGCTATTCGCGGCTGCAGGATCTGATCGCGATGATCCCCAATTTCCAGTCCGAGACGCGCGAAGGCGGTCGTGTGTTCGTCAAGCGGTTGCGCTAAGCACTCTCGACTGCTTGCGCAGGGTGACGGGGCCGGTGGGGCGGTTCACGCGGCACCTTCCCCTAACCCCCTTGCGCGCCTACATCGCCGGGATGTCGCGTCCAAAGCCCCCCACATTCGAGAAGACCAAGATCGTCGCCGAAAACCGGCGCGCGCGGTATGATTATTACATCGAGCAGGTGTTCGAGGCGGGCATCGCGCTGACCGGCACCGAGGTGAAGGCGCTGCGTGGCGGAGAGGGATCGATCGCTGAGGCCTATGCCGAGGTGAAGGGCAGCACCGTTCAGCTGGTCAATTCGAACATCCCCGAATTCAGCCACGGCAACCGCTTCAACCACGAGCCCAAGCGGCCCCGGAAGCTGCTGCTGCACGAACGCGAGATCAACAAGATGCACGGCGCCGTCGCGCGCCAGGGCATGACGTTGGTGCCGTTGATGATCTACTTCAATTCCAAGGGCCGTGCGAAGGTCGAACTTGCGCTCGCCAAGGGCAAGCAGAACCACGACAAGCGCGATTCGGTGAAGGAACAGGACTGGAAGCGCGAACAGGGCCGCATCATGCGGGATCGCGGCTGAGCCGATGACCGCGCCGGCAATGACGGGGTGGCAACGCTTCGCCGCGTGGAGCAAGCGCAATCTGCCGACGCGTGAATCGATGGAGCGCAACCGGCTGCTGCGCCCGGTCGCGCATCGCGTGCTCGCGCCCGAATTGTGGCGCTTTACCCGCCGGTCGGTGCCGCGCGGGGTCGCGCTGGGCATGGTCGCCGGCATCCTGGTCCCCGTTGCGCAGACCGCAGTCGCGGCGCTGTTCGCGCTGCCGTTCCGCGCCAACGTGCCGACCGCCGCGCTGACGACCTTCGTGACGAACCCGCTGACCACGCCACCGATCTGGGTGCTCGCCTATTGGATAGGGCGGTGGCTGTTGCGCCTCGACGCTCACGTCCCTGGCCAGCCGGTGGCCGATGCCGCCGCGCAGACGGGTTGGATCCCGTGGCTGATGCAGGCCGGCCCGGCGACCGCGCTGGGGCTGATCGTGATCGCCGTGGTCTCGGCGGTGGCGGGCTATGCGCTCAGCGCGCTGGGCTGGCGCATCTGGATCGCGCGGAAATGGCGGCATCGGCACCGTGGTGGGGTCCAGAACGGTCTATAATCCCTTCTTTGCGGGGGACGATTGTGGATTACGGCAAACCCAATCCTCGAATTGACGAACCGTGTTATCGGCGTAGAACACGGCGCATTCCGATTTCAGTCCGAGGTTCTTTGATGCGCACGCCGATCCTGACCGTACTTCTGCTCGCCTCTACCGTCTCGACGATCGCGATCGCCCAGACGACCCAGCACACGACCCAGCACACGGCCCAGCAAACGGCCCAGCAAACCGCCAACCCGACGACCACGGTCGCGCAGGCTGCCACCGGCCCCGTGGCTGCCAAGGACGCCAGCAAACCGCAAATCGGCGATTTCGGCTTCGACATGGCAGGCCGTGACCTGACCGTGACGCCGGGTACCGACTTCTTCGATTACACCAACGGGGGATGGGTGAAGGCGACGCCGATCCCGCAGGACCGCTCGTCCTACGGCATGTTCCACGTCCTCCAGGACCTGTCGCTTGCGCGCACGCGTACGATCCTCGACGCCGCGGCGAAGACGCCGAACGACAAGGTCGGCGTGTTCTATACAAGCTTCATGGACCAGGCTGCGATCGACGCGAAGGGCGCCGCGCCCGTCAAGCCGTGGCTGGCGGCGCTCAAGGCCACCAAGGACAAGGCCGCGCTGGCGACCGAGATCGCCCGGCTGCAACGCCAGGGGGCAGGGGGCCTGGTCGGCGTCGGCGTCGGGCAGGACGACAAGGATCCGACCAACTACGCGGTCAGCTTCGGCCAGAGCGGCCTGGGCCTTCCCGACCGCGATTATTATCTGAAGGACGACGCCAAGCTCGCCACCGTGCGTACCGCGTACCAGGCGTATCTGGCGCAGATGCTGACGCTCGCCGGTGAACCGAATGCCGCGACGCGTGCCGCGGCGGTGTTCGGGATGGAGAAGGCGCTGGCGACCGCGCATTGGACGCGCATCGAGAGCCGCGACGCGGACAAGACTTACAACAAATGGACCGCCGCGGACTTCGCCGCGAAGGCGCCGGGCTTCCCCTGGGCGCAGTATATGACCGCGATGGGTGTCGCCGGTCGTCCGTTCTACATCGTCGCGCAGCCGAGCGCGCTGACCGGCGAGGCCAAGGTCTATGCCGATACGCCGCTCGCCGTGCTGCAGGATTTCGCCGCGCTGAAGGTGCTGCGCTCGTTCGCGCCGTATCTCTCGAGCGACTTCGACAAGACCAATTTCGCCTTCTACGGCACCACGTTGTCGGGCACGCCCGAGCAGCAGCCGCGCTGGAAGCGCGGCGTGTCGACGGTGTCGGGTGCGATGGGCGAGGCGATCGGCCAGCAATATGTCGCGCAGTACTTCCCGCCAGAGGCAAAGGCGACCGCCGACCAGCTGGTGAAGAACGTCATCGCCGCGATGGGCGACCGCTTGCGCAACCTCGCCTGGATGGCGCCCGAAACCAAGACCAAGGCACTCGCCAAGCTCGCCGCGTTCACGCCGAAGATCGGCTATCCCGATAAATGGCGCGACTATTCGGCGCTGCAAGTCCAGCCCGGCGACCTGGTCGGCAACGTCGCGCGCGCCAACGCGTTCGAATATGATCGCGACCTCAAGAAGCTGGGCCAGCCGATCGACCGCGGCGAATGGTTCATGACGCCGATGACGATCAACGCCTATGCGAACCCGACGATGAACGAGGTCGTGTTCCCGGCGGCGATCCTGCAGCCACCGTTCTTCGATCCGAAGGCCGACCCTGCGGTCAATTATGGCGGCATCGGCGCGGTGATCGGCCACGAGATCAGCCATCATTTCGACGACCAGGGCCGCAAATACGACCTCAACGGCAAGCTCACCGACTGGTGGACCGCGAAGGACGTCGCGCAGTTCAAGGTCTTCACCGACGCGCTGGTCAAGCAGTACGACGCGTACGAACCGCTGCCCGGCCAGCACATCCAGGGCGGCCTGACGCTCGGCGAGAACATCGCCGATCTCGCCGGCCTGACGGTGGCGTACGACGCCTATCACAAGTCGCTCGGTGGCAAGCCAGCGCCGATCATCGACGGCACCACCGGCGACCAGCGCTTCTATTACGGGTGGGCCGGCGTGTGGCGCACCAAGTTCCGCGACGCGGCGCTGCAGCAGGCACTGCTGTCGGATCCGCATTCGCCGGGGCATCAGCGCGTGCTGACGGTCCGCAACCTCGATCCCTGGTACGCCGCGTTCGGCGCCAAGCCGGGTGAGAAGAGCTACCTCGCCCCCGAAGCGCGCGTCCGCATCTGGTAAGCCTCACGCGCATGCCGCTCAGCATGCACCACCCCGGCGAAGGCCGGGCCCATTTGGGGGACAGAGGTAACCAGGCACGGTCCGCTGTTACATCTGCCTTCCCAACTGGACCCCGGCCTCGCCGGGGAAGTGGTGCCGGCCGACCCGGCGCACGACAAATATTCAGGAGAACCCCATGAAGTCCCTCATCGCCGCGAGCCTGCTCGCCGCCACCGCCATCGTAGGCGTCACCGCCGCAACGTCGCAAAGCTCCACCGCCAAGAGCACCGGCGCGCAATACGGCACATTCGGCTTCGACGAGAAGGGCATGGATCGTACCGTCCAGCCCGGTGACAATTTCTATCTCTACGCCAACGGCACCTGGGCGAAGACCACGCCGATCCCCGCGGACAAGGCGAATTACGGCGCGTTCAACTTCCTGTCGGACCTGTCGGAAAGCCGCACCCGCGGTATCCTCGACACCGCCGCCAAGGATCCGAACTCGAAGATCGGCCGCGCCTACGCCACCTTCCTCGATCGCCCCGCGATCGACGCGAAGGGTCTCGCCCCGATCCAGCCCTGGCTCACCAAGGTGAAGGGTGCGACGCGCGCAACCTATCCCGCGCTGGCCGCCGAAGCCTCGCGCGCCGGTATCGGCGGCCCGTTCGGCGCCTATGTTGGCCAGGACGACAAGCAGCCTGAGGTTTATGCGCTGTCACTCGGCCAGTCGGGCCTCGGCCTGCCCGACCGCGACTATTACCTCGGCACCGACGCGAAGCTCGTCGAGACCAAGGCGGCGTATCAGGCGCACATCGCCAAGATGCTGACGCTGGCGGCCGAGCCTAACGCCGCCGCCCGCGCCGCTGCGCTGGTCGCGTTCGAGACCGAGATCGCCCGCGTCAGCTGGACCCGCGTCGACAGCCGCGACGCCACCAAGACCTACAACAAGATGTCCGTCGCCGACCTCGCAAAGGCCGTGCCGGGCTTCGACTTCGCCACCTATTTCAAGGGCGTCGGCGCGCCCGTCGATACGCTGATCGTGGCGCAGCCGAGCGCGATCGCCGGTATCGCCAAGCTCGTCGCCGCGGCCCCGATCGGCGTGCTGCAGGATCAGCTGATCCTGCGCTCGCTCGACGGCTATGCCGACGTGCTGCCGAAGGCGTTCGACGACGAACAGTTCGCGTTCAACGGCACCGTCCTGTCGGGCACGCCCGAGCAGGAAGCCCGCTGGAAGCGCGGCGTGCAGTTCACCAGCGGCGCGCTCGGCGACGAGGTCAGCAAGCTCTACGTCGCGCAATATTTCCCCCCCGAGACCAAAGCTGCGGCCGACACGCTCGTCAAGAACGTGCTCGCCGCGATGGGCAAGCGGATCGACACGCTCGAGTGGATGGCGCCCGAAACCAAGGTCAAGGCGCACGCCAAGCTGGCCGCCTTCACCCCGAAGATCGGCTATCCGAGCCAGTGGAAAAGCTACGACAACCTGACGATCACGGCAGGCGACGCGTTCGGCAACGAATGGCGCGCGAACGAATGGGCGCATCAGGACAATGTCGGCCATCTCGGCAAGCCGCTGCAGCGTTGGGAATGGGGCATGACCCCGATGACGGTGAACGCCTATGCCAATTTCGGCATGGTCGAGATCGTGTTCCCGGCCGCGATCCTGCAGCCGCCGTTCTTCGATCCGAAGGCCGATCCTGCGGTCAATTATGGCGGCATCGGCGCTGTGATCGGCCACGAACTCAGCCATCATTTCGACGACCAGGGCGCGAAGTATGATGCCAAGGGCCAGTTGACCGACTGGTGGACGCCCAAGGACGTCGCCAACTTCAACGCCCTGACCGGCAAGCTCGGCGCGCAATATGACGCATACGAGCCGCTGCCGGGCCTGCACGTGAAGGGCCAGTTGACGATGGGCGAGAACATCGCCGATCTGGCGGGCCTGACGGTCGCGTACGACGCCTATCACAAGGCGCTCGGCGGCAAGACGCCGGCGGTGATCGACGGGTTCTCGGGCGACCAGCGCTTCTATCTCGGCTGGGCGCAGGTTTGGCGCCGCAGCTACCGGGAGGCGAACCTGCGCCAGCGGTTGCTGACGGATCCGCACTCGCCGTCCGAGCAGCGCGCGTCAGTCGTGCGCAACCTCGACCCCTGGTACGCGGCCTACAAGCCGACGCCCGGGCAGAAGCTGTTCCTCACGCCCGAACAGCGCGTGCGGATCTGGTAAGGGTGGACATGCGGGCTCCTGTTCTCCCGCGAAAGCGGGGGTCCAGACGCCACGGATGCTGCCCCCTGTAACCCTGGACTCCCGCCTTCGCGGGAGAACGGGGGCAGCCGCTCGGCGCCGATCGCACCCATATCCGCCGATCCCGCTTGACGCTTCGCCCTTCGACATCGGAAGACCGTGGCGATGGCCTCCTTACCCCAGATCGATCGGACTCCCGTCCGTACCGCCGCGCTGATCGCCGGGGCCGCGGCGATTACGGCCGCGGTGCTCGTGCTGGTGATGGTGCAGAGCATCGTCGCCGCGGCGGGGTTCCTGGCCGCCGGGATCATCGTCGGCGGCGCGGTGATCGCGTGGCGGACGATCGGGGCGACGGAAGGCGCGACGCCGCGCGCGATCGACTGGGATTTCGCCCGGACCGTTACCGAAGCCAGCACCGATGCGGTCGCGGTCACCGATCGCGCCGGCAGACTGGTGTGTGCCAATGACGCTTATGAACGCGTGTTCGGCGGCTTTCCGACGCCGCCGGGCCTGCCGCTCGACGACGCCGGTATCGCCGCGCTGAGCGATGCCGGGCGTACGGCATGGCGCGACGGGTTCGCGCGCGCGGACCGCATTCCCGCTCCCGGCATTCAGCTGTCCGCGCTCGTCGCCCGGGCGGGCGACGATGCGGACATGCTCGTCTGGCGGTTCGTGACCGCGCAGGAACACGACCTGATCGAAACCGCGAACACGCTGATTACCGGGCCGACCGGCGACCGGCTCGGCGGCAGCGGCATCATGATCGCGCTGATCGCGCCCGACGGTCGCGTGCGTTCCGCCAACCGCGTGCTCCGCGTCCGCGCGCTCGGCGACGATACCGGGCAGGTCGAAGGCCGCGATTTCGCACGGTTCCTGATCACCGACAGCCGTGGCCTTGTCCGCTTCGAGCGCGAAGGGCTGGCGGGCACGCCGCTCCGCGTCCTGCAGGTGCCGTTCGTCGAGGGTGACGACGCCCCGGTGCTGGTGATCCTGCTCGACGACGAGGAGAACGCGCCGGCGATCGGCGCGAACGCGGCGGCGCATGTCCGCAGCCTCGTCAGCCTGATGCCGTTCGGCATGGCGCTGGTCGACCGCGAGGGGCGCTTCCAGCAGATGAACGACGCGTTTCTGCGTGCCGCCGGGGTCAACGCGGTCGCGCCGCCGCTCTATCCGGGCGATCTGGTGGTGCGCGAGGACAAGGCCGCGGTGGCCGACGCGATCCGCCGCTTCGCGAGCGGTGCGACGCATTCGACCGACATGGCGGTCCGGCTGAAGGATCATCCCGACGAACCCGTCGCGCTGACCATCGCCGGCGCGCGCGGCCTGGGCGACGCGGCGGTCCTGCTGAGTCTCAAGGACAATAGCGAGGAATCGCGGCTGAAGCGCGAGGTCGCGCAGGCCACCAAGATGCAGGCGGTCGGCCAGCTCGCCGGCGGAGTCGCGCACGACTTCAACAACATCCTGACCGCGATCATCGGCCACTGCGACCTGATGATGATGCGCCATTCGCCCGGCGACAGCGATTACGACGACATCCAGCAGATCCGCACCAACTCCAACCGTGCCGCCAGCCTGACGCGCCAGCTGCTAGCGTTCAGCCGCCAGCAGACGCTGCGCCCGCAGATCCTGCAGCTGCCCGACGTCGTCTCGGAGGTCTCCAACCTGCTGAAGCGCCTGATGGGCGAGAATGTCCGCCTGGACATGACCCATGGCCGCAACCTGGGCCCAGTGCGCGCCGATCCAGGCCAGCTGGAACAGGTCGTCGTCAACCTGGCGGTCAACGCGCGCGACGCGATCCTCGCGGCCGATCCGCGCGGCGGCGGCACGCTGTCGATCAGCACGCGCGCGATATCGTCGGCGGATGTGCGGCAATTGGGCTCCGACATCCTGCCGGTCGCCGATTATACCGCGCTGGTCGTCCACGACACCGGCGCGGGCATCGCGCCCGAGATCTTGCCGAAAATCTTCGAACCCTTCTTCACCACCAAGGAATTCGGCAAGGGGACGGGGCTAGGCCTGTCGACCGTCTATGGCATCGTCAAACAGTCGGGCGGCTATATCTTCGCCGATTCGAAGCCGGGGCAGGGCGCGACCTTCACCATGTACCTGCCGGTCCACGCCGCGCCCGCGGCGCCGCGGCTCGCAGCCCCAAAGCCCGCTACCAAGCCGGCCGACCTGTGGGGTACAGGCACTATCCTGCTGGTCGAGGACGAGGACATGGTCCGCTCGGTCGCCGAGCGCGCGCTGACGCGGCAGGGCTATAGCGTGCTGACCGCGGAAAATGGCGAGATCGGGCTTCAGGTGCTGGAAAAGAACGGTCGCCCCGACCTGCTGATCAGCGACGTGGTGATGCCGACGATGGACGGCCCGACGATGGTCCGCCGCGCACGCGAGAAATATCCCGACCTGCCCGTGCTGTTCATGTCGGGCTATGCCGAGGAACAGCTGCGCCGGTCGATCGACCTCGACAATGTCGCGTTCCTGCCAAAGCCGTTTTCGGTCCAGCAACTCGCCGAAGCGGCACGGGACGTGCTGGCCGGGCGGTGAATCGAACAACTTGTTGGCGTTGCGCAACAATCGCGATTAGGGAAAGCCAATGACCGCATTGCCGCAGATTCTGATCGTCGAAGACGAACCCCTGATCGCCATGATGCTCGAGGATTTCCTTGAGGTGTTGGACAAGGGCGTCGCGGGCAGCGTCGACACGGTCGCCGGCGCGCTCGCGCGGATCGAGGCGGGCGGCGTCGACGGCGCGATCCTGGACGTCAACCTCCGCGGCGGCGAGAACAGCACCGCGGTCGCCGAGGCGCTCGCCGACCGCGGCGTCCCGTTCGTGTTCGCGACCGGCGGCGGCGACGACGGTGTCGACCCGCGGTTCCGCGATCGGCCGCGGCTGCAGAAGCCGTTCACGATGGACGGCGTCGCGAAGGCGCTTGAGGGGCTGTAAACTAATTCGCTCTCCACAGGGGGAGCGAAATCGACGCAACACTCTTGCGTCGGAACCTCGTCTCGCGACATAGGCGTGCGCCATGACCCGCACATTCGACAAATCCCGGCTTCCGAGCCGTCACGTCTCCGTCGGCCCCGAGCGCGCCCCGCACCGCAGCTATTATTACGCAATGGGCCTGAACGAGGAGGAAATCGCACGGCCCTTCGTCGCGCTCGCCTCTGCCGGCAACAACTCCGCCCCCTGCAACACCACGCTCGATGCGCAGGCCGACGCCGCGCAGAAGGGCGTGATCCAGGGCGGCGGCATGCCGCGCCGCTTCAACACCATCACCGTCACCGATGGCATCGCGATGGGCCATCAGGGCATGAAGTCGAGCCTCGTCAGCCGCGAAGTCATCGCCGATTCGGTCGAACTCAGCGTCCGCGGCCATTGCTACGACGCGATCGTCGCCTTCGCCGGCTGCGACAAGTCGCTCCCCGGCATGATGATGGCGATGCTCCGCCTCAACGTCCCCGGCATCTTCGTCTATGGCGGCTCGATCATGCCCGGCCGCTACCAGGACCGCGACGTCACCGTGGTCGACGTGTTCGAGGTGGTCGGCAAATACGCCGCTGGCGCCTGCCCGTTGTCCGAGGTCCACGCGCTCGAGAAAGTCGCCTGTCCCGGCCACGGCGCGTGCGGCGGTCAGTACACCGCCAACACCATGGCCTGCGTCGCCGAGGCGATCGGCTTGTCGCTGCCCAATTCCAACATGGTCCCCGCGCCCTACAGCACGCGCGAGCAGATCGCCGTCGCAGCCGGCGCGCAGGTCATGGAATGCCTCGCCGACAATCTCCGCCCGCGCGACATCTGCACGCGCGAAGCCTTCATCAACGCCGCGCGCGTCGTGGCGGCGACCGGCGGCTCGACCAACGCCGCGCTGCACCTGCCCGCGATGGCGAGCGAGGCCGGCATCGACTTCGACCTGTTCGACGTCGCCGAGATCTTCAAGACCACGCCCTACATTGCCGATCTCAAGCCCGGCGGTAAGTATGTCGCCAAGGACATGTACGAGGCCGGCGGCGTCTACATGCTGATGAAGACGATGCTCGGCGGCGGCCTGCTCGACGGCAACTGCAAGACCGTGACCGGCAAGACGCTCGGCGAGAATATCGACCAGGTGACGTGGAACCCCGACCAGAAGGTCATCTACGACATCGCCACCCCGCTCAGCCCGACCGGCGGCGTCGTGGGCCTGCGCGGCAGCCTCGCGCCCGACGGCGCGATCGTGAAGGTTGCCGGTCTCCACCGCCTGCAGTTCGCCGGCCCGGCGCGCGTGTTCGACTGCGAGGAGGATTGCTTCGCCGCGGTCGAGAACCGCCTGATCAACGAAGGCGAGGTCATCGTCATCCGCTACGAAGGGCCCAAGGGCGGTCCCGGCATGCGCGAGATGCTGTCGACCACCGCCGCGCTCTACGGCCTGGGGATGGGCGAGAGCGTCGCGTTGATCACCGACGGGCGTTTCTCGGGCGGCACGCGCGGCTTCTGCATCGGCCATGTGGGGCCGGAGGCGGCCGATGGCGGCCCGATCGCGCTGGTCGAGGACGGCGACATCATCCGCATCGACGCCGAGGCGGGCACGATCGACCTCGACGTCGCCGACGACGTGATGGCCGAGCGCCGCAAGACCTGGGTACCGCGCGCCAACGATTACCAGTCGGGCGCATTGTGGCGCTATGCGAAGACGGTGGGTCCGGCCTACAAGGGCGCGGTCACCCATCCCGGAGCCGCTGCCGAAACCCATGTCTACGCGGATATCTAGCGCGGTAGTGTTCTTCCTGCTTGCGTCCTGCGGGCGCGAGCAACCCGCCAACAGCCTGGCCCAGGTCGAGGCGCAGACGCGCACCGACGCCGCCGAAGAGGGGCGCATCCTCTGCGCGCAGGGCGGTGCCACGCTCAAACGCGACTGCACGATCGAGCAGACGCAAAGCGAGGGCGGGCTGCTGCTCACCCTCCGCCACCCCGACGGCGCGTTCCACCGGTTGCAGGTGACGACGGACGGCCGCGGCGTGATCGCCGCCGATGGCGCCGAAGTAGCGAAGGTCACCGTCGTCGGCACCGACGGCATCGAGGTCGCGCTTGGCGGCGGCCGCTACCGCCTGCCCGCGACGATCAAGGGCGCGCGGTGATCCGTATCGACGGCACGCCGATCGTCACCGCCGCGCAGATGCGCGCCGCGGAAGACGCGAGCGGCGAGAGCGTCACCGTGCTGATGGACCGCGCCGGCACCGCGATCGCCGCGGCCATCCGGCGGCTGGCCGGCAACAACGAAATCCTGATAATCTGCGGCCCCGGCAACAATGGCGGTGACGGCTATGTCGTCGCGCGGGTGCTGGCGGCAGGCGGGGCGACGGTGCGGGTCGCGGCGCTCGGCGAGCCGAAGACCGACGCGGCGGAGGCGGCAAGGGCAGGGTGGTCCGGCCCGGTCGAAGCCTTCGCCGAGGCGACACCGGCGCCCGTTCTAATCGACGCGCTTTTCGGAACAGGCCTGACCCGCCCCCTCGACACCCCGAACACTTCCCCGGCGAAGGCCGGGGCCCAGTTGGGCAACGCCATCGATAGCGCGCACGGTTCACCCAACTGGGCCCCGGCCTCCGCCGGGGAAGGGCGCGTTGCAGGCGAACGCCCACCCCTAAACCGTTCCCCCGCGGAAGCGGGGGCCCAGCTAGAGTCCAGCAGCGCCAGCGCACGGCAACCCTGGACCCCCGCCTCCGTGGGGGAACGGCCTATTGCCGAAAAGCTCCACCACCTCTCCACGACCGCAAATCTGACGATCGCCATCGACCTCCCCAGCGGTCTCGCCACCGATACCGGCGCCGCTCTCAGCAAGCCCCCCGTCTTCGACGTCACCCTCGCACTCGGCGCAGCCAAACCCTCCCACCTCCTCCAACCCGCCGCCCGCTACTGCGGCGATATTCGCGTGCTCGACATCGGCATCCCCATCGCCAGCGAAACGCACGTCCTCTCTCCCCCGCTGCTCGCCCGCCCGGGCCCCGACGCGCACAAATACACCCGCGGCATGGTCGCGATCATCGCGGGCGCGATGCCAGGCGCGTCCGAGCTCGCAGCCCTCGCCGCGATGCACGCCGGCGCCGGCTATGCGACCCTGCTCGGCGACACGAGCGGCCCCCCCCACGCGCTCGTCCGCGCGCCCCTCAGCGACCACGCGCTCGAAAACGACCGCATCGGCGCGCTGATCATTGGCACCGGCCTCGGCCGCAGCGACTATGCCCGATCGCTGCTCGACTCCGCGCTAGCCACCAACCACCCGCTCGTCATCGACGGCGACGCCCTCCGCCTGCTCACCCCCGACCGCATCGCCACCCTCGACGCCCCCGCGATCCTAACGCCCCATACGGGCGAGTTCGACGTGCTCTTCGGCAAGTCCGACGCCGACAAGATCATCCGCACCCGCGCCGCCGCCAAGGCCGCCAACGCCGTTATCGTCTTCAAGGGCGCCGACACCGTCATCGCCGCGCCCGACGGCCGCGTCCGCATCGCCCCCGCTGCCAGCGACTGGCTCAGTACCGCCGGCACCGGCGACGTCCTCGCCGGCGCGATCGGCGCGATGCTGGCCGCCGGCCTCGACCCGTTCGAAGCCGCCGCCGCCGGTGTCTGGCTCCACGCCGACGCCGCCCGCCGCCTCGGCCCCGCCTTCATCGCCGACGATCTCGCCGTCGCCCTGCAAAAAGCCCGCGCATCCCTATGACCGACGACACCATCATCCGCATCGCCGCGCGCGGCGACGGCATCACCGCCGACGGCCGCCACGCAGCCCTCTCGGCGCCCGGCGACACGCTCGCCGCCGACGGCACGCTGACGCACGGCCCGCACCACCAGGTGCCGCCCTGCATCCACTTCCCGACCTGCGGCGGCTGCCAGCTTCAGCAGCTCGACGACCAGAGCTATGCCGAATTCGTCACCGACCGCATCGCCTCGGCGCTGGACGGGCAGGGGATCGCCACCACGATCCGCGCGCCGCATATCTCGCCCCCACGCACCCGCCGCCGCGCCACGCTCCACGCCGAGGCCAAGGGCGGCCGCATCACGCTCGGCTTCGCGGAGGAAAAGTCGCACGCGATCGTCGACATCAAGGAATGCTGGATCCTCGACCCGCGCCTGTTCGCGCTGGTCGCCCCGTTGCGCGTCCTGCTCCGGAAGCTGAACTTCAAGCGCCGCGGCGACGTCCACCTGACGCTCGCCGATCAGGGCCCCGACATCCTGATCACCGGCTTCGCGCCCGACGGCCTCCCCGCCGCCGAAGCGCTCGTCGCGTTCTGCGAAACCCACAAGATCGCCCGCGTCGCGTTCGACGACGGCATGGGCCCCGAGACGCGCTGGGAGCCCGACGCCTGCACGATCACGCTGGGCGGCGTCCCCGTGCCGCTGCCGCCCGCTTCGTTCCTGCAGGCGACCGTGGATGGCGAAGCCGCGCTAACCGCCGCCGTGCTCGACGCGATCGGCAAGCCGGCGACCGTCGCCGACCTGTTCGCCGGCCTCGGCACCTTCACCATGGCGATTCCCGCCAAGGTCTATGCGGCAGAGGCCGGCCGTGACGCGCTCGGCTCGCTGAAGGCCGGCGCCAACGCCGCCCGCCGCCCGGTCTTCCCCGAACACCGCGACCTCTATCGGCGACCTCTCACCGTCGCCGAACTCGACCGCTTCGATGCTGTGGTCCTCGATCCCCCGCGCTCGGGGGCCCGCGAGCAGGCGGTCGCGCTGGCGGAGTGCAAGACGCCGGTCATCGCCTATGTCTCGTGCAACCCCGCCACCTTCGCGCGCGACGCGAAGGATTTGTGCGATGCGGGCTGGCAGATCGACTGGATCCAGCCCGTCGGCCAGTTCCGCTGGTCGACGCATGTCGAGCTCGCGGCAAAGTTCACTCGGCCCGCCGCCTAACCGTCACCCAGGGCTCGACCCGGGGTCCCGCTTCTGCCTCGCGCGCCGATGAGCGGGACCCCGGGTCAAGCCCGGGGTGACGGAGGGGGATAAACCGCCTCCACGAAATACAACCCATCCGGCGGCGCATTCAGCCCCAGCTTCGCCCGATCCCTCGCCGCCAGCGCGGCAGCCACATCGCCAACCGCCCACCGCCCCATCCCCACCAGCGCCAGGCACCCGACCATCGACCGCACCTGATGATGCAGAAACGACCGCGCCGCCGCCGCGATCGTAATCCGGTCCCCAACCCGCACAACATCCAGCCGGTCGAGCGTCTTGACCGGGCTTGCCGACTGGCAATGCGCCGACCGAAACGTCGTGAAGTCGTGCAGCCCGATCAACGCGCCGGCTGCCTCCGCCATCGCCCCCGCATCCAGCGGCTGCGGCACCTGCCACGCGAGTCCCGCCTCCACCGTCAACGGCGCCCGCCGATTGATGATGACATATTCATACGCCCGTCCGACGCACGAAAACCGCGCATGCCAGTCCTCCGCCACGACCTCGCACGCCAGCACCGCCACCGGCGCCGGCCGCAACCGCGCGTTCAGCGCCTCCATCAGCCGGAACGGCGCGATCGCCTTGTCGATATCGACATGCGCGCGCATCGCCCGGCCGTGCACCCCCGCATCGGTCCGCCCTGCCGCATGCACGGCGACCGTCTCGCCCGTCACCGCGAGCACCGCGGCCTCGATCGCCGCCTGCACCGAGGGCCCGTGCGACTGCCGCTGCCACCCCATGAACGGCCGGCCGTCGAATTCTACCGTCAGCCCAAACCGCGTCAAAGCTGAGTCCCGGACGCCACCGGAAACCCGCGCAGGAACTCCTCGGTCGACGACACGCCGCGCCCGGCGCGCTGGACGAGCGTTGGCCGGATCGCCCCGTCGCCGCACCCGATCGTAAGCCCAGCATCGACCGTCAGCCCGTCGCCCCCCGGAAAGGTGAACGGCAGCACGTCGGCCGCAAGCATCTTCACCCGCTCGCCCGCCACCTCGAACCACGCCCCCGGCGCTGGGTTCATCGCCCGCACCAGCCGCTCGACCGCCACCGCGCTCTGCGCGAAATCGATCCGCGCCTCCGCCTTGTCGATCTTGGCCGCATAGGTGACGCCTTCCTCGGGCTGCGGCCGGGCAGGGTAGGCGTCCAGGTCGCCGATCACCTCCACCATCAACCGCCCCCCCATCACCGCCAGTTCCGCGGTCAGTTCGCCCGCGGTCTTGCCGGCGATCGGCGTCCGCCCCTCCAGCCGCACCGGCCCGGTATCGAGCCCGGCCTCCATCTGCATGATGCCGACGCCCGTCTCGGCATCGCCCGCCAGAATTGCCCTCTGCACCGGCGCCGCCCCCCGCCACCGCGGCAGCAGCGAGCCATGCACGTTCAAACATCCGAAGCGTGGCGCCTCGAGCACCGCCCGCGGCAGGATGAGGCCATAAGCCGCGACCACCGCGACGTCCGCCTCCAGCGCGGCAAACGCCGACCGCGCGTCGGCGCCCCCGGGCAGGGAGGCCTTGAACGACACCGGCGACCGTACCGGTATACCCAGCGCCTCCGCCCGCGCCTGTACCGGCGACGGCACCAGCGCGCGCCCGCGCCGCCCGCCCGGCCGCGCCGGCTGGCAATAGGCCGCGACGACCGCATGCCCGGCCTCGACCAGCGCATCCAGAACCGGCACAGCGAAGTCCGGCGTTCCCATGAAAACGATCCGCATGGGCCTCTCGAACACGCTGGCGCCCCCCCGCGCAACCCCCTATCTGTTCTCGATGGCATCCCCCGAGATCGAGGCGCTGACCCAGGCGCTCGCGCGACTACCCGGCCTCGGCCCCCGCTCCGCGCGCCGCGCCGTGCTCCATCTGCTCAAGAAGCGCGAGGCGGCGCTCGGCCCGTTGCGCGAGGCGCTGACCGCGGTCGACGAACGCCTCCAAAACTGCACGCAATGCGGCAATGTCGACACCACCAACCCCTGCGCGATCTGCGCCGACCCGCGCCGCGACCAGCGCGCGCTGTGTGTCGTCGAGGAGGTCGCCGACCTCTGGGCGCTCGACCGCTCGCGCCTCTTCCCAGGTCGCTTCCACGTCCTCGGCGGTCGCCTCTCGGCCCTCGAAGGCATCCGCCCGGAAGATCTCAGCATCGACGGCCTGGTCCGCCGTATCGAAGCCGGCGGCATCGACGAGGTCGTCCTCGCGATGAACGCGACGCTGGAGGGGCAGACCACCGCCCACTACATCGCCGAGCGCATCGAACGCTTCCCGGTCCGCGTCACCCAGCTCGCGCACGGCCTGCCGGTCGGTGGCGAACTCGACTATCTAGACGAAGGCACGCTCGCCCAGGCGCTGCGCGCGCGGCGTCCGGTATCCTGACCGCTTGACGCCCGCCCGCGCGTTACCTAGCTCGCGCGGATGGCCGTCCTCCCAATCGTAGAAGTCCCCGACCCGCGCCTGCGCCTGGTCTCCAAGCCCGTCGAGACGATCGACGACACCACCCGCGCGTTCGTTGCCGACATGATCGAGACGATGTACGACGCGCACGGCATCGGCCTCGCCGCGATCCAGGTCGGGGTCGATCAGCGCATCCTCGTCATCGACCTGCAGGAAGAGACGAAGACCGACGAGGACGGCAAGGAAACCCCGATCCGCGACCCGCGCGCCTATATCAATCCGGAGATCCTCTCGGTCAGCGACGAGACCAAGGTCTACAACGAAGGCTGCCTCTCGATCCCCGAGCAATATGCCGAGGTCGCGCGGCCCGCCGCCTGCCGCGTGCGCTGGCAGGACGAGACCGGCGCGAGCTTCGAGGAAGATCTCGACGGCTTGCTCTCGACCTGCATGCAGCACGAGATCGACCATCTCAACGGCGTGCTGTTCACCGACCATATTAGCCGCCTCAAGCGCGACATGGTGATGAAGAAGCTCGCGAAGATGCGCCGCGCGGGGTGATTGCCGCGCCGAAATAGCTAAACGCTTAGCCGGCCGTAGTTTTTGTACGTTGAAGGAAAGCCCGCACGTGACGACCTGCGTCGCGTGATCGCTGCTGCGTTGCAGCGATATGGCGCCGAAGAGCGTCGTCAGCAGGGACCCTTTCCATGATCGTTTATCGTACCGCGTTGGCCTTGGCCGTTTCGACTCTTGCGCTCGTGCAGGCACAGGCCCAGACCCTGGCTCAGACCGCGCCGGCGGAGGCCGCGACCACCGCGGCGAACGATCCCGCGGCCAGCCCGCTGGCCGACGAGCAGGACGACATCATCGTCACCGGCACGCGGACCGCGGGCCGGTCGCGGCTCGACAGCGCATCGCCGGTCGACGTGCTGAGTGCGGCAGCGTTGCAGCGCCAGGGCACCACCGAGCTCGGTGCGGCACTCTCCGCGATCGCCCCGTCGATCGATTTCCCGCGGCCGTCGGCGGTTGATGGCACCGATGCGATCCGGCCGGCGACGCTGCGCGGCCTGTCGCCCGACCAGACCTTGGTGCTGATCAACGGCGTGCGCGGGCATACGTCGGCGTTGCTGAACGTCGGCGGCTCGGTCGGTCGCGGCTCGGCCTCGGTCGATCTCAACACCATCCCCACCGTCGCGCTCGACCGGATCGAGGTGCTGCGCGACGGCGCCTCGGCGCAATACGGTTCGGACGCGATCGCCGGCGTCGTCAATCTGCGCCTGCGCGAGGCGCGCTCGGGCGGTGGGGCCACGGTCAATTACGGCTTCTACAACACCGACATCGACACCGCGCGCGGCAGCCGCAGAACGACCGGCGAGCATGCCGTCACCGTGTCCGGCTGGCAGGGTCTCGGCTTCGGCGACGATGGCTTCCTGACGGTGTCGGGCGAGTATCTCCATCGCAGCGCGACCAACCGCGCCGATTTCGATCCGCGGGTGACGCCCACCCGGGTCACCGGCCGGTTCGGCGACCCGTCGGTCGAGCAGTACAGCATCTTCGCCAATGCCGGCACGACGCTGACCGGGACCTGGAAGCTGTATGGCTGGTTCGGCTATCAGGACCGCGACACGCGCAGCGCCGCGTTCCCGCGTCTTAAAAACGCGCAGACCGATCTAGCGGGTTACACCGACGGCTTCCTGCCGCTGATCAACACCAAGTCGCGCGACATCAATTCGGCGGTCGGGATCAAGGGCGAGGTCGCCGACTGGAACGTCGACCTGAACGTCAGCTATGGCCGCAACAAGATCGGTTTCCGCACGCTCAACTCGGCCAACTACGCCTATGGCGCCGCGACGCCGACGGACTTTTCGGACGGCGCGCTGGTGTACGGCCAGCTCGTCGCCGGGCTCGACGTCAACCGCAAGTTCGACGTGCTGCAGGGCCTCAACGTCGCCTTCGGCCTGGAAGGACGTCGCGAGACGTTCCAGATCCAGGCGGGCGAGCCGGCATCCTATGGCGTTCCCGCCACCGGGGCGGTCGGCGGCGGTGCTGCGGGCGCGCAGGGCTTTGGCGGGTTCGCGCCGCGCAACGAAGTCGATCGCAGCCGCCGCAACGGCAGCATCTACGCCGATGTCGAAGCGCAGGTGACCGACAAGCTGCTGCTCGGCATCGCCGGGCGTGGCGAGAAATATTCGGACTTCGGATCGACCGCGACGGGCAAGCTGTCGGCGCGCTATGACTTCGCGCGCTGGTTCGCGCTGCGCGGGACGGCGTCGACCGGCTTCCGCGCGCCGGCATTGCAGCAGCAATATTTCACCTCGATCGCGACCGTGATCCAGAACGGGTTGCCGATCGACACCGGGACCTTCCCGTCGGTGGATCCGATCGCGGCGCGGCTGGGCGGGCAGCCACTGGAGCCGGAAAAGTCGACCAACCTGTCGGTCGGGACGGTGATCCGCGCCGGCGGGCTCGACCTGACGGTCGACGCCTACCGCATCCATATCCGCAACCAGCTGGGGCTGTCGGAGAACATCGCGGCGGCCGGCAACGCGCAGGTCACCGCGCTGCTCGCCGGCAGCGGCGCGAGCGCGGCGCGGTTCTTCATCAACGGGCTGGCATCGACCACAAAGGGTATCGACGCGGTGGCGCATTACCGGTTGGTGACGCCGGGTGCCGGCAATTTCGACTTCACGGTCGCGGGCAACATCAACGACACCAAGGTGACGCGTGTGCCGACCTCGACCTCGACGCTGAACCCGGCGCCGACCTTGTTCGCGCGTAGCCGCATCCTCACGCTGGAGGATGGCACGCCGGGCGAGAAGGTGACGGGGTCGATCGACTGGTCGCTCGACCAGCTCGGTGCGCTGGTGCGCGCGACCTATTATGGCGACGTCAACCAGCCGGGAACGACCGCCGCAGGGGACGTGCACAGCGGCAAGCATGTCATCACCGACATGGAAATCCGCTATCAGACGCCGCGCGGCCCGCAGATCGGGCTGGGCGTCAGCAACCTGTTCGACGTGTATCCGGACGCGACGATCCCGGCGAACAACACGACCGGTGTCATCGCCTATCCCTATTACTCGCCGTTCGGGTTCAACGGGCGGTATCTCTACGCACGCGTCGGCCTGAGCTGGTAACTGGGGCTAGCCGGCCCTGGCACTGGTTCCGTCATCCCTGCGCCGGCGCGTCATTCCAGCGCGGGCCCGCCATTTGAGCGCGGGCCCGTAACCCACCTTCCCGTCATCCCAGCCTTCGCTGGGATGACGGCAGTGGTGCGCTCTAGCGCAACCGCTCGATCGCCTGCGCCATCGCGACGTACAGCTTGCCCATGTCGGACGACAGCAACGTCACCCCCAGCGGGGAGCCGTCGCGCTGCGCCAGGATCGCGCGGAGCATCGCTTCGAAATCGTGGATGTAGCGATTCACCATCTCGCGGAATTCGGCGTCGTCGTCGTAGAGACCGGCGATCTCACGCGCCTCCGCCGCGTCGAGCAGGCGAACCGCGCGGCGCGTGAAGACACCGCGGTCGCCCTTCAGGTACGCGGCCCAAGCGCTGTCCGACACTTCGGGGGCGAACACCTTGGTGATGTCGATCGAGGCCGAGTTGAGCGCTTCGATCAACAGCGACACGCGCCGCGCAAAGGTGTCGCGACCGGCCTCCTCGCGCTCGGTGCGGGCCTCGTCGAGGCGCGCATCGACGATCGCGGTCTGGGCGACGATGGCATCGACCTGCACCGCGAGCCGCTCGGTCGCGCGCGTGGCGGCGTCGACCGCGGCATCGCTCGAATCGGCGAGAGCACGGACCTGACGATCGACGGTATCCGTCGTCGCGCGGCGCATCGCCTCGGCAGTCGCCGCGCCGAGCGCATGGGCGGCTTCGGGAATGACCTGCGCCAGCGTCTCGCGCGCCTTGTCGGCGGCGACCGTGGCGGTTTCGCGGACGCGCAGCAACGCTTCGACCAGACGCGGCGCGGCGTCTTCGGCGAATTGATCGGTGCGCGCGATCGTCTCGTCGACGATCTGGCCGAGCGCATCCGCCTTCGCGCGCCCGGTCGACAGCGTTTCGAGCAGCGTTCCCGCCAATTGATCAAGTATGCGGCGCTGTTCGCCGACCACGTCCGCAATCGCAGCGATCGCGTCGTGCGTGCTCTCGGCGGCGGTGACGAGCGCTAGCAGTTCGGGTTTGGCGCCGACGACGATGTCCTTGCTGGCGAGGATTCGCGTGTCGAGGCGGGTCAGTGCCTCGGGCAACGTCTCGTCGATCTCGCGCGCGGCGGAATCGAGCGCGATCAGTAATGTCTCGGTGGTGCCGATCGTGCGGTTGGCCATCGCTTCGCCCGCGCGCAGCGCCTCGGTCATCGCGTCCGCCGAGCCGCCGAGCGCGCTGATCGACGCGGCGAGCATCTGCGACTTGTCGACGCCCTGGCGGTGCATCGCCTCGACGCGGGTCTCGATCGCGCCGAGCCCGGCGTTCAGATCGTCGACGATCCGCTCGCCCGAACTGCGCTGCAGGTCGAGCCGGATCGCGACGCGTTCGATCGCGTCCTCGACGGTTGCTATCCGCTTCGCGAGCGCCTCGGCGCTGTCGCGCGCCGCGCTGTCGAGCGCGGCCTGGTTGGCGCCGACCATCGCCAGCATCGCATCGCCCTGCGCGGCAATCCCCTTGCGCGCCTCGTCGACCGCGTCGGCGGTACGATCGAGCAGCTGGTCAACCGCGTGGCTCATGCCGTCGGTGACCTGCTCCAGCCGCGCACCGGCGGTTTCGCTGGTCGCTTCCATGCGGACGATATGCGCGGCGAGCCGCTGCGCCGCGCCGCTTGCCATCGCGTCGGCTTCGCGACCGCGGTCGGCGAGCGCGATGATCTGCGCGTCGAGCGCAGCGGCATGTTCGCTGGCGGCGAGCCCGGTGCGTTCGAGCCGGTCGGCGACCGCATCGGTATCGGCCTGCGCGCGCGGCAGAGACGCGATCAGGATTCCCAGGTTGGTCTGCGCGGCGGTTGCCGCGTCGGCCAGGTCGCGGGCATGGGCATCGGCCTGATCGATCTCGGCGGCCATGTCGCGGCTGATAGCGCGCAATTGCTCGGTCGCGCCGTCGCCGATGATCATCAGCTGCGACGCCTGTTCGGCGAGCTGCGCGCGGTTCGCGTCGAGCGCGCTCGACAGCACCGCGACGGTGCGTTCGAGACTGGCCGCCTCGGCGCGCATCTCGCGCGCGCTGGCGCCGAACCGCTGCGCCTCCGCACGGCTGGTGCGCATGCCGAGTATCCAGAGGATGCCGATCAGCGCGGGCACGACGCACAGCGCCGCCAGGAACTGCGTCAAGGCGACGGCGTCGAGCGTGCCGAGCGCGCCGCGCGCCATCCACAGCATGCCACCCAGCCACAACAGGATCACCGCGCCAGATACGATCATCAGCGGCAGGCGCCGGTCTGAAGTTTCAATTTCTGTGGGGTCGTGGGCGTCGTACGCATGAAGATTCAGATCCGACGGGGGCAGGGCGTCGTGATCCATGTCTTGCACTACCCTGTACGCGCTGATCGGCTCGGCCGTTTCCGCCTCCGCCCGAAAACCCATCATGGTCGAACCCCCGTTCATCCCGAAGGTTTACCATAGAACGCAGCACCTCAAAGCGAATAACCTTGCGTTAAGCCGCTTTGCGGTAGGCCGTGCACAATGGCCTATGATCCTGGAGCAATCGACGCGACGCTGGCGGCCGCGGTGGGTGACGAACCCGCGCTGATCGCCGAACTGCGCCTCGCTTTCACCGAAAGCGCCGAACGCGCGCTGACCGCGATGACGCTGGCCGCCGGCCACGAGGAATGGCGCGCGGCGGCGTGGCGGCTGAAGGGGTTGGCAGCGAGTTTTGGCGCGGTGCGGCTGATGGCGCTGGCGACCGAGATCGCCGAGGGGGACCCGCGCGATCTCGAAGGCTTGCGCAAGTTGCGGCGGGCGGTGTCGCGGCTGTAGGCCGGGGGTTCCGGACCGGGCGTGCGCGAGGACCGTGGATTATGCCACCGGGTCGCTTTGCATCCACCGCCACGACCGCCTAACAGCACGGCGATGTTAGCCGGGCTTCTCTTTGCAATCCACGACGCCGACGATCGCCCCGATCGTCTCGCCGCGACCCTACCGTTCAGCGGTGTCACCTTAATCGAATATCAGGCGCGGCTGCTGGTCGCGGCCGGCGTCAGCCAGTTGATCGTCGTCGTCGCACGACTGACCCCCGAACTGCTCGGCGCGATCGCGCGGATCGGGCGTCGCGGCGTGTCGGTCGATACCGTCCGCTCCGCAGCGGAAGCGACGGAGCGGCTTCACCCGCTCGCGCGTATCGTAATGCTCGGCGACGGGCTCGTCACTACCGAGGCGGTCGTGACCGCGATCGCGGCGGAAGACGGCGAGGCGCTGCTGGTCGTTCCCGAGGACGACGCGGGGCCGGGGTTCGAACGCGTCGGCGGGCAGATGGCATGGGCAGGCGTCGCGCGGATCGATCCGCGGCGGATCGCCGAAGTGGCAGCGCTGCCGCACGACTATGACCTGCAATCGACGCTGCTACGCCTCGCGGTGCAGGAGCGCGTCGTCCAGATACTGCTGCCGACCGAAACGATGCGCGGCGGCGGGCACGGCATCGAGCACCAGGCGCGCACGTTGGAGGAACGCGGGCGCGCGGTGCTGGTGACGATCGTGTCGGCGCGGCGGGGCTGGTTCGACCGGTTCGTGCTGGCGCCGATCGCGCGGGCGGTGTTGCCGGGGCTGGTCGATCGCAACGTCGCCGGCACGACGCTGGGTGTGGGGGGCGCCGCGCTGGGGGGCGCCGGCCTGGTGGTGCAGGGATTTGGCTTGCTCGCGACGGGGCTGATCGTGACGCTGGCCGGCTGCATCGCGCTGGCACTAGGGTCGGTTCTCAGCGGTCTGCGCGACGAGATGCCGGCCGCGCGCGTGCAGACGCTAGCGATCGGTGGCGTCGCGGCGCTGGCGGTGCTGGTCTTTGCCTTTCTCATCAGCGGCTATACGGGCGAAAATACCGCGTTGGCGATTGGCGTCGGCGTTGTTGCGATCGGCGCGATCGGCGAACGTGCGATCGTCGAGCGTGCGCGCCGGCTGTGGTGGGGCAGTCCGTCGGCCTATCTGGCGATCGTTGCGGTCCTGGCGCTGCTCGGGCTTCCGGTGCTCGGGCTCGGCATCGCGGCGATTTATGCGACCGCGACGCTCGCGGCAGTGGTCGAAAGCCTTCGTCAGCCTTAGCTTGGCGTTAACGACAGCAGGCTAAGGACGACGGCATGTCGGTCGGCCAAGACCCCGTGAGTGATTCCGCTCCCATGCGTTTCGATGCCGTGTCGCGGGCCGAGCAGGCGCGCGTCCGCGCCGAGGCACGCCTGGCGGTGTCCATCGCGGACTTCTTCCTCGACGCCGAAACCCGGCTCGACGAGCGGACGCGGCTGGCGCTGGCGCGTGTGTTGGGCGGGATCGTCGACGCGATCGAGACGGATATCCGTCGCCATGCCGCGCGATTGCTCGCGAACGGCGGCGATCCGGCGCGTGGCGAAACGATGCTGAAGCCCGGTGGCCGGGTCGTCGCGCGACTGACGCGCGCAAACCTGCTCCACGACGATGAACTGATGGACGAACTGATCGCGCGCGTTCGTCACGATCTGATCGCCGACGCGCTGCCGGTCGCGATCGCCGGACCCGATGAATCGAGCTTGCTCGTGCGCCTGGCAAGCGTACCCGACCGCGTCGTCGCGTCGGCCGCCAACGCATTGCTCGCCAGCGAGAGCCGCCGTCGCGCGGCGAACGAGGCGGGCATCGTGCTGGGCAGCGACTTGCCCGCCGAGCTCCACCACCGGCTGGTCTGGTGGATCGCCGCCGCGGTCCGTGAGGGGCTGCGTGACGGCATCGCAGCGACCGATCAGGCTATCGCCGACGCGGCGTTGCGGTGTCTGAGCGCCCATGACGAAGGTGACCGGCCGGAGGCAGTGGCGATGCGGCTGGCTGCCGCCATCGACGCGCGCCCCGAGGAACTGCCGGCTTTGCTGGTCGAGGCGATCGGCGACCGGCGGCTGTCGCTGTTCGTCGCGGTACTGGCGCACGCGATCGGCATCGATTTCGACCAGGCACGGCGGATCGTGCTGGAGCCGGACGGCGACCGGCTGTGGCTGGCTTTGCGCGCCGCAGATCTGGATCGGCCGACGATCGCCCGGATCGGGCTGGCGTTGTCCGACGCCGACCCGCGCCGCGATATCGAGGCGTTCGCCGACGCGCTTGACGCGATCGCGGCGGTTACGGTCGCAGAGGCGCGTGCCGCAATTGCGCCGCTGGCGCTCCACCGCGATTTCCGCGCGGCGATGCGCGCGTTGGCGCGTTCGGACCCGCGATGAACGCGTTCGATCCTTTTGCCGAGAGTCCCGTCGCGCATGCGGTGGTTGGGGCCAACGGCGTGTTGCAGTCCGCCGATCCGGCGTTGATCGCGCTTAACCAGCGTGCCGGGGGCGAACTGGGGCAGCGGCTCGCGGTCCCGCAGCTGGCGACGATCACGCGGCTCGCGCGCCGGTTAGGCGTGATCGTCTCGCGCGGCGTGGTGATCGCGGACGATGAGGCAGACATCGATTTGTGGGTTCGCGCGCAACCGGATGGTGACACGATCCGGCTGGCGGTGAGCGGCTGGCGCGAGGTGCAGCTGTGGCGGCCGATCGGCCCCGCGAACGAGGCACGTGCGGCGTTCCTGCTGAGCGATTCCGACTGGCGGTGGGAAACCGATGCATCGCTGTGCCTGACCTTCGTATCGCTCGATGCCGGACCGCGGCACGGGTTCGACGCGTTCGCGCTGCTCGGCCAGCCGCTGACCGCGATGTTCGCGCTCGACAGCGGCACCGACGGCGCGTTGCCGATCCTCGATTCGCTGGCGCGGCGCCGGGCGATGACCGCGCAACCGGCGCGACTGCGCGGGTCCGACCGTCCCGTAATCCTGAGCGCCGAGGTGCGACACGACAGGACGGGCGCGTTCGCGGGCTTCGTCGGCGCGGCGCGGATGGTACATCCGGAAGCGGTCCCGGCGGCGGCCCCGGTGGAGGCGCCATTGTCACCCACGTTTACCGGCGGGCTCGACCGCGCGCTGCGCAAGCCGCTCGCGCGGATCGTCGCCAATGCCGACAGCATCAACGCACAGGCCGACGGCCCCGTGCAGCCCGATTATGCCGATTATGCCGCCGATATCGCGAGCGCGGGACGGCATCTGCTCGAGCTCGTCAACGACCTGGTCGATCTGCAGGCGGTCGAGCGACCGGATTTTACGATCTCTGTCGAACGGATCGACATTGCCGACGTCGCGCGGCGCGCGGCGGGGTTGTTGAGCGTGCGGGCTGGCAACGCGGACGTAACGATCGCACGACCGGCCCTGGACGAACTCACATGGGCGCAGGGCGATTTCCGCCGCGTGCTGCAGATACTCGTCAACTTGATCGGCAATGCGGTGCGGTATTCGCCAGCCGGATCGCAGGTGACCGTAGCGGTCGAACCGCGCGACCGCGCGGTATCCGTCGTCGTTGCCGACCAGGGGAAGGGCATTGCCCCCGAGGACCAGGCACGGATCTTCGAGAAGTTCGAGCGGGTCGATCCATCCGAGGCCGGCGGTAACGGCCTGGGGCTCTATATTGCACGGCGGCTTGCGCGGGCGATGCAAGGAGACCTGACGGTCGAGAGCACGCCCGGGCAGGGCGCGCGGTTCAAGCTGACGTTACCGACGGATGCGCCGCGCGGCGAGGATCAGCGCTAGTCCAAGCACGGCCAGGACTGCGCCGCGATCCGCCCATGGCCGCTGATCGAGCATGAAGCTCGACTGCGGCCAATGGACGTAGCCCAGCCCCTGACCGATCCACAGCATCCCCATCAGCGCGCACAGCACGCCGACGACGATCAGGATCGGCCGGAGGCGACGCATCAGCGCGCGTCGATCGGCGTGTAGTCGCGCGGGCCGGCACCGTTGTACAGCTGGCGCGGGCGGCCGATCTTCTGGTCGGGATCGGTGATCATCTCGTTCCACTGCGCGACCCAGCCGACCGTGCGCGCGAGCGCGAACAGCACGGTGAACATCGAGGTCGGGAAGCCGATCGCCGAGAGGATGACGCCCGAATAGAAGTCGACGTTCGGGAACAGCTTCTTCTCGATGAAGTACGGATCGCTGAGAGCCAGACGCTCGAGCTCGATCGCGACGTCGAACACGGGATCGGTAACGCCGAGCTCGCCGAGCACTTCCTTGACCGTCGTCTGCATGACGGCCGCGCGCGGATCGTAGTTCTTGTACACGCGGTGGCCGAAGCCCATCAGGCGGAACGGATCGTTCTTGTCCTTCGCGCGCGCGATGAACTCGGGAATCCGGTCGACGGTGCCGATCTCGCGCAGCATGTTGAGCGCGGCTTCGTTGGCGCCGCCATGCGCGGGACCCCACAGGCAGGCGATGCCGGCGGCGATGCACGCGAACGGGTTGGCGCCCGACGAACCGGCGAGACGGACGGTCGAGGTCGACGCGTTCTGCTCGTGATCCGCATGCAGGATGAAGATGCGGTCCATCGCCTTTTCGACGATCGGGTTGACGACATAGGGCTCGGCCGGAACGCCGAACGTCATCCGCAGGAAGTTGCCCGTGTAGCTGAGCGAATTGTCCGGATACAGGAACGGCTGTCCGACGCTGTACTTGTACGCCATCGCGGCGATCGTCGGCATCTTGGCGATCAGGCGGTGCGACGCGATGACGCGCTGGGCCGGATCGTGGATGTCGGTCGAGTCGTGGTAGAAGGCGCTGAGCGCGCCGACGACGCCGCACATGATCGCCATCGGATGCGCATCGCGACGGAAGCCCCGGAAGAAGGTCGCGAGCTGCTCGTGCACCATGGTGTGGCGCGTGATCGTGTGCGTGAATGTGTCGAGCTCAGCGGCGCTGGGCAGTTCGCCGTTCAGCAGCAGATAGCAGACTTCCATGAAGTTCGACTGCTCGGCCAGCTCACCGATCGTGTAGCCGCGGTGCAGCAACACGCCTTCATCGCCGTCGATATAGGTGATGTCGGACTTGCAGCTCGCGGTCGAGGTGAAGCCGGGATCGTAGGTGAAGGCGCCGGTCTGCGCATAGAGCTTGCGGATGTCGATCACGTCGGGGCCGACGGTACCGGACATGACCGGAAGGTCGACGTCCTTGCCGTCGACGGCCAGGGTTGCGGTCTCGCTCATGCTGTTATCCTTCCTTGGAATCTTCAGGCCGACGCGCTTTGGTCGGCGATGCGTGCCAGGCTTTCCTCGCGCCCGAGCAGATCGAGCACATCGAAGATGCCCGGCGACGTCTTGCGTCCCGTGAGCGCGGCGCGAAGCGGCTGTGCGACCTGGCCGAGCTTGACGCCCCGCTCCTCGGCCACACGCCGTACCGCGTCTTCGAGCGCCTCCGTATCCCAGTTGTGCACCGCGTCAAGGGCAGCGTGGAGATTGGACAGAAGCACTTTCGCTTCGTCGCTCAAAAGCCCCCGTGCACCGTCATCCATCGCGATCGGACGCACGGAAAACAGGAATCCGGCACCGTCGGCGAGCTCGTTCAGATTCGCCGCGCGGGGCTTCAGGGACGGCATTGCGCGGGTGAGCAGCGCCAGACCGCCGTCCGGAAGCGTATGGCCGAGTCGGTCGGCGACCAATGCCGCCAGACGCGCGTCGTCCGCTTCGCGGATGTAATGACCGTTGAGATTTTCGAGCTTCTTCAGGTCGAACCGCGACGGGCTCTTGCCGACATGTGCCAAATCGAACCATTCGACCGCCTGGGTGCGGCTGATGATCTCGTCGTCGCCATGCCCCCAACCCAGCCGGAGCAGATAATTGTCGAACGCTTCGGGCAGGATGCCCATCTCGTCGCGATACGCCTCGATCCCGACCGCGCCGTGACGCTTCGACAGCTTGGCGCCGTCGGGGCCGTGGATCAGCGGGATGTGCGCGTACACCGGCTCGGGCCAGCCCATCGCGCGGTAGATCGGCAGTTGGCGGAACGCGTTGTTGAGGTGATCGTCGCCGCGGATGACGTGCGTCACGCCCATGTCGTGGTCGTCCACCACCACAGCGAGCATATAGGTCGGCGTGCCGTCCGACCGGAGCAGGATCATGTCGTCGATCTCGGCATTCTGCACCGTGACCGAGCCCTGGACTTGGTCCTGGATCGTCACCGCTCCTTCGAGCGGCGCGCGCAGGCGGACGACGTGCGAACGGTCGGGCGCTTCGCTGGCCGGGCGGTCGCGCCACGGGCTGCGGATGCGCAACGGCTTTTTTGCCGCCTGCGCCTCGGCGCGCATCTCGGCGATCTCGTCGTTGGTCATGTAGCAGCGATAGGCGTGGCCGCTGGCGACCATCTCGTGGGCGACGTGGGCGTGCCGCTCGGCGCGCGCGAACTGCATCACCGCGTCGCCGTCCCAGTCGAGGCCGAGCCAGCGCATGCCGTCCAGGATCGCGTCGATCGCAGGCTGAGTCGAGCGGACGCGATCGGTGTCCTCGATGCGCAGCAGAAACGTGCCGCCGTTCGCCTTGGCATAGAGCCAGTTGAACAGCGCGGTGCGTGCACCGCCGAGATGGAGAAACCCCGTCGGCGACGGGGCGAAACGGGTAACCACGGATGCAGGCGACGCTGCATGCGTTTCAGATGTTGCGCCCAATCGCGGGTGCTCCCAGACTGTAAGAACGATGGCGAATACCGCCGTCGCCGCCCCTAGCATGGCCCTAGTGCGGCGACAAATGGGCGTGCCGCGATGGGCGGCGGAGCGCGGTCGTGCGATCGAGCGCTGGCTGGAGGCGGAGCGCGACCAGCTCGTGCTGTGGCTGCCGGTGGCGCTGGGGGCGGGGATCGCGCTGTGGTTCGTGCTGCCGGACCCGGTGGCGTGGCGGGTGGCGATGCTTGCGCTGGGGGCGGTGGGGCTGGCGGGGCTCGCGGTCGGGCGCGGTGGGCGCGCGGCGCGGGCGGTTGCGGTGGGCGCGCTGACCGCGGCGCTGGGGTTGGCGCTGGTCTGGGCGCGGTCGGACCGGGTTGCGGCGCCGGTGCTCGCGCGGACGATGGTCGCGACGTTCGCGGCCCGCGTCGAACGGGTCGAGCCGCTCGCAGCGCGGGACCTCGTCCGCCTGACGCTGGCGCCGAGCGGATCGGCGACCGATACGCGGGGCGATGCGATCACGCTGCCGCCGCTGCTGCGCGTGAACCTGGCGGAGGCCGATGTGCCGCGCGGGCTCGGTGAGGGTGCGGTCATTCGGTTGCGTGCGCGGTTGATGCCGCCGCCGTTGCCGGCGGTGCCCGGCGCCTATGACTTCGCCCGTGTCGCGTGGTTTGCAGGGATCGGCGCGACGGGTCGCGGGTTCGCTCCCGTCACGGTAACGACCGCCGCGGAGAAGGGCTCGGGGCTACGCGGTCGGTTGTCGACGCATATCACCGACAGGCTCGACGGCAGCGCGGGCGGGATCGCTGCGGCGCTCGCGACCGGCGACGTCGGCGCGATCGGCGAAGACGATTCGGAAGCGATGCGGCGCGCGGGGTTGGCGCATCTGCTGTCGGTCAGCGGGCTGCACATCACCGCGGCGGTGGCGGCGACAATGCTGGTCGTGATGCGGCTGCTCGCGCTTAGCCCTTGGCTGGCGCTGCGTGTTCGCTTGCCGCTGGTGGCCGCGGTGGCGGGCGCTGCTGCGGCGATCGGCTATACGCTGCTCACCGGCAGCCAGGTGCCGACGATCCGCAGTTGTGTGGCGGCGTTGCTGGTGCTGCTTGCGCTGGCGATTGGTCGCGAGGCGGTGACGTTGCGTGCGCTGGCGGCGGGCGCGGTGATTGTGCTGGTCGCGTTGCCAGAGGCACTGGCGGGGCCGAGCTTCCAGCTGTCGTTTGCGGCGATCGCGGCGATCGTCGCGCTGCACGAGCATCCGCGGATCAAGGCGGTGTTCGGACCGCATGAGGAGGGGGCCGTACGCCGGTTGATGCGCGGCGTGGCGTCGCTGTTGCTGACCGGGATCGTCGTCGAGGCCGCGCTGATGCCGATCGCGGTGTATCATTTCCACAAGGCCGGGCTGTACGGAGCGGCCGCGAATATCGTGGCGATCCCGCTGACCACCTTTGTCGTGATGCCGCTCGAGGCGCTGGCGTTGGTGCTGGACGCGGCAGGACTTGGTGCACCGGTGTGGTGGCTGGTGCAGCACACGCTTGACCTCCTGCTGTGGATTGCTCGGACGGTCGCGGCGGCGCCGGGAGCGGTGCGGGCACTGCCGGCGATGCCGGAGGGAGCCTATGCGGCGATGATCGGCGGGGGGCTGTGGATCGCGTTGTGGCGGACCAAGTGGCGGCGGCTCGGCGTGCTGCCGGTGCTGTTCGGGGCGAGCTGGGCGTTAGCCACGCCGGCGCCTGACCTGCTGGTGACCGGGGATGGACGGCATGTCGCGGTGCGGACTGCCGCGGGTCTGGCGCTGTTGCGGGACCGGGCGGGGGATTATGTTCGTGATACGCTCGCCGAGAATGGTGGGCTGGACGGCGAGCCGTTGCTGTTGGCGGACCAGCCCGATGCGCGGTGCAGTCGGGATTTGTGCATGACCGACATCCCGGCGGGGGGACGGCGGTGGCGGATCCTGGCGACACGGAGCGTATATCTGGTGCCGTCGGCCGAGTTGATCGCAGCGTGTCGGGGGGCGGATATCGTTGTCAGCGAACGCGCCTTGCCGAGGCGGTGTTCGCCGCGGTGGTTGCGGCTGGACCGGGGGATGCTGCGGCGGACGGGTGGGGTGGCGGTGACGTTGGGCACGGGTCGGGTGACGACGGTTTTGGAGGCCGGAGATCGGCACCCGTGGCGGGATGTGTCGCCGGCGGTGCCGTCGGTACTCCGAACTCCCGCTTTGGCGGGAGAACCGGGCACTCGCCGCCATCTTCAATCGTAGCGGCGGAGGATGCCCGACAATTTGCCCTGTACGCGGACCTGCGCGGGCGAATAGCGTTGTGGGTCGTAGGCGCGGTTGGCGGGGTCGAGGCGGACCATCGCGCCTTCGCGGCGGAAATATTTCAGCGTGGCCTCGCTCTCTTCGATCAGCGCGACGACGATCTCGCCGTCGCGGGCGGTCTCGGTACGGCGGATCAACGCATAGTCGCCGTCGAGGATGCCCGCTTCGACCATCGAATCCCCGGAGACTTCGAGCGCATAATGTTCGCCGGAACCGAGCAACGCGGCGGGGACGGCTAGCATGGACGAGCCCTCGAACGCCTCGATCGGCACACCGGCGGCGATGCGACCGTGGAGCGGGATCTCGATGACGTCGTTGGCCGGTTGCGGCGCGGACTTGATGTTCGCGGGGGCGGGGGGTGCACTTTCCACCACCTTCTTTTCCGCGCGCTCAGGCATGCGCAGCACTTCCAGCGCGCGGGCGCGGTTGGGGAGGCGACGGATGAAGTTGCGTTCCTCCAGTGCACTGATCAGCCGGTGGACGCCCGACTTGGACTTGAGGTCGAGCGCGTCCTTCATCTCCTCGAACGACGGCGACACGCCGGTATCCTCGAGGCGATCGTTGATGAAGCAGACGAGCTCGTGCTGTTTACGCGTGAGCATGGCAATCCTCCGTCCGGAACAGACAAGGAACTTCTACGGAACAAAGTTAACGGCGTCAAGCGATCACTAGGATTTCCGCCGAGTCGCCCGCGACGGCGGCGGGGGCGTTGCCGGGGCGGACAATCAGGCAGGTCGACCGCGCAAGCGTGAGCAGCATCGAGCTGTCCTGGATCGTCGAGGCATAGGCGCGGCCGTCGCGGAGCTCGGCGCGCAGATAGTCGGTGCGCGCGTTGTTGGCGGGGATATCCTCGCCGAGTAGCGCGTGGGTAGTCTGCGGCAAGGGATCGCGGGCGCCGGCCATGTGCGCGACGACCGGGCGGACGAACAGCGTCGCGGTGACGAACGCCGAGACCGGGTTGCCGGGCAGGCTAAGTACGGTCGCATCGCCGAGCCGGCCTGCCATCATCGGCTTGCCCGGGCGCAACGCGATCCGCCAGAAATCGATCGTGCCGCCGGCGGCCTCGATCGCCGGGCGGACGAGATCGTGGTCGCCGACCGACGCGCCCCCGGTGGTGACGAGCAGGTCGCACGCGGCGCCGGCGAACGCGTCGCGCAGCGCCTCCAGCCGATCGGGCAGGATGCCGAGATCGACAATGTCGACGGGCAGGTCGGCGAGCATCGCGGCGAGCATGATGCCGTTGGATTCGGGCAGCGCGGTGGCGTCGGTGGTCGATCCGGGCGGCACGAGTTCGTCGCCGGTCGCGGCGACGGCGACGCGGACGCGGCGGTTGACGCACAGCGTGCCGTGGCCACCGGTCGCGGCGACCGCGATGCGGGCGGGGGTCAGGCGGTCACCCTTGGCGATCAAACGGTCGCCTGTGGTGAAGTCGAGGCCCTTGCGGCGGGTGTTGCGGCCGTGGCGTGGTGGGCCTTCGCCGGACAGGGCCAGCGCTGCGCCGTCGCGCGCGGCCTCCTCCTGGATCAGCACGGTGTCGGTGCCCGCGGGCATCGCGGCACCGGTGAAGATGCGGACCGCCTCGCCGGCCTGCGCCGCGCCGTCGAACGGGCGGCCGGCGGCGCTTTCGCCGATCACCGTCCAGGGGCCGGGCATGTCGGCGAAGCGGATCGCATAGCCGTCCATCGCGGAGAGATCGACAGCCGGCTGGGTCCGGACGGCGAGGATGTCCTCTGCGGCCCAGCGGCCAGCGGCGTCGCGCAACGGAACGGCTTCGGCGCCGACCCGAGTCGCGATCGCGAACAGGCGCGATTGGGCTTCGGCGACGGGGAGGAGGGCGGTCATTTGGGGTCTGTTCCGGCGCGAATGTTGTCAATGTTGAGGCGGTAGACGGTTTTTGCGGGCCGAATGTTGAGACCGTCGCTGCGCGTGCGGGGATTTTCCGCGCGAATGTTGAGAGCGCGTGGGGCGGATCGGGTTCGGGGAAGGGCGGCGCAGCACGTCATACCGTCAGGGCTGACATATTCGGACCGTGTAGGACAGCGCGGAGTACGGGCATGATTGAACATTCGTCATCCCGGACTTGATCCGGGGTCCAGGGTTGCGGACGGTCGCGCTTGTGGCCATGGATCCTGACTTTCGTCACGATGACGGGGTGGGGGGCGCCTTTCAGGTAGCACTTCCCCGGCGAAGGCCGGGGCTCAGTTGGGCAACGGCGGTGACGAAGGGCGGCGCTCCGTTACTACAGCCTTCCCAACTGGGCACCGGCCTTCGCCGGGGAACGGTTGTGGACCCTCAGGCGGTCCAGTCGCCCGATTTGCCGCCGCGTTTGGAGAGGAGGCGGATGTCGCTGAGGATCATGCCCTTATCGATCGCCTTGGCCATGTCGTAGATCGTCAGCAGCGTGACCGAGACCGCGGTCAGGGCTTCCATCTCGACGCCGGTCTTGCCGTCGGTGGCGGTGGTCGCGGTGGCGGTGACGCCGGTGTCGTCGACCGCGAGCGCGATGTCGACCGAGGTGAGCGGCAGCGGGTGGCACAGCGGGATCAGGTCGCTGGTGCGTTTGGCGGCCATGATGCCGGCGACGCGCGCAACGGCGAGCACGTCGCCCTTCTTGGCGGTGCCGGTCGCGATCGCAGCCGCCGCCTCGGGCGACATGGTGATGCGGCCGCTGGCAACGCCGATACGAGTCGTGACCGCCTTTCCGCCGACATCGACCATCCGCGCGGCGCCCTCGGCATCGATATGCGTGAGGCCGGTCATCCGACGATCGCGCGGGTGGCGGCTTCGATATCGTCTTGCCGCATCAACGCTTCGCCAATGAGGAAGCAATGGACGCCCTTTTCGGCGAGCGCATCGAGATCGGCCCGCGTCGTCAGGCCGCTCTCGGCGACGAAGGTGCAGTCCTTCGGCGCAAGCGCGACGAGGTCGAAGGTCCGACGGAAATCGACCGAAAAGTCGCGAAGGTCGCGGTTGTTGACGCCGATCAGGCGGCTTTTCAGCTTCAACGCGCGTTCGAGTTCGTGGGCGTCGTGGATTTCGACGAGCACGTCCATGCCGCATTCGATCGCCGAGGCCTCGATCTCCGCCATCTGCGCGTCGGCCAGCGCGGCGACGATCAACAGGATCGCATCGGCGCCGAGGCTGCGCGATTCGGGCGCCTGCCACGGGTCGACCATGAAGTCTTTCCGCAGCACCGGGATCGACACCGCGTTGCGCGCGGCGGTCAGGTAGGAATCGGCGCCCTGGAACCAGCGTTCGTCGGTGAGCACCGACAGGCACGCGGCGCCGCCGGCCTCGTACGCACGGGCGTGCGCGGGGGGATCGAAATCGGCGCGGATCAGGCCCTTGGACGGGCTCGCCTTCTTGACCTCGGCGATCAGCGCGTGGCCGGGTTTGGCGTCCAGTGCGGCGCGGAACCCGCGGGGTTTGGTCTCGCGCGCGATGCCGGCGTCGATATCGGCGAGGCTGATCGTTGCCTTGCGCGCGGCGACGTCGGCGCGCTTGGTTTCGAGGATGCGGTCGAGCATGGTCATTTAGTAGGCGATCCAACGGGTTAGCAGCGCTTCGGCGCGGCGTTCGTCCAGGGCTTCGGCGGCGCGGGCGGCGCCTTCGGTGAGGGTCGTCACGGTGCCCGTCACCATCAGGGCGGCGGCGGCGTTGAGCAGCACGGCGTCGCGGTACGCGCCGGGTTCGCCGTTGAGCAGCGCGAGCAGCGCGGCGGCGTTGTGCTGGGCATCGCCGCCGCGGATTGCTTCGATCGGGTGGCGTGGCAGGCCGGCATCTTCGGGCGTGACCCGCGCGGGCAGGTCGACGGCGCCGATGCTGGCGACGATGCTAGGGCCGGCGCCCGACAGCTCGTCGAGCCCTTCTTCACCGGCGATGACGATCGCGGCTTGGGTGCCGAGCTGTTCGAGCGCCGCGGCATAAAGCGGGACATAGTCGGGTCGGGCGATGCCGATCAGCTGCCGCGTGACTCCGGCGGGGTTGGCGAGCGGGCCCATCAGGTTGAAGATCGTGCGGCGGCCGATGCGTTTGCGGATCGGCGCGATGCGGCGCATCGCCGGATGGTGGTTCGCCGCGAACAGGAAGGCAATGCCGATATCGGCGAGGCTCGCCTCCGCGGTGGCGCCGGCGCGGTCCATGTCGAGGCCGAGCGCCTCGAGCGTGTCGGCAGCGCCGGATTTGCTGGAGGCGGCGCGGTTGCCGTGCTTGGCGACGGGGATGCCGCACGCGGCGACGACCAGCGAGACCGCGGTCGAGACGTTGAGCGTGTGGTGGCCGTCGCCGCCTGTGCCGCAGACGTCGATCGCCGCGGCGGTCGCGGCGATCGGGATCATGCGGTCGCGGAGCGCGCGTGCGGCTTCGGCGATCTCGATGCTGGTCTCGCCGCGGTCGGAGAGCGCGGTGAGGAAGGTGGCGATCGCGTCGTCGCTGGCGCGTCCGTCGAGGATGTCGGCGAAGGCCTGGCGCGCGGACTCGCGCGCGAGGGGGGTGGAGGGGTCGGGGAGGAGGGTGAGGGTGGTCATTCTGTCACCGTCCGTTCCCCCGCGAAGGCGGGGGTCCAGGAGTCACGGGCGACACCTTGCGCAACCCTGGGCTCCCGCTTTCGCGGGAGAACGGCGCGGTTGGGGCTCACGCCTCTACCTCGCGCGTCGTCACCGGCACGCCTGCGATCTTCAGGAAGTTCGCCAGCATCGCGTGGCCGTGTTCGGTGGCGATGCTCTCGGGGTGGAACTGGACGCCGTGGATCGGGAGGGTCGCATGGCGGAAGCCCATCACGGTGCCGTCCTGCGCGGTCGCGTTGACGACGAGCGTGTCGGGCACCGCGTTGACGATCAGCGAATGATAGCGGGTCGCCTGGAACGGCGAGGGCAGGCCGGCATAGAGCCCGGTGTCGTCGTGCAGCACCGGCGAGGTCTTGCCGTGCATCAGCCCGCCGCGTTCGACCAGGCCGCCGAAATGCTGGCCGATCGCCTGGTGACCCAAACACACGCCGAGCAGCGGGCGGCCCGCATCGGCAGCGGCGGCGACGAGGTCGAGGCTGACGCCCGCCTCGTTGGGGGTGCAGGGGCCGGGCGAGATCAGGAACGCGTCGGCGCCCGACGACAGCGCTTGGCCCGCGGAGATTGCATCGTTGCGGACGACTTCGACCTCGGCGCCGAGTTCCATCAGATAATGGACCAGGTTCCAGGTGAAGCTGTCGTAATTGTCGATGACGAGGATCATCGCGCTGCCATAGCCGATGGCGGTGATCGTGCAATGATATTGCCCCGCGGGCGTCATGCATTCAGGGTGGAGCAATGCGGTGCAGTGGACGTTGTTCGGCCAAAGGAGTGCCCTGATGTTCCGTACCGTTATCCTCGCTGCGCTTGTTACCCTGCCCGGGCTCGCGTCGGCGCAAACCCGCGCGCCCGCCCCGACCCCGACCGCAACCACCACGCAGGCCGACGCTGCGCAGGCGAGCCAGCCGCCGCAGCGGATCCGCAACGTCACGCTGGGCGCGGGGCAGGCGTGCCCGAAGAGCGCCGGCGACGAGATCGTCGTTTGCCAGACGCTCGAGCAGCCGTATCGCATTCCGAAGTCGTTGCGCGACGACAAGCCGATCGCGGCGCAGAACCAGAGCTGGGTCAATCGCGCGGCGTCGCTCGACGAGCTCGGGCGGGTGGCCGGCGGGTTGCCGGATACGTGTTCGGCGGTCGGGACTGGTGGGCAGTCGGGGTGCTCGCTGCAGCGGGCTAAGGCCTATTCGGCGGAGCGTCGGGCGAATGCGTCGGAGACGACCGCGCCCTGAGGGTCAGTCCGTCAGCCCAGCGCAGGCTGGGGTCTCCCGTTGTTGGCTGTGCGCTTGCCGCTGCAGATCCCAGCCTTCGCTGGGATGACGAGGGTGGCCTCGACCACCACCGCCGTCATCCCGGACTTGATCCGGGATCCAGAGTTACGGGCGGTGGTGTTTGGGGCTCTGGATCCTGACTTTCGTCAGGATGACGGCGTTTAGGGCGCTTACTGCCCGAAGCCCGCCGCGCCAGCCCTCGTCACCGCTTCGCGGGCGGCGGCGAGGATCGCGCCGGCCTTGGCCTCGCATTCCCGCTGCTCATATTCGGGCACGCTGTCGGCGACGATGCCGGCGCCGGCCTGGACGTGGATGGTGCCGTCCTTGACCACCGCGGTGCGGAGCACGATGCACGAATCCATCGACCCGTCGGGCGAGAAATAACCGACGCCGCCGGCATAGGCGCCGCGGCGTTCGGTCTCGAGTTCGGCGATCACCTGGCATGCGCGCACCTTGGGTGCGCCGCTGACGGTGCCTGCCGGGAAGCCGGCGAACAGCGCGTCGAGTGCGTCCTTGTCGGGCGACAGGCGGCCGACCACGTTCGAGACGATGTGCATGACGTGGCTGTAGAATTCGACGCCGTAGCTGGCGGTGACCTTGACCGAGCCGGGCGCCGAGGCGCGGCCGACATCGTTGCGGCCGAGATCGAGCAGCATCAGATGCTCGGCGCGCTCCTTGGGATCGGCGAGCAGGCTGACGCGGTTCGCCTCGTCCTCCGCCGGCGTCTTTCCGCGCGGGCGGGTACCGGCGATCGGGCGGATCGTCACCTCGTCGTCGCGGACGCGGACGAGGATCTCGGGGCTCGAGCCGATCAGCGCGAAGCCGGGCAGATCGAGGTGGTAGAGGAACGGCGACGGGTTGATCCGGCGCAGCGAGCGGTAGAGCTCGAACGGCGGCAGCGCGAACGGTGTGCTGAAGCGCTGCGCGAGCACGACCTGGAAGATGTCGCCGGCGAGGATATAGTCCTTTGCGCGCGCCACCATCTCGCCGTAGCGGCCAGGGGGTAGCGCGGGGGTGTAGGTGGGCTCGGCGACCTGGGCGCGGACCGGTTGCGGCACCGGCGTTCCGGCAAGCTTGGCGGCGACCGCATCGAGGCGGTCCTCGGCGGCGCGGACCAGCGTTTTCGGGTCACCGCCCGGCCAGGCGGGGGCGACGAGGTAGAGCGCGTCGGTCAGGCGATCGAAGACCAGGACCACCGTCGGGCGCACGAAGATCATGTCGGGCAGGCCGAGCGGGTCGGCCTCGGGCTGCGGCAGCGTCTCGACCAGCCCGATCGTCTCATAGCCGAAATAGCCGACCAGGCAGGCGAGCGCGCGGGGGAGTTCGGGCGGTACCTCGGCACGGCATTCGGCGACCAGCGCACGTAATGCGTCGAGCGTGGGTTTGGCGCACGGTTCGAACGCGTCGCGGTCGGTCGCCCAGCGGCGGTTGGTTTCCGCCTGTTGGCCGTGCGCGCGGAACAGCAGGTCGGGGGCGAGCCCGATCAGACTGTGGCGCCCGCGGATCTCGCCGCCCTCGACCGATTCGAGCAGGAAGTCGCCGCGGCCCGGTTCGATCAGTTTGAGCGCGGCGGCGACCGGGGTCTCGGTGTCCGCGACCTGCCGCCGCCAGATGAGCGCGGGGCGACCGGCGGCGAGCGCCGCGACCGCTGCCGCCGTCGATGCGTCAGTTATTGGAGCTACCCCCGCTGACCAGTTCGGCCTTCACGCGGGCGATCGCAGCGGCGTCGGTCTTGACGCCGACATCGGCGCGGACCGCCCTGGCGAACTGCTCGCTATATTCGCGACCCAGACCGCGGCCGATGCCGGCGCGGGCGGCGTTGATCGCGGCCGGGGTGCGCGACGCGTCGCCGCGCTCGATCTTGTCGAGCTTGACGACGAACCAGCCGCTGTTGTCGGGCGCGGCGAGCGTCTTGGCGGTGTTCGGCGCCATCGCGAACATCAGCGCGAGCGCGGGCGGGGCGCCCTGTGGGTTGTTGCTGATCTGCGCGCGGGTCGGGCTGAGCGATTGTGGCGCGGGAAGTTTCAGCCCGGTTGCGCCGAGCGACTGCGCCAGCGGCATGCCCTTGTTGATGCGCGCGAGCACCTCGCCGGCGACACGGCGCGCGGCCAGGCGGCTGCGGTCGGCGTTGACGTCGCTCAGCACCGCGTCGCGGACCTGCGCCAGCGGCCGCGGTGCGGCGGCGACGACGCGGGCGAGCCCGACGACGGCGAAGCTGCCGTCCTTGCCGGTCTGCACCATCTGCGGCGCGTCGCCTTCGCTGGCCTGGAACGCGGCGTTTACGAGCGGGGCGAGCGCGGGGTTGGGTTGGCTGGCGGGTGCGTCGGGGTTGGCGCCGCTCGCGGTGAGCGCAGCGGTGGTCTGCGCCTGAAGCTTCTGGTCAGTGACGATCTCGTCGAAGGTCGCGTTCTTGGCGAGCGCGTCGTCGATCTTGTCATGGACGTCGCTGAGCGCGGCGGCCGATTTCTGCGCGGCAAGCGCGGTGGTGATCTCGGCGCGGACCTGATCGAGCGTGCGCGCGGCAACCTGATCGATCGAATCGACCTTGGCGACGGTCCAGCCCAGCGGCCCGCGGACGGGCCCGACGACCGCACCCTTGGCGGCCGCGAACAGCGTGTCGGCGAGCGCGGACGAGGTTGCGTTGGCATAGGCGGTCTTGTCGACGCCGGTCTGCACCGATGCCTCGAGCCCGGCGGCGCGCGCGGCGTCGGTCAGCGATGTGCCGGCCTTCGCCTTCGCGGCGATCGCGTTGGCGCCGGCCTGGTCCGAGACCACGACCTGTGTGATCGTGCGCTTTTCGGTCGCGGCGTATTTGGCGCGATCCTGCTGATAGCGCTGCGCGATTTCGGCGTCGGTCGGCACGGCGCGCGCCTTGACCATGTCGGGCGTGATCACCGCGTAGCGGACGACGCGGCGCTCGGGCACGGTGTAGCGTGCGACGTTGCGGTTGTAGAAAGTGGCCAGGTCGGCGTCGCTCGGCGCGGCACCGGCAGGGACGGCGGCGGTCGGGATGAAGCCGATCGACCCGGCGCGCTTTTCGAGCAGCAGCGAGGCGTAGGGGAGGGCGAGCTGTGCGGGCATCTGGGTCGCACCGTTGGTCGGCAGGATCAGTTGCTGGGTCAGCGTGTCGCGGATGATGTCGCCGCGGATCTGCGCGTCGGTCAGCTTGCGCTCCGAGAGCACGCGCCGATAGAGGTTTTCGTCGAACTTGCCGGTCGGACCCTGCAGCGCCGGGATGCTGGCGATCTGCCCGTCGACCGCGCGCTTGCTGATCACCATGCCCTGGTTCTTCGCGAACTGTTCGAGCGCGAGCGACGAGATGATCCGCTCCATCGTTCCCTCGAACCCGCCCTGCGAGACGTAGGTGGCCATGTCGAGGGTCGGCTGCTGCTGGCGATAGCCTTCAAGCTCGGTCTGGACGCGGCTCTTGACCTCGTTCTCGGTCACTTCGGCCTTGCCGACCTTGGCGACGTCGTTCGCCGCGATGCTGCCGCCCGTCGATCCGATGCCCGTCACGTCGCCGGCCGCGAACGCGATCGCGATGATACCGAGCACCAGGAAGGTGATGATGATGCCGCCCCGGGATTTGGTGAGGCGGCGAAAGAATGCGAGCATGAAGAGCCGATCGACTGGATGGAACGGCCACGCTTTACGGGGAGCATTGCCGCGCTTCAAGCTTGTGCCGTGCGGGCGCTGCGCTATCGACCGTGGAAACGATAGGGAGATGGCGATGCGGCGCAAGATGGTGGCGGGAAACTGGAAGATGCACGGCAGCCGCGCCGCGCTCGCCGAACTCGACGCGATCGAGGCGGCCGCGGTCGCCGCGCCCGGCGTCGATGTCGCGGTCGCGCTGCCGTTCACGCTGATCACCGCCGCCGCCGAGCGCGTTCCGGCGCTGGCGATCGGCGCCGAGGACGTGCACGAGGCGGATAGCGGTCCGCACACCGGCTGTGTCTCCGCGGCGATGGTCAAGGAGGCGGGCGCGCGCTTCACGATCGTCGGGCACAGCGAACGCCGTGCCGACCAGCACGAGACCAGCCACGATGCCTGGGCCAAAGCCGCGGCGGCGCATCGCCAGGGACTGAACGTGATCCTGTGCTGCGGCGAGACCGAGGCCGAGCGCGACGCCGACCGCGCCGAACGCGTCGTCCAGGCGCAGATCGAGAAATCGGTACCCGACAACGCGCACGGCGACTGGTTCACGCTCGCCTATGAACCGCGCTGGGCGATCGGTACCGGACGCACGCCGACGCTGGAAGAGATCGCATCGATCCACGCGATCGCGCGCGCGAAAATGAAGGCGTTGATCGGCGACGCGGCGGCGGGTGTGCGGATCCTGTATGGTGGATCGGTGACCGGCGACAATGCCGCGGCGATCCTGGCGACCGAGAATGTCGACGGCGCGCTGGTCGGCGGTGCCAGCCTGACGGCTGCGAAGTTCGTGCCGATCATCGCCGCCGCGGCCGCGATCTGAACCTGGATTAAGTCGCGGTAAAGCCATCTGTCTTACCGTGGTCGGGCCGATTCGGACGGCGGAACGTTGACCTTCGTATGCGGCAATGATGGAGGCGTGATGGCCCGGTGGACTCAGACATGCGTTGCGCTGTGCGTGGGCGTATCAGCGATGACGGCGGCGAGCCCCGCTTGCGCCGAAACGGCGCGGGAATTGCTGACCCGCGCGAGCTTCCTCGATCGCGACCGCGCCGTCGCGCTGACCCACGTCAACAAGGCGAGCGCGGTTGCCGGGGCGACGCTGGCGCATGCGCCGGAGGATCAGGAGGCGGCGTTGATGCAGGCGATGGCGGTCGGCTATCGTGCCAAGTTGACGGGTAGCCGGACCGAGGCGATCGCCGCCCGCAAACAATATGAGTCACTGGTCGCGCGCTTCCCGCGCAACCCCGAAGCACAGGCGGCGCTGGGGGCTTGGCATGTCGGCGTGATCGTCAAGCTCGGGCGTTTCATGGGGCGCGCGGCGGCCGGCGCGCAGAAGCCGCTGGGCTATGCCGCGCTCGACCGGGCGGTGGCGCTTGGCGGCAACCGGGCGATGTTCTCTGGGTTAGCCGGACTGTTGCGCATCGAGCTTGATCCGGAGGACCCGCGTGGCCGCGCGCTGGTCGAGACCGCCAGCGCGGCGCCAGCGCCGACCGCGATCGACGGCTTCATCCGCCGGGCGGCCGCCGCCGTTCTGGTGCCGCTGCGCGCTGGGCACGTTAAGGAGGCGAAGCTGCTCGCCGATAAACTCCTGCCGTTCGGGCGGATCGCGACCTAGTTGTCCAAGCACCACCCCCGGCCTTCGCCGGGGTGGTATGGCGGTTTAGCCGTAGCGCTTGGCCAGCATCGCGAACGCCGCGCGGAGCGCATAGGCCTCGCCACCCTTGGGCCGTCCGGGTGTGCCCGTCGGACGCCAGGCGAACACGTCGAGATGCGCCCAGGGGATGTCGCGCCGCACGAATCGCCGCAGGAACAGCGCCGCGGTGATCGCGCCTGCAAAGCCGCCTTCGGGCGCGTTGACGAGGTCGGCGACATCCGATTTGAGCATCTCGTCATAACCGTCCCACAGCGGCAGGCGCCACATCGGGTCGTCTTCGGCAAGTCCGGCCGCGATCAGATCGGCCGCGAGCGAGTCGTCGTCGGTGAACAGCGGCGGCAGGTCGGGGCCCAAGGCGACGCGCGCTGCGCCGGTCAGCGTGGCGAAGTCGAGGATGAGTTCGGGGTTGCCCTCGACCGCCTTGGTCAGCGCGTCGCCGAGCACCAGTCGCCCCTCGGCATCGGTGTTGGTGTTCTCGACGGTCAGTCCGGCGCGCGTGGCGAGCACGTCGCCGGGGCGGAAGGCGTCGCCGGCGATCGCGTTCTCGACCGCGGGGATCAGCAAATGGAGGCGGACCGGAAGCCGCGCGTCCATGACCAGGCTCGCGAGCGCCACCGCATGCGCGGCGCCGCCCATGTCCTTCTTCATCAGGCGCATGCCCGCCGCGGGCTTTATGTCGAGCCCGCCCGAGTCGAAGCACACGCCCTTGCCGACCAGCGCGATCCGGGGGTGCGCGGGGTCGCCCCATTCGAGCTCGATCAGCCGCGGTGCGCGGTCGCGTGCGGCGGCAAGGCCGACCGCGTGGATCATCGGGTACCCTTGCGCCAGCGCGTCGCCGCGCGTCGTCGTCACGGTTGCGCCGTGGCGTTTGGCGAGCGATTCCGCTTCGGCCTCGAGTTCGGCGGGGCCGAGATCGGATGCGCCGGTGTTGACGAGGTCGCGGACCATCGCGGTGGCGGTCGCGACGCGCACGGCGTGGTCGATTTGCGCAACGTTGCGCGTCAGCAGAACGCGGGCGCCGGCCTCGTCGGCCTTGCGATAACGCTCGAACCGGTATTGCCCGAGCAGCCACCCGAGCAGCGGCGGTTCGGCATCCTGAAGCCGGTATATGCCCTCGGGCAGGGTCTCGGCGAGCTTCGCCAGCGCCCACGGACCGGCGCCGATCGCTGCGACCACGTGCCAGCCGTCCGCGGTGGCGAGGATCGCCGAAGTTCCGGGCTTGGCCGCGAAGCGCTGGCCGGCGACCGCGGCGCGGACCGCCGGCGGCTGCGCCAACAACCACCCGTCTAACGCGGCGGGATCGACGAGCGTGATCGCGGTCGCGGCTTGTCCGCGGTCGGGCTGGAGCAGAGTGGAGAAGTCGGTCATCGCGACGGCAGTCCGTCGGTGCGCTTGGATGTGGTGAGCATCGCCGGAACGAACCAGAAATGCGGTCTGCGCGCAACCGTGTGGGGCGCCGCGGAACCCCGGATCGGGGGCGTAACAAAATCTGCATGGATCGGAACAGGCTTGGCCGAACCACGTTGATTAGTCGGGTCGGGTGACGGCCAGTGTTAAAGGATTTTTCGCATGCTTTGGACCATCGCCGTCATCCTTCTCGTGCTCTGGCTGCTCGGTTTTTCGCTGCATATCGCGGGCGGGCTGATCCACATCCTGCTGGTCGTCGCGCTGATCGTCGGGCTGATCCAGCTGTTTTCGGGCCGCCGCGCGGTCTAGGGCCGACCCGATCACCGTTCTCCCGCCCTGGCGGGAGAACGGGATTGATTACGCCGGGACGCCGTATAGGTCGTGCTCGTCGGCGTCCTCGATAAGCACCGGGACGATGTCGCCGAGTTCCAGATGCCCGGCGTCGCGCAGGAACACCTCGCCGTCGATCTCGGGCGCATCCGCCTGGGACCGTCCGGTCGCGCCGCCATCGCCGACCGCGTCGATGATCACGTCCAGTGTGCGACCGACCTTGGCCGCGAGTTTCGCGGTCGAGATCGCGGCGGTCCGTTCCATCAGCCGGGCGTAGCGCTCTTCCTTAACCGCCTCGGGGACGTGGTCGGGCAGCAGGTTCGCGGCGGCGCCTTCGACCGGCTCGAACCGGAACGCGCCGACGCGGTCGAGCTGGGCCTCGTCGAGCCAGTCGAGCAGATACTGGAAATCCGCCTCGGTCTCGCCGGGAAAGCCGACCACGAAGGTCGAGCGGATCGTGATGTCGGGCGCGATCGCGCGCCAATTGTGGATGCGCTGCACCACCTTGGCGTCGTTGCCCGGGCGCTTCATCCGGCGCAGCACCTCGGGTGCGGCGTGCTGGAACGGGATGTCGAGATAGGGGAGGATCAGCCCCTCGGCCATCAGCGGGATGACCTGGTCGACATGCGGATACGGATAGACGTAGTGGAGCCGGACCCAAGGCGCGATCTTGCCCAGTTCGCGCGCGAGGTCGGTCATGTGAGGCACGACCTCCTGCCCCTTCCACATCCGCGGTTCGCGGCGGATGTCGATACCGTAGGCAGAGGTATCCTGGCTTATGACCAGCAGCTCCTTGGTGCCGGCGGCGACGAGCTTCTCGGCTTCGCGTAGAATCGCGTCGGGGCGGCGGCTGACGAGATCGCCGCGGAGCGACGGGATGATGCAGAAGGAGCAGCGGTGATTGCAGCCCTCCGAAATCTTCAGATAGCTGTAGTGCCGTGGGGTCAGTTTCAGGCCGGCGTCGGGGACGAGATTGAGGAACGCGGAGGGCGGCATCGGTGCCGCTTCGCGGACCGCGCCGACGACCTGCTCATATTCGTGCGCGCCGGTGATCGCGAGCACGCCGGGGAAGCGGGCACGGATCGTCTCGGCTTCCTTGCCCATGCAGCCGGTGACGATGACGCGGCCGTTCTCGGCTATCGCCTCGCCGATCGCGTCGAGGCTCTCTTCCTTCGCGCTGTCGAGGAAACCGCAGGTGTTGACGAGCACGACGTCGGCGCCGGCATAATCGGGCGACATCTGATAGCCGTCGCTGCGCAGCTGGGTGAGGATCCGCTCGCTGTCGACGAGGTTCTTCGGACAGCCGAGCGAGACCATGCCGACGCGGGGCGGAGAGGGGAGTATCGTTGCCATGAGAGCGCGGCACATAGGCGAGACGGCGCGGATTTTCTAGGGTGGTGTCGTTGCTCGACTTCTCCGCCCCCCCGCGGCATGACGGCGCAAAGGGGACCGTTATGCTAGCCATTGGCCTGATGTCGGGCACCTCGCTCGACGGGATCGACGCCGCGCTGATTGAAACCGACGGCGAAGGGCAGGTCCGTGCGATCGCGTTTCGCGGCGAGCCCTATTCGGATGCGGCGCGCGCCGAGCTCGCCGAGGCGACGCGGATGGCGCTGACGTTCGAGCGTCCGCGCGCGAGCCCGCCGATCGTCGCCGCAGGCGAGTTGATCACCCGCGCGCACGTGTTCGCGGTGCATAAGCTGCTCGCCGAAGCCGGAGTTGCGGCAGCCGACGTCGACGTGATGGGCTTCCACGGCCAGACCATCGCGCACCGACCCGACCGTGGCTGGACGTGGCAGATCGGCGACGGCGCGGCGATGGCGCGCGCGACCGGGATCGTCACGGTCTCTGATTTCCGGTCCGCCGATGTCGCGGCCGGGGGGCAGGGGGCGCCGTTGCTGCCGGTCTATCACGCGGCGCTCGCGGCGGGGCTCGACGGGCCGGTCGCGGTGCTCAATCTCGGCGGGGTCGGCAACATCACCTTCATTCCCGGCGGTCTGCCCGATCACCTGTCGCATGAACTGGCGCCGGAACCGCTCGATCCGGTCTCCGCGAACGCCGGGTTGGTCGCGTTCGACACCGGACCGGCGAACGGGCTGATCGACAGCTGGATCGAGGCGGAGACCGGCGCGCGCTACGATGCCGGCGGTGCGCTGGCGGCGGCTGGGCGCGTGGACGAGGCGGTGCTGACCGCGATGCTCGACCATCCGTACTTCGATATGCCGGCGCCCAAATCGCTCGACCGCAACGATTTCACGACCCAGCCCGCGCGGGGGCTGTCGGCGGCTGATGGCGCGGCGACGCTGACGGCGTTCACCGCGGCGACGGTCGCCGAGGCGTTGAAGCACCTGCCGGGCCGGCCGAAGCGGCTGTTGGTGGCAGGCGGCGGGCGACACAATCCGACGATGCTGGCGATGATCGCGGCGCGGACCGGGCTCGAGCCGGAGCCGACCGATACGCTCGGCTGGAACGGCGACGCGCTGGAGGCGGAGGGGTTCGCCTATATGGCGGTGCGGACGCTGAAGGGACTGCCGATCAGCTTTCCGGGGACCACCGGAGCCCCACAGGCAATGGCCGGCGGGGCGATAGATCGACCCTAGGATCGATCATATGACCGCCGTTCCCCCGCGACAGCGAGAGAACGGCGTTCGACGGGCTTACTTCTTCGCGGTCTTGCCCTTGGCGCCCGACTTCTTTTCGGGTTCCTTGTCGGCATCCTTCGCGAGCAGCGCAGGGCCGGCCACCACGGCGGCGATGCCCGCGATCACGGCAGCACCGACGGCGAGCGCGGTCTTCGGGTTGGCCTTCACGGCGTCGGCAGCGGTCGTGAAACCGGCCTTGGCGGCTTCGGTCGCATCGTCGATCCACTCGCCGGCCGCCGCGGTGGCGCCGGTCTTGGGCTTGGGGGCCTCGGCGGGCTCGTCGTGATGAGCTTTGGCATGGGGCATGGCGGAAGAGGGGATCGACGACATCGGTAACGCTCCTGAAACGACTTTGACCGTGCCTAAACCGGTGGCGCGGCGTTGCGGTTCCCTGTCGATCGCTCAGCGCTTGCGCGTCAGTTCGCGCATCGCCGCGTCCAGTCCGGCGAGCGTCAGCGGGTACATTCGGTCGGTCATCAATTCACGGATCATCTGGATGCTGTGCGTATAGCCCCATTGCTCGGCGGGCAGCGGGTTGAGCCAGACCGCCGCCGGATAGGTGGTGGTCAGCCGCTGCAGCCAGACCGCGCCCGCCTCTTCGTTGAAGTGTTCGACCGAGCCGCCGGGGTGCGCGATCTCGTACGGGCTCATCGACGCGTCGCCGACGAACACGAGTTTATAGTCGTGGCCGAACTTGTGCAGCACGTCCCACATCGGCGTGCGTTCGGTCAAGCGGCGGCGATTGTCCTTCCACACGCCCTCATAGGGGCAGTTATGGAAGTAGAAGAATTCCAGGTTCTTGAACTCGCTGGTCGCGGCGCTGAACAGCTCTTCGCAGAGCTTGACGAACGGGTCCATCGAGCCGCCGATATCGAGGAAGAGCAGCAGCTTGACCGCGTTGCGCCGTTCGGCGCGCATGACGACGTCGAGCCAGCCCTGGCGCGCGGTGCCGGCGATGGTCGCGTCGATGTCGAGTTCGTCGGCGGCGCCTTCGCGTGCGAATTTGCGCAGGCGACGTAGTGCGACCTTGATGTTGCGGGTGCCGAGCTCCTTCGTGGAGTCGAGATTGCGGAATTCGCGCTGGTCCCAAACCTTCAACGCGCGCTTGTGCGTGCTCGTCCCCCCGATGCGGACGCCCTCGGGGTTGTAGCCGGCGTTGCCGAACGGGCTGGTGCCGCCGGTGCCGATCCATTTGCTGCCGCCTTGATGACGCTTTTCTTGCTCGGCAAGGCGCTTCTTGAGCGTTTCCATGATCTCGTCCCATGAACCTAGGGACTCGATCGCGGCCATTTCCTCGGGGGTCAGGAATTTCTCGGCGACCGCCTTGAGCCAGTCGGCGGGGACCTCGCCGCCTTGCGTATCGTAGGTGGTGGCGAGGCCGCGGAAGACCTTGGCGAAGACCTGGTCGAACCGGTCGAGCAGCCCCTCGTCCTTCACGTACACGGCGCGGGAGAGGTAGTAGAATTGCTCGGGGGTGCGTTCGATCACCTCGGCGTCGAGCGCCTCGAGCAGGAGGAGATGCTCCTTGAGGCTGGCGGGAATGCCGGCGCTGCGCAGTTCGTCGAGAAAGTTCAGGAACATCGGGGCGTTCTGCCCCCTGGGGTGACCCGCTGCAAGCGTTGCCACCCTTCGTCACCCCAGCGAAGGCTGGGGTCTTTTGCGGTGAACGCGCGACCTGTTACCGAGAGACCCCCGCCTTCGAGGGGGTGACGGACGGTGCGGCTAGCGCGCGATGGGTTTGCCGCTGATGGGCACGTAGGCGTCGATCAGTGCGCCAACATCATCGGGGTGGCGGCCGGTCAGTTCGGGCGCGGTGCGGGTGCCGCCGTAGATGAAGCCATAGACCGGATAGACGCCGCCGCCGAGGCCGTCGACGTCCCTGTACCAGACCTTCACATCGCTCCAGTTGTTGCGCGGCGAGACGTCGAACAGAGTGACATCCTGTTCGGCATGGCCGCGTTCGCCGTTCTGGCGCGACCAGTTGGCGTGGGTGAGCATGACGACGCGCTTTTCGACGATGCGGCTGATAACGGCGACATGACCCATCGGCAGGCGCGCGGTCTTGGCGAAGACGATTACGGCGCCGACGCGCGGCTTGTGCGAGCGTTCATACTTGCCGTCGGCCTGTTCCCACCAGGTCCAGGCGTTTCCGTAGATCTGGATGCCCGATGCCGCGCGCGCGAACGGCACGCATTCGCCGACATAGTTCAGCAGCGACGCCGCCGTCGCCGTCGCGGGGACTGCGACCAAAGCCAGGATCGGAAGGAGTCGGGCGAATCGCTTCATGACCGCAACGCTAGGGCGGGCGCGATGACCGGCAGGTTGCAGATTTTAGTTAATGGACAGCAACGCTTCCGCTTTGCGGCGGGCTGCGCGCGTATAGCGCCCAGTCGAACCCCGACAGCGCGAGGTGGCGGCCGATCGCGATGCGGCCATAGTGCACGCCGCAGCGGTCGACCGTCGTTGGGGCGACGGCTTGCGATGCCAGGTCCATGAACACGAACGCCGGGGCGGGGCAGGTGAGGCGGATCCGGAGGGGGTAGTCCGCGCGCCGTGCGGCATCGTCGAGCACCGCGGTCGGGCGGATCGTGTCGACTCCGACGCTGGTCCAGGCCGGGTGGATGGCGCGCATCGCCAGGATGGCGCGCGCCGGGTCGCCGCGCAGTGCGGCGGCCAGCGCACCGTCGCGCCATAGGCCGGCCACGAGCACGAGCGCGACGAGACTGCCGGCTGCGATCTGCCAAACCCGACCGCGCGCCATCATCGCACCCACGGTCTGCGCGAAGAGCAACAGCAGCACGACGCAGGCAACGAGAAAATAGCGTGGGAAGCTGGTGTTGCCGAGACGGGTGAGCGCGAGAGTCGCGGGGAAGGCCAGCACGGCGAGCGCGTACAGCGCCCGGCGTCCATCGCCCGGCGCCAGCGTCCAAATCATCACGGCGGTCGCGATCGCCACCACCGCGATCGTGGCGAGAGGCGGGCCGAACGACAGGCCGAGCGTATAGATGGCGGCTTCGGACACCGCCCATGCGAACGCGTCGCCGGCGAAGGCCGCATAGTCGCCGACCTGGAATCCCGTGGTGCTGGCGTGCGCGGCGGCGACCACGACTGCGGCCAACAGCGCGACCGCGGTCAGCGACGGCGCCAGCGTGCGCAGCGTGGTGCGAACCGCGGCGTCGACCGTCATCCGCCGGGCGAGCGCGACGACGATCCACCCGCCAAGCGCCACCAGCGTGAACACATAGGTGATTTGCGACAGCAGGCCGAGCATCGTCAGCAGGCCGAGGGTCCAGCGCGGACCGGGACGGTCCGAATCGAGCCAGCGGTCGACGACCAGGATCGAAACCAGCATCGCGAGCAGCATCGGCGCATAGCCGCGTGCTTCGGCGCCATAGGCAACCAGGATCGGCGCGACCGCGAACAACATTGCAGCGATGATCCCGGCGGCGGTGCTGCGGCGCAGCCCGATCGCCCCGGCGACCGCGATCCCCGCGACCCCGGTGACGATCGACAGGCCGCGCACCAACATTGGCGGCGCGTAGGGCCCGACCAGCAGCATCCACCAGCTGTTGAGGAAATGGTTGTTGTCGTGGTTGATCCGCCAGATCACGCCCACCGGATCGCCCGCCTGCGCGACGAAGCGCGCACTCCAGGCCTCGTCGAGCCACAGGCCGCCGCGAGCGGTCGCCAGCCGCAGCCCGAGCCCGACCAGCATCGCGAGCGCGATCGCCCCATAGGCGCCGCGGCGTGCAGTCACCCCTGGTTCTTTTGCCGCTTGGCCATGAACGCGAGGCGTTCGAACAGCATCACATCCTGTTCGTTCTTGAGCAGCGCGCCGTGCAGCGGCGGGATCGCCTTGGTCGGGTCGCGGTTCTGCAGGACGTCGAGGGGCATGTCCTCGTGGAGCAGCAGCTTCAGCCAGTCGAGCAGTTCGGACGTCGAGGGCTTCTTCTTGAGTCCGGGCACGTCGCGGATGTCGTAGAACAGGTCCATCGCGCGGCCGACCAGGATCTTCTGGATACCGGGGAAATGGACGTCGACGATTCGCTGCATCGTGTCGCGGTCGGGGAATTTGATATAGTGGAAGAAGCAGCGGCGCAGGAACGCGTCGGGCAGCTCCTTTTCATTGTTGCTGGTGATGACGACGATCGGGCGTTCGACCGCGCGGACCGTCTCGCCGGTCTCGTAGACATGGAATTCCATGCGATCGAGTTCCTGCAACAGGTCGTTGGGGAATTCGATGTCGGCCTTGTCGATCTCGTCGATCAGCAGGACGGGTGGCTTGGGGCGGGTGAACGCCTCCCACAGCTTGCCCCGGCGAATGTAGTTGCCGATGTCGTGGACGCGTTCGTCGCCGAGCTGGCCGTCGCGTAGGCGGGCGACCGCGTCATATTCGTACAGGCCCTGCTGCGCCTTGGTCGTCGACTTGACGTTCCATTCGATCAGTTCCGCGCCGACGGCTTTCGCGATCTCATAGGCAAGCACGGTCTTGCCGGTGCCGGGTTCGCCCTTCACGAGAAGAGGACGACGCAGCGTGACCGCGGCGTTGACCGCAACCTTCAGGTCGTCGGTCGCGACATAGCTTTGCGTGCCTTCGAAGCGCTTCATCATGGTTCCCGGGTTCCGACTGTCGGCTAGCGATAGAGGGGGACGCGGGAGGCACGCAAGCACCCGCATATGGGGGCGGCGTTACAGATCGCCGCGCGCGCTCGAACGGGCTTCGAGGAGCGACCAGAGCCCGCGATGCTGCGCAAACAGCTGTTGCGCGCCGAACGCGATGGCGCGTTCCACCGACGGCGAGTCCCCGAGGGTCGCGATCGTCCGCGCGGTTTCGGCTTCAGGCGGGAGCGCCGTCGGCTGTGCCTCGATCCCGAAGCGGAGCGCAGCGACGTCGAGCACCCGGCGGATCGGGGTCCAGTCGCACAGCAACGCGGCGACCGCGCCGGTCGCGCACCCCTTTCGCTCCGACCGCGCGAGGATCGCCAGCGTCTGGCGTTCGGCGATCAACGCAGTGGCGGTTTCCGACTGGCCGGGGGTCGAGGGCAACGGGCCGACCGCAGCGAGCAACTGGACCAGATAGCCGCGCTCGGCGGCGAAGCCGTCGGCGACCGCCGCCAGCCAGTCGTGTGCTTCCGGTTGCGCGCGCTGGTTCAGCGCGTCTTCGACCATGCCGGGATAATGGCCGTGCACTGCACACAGCGCGTGCACCGCGTCGGACAGGTTGCGTTGCGCGGGGCCACCGCGCACCAGGCGCAACAGATGCGGGTGTGGCGCGCTGCCGTCGAGGGCGGCAAGCCGGACCACCATGTCCCAGGCGCTCCCTCGTGCGCCATGCTGTGCCGTTTGCGAAATCGTCTGTCCCCGGTCGATCTGGGCGGAGCGCCCGCGCTGTCATCTCCGCCCGATAGATTAGTCACGTCGGGTAAAGAGGTGGTTAAGCACGCGTAAATTATTGCAAAACGGCTGTATTGCGGTGGCCGCATGCGGGTGGATCGCGTTGATGCGGTCTTTACGGACGGCAGCGGCCCCGCAATAACGCGCGACCGCCGCCGGCTCCCGCCTGGCGAGCCGCCACGGAGACTATTAGGATGCGTACATGGTTGCTTGGACTTGCCCTGGCGTCGGTCGGGACGGCCGCGATGGCCGCTGACGAGGTCGCCAAGCAGGCGGCGCCCGCTCCCGCACCGGCGCCCGTTCGTCCGGTCGAGACGGTGCAGCCCGGCGATCTGACGATGGCGCGCGTGTTCGGCAATCCCGAGCTGTCGGGGCAGCAGCCGCGTGCGCTGAAACTGTCGCCCGACGGCGCGCTGCTCACCTTCCTACGGCCGCGCGCGGACGAGAAGGAGCGGCTGGATCTCTGGGCGCGCGACACGAGCACCGGGGCGGAGCGGATGCTGGTCGATTCCAAGCAGGTCGGCAGCGGCGCGGAATTGACCGAAGCGGAGAAGATGCAGCGCGAGCGCGCGCGGATCGGCGGGTCGAAGGGGATCGTCGCCTATGACTGGGCCCCCGACGGCAAGTCGATCCTCGTGCCGCTCGACGGCGACCTGTATCTGGCGGGACTCGACGGCGCGGCGAAGCGGCTGACCGACACGCCCGGCGGCGAATTGAACCCGGTGGTCAGCCCCAAGGGCGGCTTCGTGTCGTTCGTGCGTGACCAGAACCTGTTCGTGCAGCCGCTGGCCGGCGGCGAGGCGCGCGCTCTCTCGAAGGGCGGCGGCGGCACCGTGCATTTCGGCGAGGCGGAGTTCGTCGCGCAGGAGGAAATGGATCGCCGCACCGGCTATTGGTGGTCGCCCGACGAACGTTTCGTCGCGGTCGAGCGGTTCGACGAGGCGCCGGTGCGCACGTTCACGCGCGCGTCGATCGGCGCGACCGGGACCAAGGTGTACGAACAACGCTATCCCGCCGCGGGCACGCCCAACGCGCTGGTAGAGCTGTACGTGATGAAGGCGGACGGATCCGGGCAGGTGAAGGTCGATCTGGGCGCCAATCCCGACATCTATCTGGCGCGGGTCGATTGGACGCCGGATGGCTCGCAGCTGCTGGTGCAGCGGCAAAGCCGCGACCAGAAGCGGCTCGAGATGCTGCGCGTCGATCCGACGACGGGCAAGGCGACGGTGCTGTTCACCGAGAAATCGGGCGTGAAGAGCTGGCTGAACCTGTCCGACGCCTACCGCGTGCTCAAAGACGGAAGCCTGATCTGGCGGTCGGAGCGCAGCGGCTATGGGCATCTCTACCGCTTCGCTGCGGGGAAGTGGACGCAGCTGACCAAGGGCGACTGGGTCGTCACCGATCTGGTCGGCGTCGATCAGGCCAAGGGGCGGCTGTTCTTCCTGGGCAATAAGGACGACGTGCTCGAGCAGCAGCTCTATGCGGTCGACATCGCCAAGCCGAATGCGATCATCAAGCTGACCGAGGCGGGCTGGTGGAACAGCGCTACGATGGACGATGCGGGGACGCGCTTCATCGTCTCGCGGTCGAACCCGAAGCAGCCGACGCAGGTCTATCTGGCCGATGCCGACGGCAAGCGGATCAGCTGGATCAACGAGAATGCGGTGGTCGAGGGGCATCCTTACTACCCGTATCTGGCGAGCCATCAGGAGACCAAGTTCGGTACGCTGAAGGCCAAGAACGGCATGACGCTGTATTACGAAATGATCACGCCGAAGCTCGAGCCGGGCAAGAAATATCCGGTGTTCTTCGAACATTATGGCGGTCCCGGCACGGGGCAGATGGTGACGCGCGGCTGGCAGGGCGCGCTGCCGCAATATCTGGTCGACCGCGGCTGGATCTATTTCAAGATCGACAACCGGGGTTCGTACAACCGCGGGAAGGCGTTCGAGGACCAGATCTATCATGCGATGGGCACGGTCGAGGTCGAGGACCAGCTGGCCGGCGCGCAGTATCTGAAGACGCTGCCGTTCGTCGAGCCGAGCAAGATCGCGACCTATGGCTGGTCGTACGGTGGCTATATGTCGCTGAAAATGCTTGAGAAGACGCCGGGCGTGTACGCGGCCGCGGTGTCGGGCGCGCCGGTGACCGACTGGCAGCTGTACGACACGCATTATACCGAGCGCTATCTGGGTGATCCGCGGGTCGATCCGGCGAGCTATTCGGGGTCCGCCGCGGTCGAGGACGCGAACAGGATCGTCGATCCGCTGCTGCTGATCCACGGCATGGCCGACGACAACGTCTTCCTCGACAATTCGACCAAGGTGGCGGCGCGGATGCAGGCCACGTCGACGCCGTTCGAGATGATGTTCTACCCCGGCTACACCCACCGCGTGTCGGGGCCGGGGATCAGTGAGCATGTCTGGGGGACGATCCTGAACTTCCTGGACCGCACGGTGAAGGACAAGCCGGTCGCGCCATAGAATCGCTACGTCACCCCGGACTTGTTCCGGGGTCCACCGTAAGGCAAGAGCCGCGCCGTGGGATGTGCGGCACGGTGGATGCCGGAACAGGTCCGGCATGACGGAGGTATTATGGGTTATCGGATCGTGGTCGCGGGCGCGACCGGCAATGTCGGGCGCGAGATGCTCAATATCCTGGCGGAGCGCGAGTTTCCCGCGGACGAGATCGCGTGCGTCGCGTCGTCGCGCAGCCAGGGGCTGATGGTCGACTATGGCGACACCGGCAAGCAGATCAAAGTCCAGAACATCGAGAATTTCGATCCCGCCGGCTGGGACATGGCGCTGTTCGCGATCGGGTCGACCGCGACCGCGGTGTACGCGCCGAAGTTCGCCGCGGCCGGCTGCACGGTGATCGACAATTCGTCGCTGTACCGCATGGACCCGGACGTGCCGCTGATCGTGCCCGAGGTGAACGCAGAGGCGATCGACGGCTATCGCGCGCGCAACATCATCGCCAACCCGAACTGCTCGACCGCGCAGATGGTGGTGGCGCTGAAGCCGCTGCACGACGCTGCCAAGATCACGCGCGTCGTCGTCGCGACCTATCAGTCGGTGTCGGGCGCGGGCAAGCAGGGCATGGACGAGCTGTTCGAGCAGAGCCGTAACATCTTCGTCGGCGATCCCGCCGAGCCGAAGCTGTTCACCAAGCAGATCGCGTTCAACGTGATCCCGCATATCGACAGCTTCCTCGACGACGGATCGACCAAGGAAGAGTGGAAGATGGTGGTCGAGACCAAGAAGATTCTCGACCCCAAGATCAAGGTGACCGCGACTTGCGTCCGCGTGCCGGTGTTCGTCGGGCATTCGGAAGCGATCAACATCGAGTTCGAGAACGAGATCTCGGCCGAGGAGGCGCAAAATCTGCTGCGCGAGGCGCCGGGGGTCATGCTGATCGATAAGCGCGAGGATGGCGGCTACATCACGCCGATCGAATGCGTCGGTGAGTTCGCGACGTTCATCAGCCGGGTGCGCGAGGACCCGACCATCGAGAACGGGCTGAATCTGTGGTGCGTGAGCGACAACCTGCGCAAAGGCGCTGCGTTGAATGCGGTGCAGATCGCCGAATTGCTGGGGCGGCGGCATCTGAAGAAGGATTGAGCGGACAAAGTACGTCCACCCCGGCGAAGGCCGGGGCCCAGTTGGGAAGGTCTGAGTAAGGGAGCGCGATACTCCGTTACGAACCATCCCCAATTGGGCCCCGGCCTGCGCCGGGGTGGGATAATGGTCACGGACGGGCGCCAGCCTTGCCGTCCTCCCGCGCAGGCGGGAGTCCAGGGTTACGAGCGCTACCGTCCGGGGCCCCTGGACTCCCGCATTCGCGGGAGAACGGGTGTGTCACTGCGCGTCGGAGTCCCGGTTCTTGACGACGCCGCCGGTACCACCGGCGCCATCGGGCATGCCCGTATCGGTCATCGTGCCGGGTTCTTCCCCGCCGTCGCCCCGCTCGACCGCGTCGGAGCGCGAGGCGACGGTCTGTTCGAGGTCGCTACGCGTATCCTCGTCGCGATCCTCGGGCAGGGTTTCGGGGTCGGTGGCTTTGTGCGGATCGGTCATGGCGGTCCTTCAGACTTCGGGCTGGATCGGCGTCGGGTCCATCGGCGCGCTCGGGTCGGGTACGACCGTGTCGGGCGGCGGCGGGTTGAACTCGGGCGGCGCGACGCTCGGCTCGGCGGGCGAACTCGGGACGGGAGTCTCTGCGGGGGGCTGGCTGGCCATATCGTTTCTCCTTAGGCCGCATCAACGTGTCAGCGTCGCCGCGGTTGCCTGCGCGCTTGCCCCCGACCGCATCGTTGGTATAGACGCGCCCGCTACGACGGTGTCCATGCGGGCGTGGCGGAACTGGTAGACGCAGCAGGTTTAGGTCCTGCCATCGCAAGATGTGGGGGTTCGAGTCCCTTCGCCCGCACCAGACCCGCCGCCTCGGCGGGGAACGCCACACGAAATTTTTCCGAATGCTCTTATAGACAAAGGCCGGACATGCAGACTGTCGAAACGTTGAACGAGGGCCTCAAGCGCGCCTACACCCTGACCATCACCGCGAAGGATATCGACGCGAAGGTCGATGTCGAGCTGAAGCGCCTTGCGCCGCAGATGAAGATGCCCGGCTTCCGCCCCGGCAAGGTGCCCGCGAACCTGGTGCGCAAGATGCACGGTCCGGCGCTGGCGCAGGACGCGCTGAACGCCGCGATCCAGGAGGGCGTGCAGGGTCTCGTCGCCGAGAAGCAGCTGCGCCCCGCGATGCAGCCGTCGGTCGAGCTGGTCGACGGCTATGACGTCGGCAAGGACGCTGTCGTGAAGGTCGAGATGGAGGTCCTCCCGCAGGTCCCCGCACCCGCGATCGACGGCCTGAAGCTCGAGCGTCTGACCGTGCCCGTCGCCGACGACGCGGTCACCGAGCAGCTGCAGAAGTTCGCCGACCAGCAGAAGAAGTGGGACGACGCCGCCGACGACTATGAAGCCAAGATGGGCGACCTGGTCACCGTCGACTTCGTCGGCAAGACCGCTGACGGCGTCGCGTTCGACGGCGGCACCGGCACCGACATGGGCGTCGAGCTGGGCGCGGGCCGCCTGATCCCCGGGTTCGAGGATCAGCTTGTCGGGATCAAGACCGGTGAAGAGCGCGTGCTCAACGTGACCTTCCCCGAGGAATATCAGGAGAAGTCGCTCGCCGGCCAGCCCGCGACCTTCGACATCACCGTCAAGTCGGTGAAGACCGCGGGCGAGAGCGTGATCGACGAGGATCTGGCCAAGAACCTGGGTCTCGAGAGCCTCGAGCAGTTGACCGGTCTGCTGAAAGGTCAGATCGAGCAGGAGCATAACGGGCTCACGCGCACGCACATGAAGCGCAAGCTGCTCGACCAGCTCGCCAAAGGCCACGACTTCGAGGTTCCGCCGTCGATGGTGGAAGCCGAGTTCCAGCAGATCTGGTCGCAGCTGCAGCACGAAGCCACCCACGAGGTCGACCCGGAGGCCGCGATGGCCGAGATGGAAGGCGAGCGCGACGATTACCGCAAGATCGCCGAGCGTCGCGTGCGCCTGGGCCTGCTGCTGTCCGAGATCGGCCAGGCGAACGGCGTCGAGGTGTCGAACCAGGAAATGCAGCGTCTGGTCGCGCAGGCCGCGCAGCAGTATCCGGCTGAGCAGCGCCAGCAGTTCATGCAGTATGTCCAGCAGGAGCCGATGGCGGCTGCACAGCTTCGTGCACCGCTGTACGAGGACAAGGTCGTCGACTTCCTGTTTGAGAAGGCCGAGATCACCGACCGCGAAGCGACCCGCGAGGAGCTGGAAGCTGCGATCGAGAGCGAGGACGGGTTCGCCAGCGGCACGCACACGCACGATCACGACAACCACAAGCCGAAGAAGAAGCCGGCGGCCAAGAAGGCCAAGGCCGTGACCGAGGACGCTGCCGAGGCGACCACCCCGGTTGCCGAGGGCGACAATGCCGGCGTTCAGGGCGAGGCGGCTCCGGCCAAGAAGGCTGCCAAGAAGAAGGCGGCACCGGTCGAGGCCGAGACCGCGGTGACCGAATCGTCGCCGGTTGCGGCTGAGGACGCCGAAGGTACCGAAGCTGCTGATGCGCCGGCGAAGAAGCCGCGCGCGAAGAAGCCAAAGGCAGAAACCGAGGCGTAACACCACATCGTCATGCCGGACTTGTTCCGGCATCCATGGTTCCGCATACTCTCCGGCCGGGGGGTATGCGGACCGATGGACCCCGGAACAAGTCCGGGGTGACGGACGTGATTGGGGCAAAGCGTGACCGAACCGACGATCGCAGTCCTGCTGCCCTGCTACAACGAAGAGGCCGCGATCGCGCAGACGGTGGCGGGGTTTCGCGCCGCGCTCCCAAATGCGACGGTCTACGTCTACGACAACAACAGCGCGGACCGCACCATCGCGGTCGCGCGCGCCGCGGGTGCCGTCGTCCGCAGCGAGCGGATCCAGGGCAAGGGTGCGGTCGTCCGGCGGATGTTCGCGGATGTCGACGCCGATATCTACGTCATGGCCGATGGCGACGCGACCTATGACGCCGCCTCCGCCCCCGCGCTGGTCGCGCGGTTGCTCGACGAGCAGCTCGACATGATCGTCGGCAGCCGCATCCATGAGGCCGCAGAGGCCTATCGCCGCGGCCACCAGCTCGGTAACGCGCTGCTCACCGGCATGCTCGCCCGGCTGTTCGGACGGAGCTTCACCGACATCCTCTCGGGCTACCGCGTGTTTTCGCGGCGGTTCGTGAAGAGCTTTCCGTCGCTCTCGGCCGGGTTCGAGATCGAGACTGAGATCAGCGTCCACGCGCTCGAACTGAAAATGCCGACCGCCGAGATCGAGACGCCGTATTTCGCGCGACCCGAGGGTTCGACGTCGAAGCTCAGCACCTATCGCGACGGCTGGCGCATCCTCGGTACGATCCTGACGCTCTACCGGATCGAGCGGCCGCTGTGGTTCTTCGGCGCGATCGGCGGTGCGTTCGCACTGCTCGGGCTGATCCTCGGCATCCCGCTGGTGTTGACCTATATCGAGATCCATCAGGTGCCGCGCTTCCCGACCGCGATCCTGATCACGGGGCTCGGCACCTTCGCAGCGCTCAACGTGTTCACCGGCCTGATCCTCGACACCGTCGTGCGCGGGCGGCGTGAGGTGCGGCGGTTGGCGTATCTGGCGTACCCGGCACCCACCCGCGGGGCTTGAACTCCCCCACCGTAGCGCCGATGTTGGCGGCTCACTGGGGCATTAGAGAGATTTCCATGCATAATCCGTTCGAGACCGGCGATTTCGCGGCTCCCCTGGCCAGCGCCGGGCTCGGCCTGCAGCAGACGCACGCAGGCCTGGTTCCCATCGTCATCGAGCAGTCGAACCGCGGCGAGCGCTCGTTCGACATCTTCAGCCGCCTGCTCCGCGAGCGCATCATCTTTGTGACCGGCGGCGTCGAGGACGGCATGGCCTCGCTGATCACCGCGCAGCTGCTCTTCCTCGAGTCCGAGAACCCGAAGAAGGACATCTTCATGTACATCAACTCGCCGGGCGGTGTCGTCACGGCGGGCATGGCGATCCATGACACGATGAAATACATCCGTCCGCGCGTCGGCACGGTGTGCATCGGCCAGGCTGCGTCGATGGGCAGCTTCTTGCTCGCGAGCGGCGAGAAGGGCATGCGCGTCGCGCTGACCAACGCGCGGATCATGATCCACCAGCCGTCGGGCGGGGCGCAGGGCATGGCGACCGATATCGAGATCCAGGCCCGCGAGATCCTGCGCATCCGTGCGCGCCTCAACGAGCTGTACGCCGAATATACCGGCCAGCCACTCGAGGCGATCGAGCTGGCGATGGACCGCGACAAGTTCATGTCGGCGGACGAGGCCAAGACGTTCGGCCTGCTCGACGAGGTGTTCGACAAGCGTCCCGCTGTCGCCGAGGATAGCGGCAAGACCGCATAAGGCGCTGCCACCCCGGGCGGGCGCCCCCGTGGAAACGGGGCCCGTCCGTGGTTGTGGCGCGTTATACCGTTCGCTTAGGGCTTTTATGCCATTGTCGGATGGAGCACGGCCGGGCTACCATGTCCGGCCCACATATGTGCAGGTGGACCTGCACCGAGGAAGGTTTTGATGACGAAGCTGAGCGGTGGCGACTCGAAGAGCACCCTCTATTGCTCGTTCTGCGGCAAGTCGCAGCACGAGGTGCGCAAGCTGATTGCGGGCCCAACCGTCTTCATCTGCGACGAGTGCGTGGAGCTGTGCAACGACATCATCCGCGAGGAGACCAAGTCGGCGCTCGTATCCAAGAAGGATGGCGGCGTGCCGACCCCGCAGGAAATCTGCGACGTCCTCGACGATTATGTGATCGGCCAGAAGCGCGCCAAGCGCGTGCTGTCGGTGGCGGTGCACAACCATTACAAGCGGCTCAACCATGGCGCCAAGGGTGCCGATGTCGAGCTGTCCAAGTCGAACATCCTGCTGATGGGTCCGACCGGGTGCGGTAAGACGCTGCTCGCGCAGACGCTTGCCCGTATCCTCGACGTGCCGTTCACGATGGCCGATGCGACGACGCTGACTGAAGCCGGTTACGTCGGTGAGGATGTCGAGAACATCATTCTCAAGCTGCTCCAGGCGTCTGACTACAATGTCGAGCGGGCGCAGCGCGGGATCGTGTACATCGACGAGATCGACAAGATTTCGCGCAAGGCCGAGAACCCGTCGATCACGCGCGACGTGAGCGGCGAGGGCGTGCAGCAGGCGCTGCTCAAGCTGATGGAGGGCACGACGGCGTCGGTGCCGCCGCAGGGCGGCCGGAAGCATCCGCAGCAGGAATTCCTGCAGGTCGACACGACCAACATCCTGTTCATCTGCGGTGGCGCGTTCAGCGGCATCGAGAAGATCATCGGCGATCGCCTGCAGGGCAAGTCGATCGGCTTCGGCGCGCATGTCGCCGGGCCGGACGAGCGTCGCACCGGCGAGACGCTGAAGTCGGTCGAGCCCGAGGATCTGCTGAAGTTCGGGCTGATCCCCGAGTTCGTCGGCCGTTTGCCGGTGATCGCGACGCTCGAGGATCTCGACATCCCCGCGCTGGTGAAGATCCTCAGCGAGCCTAAGAACGCGCTGGTCAAACAGTATCAGAAGCTGTTCGAGATGGAGTCTGTCGAACTCGACTTCACCGAGGACGCGCTGGTGACGGTCGCCAAGAAGGCGATCGAGCGCAAGACCGGCGCGCGCGGGCTTCGCTCGATCCTCGAGAGCATCCTGCTCGACACGATGTTCGACCTGCCCGGCATGGACGGGGTCGACGAGGTGATGATCGACAAGGACGTGATCGAAGGCCGCAAGGAACCGATCCGCGTCTACACCAAGAAGGAAAAGACCGGCGACGCCGCCTGATCTATCCGTAGAGCCAACGAAGCGGGCGTCGAGTGATCGGCGCCCGTTTTGCGTGACGGGCGGGCGATACGCCGGCGTTCACGATCGCCCCGTGATCTGCGGTGACCGTGGCGGCGGGGGAAAGGCGTAGGGATCAACCGCTGCGCCGGGTGTTCCCGCCGTCACCGCGCGGTACAGTGCTTCGCCCGGCGGACTATAGGTCAGGGCTTCGACGGACAGGGTCGAGAGCAGGATCACCCCGGTTCCCCAAAGCCACGCCGGATGGGTCCGCCCCGTCCGCCGGCGGTCGGCGACGATGCCGGCCAGCGGGATCAGGATCACGAACACCGCGACCAGTTCGAACGCCCATGGCCGGACAAGCGGCATCGGCAGCAGCCTGCCGAATGCGGGGGCCAGCAGGGTGGCCATCGCGCAATAGTGCAGGCGGCGATGCCACCCGGTCCGACGCCGCATTCCCACCGCCGTCCAGGTCAACGCGGCGAACGTCAGCACCGAGACAGGATTGAGGATGAGGAACTGCGCTGGCTGGAAGAAGAACGGCGCCTGGCCGCGGCGCACCATCAATACGGTGACGGTGATCCCCAGCCCGACCATCGGGACGACCCAGACCGTCGCCACCCATCCGAGCAACCGGTGCATCGGTCGGTTGCCGCTTGCCGCCAAGGTTGTCTGCGCGACGTAGATCACCACCCATCCCATGAACGCGAGTGCATGGAGGTGGACGATAAGCGGCGCTCCGAAGCTGGAGCGTCCCATCGCGAACTGCAACGAAAATGCGCCGAAGACGATCGCTGCCATGACGAGCGCGGCAGCAACAAAATAACGATCTTCTCCTGAAGTTGTAGGTCTTCCCGGTGCAAGCGTAGCCATGTCATCCCCCCGGACAATCATCGCTGCAAATATTACCACCGTATCGGTTGGGTCGCAACATGGGGAGTTGTTTGCTGAAAACCTGCCGTCATTGCCTGTAAGCAATTGTTTCGTGGCGGTTCGGCAGAACTCGAACAGACACGGGCAGTACAGTCCCCGGCGATCGTCTCAGGGGCCGTTTGCGGCGAGATACGCGATGACGTCGGCGCGGTCCTTCGGGTTGGCCAGGCCAGCGAAGTTCATCGAGGTGCCAGGCACCATTCGGCGCGGATCGGTGAGCCAAGTGTCGAGGCGGCGGCGGTCCCAGGTGCCGCCGGCGTCCTGCAGCGCGGCGGTGTAGCCATAGCGCGGGCGACGGGCGGCGATGGGTGCGTCGACCACGCCGTACAGGTTCGGCCCGTCGGTATCCGTGCCGCTGCTCGTGATCGTGTGGCAGGCGGCGCAACGACGGAAGATGATGGCACCCGCCGCGATATCTCCGGTCGCGGTGTCGCGCGCCACCGGCGCGGGATGTGGGTCGCAGCCGGCGAGCAAGAGCGCCCACCAGGGCAGACGGCGCATTCTCACCGCTTCTGGCGCGCCGCCAGCGCAAGGCCCGCGGCGATCTGGACCAGCGCGTAGAGACGGCGTCGGCCGGGCCGGTCAACGAACGGGCGTACCGCGACCTCGGCGCCGAGCGCGCGGTCCTTCCAGAGGTCGACGTGGCGGCGAGGCTGGATCAGGCCGATCAGTCCGTCGCCGACCATGAAGATCGCTGCCATCTCGACGACTCGCGGCACCAGCGGCGCGGCTTCGGGGGTTAGGGTGTCGGGCGTTTTGGCTGTGCGTTCCATGCTTGGGTGTCCTCGATGGCGACGCTGCGTCGCAGGAGTTTCGCGTCGGGGTCGATCACGACATGCGCGCCCGCCGGAACCGACAGACTGCCCTTGCCGCCGGTCATCGGCACGACGTGCGTCTTGCCCGCGACCTGTACCTCGACCGGCATGGGAAACGCGCCGCCGCCGGGTACGGTCCATGCCAGCGACAGACGCCCGCCCTCATGGCGTTCGATCAGATCGGGCAGCGCGGCCTGGCGGAGGTAGACGTCGAAGAACCAGCGATAATCCTTGCCGGTGACCTGCCGCACGAAGCCCTCATACTCCGGGGTCGATCCGAACCGGGGTTTGAAATTGCCGGGCTTCGGATCGGGACGGCCATAAACGGCGAGGCGGGTTACGGCGAAGAACGCCTTGTCGCCGATCAGCCCGCGCAGGGTGTGGAGCATCCACGATCCCTTGTAATAAATGTCCTGCCCCGCGCCGCCTTTGTCGAGCTCGTACACCTCTTCTTCGGTGGTCACGCGCTGTTGGGTGATCGGCTTGCGGTTCATGATCGACGTCCGCTGCGTCTGCATCATCGCGGCATAGCGCGCGCGGCCTTCGCGCCACTCGCCGTAGAGCGGCTGCATATAGGTGCCATAGCCCTCGTGCAGCCAGTAATCGTCCCAGTTGGCGGCGGTCAGCTGGTTGCCGAACCATTCGTGCGCGAATTCGTGCTGGAACAGCCAGTCGAACGCTTCGGGCGCCTTGGCATAGGCGTTGCCGTAGGCGTTGATCGTCTGGTGCTCCATGCCCTTGTGCGGGGTTTCGACGACGCCGACCTTCTCGTCGCCGAACGGGTAGGGGCCGATCATCGATTCGAAGAAGTCGAGCGTCGGCGCGAATTCGGCGAACAGCTTTTCCGCCTGCGGCTTCTCGCCGGGCAGGTACCAGTAGGCCATCGGGATGCTGTTGCCGAACCGGCTCTTGTAGGTTCCCGATATCTCTTCATACGGCCCGACGTTGAGCGCGATCGCATAGGTGTTCGGGTGCTTGGTCCGCCAGTTCCAGCGGGTGCGGCCGTCCGGCAGGGTGTCGACGCCGAGCAGGACGCCGTTCGACGGCGCCTTCAGCCCCTTGGGCACGGTGATGTGCAGCGTCACGACCGCGGGCTCGCCGGTCGGGAAGTCGAGGCACGGCCAGAACAGGTCGCAGCCATAGCCCTCCGCCGTCGTCGCGAACCAGGTGCGCCCATCGGACGTTTTCGACCAGACCATGCCGTCGTCCCACGGCGCCTTGACCGCGACGTGCGGCGTGCCGCTGTAGGTGATCTTCGCGGTGACGCGCTCGCCCGCGGCCACTGGCTTGGGCAATGTGATCGTCAGCCGGCCCTCCGGGTTGGTCCAGGCGGATGCGGGTAGGGGCGTGCCGTTGATGGCGATCGCGCTGACCGGCAGGTTGCGGTCGAGATCGATCGGCAGCCGTGCGATCGGCGCCTTGGCGACGAAGGTGAGGGTGGCGATGCCGTTGAGGCTTTCGGTTTCGGGCAGCACCTCGAACGCCAGGTCGGCGTTTTCGAAGGTCAGTGCGGTCTGTTCCGCGGTGAGCACACCGCCTGAGCGTTGAGTCTGCGCGGTGATTGCGGGCTCGCCCTTTTTGGGAAGCGGTGCGGCGGCGATCAGCGCGAGCGCACTGGCGTTGAGGACGAGGCGGAGATTCATGCCGCTTTGTCGCGTGAAGGGCAGGGCGATACAAGCCTGACGCATGACCTGTCCGTTCTCCCGCGAAGGCGGGAGTCCAGGGTAACGAACGCCAGCGCTGCTTGATCCTGGACTCCCGCCTTCGCGGGAGAACAGCAAGTTAACGCGATGCCAGTGGACGCGACGAGGTTACCCCACCCAGGCAATTGATGGACGCTTCATCCTCCCCATATAAGACACAACGAGTCGCCCGCGTATCGGGCACCTACGGAGCGTTCATGACCCAGTATCCCGTCCTCCCCCTGCGTGACATTGTCGTCTTCCCGCACATGATCGTGCCGCTGTTCGTCGGCCGCGACAAATCGGTCGCGGCGCTCGAAGCCGCGATGACCGCGGACAAGGAGATTTATCTCGTCGCGCAGCTCGATCCCGCCGAGGACGATCCGACGCGCGATGACCTGTATTCGATGGGTGTCACCGCGACGGTGCTGCAGCTGCTGAAGCTGCCCGACGGCACCGTGCGCGTGCTGGTCGAGGGCAAGGGCCGTGCGACGCTGGAAACGCTCGACGAGAGCGGCGAATATCTGACCGCGACCATCGCGGCGGTCGAGGACGACGTGGTCGAGGGTACGGAGGTCGAGGCGCTGATGCGTTCGGTCGTCGACCAGTTCGAAAATTACGCCAAGCTCAACCGGAAAATGCCTTCGGAGACCGCGGTCCAGCTGTCCGAGATTACCGAAGCGGGCAAGCTGTCCGACGCGGTGATCGCGAACATCCAGATCAAGGTTGCGGAGAAGCAGGCGCTGCTGATGCAGTCCGACCCCGCCAAGCGCCTCGAGATGGCGCTGGTGGCGATGGAGGGCGAGCTGGGCGTCCTGCAGGTCGAGAAAAAGATCAAGAGCCGCGTCAAACGCCAGATGGAGAAGACGCAGCGCGAATATTATCTCAACGAGCAGCTGAAGGCGATCCAGCGCGAACTCGGCAACGAGGGCGATGACGGCGAAGGCGACGAGATCGCCGAGCTGACGCAGAAGATCGCGACGCTGAAGCTCAGCAAGGAGGCGCGTTCGAAGGCGACCGCCGAGCTCAAGAAGATGAAGACGATGGCGCCGATGAGCGCCGAGGCGACCGTTGTGCGCAACTATCTCGACGTGCTGCTGGGGCTGCCCTGGGGCAAGAAGTCGAAGATCAAGAAGGACATATCGGCGGCGCAGGCGGTGCTCGACGAGGATCATTATGCGCTCGAGAAGGTCAAGGACCGGATCATCGAATATCTGGCCGTCCAGGCGCGCACCAACAAGCTCAAGGGGCCGATCCTGTGCCTCGTCGGTCCGCCGGGCGTCGGCAAGACCTCGCTGGGCAAGAGCATCGCCAAGGCCACGGGCCGCGAGTTCATCCGCCAGTCGCTGGGCGGGGTGCGCGACGAAGCCGAGATCCGCGGGCATCGCCGCACCTATATTGGCTCGCTGCCGGGCAAGATCGTGACCAACCTGAAAAAGGCCGGCACCGCGAACCCGCTGTTCCTGCTCGACGAGATCGACAAGCTCGGCCAGGATTTCCGCGGGGACCCCGCGTCGGCGCTGCTCGAAGTGCTCGACCCCGAGCAGAACGGCAAGTTCCAGGATCATTATCTGGAGGTCGATATCGACCTGTCGGACGTGATGTTCGTGTGCACCGCGAACACGCTGAACCTGCCGCAGCCGTTGCTCGACCGGATGGAGATCATCCGTCTGGAGGGCTATACCGAGGACGAGAAGGTCGAGATCGCGCAGCGGCATCTGATCGAGAAGCAGATCGAGGCGCACGGGCTGAAGCCCGGCGAGTTCGTGCTGACGACCGAGGGCCTGCGCACGCTGATCCAGCAGTACACGCGCGAGGCGGGCGTCCGCACGCTCGAGCGCGAGATCGCCAAGCTGTGCCGCAAGGTGCTGCGTCAGATCCTCGAGAACAAGACGACCGGCGTCACGATCACGCCCGAGAATGTCGGTGAGTATGCTGGCGTTCAGAAGTACCGTCACGGCCTCAGCGAGACCGAGCATCAGATCGGTGCGGTCACCGGGCTCGCCTGGACCGAGGTCGGCGGCGAGCTGCTGACGATCGAGAGCGTGACGGTGTCGGGCAAGGGCGCGGCCAAGCTGACGGGGACTCTCGGCGACGTCATGAAGGAGTCGATCGAGACTGCGTTCTCCTATGTGAAGGCGCGCGCGCCGAGCTACGGGATCAAGCCGTCGCTGTTCAATCGCAAGGACATCCACATCCATCTGCCCGAGGGTGCGACGCCCAAGGACGGGCCGTCGGCGGGTGTCGGCATCGTGACCTCGATCGTGTCGACGATGACCGGCGTCCCGGTGCGGCGTGAGGTGGCGATGACCGGCGAGGTCACGCTGCGTGGACGCGTGCTGCCGATCGGTGGGTTGAAAGAGAAGCTGCTGGCTGCTCTTCGGGGTGGCATCGAGACGGTGCTGATCCCGGCGGAGAACGAGAAGGACCTCGCGGAGATCCCGGCGAACATCAAGGCGGGGTTGAAGATCATCCCCGTCAGCCATGTCGACGAGGTCCTGCGGCTTGCGCTGACCGAACCGCTGACCGCGATCGAGTGGACCGATGCGGATGAGCTGGCGGCGCTGCCGCCGGCGCCGATTGCGCCGGTCGGGGCCACGGTTCACCACTAGGACTGGCTCGTACCCCGGCGAAGGCCGGGGCCCAGTTGGGGGACGGTCATGGCGACGGACTATCCGCCGTTATAGCGGCCTTCCCAACTGGGCCCCGGCTTTCGCCGGGGAACGGAAGTTAGATTAGCGCGCGTTCAATGACGGTCGCGTAGATATCGGTCAGCGTCGCGAGATCCGCGACCGCGACCGCCTCGTCCACCTTGTGCATCGTCGCGTTGAGCAAGCCGAACTCGACGACCGGGCACAGCGCCGAGAGGAACCGCGCATCCGACGTGCCGCCGCTGGTCGACAGGTCCGGCGTCACTCCGGTCACTTCGCGGATCGCGTCGGACACCAAAGTCGAAAACGCGCCCGGTTGGGTCAGGAAGGCCTCGCCCGAGACCCGGCCGGTGACGGTTGCGCCGTGATGCGTGGCCAACGCCGCGATCCACGCAACCAGTGCGTCGCCGCTGTGCAGATCGTTGAAGCGGATGCTGATCCGGGCCGAGGCCTTGGCGGGGATGACGTTGGCGGCGGAATTGCCGACGGTGATGTCGGTGATTTCGATGTTCGACGGCTGGAACCAGTCGGTGCCCTCGTCCAGCACAATGGTTTCGATCGCCGACAGCAACGCAACCAGCCGGGGGATCGGGTTGTCGGCGAGGTGGGGATAGGCGACGTGACCCTGGCGGCCGGGAACCTCGATCCAGACATTCACCGATCCGCGGCGGCCGATCTTGACCATGTCGCCGAGCTGCACCGTCGATGTCGGTTCGCCGACCAGGCACAGATCGGGCGCGAGGCCGCGCGCCGCCATTCGCTCGATGAGCGCGCGGGTTCCGTAGGTGGCGGGGCCTTCCTCGTCGCCGGTGATGATCAGCGACAGCGTGCCCGCTTCGCTTCGGCCGGCAGCGGCGGCGAACGCGGCGACCGCGCCCTTCATGTCGACCGCGCCACGGCCGTAAAGCAGACCGTCGCGGATCTCGGCGGACCAGGGCGACCAGCCTTCGCCCGCGGGCACGACGTCGACATGGCCGGCGAAGGCGAAGTGGCGCGGACCGTTGCCGCGCACCGCGAGCAGGTTCTCGACCGGCCCATCGGGCGCCTCGCCAACCGTGAAGCGATCGACCGCGAACCCGATCGGCAGCAGGGCGGCCTCCAGCACGTCGAACACGCGGCCGCGTGCAGGCGTTACGCTTTCGGCGGCGATCAACGCCTTGGTTAGTTCGACGACGTCGGGCACATTGCCTCCACCATGATGTGGAGGCGGCATTGCCCAAGCTCGATCTCGATACAATCCCGCAGACCAATGCGACCGGCTATCCGGCACCGTTCGATGCGGCGGTGGCGGGGCGCTGGTATCGCCGGCTGGCACCGGCCGCGGGGCTGACCGAGATGGGGGTGAGCCATGTCACGCTTGCCCCGGGGGCGTGGTCGTCGCAGCGCCACTGGCATGCGAGCGAGGACGAGTTCGTCGTGATGCTCGCCGGGACGGCGGTGCTGGTCGAGGACGACGCCGAGACGGTCCTGCACGCGGGCGATGTCGCCACCTTTCCAAAGGGGATCGCGAACGGCCATCATCTGCAGAACCGCAGCGACGCGCCGTGCGTGTTCCTGGCGGTCGGCGCGGGGCCGCGCGGCAGCGGCGACTATCCCGATATCGACATGCGCTTCGGTGTCGACGGCTATTTCCACAAGGACGGCACGTCCTACGACACCGTGCGGCTCCGCTGACCGGGCGGCGGGGTCAGTTGGCCGTGGCGGGCTGTTCGTATTGTTCGATCACCCAATCCTCTTCCTGCGCGCCGGCGATCCAGTCCTGCATGAAGGGGTGGTCGAACATCGCCTGCATATACCCCTGCGCGAAGCGGGCGATCGGCAGCTGATAGGTGACGATCCGCGTGACGACGGGCGCGAACATGATGTCCGCCGCGCCGAATTCGCCGAACAGGAAGTCGCCGCCGCCACCGAAGCGTGCGCGTGCCTGCGCCCACAACTCCATGATCCGCTGCAGCTCGGCGAGCACGTCGTCGTCCGGGCGATGTGCAGGGAAAACCTGGCGGATGTTCATGCTGTGCTTGCGGCGCAGCGCGGCGAAGCTCGAATGCATCTCGGCCGCCATCGACCGCGCCATCGCGCGCGCGGCGTCGTCGGCCGGCCAGAACCGCTCGCGGCCGACCTTGTCTGAAAGATACTCGACGATCGCGAGACTGTCCCAGACCACCGCGTCGCCGTCCCACAAGATCGGCACCTTGCCCGACGACGGCGCGAACTCGTCGCCTTCGCGGCGCTTGTCCCATTCGGCGTCGTACAACGGCACGACAACCTCCTCGAACGGCAGCCCCGACTGTTTGCAGGCGAGCCAGCCGCGGAGCGACCAGGACGAATAGGCCTTGTTGCCGATGATCAGTTTCATGGCACCCGGACTAGCGGTGCGCGCGGCCGGCGGCAACCGCGCGCGAGTCAGCCGGTGGGTGCGTTCGTGTCGCGGGGGCGATCGCGCAGGATCAGCGGACGCAGGCGGACCCCCAGGCAGATCGCCGTCGGCCAGAACAGGGTGTTGACGATATCGAGCGAGGTATCCTCCCACCGCCACGACCCGAAGTTCATACGGTCCATCACCTCGTTGAACACCTCGCCGGCGACCACCACCCACAGCGGAATGAACGTCCCGAACGATCGGCGCGTGATCAGCCGCGCGAGCATCAGCAGCGCCATGCCGGCATGGATGTGCAGGATCGCGTCGGGCAGGCCGGTGCCGTCGCCGATCCATTCGATCATCCGGTGGTATTGGAAGGCAATCACGCGTTACTCCGCGGCGGGAACGCCGGTTCTGGCGGCGCCTATACGGGGGGCGGTGGAGGGGGGCAATCGTTCGGGCGGGCTGCGATCGGGTCGAACGGTGCGGTCGTCAGCCGAATGACCGCGAGAAAGATGCGGAAATCCTGGCGGTCGGCGTGTAGAAGCCGCCGCAGAACCGGCGGTGTACCGACCGCGAGAGATAGAGGATGCCATGCGGACGATCGAGAATCTGGTGAACGGTGCGGCCAGCACCGTCGAGCGCTTCGGCGACGTGTTCGACCCCAATTCCGGCGAGGTTCAGGCGCGCGTGCGGTTGTCGGGCGCCGCCGACCTCGACGTCGCGGTCGCCGCGGCGCAGGCTGCGCAGCCGGGCTGGGCGGCGACCAACCCGCAGCGCCGGGCGCGCGTGATGTTCGAATTCAAGCGGCTGGTCGAAGCGAACATGGACGAGCTGGCGCACCTGCTGTCGTCCGAGCATGGCAAGGTGATTGCGGATTCGAAGGGCGACATTCAGCGAGGGCTGGAGGTCATCGAATTCTGCTGCGGCATCCCGCACATCCTGAAGGGTGAATATACCCAAGGCGCCGGTCCGGGGATCGACGTCTATTCGATGCGCCAGCCGCTCGGCATCGGGGCGGGGATCACGCCGTTCAACTTCCCGGCGATGATCCCGTTGTGGATGTCCGGCGTCGCGATCGCGACGGGCAACGCGTTCATCCTGAAGCCCAGCGAGCGCGATCCGTCGGTACCGGTGCGGCTGGGCGAGTTGTTCCTCGAGGCAGGGTTGCCCGCGGGCATCTTCCAGGTGCTGCACGGCGACAAGGAGATGGTCGACGCGATCCTCGACCATCCGGCGATCAGCGCGGTCAGCTTCGTCGGATCGTCCGACATCGCGCATTACGTCTATCGGCGCGGCGTCGCGGCGGGCAAGCGCGTGCAGGCGATGGGCGGCGCCAAGAACCACGGCATCGTCATGCCCGACGCGGACCTCGACCAGGTCGTCGCCGACCTGTCGGGGGCGGCGTTCGGCAGCGCGGGCGAGCGCTGCATGGCGTTGCCAGTGGTGGTGCCGGTCGGCGAGAAGACCGCGATTGCCCTGCGCGAGAAGCTGATCCCCGCGATCGCGGCGCTGCGCATCGGCGTGTCGACCGATGCGGATGCGCATTACGGGCCGGTGGTGAACGCCGCGCACCGGACGCGGATCGAGAACTGGATCCAGACCGGCGTGGACGAGGGCGCCGAGCTGGTGGTCGATGGGCGCGGCTTCACGTTGCAGGGGCATGAAAAGGGGTTCTTCATCGGGCCCTCGCTGTTCGATCACGTCACGCCCGCAATGTCGGCCTACAAGGAAGAGATTTTCGGGCCTGTGCTGCAGATCGTCCGCGCGGCGGATTTCGACGAGGCGGTGCGGCTGCCCAGCGAGCATCAGTACGGCAACGGCGTCGCGATCTTCACGCGCAACGGCCACGCCGCGCGCGAGTTCGCGGCGCGGGTGAATGTCGGGATGGTCGGGATCAACGTGCCGATCCCGGTGCCGGTCGCCTATCATTCGTTCGGCGGGTGGAAGCGCAGCGCGTTCGGCGACACCAACCAGCACGGCATGGAGGGCGTCAAGTTCTGGACCAAGGTCAAGACAGTGACGCAACGCTGGCCCGATGGCGGCGTGGGCGATGCCGCGAACGCGTTCGTCATTCCGACGATGGGGTGAGGGGGGTGGATTTTCCCTCAGTCGTCATCCTGGGCTTGACCCAGAATCCAGAGTTACGGAGCGCGGCGTTTGGGGCTCTGGATCCTGACTTTCGTCAGGATGACGGGGTTTTTGGGGACGGTGCGGGTGTTTCCGCTACTTCCGTCATCCTGGGCTTGACCCAGGATCCAGAGTTACGGAGCGCCGCGTTCGTGGCTCTGGATCCTGACTTTCGTCAGGATGACGAAAGGGGATCGAAGCCGAGATCTTCGGCCAGATCGCGCCAGGTCGGGTTACCGGTTTCGATCAATTCGATCTTCCAGGCTCGCCGCCAGAGCTTCAATTGCTTCTCTCGCGTGATCGCCGCTTCCATCGTGTCGGCCATTTCGAACCAGACGAGCCGTTTTACGCCGTATCGCTTCGTGAACCCGCCCAAGACCTCTTCGCGATGCTGGACGATGCGCGCCATCAGGTTCGACGTCACGCCGATGTACAGCGTGCCGTTCCGGAAGTTCGCCATGATATAGACCGCCGGTTGTCGTTCCACCCGCAACACCCCGTAACCCTGGATCCTGACGATCGTCAGGATGACGGAAGAAGATCGATATGACCAACCAGTTCGACCTGACCGACGACCAGCGCGAGATCCAGGATCTGGCACGGCGTTTCACCGCCGATCGGATCACGCCGCATGCCGCGGAGTGGGATGAGCATCACATCTTCCCCCGCGACACGATCAAGGCCGCTGCCGATCTCGGTTTCGCGTCGATTTATGTCAGCGAGGAGAGCGGCGGGATCGCGCTCGGCCGGCTGGAGGCGGCGCTGATCATGGAGGCGATGGCCTATGGCTGTCCGTCGACCAGCGCGTTCATCAGCATCCACAACATGGCGGCGTGGATGATCGACCGGTTCGGATCGCAGACGGTCAAGGACAAGTATCTGCCCGACCTCGTCACGATGGAGCGGCTCGGCAGCTATTGCCTGACCGAGCCGGGGTCGGGCTCGGACGCCGCCGCGCTCAAGACGCGGGCGGTCAAGGACGGCGACGACTGGATCGTGACGGGTACGAAGCAGTTCATCTCGGGTGCCGGCGAGAACGAGGTGTACGTCACCATGGTCCGCACCGGAGAGGAGGGCCCCAAGGGCATTTCCTGTCTGGTGATCGAGAAGGACATGCCCGGCGTGTCGTTCGGCGCGAACGAGAAGAAGCTCGGCTGGCATTCGCAGCCGACGCGGCAGGTGATCTTCGATGGCGTGCGCGTACCGGGCGAGAACCTCGTCGGCGGTCTGGGCGAGGGGTTCCGGATCGCGATGATGGGGCTCGACGGCGGGCGGCTCAACATCGGTGCGTGTTCGCTGGGCGGCGCGCAGCGATGCCTCGACGAGGCGATCACGTACACCAAGGACCGCAAGCAGTTCGGGAAGGCAATTGCCGATTTCCAGAACACGCAGTTCACGCTCGCGGACATGGCGACCGAATTGGAGGCGGCGCGCGCGCTGCTCTACATCGCGGCGGCCAAGGTCACCGACAATGCGCCGGACAAGACCAAGTTCGCGGCGATGGCGAAGCGGCTGGCGACTGATACGGGATCGAGCGTGGTCGATCGCGCGCTACAGCTGCATGGCGGGTACGGGTATCTGCAGGATTATCCGATCGAGCGGTTCTGGCGCGACCTGCGGGTGCATTCGATCCTCGAGGGGACAAACCAGGTGATGCGGATGATCGTCGGTCGCGAGCTGACGCGGCAATGAGTGCCGAGCTTCAAAATCCTCCCCGTGCCGGGGAGGATTTGTGACCGACGACGTTATCACCGCCAACGACGGCCCTGTCGGCCGGATACGGCTGAACCGGCCCAAGGCGCTGCATGCGCTCAACCTCGCGATGTGCGAGGCCGTACTCGACGCGCTCGACGCATGGCGAACCGATCCCGCGGTCGAGGTTGTGACGATCGACCACGCCGAAGGCCGCGGGTTCTGTGCCGGTGGCGACATCCGCATGCTCGCCGAAAGCGGCGCGGGCGACGGCGCCGCGGCGCGCGCGTTCTTTCGCACCGAATACCGGATGAACCACCGGCTGTTCACCTATGCCAAGCCGACCGTCGCGTTCATGGACGGGATCACGATGGGCGGCGGCGTCGGGCTCGCACTGCCGTGCCGGTTCCGCGTCGCGACCGAGAACACGAAGTTCGCGATGCCCGAGACGGGAATCGGACTGTTCCCCGATGTCGGCGGCGGCTGGTATCTGTCGCGGTTGCCGGGGCGGATCGGGCAGTATCTGGCGCTGACCGGGCACCGGCTCGACGGCGCGGAGTGCCTCGCGATGGGGCTGGCGACGCATTATTTGCCGAGCGCGGCGCTCGATGCGGCGAAGGCGGGGCTGGCGAAGACGCCGCAGGATATTCCGGGCGTGCTTGATCCGCTGGCCGCGCCGGCGCCCGCTGCGAAGATTCTCGACGATAAGCCGATGATCGACCGGTTGTTCGCGTCCGACGTGCTGGAGGATATCTACGCCGCGCTGGAGTCGGATGGCGGCGAATGGGCGACCACCACGCTGGCGACGCTCCGCACCAAGTCGCCGCAGACCATGAAGGTGTCGCTGCGGCTGCTCGCCGAGGGTGCCGAGATGGCGACCTTCGAGGACGAGATGCGGCAGGAATATGCGGTCGGCGCGCATGTCGTGCAGCGGCATGATTTTATCGCGGGGGTTCGCGCAGTGATCGTCGACAAGGACCACGCGCCGCGCTGGGACCCGGCGACGCCCGAGGGGGTGACCGATCATGTGATCGACCAGATCTTCGCGCCGTTGCCGGACGGCGAGGCGTGGACGCCGGCATAGCAGACGACCGAACACATGATCGTCACCCCAGCGAAGGCTGGGGTCTCCCTGGGGCGGGCGCGGCACCTGCCCCACAAAGACCCCAGCCTTCGCTGGGGTGACGGATCAGGCGACGAAGAAGGAGAGCTGAAGTGACCTACGAAACCATTCTCGTCGAACAGCGCGGCCGAGTGACGCTCGTGACGCTGAACCGGCCGCAGGCGCTGAACGCGCTGAATTCGCAGGTGCTCGCCGATCTGCTCGCCGCGTTCGCTGCGTTCGATGCCGATCCCGGCCAGGGCTGCGCGGTGCTGACCGGGAGCGCCAAGGCATTTGCCGCCGGCGCGGACATCAAGGAGATGCAGAGCCAGGGCTTTGCCGACATGTACGCGACCAACTTCTTCGCGGGCTGGGAGCAGTTCACCCGGACGCGCAAACCCATCATCGCCGCGGTCGCCGGCTTCGCGCTGGGCGGCGGCTGCGAGCTGGCGATGATGTGCGACTTCATCCTGGCGGCCGATACCGCCAAGTTCGGCCAGCCGGAGGTGAAGCTGGCGGTGTCGCCCGGCATGGGCGGGTCGCAGAGGCTGACGCGCGCGGTCGGCAAGGCCAAGGCGATGGAGATGTGCCTGACCGGGCGGATGATGGGGGCTGACGAGGCCGAGCGCGCCGGCCTCGTCAGCCGGATCGTGCCGGCGGACGATCTGGTCGAGGAGGCGGTGAAGACCGCCGCGACGATCGCCGCGATGGCGCCGCTCGCGGTGCTGGCGAACAAGGAGATGGTCGACGCCGCGTTCGAGACGGGGCTCGCGATGGGCGTGCAGTTCGAGCGGCGGCTGTTCAACGGGTTGTTCGGCACGGCGGACCAGGCCGAGGGTATGGCGGCGTTCGTCGAGAAGCGCGCCGGGGTCTGGACTGGGCGGTGACACAAGAAACGTCACCCCAGCGAAGGCTGGGGTCTGCCCGGGGAGGGCGCAACGCCAGCCCCAATGAGATCCCAGCCTTCGCTGGGATGACGGATTTGCAGGTGGGAGGATCGTAGAATGGCACGCATCGGGTTCATCGGACTTGGCAATATGGGCGGCGGGATGGCCGCGAACCTGGCGAGGAAGGGGCATGACGTCCGCGCCTTCGATCTCTCCGCCGACGCGCTGACGCGCGCGGAGGCGGCCGGGTGTCTGGCGGTCGGGTCCGCGATCGAAGCCGCCGAGGGCGCCGAGGCGATCGTCACGATGCTGCCCGCTGGGCGGCACGTCGCCGAGGTCTATGAAGCACTGTTCGGCGTCGTCGCACCCTCGGCGATCCTGATCGACTGTTCGACGATCGACATCGAGACCGCCAAGGCCGTCGCGGTCTCGGCGCAGGGTCGCGGCATGGCGGTGGTCGATGCACCGGTGTCTGGCGGGATCGCCGCGGCGAATGCGGGGACGCTGACCTTCATGGTGGGCGGATCGGTCGAATCGTTCGCGCGCGCCCAGCCGTTCCTGGCCGACATGGGCAAGGCGGTGATCCATGCCGGCGCCAACGGCGCGGGGCAGGCGGTGAAGATGTGCAACAACATGCTGCTGGGCGCGACGATGATCGCGACGTGCGAGGCGTTCGCGCTGGCGCAGAAGCTCGGGCTCGACCCCCAAACCTTCTACGACATCTCGTCGGTAAGTTCGGGGCAGAGCTGGTCGATGACGTCTTATGCGCCATTGCCGGGCGTGGGGCCCGAGACGCCGGCGGATCACGACTATCAGGGCGGCTTTGCGACCGCGCTGATGCTGAAGGATTTGCGGCTCGCCATGGCGGCGGCGAAGGATGCCGGCGCGGACACGCCGATGGGGTCGAAGGCCGCCGAGCTGTACGAGGCTTTCGCCGCGGCAGGACAGGGCGGCGTGGATTTTTCGGGGATCATCCGCACGTTCGAAACCCCTTCGTCATCCTGCCGAACGTCAGGATCCAGAGCCTCAGGCGGCAGCGTCCGTAACCCTGGATCCTGACTTTCGTCAGGATGACGGTCTCAGCGTCAGAGGAACCGGATCAGCATCAGCAACAGGCCGAGGATCGAGACCAGCCAGCACAGCGAGCGGACATATTTCACGCCGAACAGGTAGAGCGGTACGTATGCGATCCGCGCGATGAACCAGATGATCGCGCCGGTCTCACCGACCCCGCCGGTGAGACCCGACACCGCGAGGCCGAGCGCCAGCGCGATGAAGATCGGATAGGTTTCCTGGAAATTGGCGAGCGCGCGCGCAGCCCGGCCGGCGAGCGGCCCAAGCGGCTTCTGCTCGCCGTCGCGCGCGCCGGCATTCCAGTCGATCCCGCGGTCGCGCGTCGCCAGCTGGCCCTGCAGCATCACGTGCGCGAACAGCAGAACGGTGGACCAGCCGAGCAGGATGAGTTCGGTTGGCAGCGCGGGCAGTGCAGACATGGGCGTTCCTTCGGGTAAGCGCTTTGGCAGGTGACTTCGGCCCAACGTTCGGCGTCGCGGACTGATCCGGCTTCTCCGGCGCCCGGCAAGCCTGGTCGCGCCGCTGGCGTTTCCGGGTTTGCGCACTATATACCGTTCGGTATGAATATCTGTTCGCTTTCCCCCACCAAAGGCCGTCCGCGCGAGTTCGACCTCGACGTCGCGCTCGCCGCCGCGCTCCGTGTGTTCTGGCGCAACGGGTATGAGGCCGCGTCGATGGCCGAGCTGACCGCGGCGATGGGGATCACCAAGCCCAGCCTCTACGCCGCGTTCGGCAACAAGGAAGCGTTGTTCCACAAGGCGCTCGACCTCTACGAGCGCGAGAAGCTCGCGTATATGACGTCTGCGCTTGAGGCGCCGACCGCGCGCGGCGTGGCCGAGCGCCTGTTGCGCGGCGCGCTCGAGATGCAGATGAGTCCGTGCGATCCCAAGGGATGCCTGGGCGTGATCAGCACCGCCGCATGCGGTGCCGAGGCTGAATCGATCAAGGCCGAGGTCGTCAAGCGGCGCGCGTCGTCCGAGTCGGCGGTAATCCAGCGGTTCGAACGGGCCGCGGCGGACGGCGAGCTGCCCGAGGGCATGACCCCGGCGGCGCTGGTCCGCTATCTGTTCGCGCTGTTGCAGGGACTGGCGTTGCAAGGGGGGTCGGGCGCGACCTGTGGCGAGCTCAACCAGCTGGTCGAAACCAGCCTTGCGGTGTGGCCGACCAAATAAAATACCGCTCGGTATGAAAAGCGATTGACGTAGCGGAAGGCGCTTAATATACCGACTGGTATTGAAGCCGGGTCCCGAAGGGGGGCGAACGGCACGGAGCCCGCCCCATGGCCTATCTCGATCTCGACAATCTGTTTGCTTCGCCCTGTTCCGCGCGTGCAGACGCCGCCGCCACCCAGCCCGCCGGCTTCTCCGCGCTCGAATGGAGCGTGATCGCGCTCGCGAAGCGCGACACGCTGCGCAGCTTGGAGGGCACGAGCCGCGTGTCGCGCGCGCTCGGCAGCCTGTTCGGGCTCGGCGTCGCGTCGCAGCTCGCCGATCCGCGGCTTGAGGCGCTGCGCCGCGCTGCGGTGTATGCCTGGCGGCGCGGATTTGCGCTGCCGATGGCGGAAATCGAACGCTTCCGCGCGGCGGGGTTCGTCGATGCGCAGCTGGAGACGCTGGTCGTGAGCGTCACCGGGATGCGCGTCGGGCGCGAGGTAGTGCCGGCGTAAGTCCTGCTGCGCCCCTCCCTGGAAGGGAGGGGATGGGGGCGGGTTGGTTTGCGAGGAACGGTGACGTCTGCCCAAGCCGACCACCCCCGACCCCTCCCTTCCAGGGAGGGGAGGAGTTCCGGGGCCACTTGGCTTCGATCCGCCCCATTTTCCTTGAGCCCACAAACCTGCTAGCCGCCGGCGCACAACAATCGCCCCGGAGAGGCTGCATGATACCCGATTTCGATTTCGCGCTCGGCGAGAACGCGGACATGATTCGCGAATCCACCCACGCCTTCGCGACCGCGGAGATCGCGCCGCTGGCGGCGAAGATCGACGCCGAGGACTGGTTCCCGCGCGATCTGTGGCCCGCGATGGGCGCGCTCGGCCTGCACGGCATAACCGTTGAGGAAGAATTCGGTGGCCTGGGCCTGGGCTATCTCGAACATGTCGTCGCGGTCGAGGAAGTGTCGCGCGCGTCCGCATCGGTGGGCCTGAGCTACGGCGCGCATTCGAACCTGTGCGTCAACCAGATCCGCCGCTGGGGGAACCCCGAGCAGAAGGCGAAATATCTGCCGAAGCTCGTGTCCGGCGAACATGTCGGCAGCTTGGCGATGTCCGAGGCGGGGGCTGGCTCCGACGTCGTCTCGATGAAGCTGCGCGCGCAGAAGACCGACGCCGGCTATGTGCTGAACGGCACCAAATTCTGGATCACCAACGCGGCGTATGCCGATACCCTCGTCGTCTATGCGAAGACTGGCGAGGGTAGCCGCGGCATTACGGCGTTCCTGATCGAGAAGGACATGCCCGGTTTTTCGATCGGGCAGAAGATCGACAAGATGGGGATGCGTGGGAGCCCGACCGCGGAGCTCGTGTTCTCGGATTGCGAAGTGCCTGACAGCGCGGTGATGGGGCCGGTCAACGGTGGCGCCGGCGTGCTGATGTCGGGCCTCGATTACGAGCGCGCGGTGCTCGCCGGAATCCAGGTCGGGATCATGCAGGCCTGTCTCGACGTGGTGATCCCTTATGTGCGTGAGCGGAAGCAGTTCGGGCAGCCGATCGGGCAGTTCCAGCTGATCCAGGCGAAGGTCGCGGACATGTATGTCGCGCTGAGTTCGGCGCGGGCCTATGTCTATGCGGTCGCCAAGAGCTGCGATGCGGGCAAGACGACGCGGTTCGACGCGGCCGGCGCGATCCTGCTGGCGAGCGAGAGCGCGGTAAAGGTGTCGCTGGAGGCGATCCAGGCGCTGGGCGGCGCGGGGTACACCAAGGACTGGCCGGTCGAACGCTTCATGCGCGATGCAAAGCTGCTCGATATCGGCGCGGGGACGAACGAGGTGCGCCGCATGCTGATCGGGCGAGAGCTGATCGGCGCGGCGCCGACGGTGGCACAGTGACGTCCTTGTATCCTCCCCGGCACGGGGAGGGGGACCGCGCAGCGGTGGAGGGGGCCGTCCTCATCCACAGCGCTTGTGGAAGCCCCCCTCCACCATGCTGCGCATGGTCCCCCTCCCCGTGCCGGGGAGGAGTGCAGTGACTGCGCCGGTTCTCACCTCCGCGCTGTCTCCCGACAGCGAAACCTTTCGCGCCAACGCCGCGCACAACCGCGCGCTGGCCGAGACCCTCCGCGAAGACGTCGCCCGCACCGCGCTCGGTGGCTCCACCGCCTCCCGAGACCGCCACACCGCGCGCGGCAAGCTCCTCCCGCGCGACCGGGTCGAGCGCCTGCTCGATCCCGGCTCGCCGTTCCTGGAGATCGGCCAGCTCGCGGCCAACGGCCTCTACGACAACGAAGTCCCCGGCGCCGGCGTGATCGCGGGGATCGGCCGCGTGTCCGGTCGTCAATGCATGATCCTGTGCAACGACGCGACGGTGAAGGGCGGCACCTACTTCCCGCTGACCGTAAAGAAACACCTGCGAGCGCAGGAAATCGCCCAGGAAAATCGCCTGCCGTGCATCTACCTCGTCGACAGCGGCGGCGCGAACCTGCCGCATCAGGCGGAGGTGTTTCCCGACCGCGATCACTTCGGGCGCATCTTCTTCAACCAGGCGCAGATGTCCGCGCTCGGCATCCCCCAGATCGCGTGCGTGATGGGCAGCTGTACCGCGGGCGGGGCCTATGTGCCGGCGATGTCGGACGAGACGATCATCGTGCGCGGGCAGGGGACGATCTTCCTCGCCGGGCCGCCGCTGGTGAAGGCCGCGACGGGCGAGGTGATCTCGGCAGAGGAACTGGGCGGCGCGGACACGCATGGCCGCCGCTCGGGCGTGGTCGATCACGTTGCCGAGAATGACGAACACGCGCTGACGATCGTCCGCGACATCGTTTCGACGCTGGCGCCGCAGGTCGCGACGCCGGTGAACCTCCAGATGCCGCGCCCACCGAAATTCGACGCCGAGGAGCTGTACGGCATCGTGCCGAGCGACGTGCGCGCGCCGTACGACGTGCACGAGGTCATCGCGCGGCTGGTCGACGGTAGCGAATTCCATGAGTTCAAAGCGCTTTACGGTACGTCCTTGGTATGCGGTTTCGCGCATATCTGGGGCATGCCGGTGGCGATCCTCGCCAATAACGGCGTGCTGTTCAGCGAGTCCGCGCAGAAGGGCGCGCATTTCATCGAACTCGCGTGCCAGCGGCGGATCCCCTTGCTGTTCCTGCAGAACATCTCGGGCTTCATGGTCGGTGGTAAGTACGAGGCGGAAGGCATTGCGAAGCATGGCGCCAAGCTCGTCACGGCCGTGGCCACCGCAACCGTGCCGAAAATCACCGTGCTGATCGGCGGCAGCTTCGGCGCGGGCAATTACGGGATGTGCGGGCGCGCCTATTCGCCGCGGTTCCTGTTCACCTGGCCCAACAGCCGGATCAGCGTGATGGGGGGCGAGCAGGCGGCCTCCGTTCTCGCCACCGTCCACCGCGATGCGGACAGCTGGACGCCCGACCAGGCCGAGGCGTTCAAGGCGCCGGTCCGCCAGAAATACGAGGACGAGGGCAATCCCTGGTACGCCACCGCGCGGCTGTGGGACGACGGAATTATAGACCCCGCCCAGACCCGCGACGTGCTCGGCCTCGCGCTCGCCGCGACGCTCAACGCTCCCATCCCCGAACGCCCGGCGTTCGGCGTGTTCCGGATGTAACCGATGATCCTGCTCCTTCTCGCCCAGATCACTCCCGTCCAGCCGATCGTGAAGGGCACCGGCCTGCCGCCTGCGGTAATGACCGAAGAGGCCGGCGTGCTGGCCCCGATCGACGCGTTGTTCGCAGCCCTCGCGGCGCGGGACGCACAGGCGATGCTGGCCGCGATGCGTCCCGACGCCGACGCGACCGTCGCCGAGGAGAAGCCCGACGGCACTCGCTCGATCCGCCACATGACCGCCGCACAGTTCGCCGCGATGGTGAAGCCGGGCTCCGAACGCTATGCCGAGCGCATCACCGATCCCGCGATCGAGATCGACGGCGACATCGCGATGGTCTGGGCGCCCTACGTCTTCACGATCGACGGCAAGCCCGCGCATTGCGGCTACGACCATTTCGATCTGGTGCGCGAGAGCGGGCGCTGGAAGATCCAGAACGTGACCTGGTCGTCGCGGACCACGGGGTGCGCGGCGCAATGATCCGCTCGCTCCTGATCGCCAACCGCGGCGAGATCGCGTGCCGGATCATCCGGACCGCGCGCGCGCTCGGGATACGTACGGTTGCGGTCTATTCGGACGCGGACGCGCATGCGCTCCACGTGCGGCAGGCCGACGAGACCGTGCATATCGGCGCCTCGCCGGTACGCGAGAGCTATCTGCGCGGCGACCGGATCATCGCCGCCGCGCTCGAGACCGGCGCCGAGGCGATCCACCCGGGCTACGGCTTCCTGTCCGAGAATGCCGAGTTCGCGCAGAGCGTGATCGACGCCGGGCTCGTTTGGGTCGGCCCCAACCCCGACAGCATCCGCGCGATGGGGCTGAAGGACGCGGCCAAGGCGCTGATGCTCGCCGCCGGCGTGCCGGTGACGCCTGGTTACATGGGCGCGGACCAGAGCCTCGAACGCTTGCAGGCCGAGGCGGATGCGACCGGCTATCCGGTGCTGATCAAGGCGGTCGCGGGCGGCGGCGGCAAGGGCATGCGCCGCGTCGATGCGGCCGCGGACTTCGCCGACGCATTGGCGTCGTGCCGGCGCGAGGCGGCCTCGTCGTTCGGCAACGACCATGTGCTGATCGAGAAATACATCCTGTCGCCCCGGCATATCGAGGTGCAGGTGTTCGGCGACAGCCACGGCAACGTCGTCCACCTGTTCGAGCGCGACTGTTCGCTGCAGCGCCGCCACCAGAAGGTGATCGAGGAAGCGCCCGCGCCCGGCATGGACCCGGCGACGCGGGAAGCGATCTGCGCCGCGGCGGTGAAGGCGGCCAAGGCGGTCGACTATGTCGGCGCAGGCACGATCGAGTTCATCGCGGATGCGAGCGAGGGCCTGCGCGCCGATCGCACCTGGTTCATGGAGATGAACACCCGGCTGCAGGTCGAGCATCCGGTGACCGAAGAGATCACCGGGCAGGATTTAGTCGAGTGGCAGCTGCGGGTGGCGAGCGGGGAGCCTCTGCCCAAGCGGCAGGATGAACTGAGCATCGACGGCTGGGCGATGGAGGCGCGGTTGTACGCGGAGGATCCGGCGAAGGGGTTTCTGCCGTCGATCGGCAAACTCGACTTTTTCTCGATCGGCGAAAGCCACCTCATTCGCGTCGAGACAGGCGTGGCGCTCGGCAACGAGATATCTCCCTTCTACGATCCGATGATCGCCAAGCTGGTCTGCCATGGCCGTTCGCGCGAGGCCGCCGCCTATGGTCTGGCGAATGCCTGCCGGAACTCGATCGTCGCGCCCGTCAAAACCAATGCCGCATTTCTGGCACGGGCGTTGTCGTCTGCGGATTTCGTGTCGGCCAATATCGACACGGGCTTCATCGCGAAGCACGAGGCCGAACTCGTCGGTTCGGGCCAACCCAGCGCTGCGGTGATCGAGTCCGCCGCGATGGCGGTACTCCACGACGAGATGGGCGACGCGGAGTCCGTCCAGCTTTGGCGCTACGAAAGTCGGCGCCAGCCCGAGCCCTATGTCGGATCGGTCTGGCGGTCGCTGGCCGGCTTCCGCATGGCGTCCGAACCACGGATCCGGATAGCCTTGTCGCGCGACGGCAACAATTTCGTCGTCGAGCGTCCGGTCGAGCAGGCGGCGATGCTCTCGACGATCATCAAGGGCGACCGCATCCTTGTTGCCGACATGGGCGAAAGCTACCTGTTCTCGCGCGCGCGTGCCGACGGGACATCGGCGGGCGCGGCCGCCGACGGTGCGATGCTGTCGCCGATGCCCGGGCGGATCATCGCGGTCGACGTGGCGGTCGGCGACGTCGTGGTGAAGGGGCAGAAGCTCGTCACGCTGGAGGCGATGAAGATGGAGCATGCGCTGACCGCACCGTTCGACGGGGTGGTCGAGGCCCTGGCGGCCGCGGTCGGTGGGCAGGTGTCCGAGGGGACGGTGCTGGTGACGATCGTGAAAGCCGACTGATAGCTGTTCCCCGGCGAAGGCCGGGGCCCAGTTGGGCAACGCATGGGGCGGGGGCGGCGCACGGCTCGCGGAGTCCCCCAACTGGGCCCCGGCCTCCGCCGGGGAACGAAGGAGCAGAGATGGCAGGCCGCTATTACGACGACTGGACGATCGGCGACACGCTGGTGCACGAGATCCGCCGGACCGTCACCGAGACCGACAACCTCCTCTTCTCGACGATGACGCACAATCCGCAGCCGTTGCACCTCGATGCGGAAGCCGCGAAAGCGAGCGAGTTCGGGCGCATCCTCGTCAACGGCATCTTCACCTTCGCGCTGATGGTGGGGCTGTCGGTCGGCGACACCACGCTCGGCACCCTCGTCGCCAATCTCGGCTACGACAAGCTCATCCACCCGAATCCCGTGTTCATTGGCGACACCATGCGCGCGTCGAGCGTAGTCACCGCCTTGCGCGAAAGCCGGTCGCGCCCCGAAGCGGGGCTTGTGACGTTCCGTCACGATCTCCACAATCAGCGTGACGAACTGGTCTGCCAGTGCCTGCGCACCGCGCTGCTGCACCGCCGACCCCGAGAGGACCAAGCATGACCGATATCGTTATCACCGCCGCCAAGCGTACCCCGGTCGGCAGCTTCCTCGGCGCGTTCGCCGCAACACCGGCGCATGAACTGGGTCGCGTTGCGATCGAGGCGGCGCTGGCACAGGCGGGCGTCGCGGGCGCGGACGTGTCCGAGGTCATCATGGGCCAGGTGCTGACCGCGGCGCAGGGGCAGAACCCTGCGCGGCAGGCGTCGATGGCGGCGGGCGTGCCCAAGGAGGTGCCGGCCTGGGGCGTCAATCAGGTCTGCGGATCGGGCCTGCGCGCGGTGGCGTTGGCGTGCCAGGCCATCCAGGCGGGCGACGCGACGATCGTCGTCGCCGGTGGTCAGGAATCGATGTCGATGTCGGCGCACGCCCAGTCGATCCGCGCCGGGCAGAAGATGGGCAATTTGGCGCTGGTCGACACGATGGTCAGCGATGGGCTGACGGACGTGTTCAACGGTTATCACATGGGCATCACCGCGGAGAATTTGGCCGAGCAATATCAGGTGACGCGGGCCGAGCAGGACGCGTTTTCGGTCGCGTCGCAGAACAAGGCCGAAGCCGCGCGCGGCAGCGGCCGGTTCAAGGACGAGATCGCGTCGGTCACGATCAAGGGTCGCAAGGGCGACACGGTAGTCGCCGACGACGAATATATCCGCGCCGGCGCGACGATGGAGAGCGTATCGGGCGTGCGTCCGGCGTTCAAGAAGGACGGCACCGTCACCGCGGCGAACGCCAGCGGGCTCAACGATGGCGCCGCCGCGCTGGTGATCATGAGCCGCGACGAGGCCGAGCGGCGCGGATCGCCGATCCTCGCGACGATCAAGAGCTGGGCATCGGCCGGCGTCGATCCGTCGATCATGGGAATCGGCCCCGTGCCCGCGACGCGGCGCGCGTTGGAGAAGGCAGGCTGGACGATCGGCGACCTCGACCTGATCGAGGCGAACGAGGCGTTCGCGGCGCAGGCCTTGTCGGTCGGCAAGGAGCTCGGCTGGGATGCCGCGAAGGTCAACGTCAACGGCGGCGCGATCGCGATCGGGCACCCGATCGGCGCAAGCGGCGCGCGGGTGCTGACGACGTTGATCTACGAGATGCAGAAACGTGATGCGAAGAGGGGGCTGGCGACCTTGTGCATCGGCGGGGGCATGGGGATCGCGATGTGTCTGGAGCGGTGAGCTAGCGGGGGCTGTTTGCCCCTATAACCTTCCCCGGCGGAGGCCGGGGCCCAGTTGGAGGACAGAGGTAACGAAGGACCGCCTTCCGTTACACCGGCCTTCCCAACTGGGCCCCGGCCTTCGCCGGGGAACCGCTTTTGGTTTAGTCTGTCTTGACCAAACTCAGCGCGACCGCCTCGGCGACCTTGATGCCGTCAACCGCCGCCGAGAGGATGCCGCCTGCATAGCCGGCCCCTTCGCCCGCGGGGAACAGCCCGGCGGTGTTCAGGCTCTGGAACCCGTCGTCGCGCGTGATGCGTACCGGCGACGAGGTGCGCGTCTCGATGCCGGTCATGACCGCGTCGGGGTGATCGTAGCCGGGGATCTGTTTGCCGAACACGACCAGCGCCTCGCGCAGCGCGGTGACGGCGAACTCCGGCAGGCAGTCGGCGAGGTTGGTCGGCGTCACGCCGGGCCGGTAGGAGGGGATTACAGTGCCGAGCGCCGTGGACGGGCGGCCGGCGAGGAAGTCGCCCAGCCGCTGCGCCGGCGCGTGATAGCTGGAGCCACCGACCTCATAGGCCCGCGACTCCCAGTGCCGTTGCAGCGCAATGCCGGCGAGCGGAGAGCCCGGATAGTCGCGCTCCGGGTCGATGCCCACGACGAGCCCCGAATTCGCGTTGCGTTCGTTGCGTGAATATTGGCTCATGCCGTTGGTCGCGACGCGGCCTTCCTCCGACGTCGCGGCGACGACCGTGCCGCCGGGGCACATGCAGAAGCTGTAGGCGGTGCGGCCGTTGCTGCAATGATGCGACAGGCTGTAGGCGGCAGCACCCAGATCGGGGTGCCCCGCGCAGGGGCCGAACCGCGCCTCGTCGATCCAGGATTGCGGATGTTCGATGCGCACGCCGATCGAGAAGGGTTTCGCCTCGACATGCACGCCCGCGGCGTGGAGCATCTCGAACGTGTCGCGCGCGCTGTGTCCGACCGCGAGGACGACATGGTCGGCGGCGAGATAGTCGCCATTGTGCATCTTCAGCCCGACGACGCGGCGCCCGCCCTCCGCATCGACCGCGATGTCGATATCCTCGACACGGTTTTCGAAACGGTATTCGCCGCCCAGCGCCTCGATCGTCGCGCGCATGTTCTCGACCATCGTGACGAGCCGGAAGGTGCCGATATGCGGATGCGCCTCGGTGAGGATTTCCTCGGGCGCGCCGGCCTTCACGAACTCCGTCAGGACTTTCCGCCCCAGATGGCGTGGGTCCTGGATCTGGCTCCACAATTTGCCGTCGGAGAAGGTGCCGGCGCCGCCCTCGCCGAACTGGACGTTGGATTCGGGATCGAGCACGCCGCGGCGCCATAGTCCCCAGGTGTCCTTGGTCCGCTCGCGCACCACCTTGCCGCGATCGACGATGATCGGGCGGAAGCCCATCTGCGCCAGGATCAGCCCGGCGAACAGCCCGCACGGCCCCGCGCCGACGACGACCGGGCGGGGCGGGTCGACGCCCTCCGGCGCTTTCGCGACGAAATTATAGCGCGTGTCGGGGGTCGGATTGACGTGGCGGTCCTTCTTGAACCTTGCGAGCACCGTCGCCTCGTTCTTCACGTTGACGTCGACCGAATAGACCAGCTGGATGTCCATCTTGTCGCGCGCGTCGTTGGCGCGGCGGGCGACCTTGTAGCGGATCAGCTCGCGCGGTGTGATCCGCAGCCGCTTGCACACCGCGGCCGGCAGCGCCTCGTCCGGGTGATTGATCGGCAGTTTCAGTTCGGTGATGCGCAACATCGCCGCGCGATGCCACGGGATGCGCGTCGGCACAATTGTGCGACAATGTCGGCGTAGGGCGGTGCCCGAGAGGAGATGCCCCATGGCGTCCGCGAGTATTGCGCTCAACCGCTTCGGCCTCGGGGCCAGGCCCGACGACCGGGTGGCCGGCGATCCGAAAGCCTATCTGATCGACCAATTCGCCCGCTACGATCCTCGGCCCGCCGGCATCGCGTCGGCGCCCAATTCGCGCGCGATGGCCGCGGCGCTGGTCAAGTATCAGGACGAACGCCGGGTGATCCGTCAGCAAACGCAAGCGCCGCCTGCACCCGCGACACCCGATCCGACGATGAGCGGCACGTCGGCAGCCGCGGCGATGTCCGCCGACAAGCTGGCGATGCGCGACGCACGGCAGGTCGCCGCGCGCGCGATCCGCGCCAATTACGCGACCGCCGTCGGCGCGCGGACCAACGTCGCGCTCGGGTCTGACGCGCCGTTCGTCGAGCGGCTGGTCCAGTTCTGGTCGAACCATTTCGCGGTCTCGATCGACAAGCTCCAAGTCGTGGCGCTGGCGGGGCCGATGGAGTTCGAGGCGATCCGGCCGCATGTGCTTGGGCGGTTCGCCGACATGCTGAACGCGGTCGAGCGGCATCCCGCTATGCTACTGTATCTCGATCAGGCAGTATCGGTGGGGCCGGACAGTCCGCTCGGTCTGCGCGTTGCGGCACGCGGCCAACGCAAGGTCGGCCTCAACGAGAATCTCGCGCGCGAAATCCTCGAGCTGCACACTCTGGGGGTGCGAACCGGCTACGCGCAGGGCGACGTCACCGAATTCGCGCGCGCGATGACGGGTTGGACGGTGGCAGGGTTGGGGCGCGGACCGCGGGGTGCCACGACGCCCGGGGACTTCGTGTTCGTGCCCGCGATCCACCAGCCGGGCGACCGGACGATCCTCGGCAAACGCTATGCCGCCGCGGGCGAAGCGCAAGCGCAGGCGGTTCTCGCCGACCTCGCCGTCCACCCCGCGACCGCGACCCATATCGCGACCAAATTGACGCGGCATTTCGCCGGCGACGTGCCGCCGCCCGCGATGATCGCACGGCTGGAAAAGGCCTTTCTCGACTCCGGCGGCGATCTGCCGACCGTCTACCGTGCGATCGTCGCGTCGCCCGAGGCCTGGGTCGAGACGCCGGTGAAATTCCGGACGCCGTGGGAATGGACGATCGCGGCGATGCGCGCACTGGGCACCGCGACGGTGCAACCGGCCGCGATCCTCGGGCTCACCAACCAGCTGGGCCAGCAGGTGTGGAAGCCGGGCCAGCCGATCGGCTATGACGATCTGGCCGCGACCTGGGCGGGGCCCGACGCGATCATGCGGCGGGTCGAGGCGGCGGAGCGGTTCGCGACCCGTGCCCCCGCGGGCACCGACGCGCGTGCGCTGGCGCCGAAGCTCTTCCCCGGCGCACTGAGCAATGCGACCGCGCAGACGCTCAACCGCGCCGAAAGTCCGGGGCAGGCGCTCGCGCTGCTGTTGGTCTCGCCCGAAATGATGCGGAGATAACGCCATGATCGACCGTCGTTCCATCCTGACCCGCGGTGCGCTCGGCACGCTTGGGTTTGCGTTCGCCCCGCGCATGGCGTTCGCGCGCGCCGCGACGCCGAAGCGCTTCGTCTTCATCATCCAGCGCGGCGCGGCCGACGGCCTGGGCGTGATCGGCGCGGTCGGCGATCCGGCGTTCGGCGGCGTGCGCGGCGACCTTGCGGCCGATTTCGCGACCGGTGCGAAGCTCGACACCATTTTTGCGCTGCATCCGGCGATGACCAATGCGGCGGGGCTGTACGGCAAGGGGCAGGCGCTGTTCGCGCATGCGATCGCCTCGCCCTACCGCGACCGCTCGCATTTCGACGGGCAGAACGTGCTCGAGACTGGCGGCGACCGCGCCTATGCGGTGCGTGACGGCTGGCTCAACCGGCTGCTCGGAATCTTGCCCGCGGATCAGGCGCGCGCGATCGCGGTGGCCGCGACGGTACCGATGGCGTTGCGCGGGCCGCGCGAGATTTCGTCCTATGCGCCGTCGAACCTTCCCCAGGCGTCGGACGATCTGCTGCAGCGCGTGGCGCTGCTGTACCAGGGCGACACGCAGCTGCACGGGCTGTGGAGCGAGGCGATGGCGACGCGCGCGCTGACCAGCGATCTCGGCGCCGACAACGGCCGCAACGCCGCGGCGACCGGCACGCTGGCGGCGAAGCTGCTCTCGCCCGACAATGGCGCGCGGATCGCGATGGTCGAGACCGGCGGCTGGGACACGCATACCGGGCAGCGCGGGCGGCTCGCCGCGCAGCTGACCGGGCTCGACGCGATGATCGGCGCGCTGCAGGCCGGGCTGGGGCCGCTCTGGGCGGACACGATGGTGCTGGTCGCGACCGAGTTCGGGCGCACGGTCGCGGTCAACGGCACCGGCGGCACCGACCACGGTACCGGCGCGGCGGCGATGCTGTTCGGCGGCGACGTCAAGGGTGGCCGCGTGCTGGCGGACTGGCCGGGGTTGAGCGCGGCGTCGCTGTACGAGGCGCGCGACATCCGCCCGACCGCGCAGCTCGACGCATTCATCGGCGGCGCGGTCGCGGGGCATTTCGGCGTCGATCCGGCGCGGACGATGGCGGCGCTTTTCCCGGCCAGCGCCAAGGCGCGCGCCACCGAGGGGTTGTTGCGGGTGTGACCGTCATGCCGGACGTGTTCCGGCATCCACCGGGAGGCGAATTCGAGCGCCGAGAGTTCGTGGAACGGTGGACCCCGGAACACGTCCGGGGTGACGGAGGGTCAGAGGCGGCCTACCGTCCCCGCATGACGCGCTTCACCGTGAACAACCAGCCGGTCGAATACCGGATCGACCCCGCGACGCCCTTGCTGTGGGCGCTGCGCGACGCGTCGAACCTGACCGGCACCAAATTTGGCTGCGGCACCGGCCAGTGCGGCGCGTGCACGGTCGATGTCGACGGGCAGGCGCGGCGCAGCTGCCGGGTGCCGATCGGGACGATCGAGGGCAGCTACGTCACCACGATCGAGGGCCTGTCGCGCGAGCGCAGCCACGCGGTCCAGCTGGCCTTCATCGCCGAATCGGTGCCGCAATGCGGCTTCTGCATCCCCGGCATGATCATGGCGGCATCGGTGCTGCTCAAGAAGAACGCGGCACCAAGCGAAGAGCTGATCCGCGCGAGCATCACCAACCTGTGTCGCTGCGGCATCTATCCGCGCCTGGTCGAGGCGATCCAGCGCGCCGGCCGCGCGACGCGGGGCGAAGAGATCATCCCCGCGGGCGCACGCCCGGGGATCGATCCGGGCGACGCGGCGCGGGTGGTTCCGGCGCTCGTCGCGCCGAAGCTGTCTGATCGCTGACGAACGGGTTCAGCTTCGGCTCAACGCGGATGGTGCACATGTCGTCCATCATAAGGGCCGGCAATGTGCGCCGGCAGTCGAGGATGACGGGCATGACACGCAGCTTTCTGAAGATCCTGATGGCGGCCTCCGCACTCGTGCCGGTCGCCGCGACCGCACAACGCGGTCCCGATCCGCAAGCCGAGGGTCGCGGCCAGTGGAACGGCCAGCGCGGCGGCGACCGGGGCGGCAATCGCGGCGGCTGGAACGGCGCGCGCGCCGACCGCGCACAGCCTGCGCAACAACAGGCTCAGCCACAGGTCCAGGCGCAGCCGCAAGCGCAGCCCCAGGTCCAGTACCAGCGGCAGGCGGGTCGTCCGCAGCGCGGCGACCTGCAGAACGCGGCCCAGGGGCAGCGCGGCGGCTGGCAGAACGGCCGTCCCGATCGCTTCGCGGGGCGCAACGATGGCCCCGGTCGCCAGGATATCCAGCCCGATCGTGACGGACGTCAGGACGGGCGCAGCTATCAGGGTCGCGGCGCCCAGGGTTTTCAGGGTCGCCCCGCTCAGGGCGGCTACGACGCCCGCCAGCCCTATGGCCGCAACGATCTCGATAATCGGGGCAGCTATCAGAACCGGGGCCAGAACCGGGGCCAGAACTGGGGCCAGAACCGGGGCTACGACACGCGCCAGGCCTATGGGCGCGGCAGCTATGCCAACCGCGGCGGCTACAGCAATGGCGGCGCCTGGAACCGCGGCTGGCGGAGCGACAATCGCTATGCCTGGAGCGACTATCGCGCATCGAATCGCGGCGCCTATCGCCTGCCGCGTTATTACGCACCGAGCGGCTGGGGCTATGGCTATCGCCGGTTCGGGGTCGGCTTCACGCTGAGCAGCATCCTGTTCAACCAGAGCTACTGGATCCAGGATCCCTACACCTATCGCCTGCCCGAGGCGTACGGTCCGTATCGCTGGGTGCGCTATTACAACGACGCGCTGCTGGTCGATCTCGACAGCGGCCAGGTGGTCGATACGGTGTACGACATCTTCTGGTAACGCCCTGCCACGAAAGCTCCGTCATCCTGCCGGTCGGGGGGATGACGGACGGGCAGGGCCCTTGCGTTTCGCGCACGCGTCGGCAAGTTCGACCGCATGGGTATCTTCACCAAGACCAAATCGAAGGCCGATCCGGCCGCCGCGCTCCGCCAGGCCGCGGGGGCCGAGGTCGGCGCGCGTCTCGACGCCACCCCCGGGGCGCAGCGCGTCGCGATGAACACCGTGCAATTCTATTACCACGAGAATTTCCTCGATCCCGCGACCTGCACGCGGCTGATCGGGATGATCGATGCGAAGCGGCGGCCCTCGACGCTGCTGTCCGACACGCCCGACAGCAATTTCCGCACCAGCGAGAGCTGCGACATGGACCGGTGGTCGCCCGACGTGCAGCCGACCGACGAGGCGATCGCGACGTTGCTCGGGATCGACCTGCCGCATGGCGAGACGATGCAGGGCCAGCGCTACGCCCCCGGCCAGCACTTCCGCGCGCACCACGATTATTTCCACGAGTCCGAAAACTACTGGGCCAAGATGCAGGAACAGGGCGGCCAGCGGACCTGGACCGCGATGGTCTATCTCAACGACGTGCCAGAGGGTGGCGCGACCTGGTTCCCGCAGGCCGGCATCAAGATCGCCCCCAAGCGCGGGCTGCTGCTGGCGTGGAACAACATGAACCCTGATGGCAGCCCGAATCGCCTGACGCTGCATGAGGGCATGCCGGTGATCGAAGGCGTGAAGTATATCGTGACGAAGTGGTTTCGGGAAAGGCCGTGGATCAAGTAGCGCCCCTCAGCGCGACACAGCCGTTCTCCCGCCCCTCCACACATCCGTCACCCCAGCGCAGGCTGGGGTCTCCCGCGGCTCCTGTCCCGCGCCTGCCACGGGAGATCCCAGCCTTCGCTGGGATGACGAGTGTGGATCGGTCGAGTCCGGCGGATTGGAGGGGAAGCTTACCCCGTAAACCTCGACAAACCCGCCCCAGGCCCTACCTCGACCTCATGAACGTACTCGGCGTAAGCTCTTCGATCCTCGGCCAACCCTGGCGCTGGCGAGCCCTCGCGGCGGACCAGCGCGACGGCTTCGGCCAGGACGACCTTGTCACCCAGCTCCTCCTCGCCCGCGGCTGCCCACGCGACGATCTCGACGCGCACCGCGCCCCCTCGATCCGCGGCTTCATGCCCGACCCCTCGATCTTCCGCGACATGGACGTCGCGGCAAACCGCCTCGCCGACGCGGTGCAGGCCGGCGAGCAGGTCGCGATCTTCGGCGACTACGACGTCGACGGCGCCACCTCCGCCGCGCTGATGGTGCTCGTCCTGCGCGACCTCGGGATCGAGGCACGGCCCTATATCCCCGATCGCATGCTCGAAGGCTACGGCCCGTCGGGCGCCGCGCTGACCCGGCTCGCGGCAGAGGGCGCCACCCTGATCGTCACCGTCGATTGCGGCGCGCAGGCGTTCGAGGCGCTCGCTACCGCCCGCGACGCGGACATCGACGTGATCGTCATCGACCATCACAAATGCTCGGCCGAGCTGCCGCACGCGCTGGCGCTGGTGAACCCCAACCGGCTCGACGAAGGCGAGGGCGCCGCGCACGGGCATCTCGCCGCGGTCGGCATGTGCTTCCTCGCCGCTGCCGCGTTGGTCCGCACGCTCCGCGCCCGCGGCTGGTTCGAAACCCGCCCCGAGCCCAAGCTGATCGACCTGCTCGACATCGTCGCGCTCGGCACCGTCGCCGATGTCGCGCAGCTACGCGGGCTCAACCGCGCGTTCGTCGCACAGGGGCTCAAGGTGATGGCCGCGCGCCGCAACATCGGCGTGAACGCGCTGATCGAGGCGTCGCGCCTGACCCGCAGCCCGACCTGCACCGACCTGGGCTTCGCGCTCGGCCCCCGGATCAACGCCGGCGGCCGCGTCGGTCGCGCCGACCTCGGCGTCCGCCTGCTCACCACCCGCGACCCCGACGAGGCGCGCGCGATCGCCACCGAGCTCGACCGCCTGAACGAGGAACGCCGCGCGATCGAGACCGGCGTGCAGGAGGCCGCCGACCTACTGACCTCGAGCTCCGCCCGCGTCGCCGTCGTCTCCGGCCATGGCTGGCACGCCGGCGTGATCGGCATCGTCGCCGGGCGGCTGAAGGAAAAGCTCGGCCGCCCGGCGATCGTCATCGCGATCGACGAGAACGGCATCGGCAAGGGATCGGGCCGCTCGATCTCCGGCGTCGATCTCGGCGCGGCGGTGATGGCGGCGAAGGAGCACGGCCTGCTGATCGCGGGCGGCGGGCATGCGATGGCGGCGGGGCTGACGATCGCCGAGGCAGCGATCCCCGCTTTCGCCGAGTTCCTAGAGGAGCGCCTCGCCGCCGCGGTCGACCGGTCGAGGAGCGACCGCGCGCTGCTGCTCGACGCGGTGCTCGCGGCGGGCGGCGTCAACCCGAGCCTGGTCGAATCGATGGAGGCGGGCGGGCCCTACGGCATGGGCTGGCCCGCGCCGCGCGTGGCGATGGGGCCGGTGCGCGTGATCAAGGCGGACATCGTCGGCAACGGCCATGTCCGCACCGTGGTGGCGGGCGACGACGGCCGCAGCATCAAGGCGATGGCGTTCCGCGCCGCCGAGACGCCGCTGGGCCAGGCGCTGCTCGGCGCGCCGCCGCATCGGAAACTGTGGCTGGCGGGTCGCGCGAAGATCGACGACTGGTCCTCGCGCCCCGCGGCGGAATTGCACCTCGAAGATGCGGCCTGGGCCGACTGAAGGCTTGACGCCCGCGCCCCCGGGCCCTAGTCGCCCTCCACCACGCAGGCCCCTTCGTCTAGCGGTTAGGACGCGGCCCTTTCACGGCTGAAGCACGGGTTCGATTCCCGTAGGGGTCACCATCGTCAATCCAGAACGCGGCGGATCTCCGCCCTATCGTGCGATTTGGATCTTCCGCTGCTGAGTCGAGGTCACGCGCGGCGGTTTTGCCCCGATATTGGCCAACCAAGCGGTATCACGGAAGCGTCTGGTACACGGACGGCGTACGCAGCGGTGATCGGGTCAACCATGAACAGCCCTTAAGACTTTCTTGGGTATGACGCTCCCGCGACAGGCAAGCTGCTTGAAAACGCTTGGCAAAAACGGAATTTGCACAGGCGTTTTTTACAATCGGGACCGCAATGTGCGGATATCGGGGATCCTCGTAATCTTTTCGGCGGTTGATCACGTACCTCCGCGCGCCGGAGGGAGAGGGAGGCTGCATTGGGCCGGATAATCATGGCTGACGACGACGAGCTTGTTGCTGACGTCGCGATCGAGGCGCTCAACGCCGCAGGCCACGCCGTTGGCCTGCTCGGCGACGGCACCGATGTGATGAAAGTGCTTCGCGCAAAGAATCCGGATCTGGTGATCCTGGATTGTAACATGCCGACGAGGAGCGGCATTATCGTCTTACGCGAAATGCGCAACTCATTGGAGTTTTGCGATACGCCTGTCCTTATGTTGACCGGCCGACAAAGCGACGCCGATGAGACCCTGGCGATGTATGAGGGCGCAAACGACTATATGAAAAAGCCTTTTGATCCGGACGAACTCGTGTTCCGCGTAGAAGAACTTCTGAAAAAAAGAGCTGACGGTCTCAAACGCCGATAATTTCCCGAGGCGGCCTTGCGCAAGGCTGGGCATTAAGCATTCAGTATCGGCGACATTATGCAACAGGTTGACGCGTTACCGCCCCCGCAGCGGCTAATCCGGATCATCTACGTCGAGGACGACGCGCTGATGGCGGATATTGTCAAAGATCTCCTGACCAACGCCGGGTATCTTGTCGGCGTGATCGGGCATGGGACGCTCGCTTACGACACCATAGCGTTCAAGAAGCCCGATCTCGTGATCCTTGATCGCGCTCTTCCGGGCATGCAGGGTATCGAAATACTCCAGCGCCTGCGCGCAACGCCTCACACGTATCTGATGCCCGTGCTGATGCTCACCGCAACCGGCAGTGAACAGAACATCGATGAGGGGCTTGGGTTTGGCGCGGATGGCTACCTCGTCAAGCCGTTCGATCCGACTGTCCTCCTGCAAAAGGTGGCGAGCATTTTAGACAACAGCTTGTTCAATCGGTCGGCACGCTGACTCTCAGAGGCCGATAACGACGCTGCGCGCGGATGCCGGTTCGCGTACAGCCGCCGCGATGCGGGACGCGATGACCCTCGTCGGGACTTTGATGTCTGGCTTGATCCTAACAAATGCGGTTAACGTACTATGCACGAACACGCCGCTTTAAGGGTCTGTTCGACACTGTTCATTAGTATTTTGTTAACCTAACGGCCAGCAATGGCTTTTAAACTCCGGCTGGCAACAACCGCCTTGTTCTGCGCAACTGCGGCAACGCTTTTGTTCGCGCCGCCGGCTTACGCAGAGGCGCCGGTCCGACCTGTCCAAGGTGGCTTGCCCGCGGATCAGCGCGAACCGGCGAAGGTCCAGGCGCTTGCCGAATGGACCGTCCGGACGGCAGACAACCAGGCCTTGCCGTTCGTGATCGTCGACAAGGTTGCCGCGCGACTGTTCCTGTTCGACCGTCATGGCACGCTGACGGCGGAGTCCCCGGTGCTGGTCGGACGTGCGCGCGGTGACGTGTCGCCACCCGGAATAGGCGATCGCAAGCTGTCGCAGATTCCACCCGCCGATCGTATTACGCCTGCCGGTCGCTTCGTCGCCGATATCGGCGTCAATCTGGAAGGACGCGACGTCGTCTGGGTCGATTACGACGCCGCAGTCGCGATCCACCGCGCGACCGACATCACGCCCGGCGCTACTGCACGCGACCGTCTCGCGCGTCTCGCCAGCGCGTCGCCGCGCGATCGGCGCGTATCCTATGGCTGCATCAACGTCTCCGATGCGTTCTACGCAGACTTCATCCGCCCGACGTTCAAGGCCGGCAGCGGGATCGTCTACATCTTGCCGGAGACGGGGCCGGCCGGGGGGCTGTTCGGCCCCGCAACGGCCACCGCGGCGACCGCGCCCGCGAATTGAACCGACTGCCGCATTTCATTTTTGACCGGATGGCGTTTCGTCTCCACTAAGCCTGTCGAAGTCGGACGATCACGGGAACTAGCGCTAACATGCGGGGCAGGGGGATGGGACCGGAGGCAGCCGACATCGGGACCATGGGCGGTACCACGGCCGGTAACACGGCCGGTACCACGGGCGCGGTCGACCGCGGCGCACGGCTGGGGATCAGCCTGTCGGGTACGAACCTCGAACGCGCGGGGGACTATAACCAGCGTACCGTGCTCCAGGCGATCCGCGTCAGCGGCGAAGCGAGCCGCACCGAACTCGCCGCGATAACCGGGCTGACCGGCCCGACCATCGCCAACATCACGCGCCGGCTGCTCGATGCCGGACTGATCGCGGAGGCGGGGCGGCGCCAGGGCGCGCGCGGACAGCCGGCGGCGCAACTGGTCATCAATCCCGCTGGCAGCTTCTCGATCGGGATCAACATCGATCGCGACCACATCTCGATCGTGTCGCTCGATCTGGCGGGGACCGTGCTGACGCGCGCAACCCGCGAAGCCGCGTTTCCGATGCCCGATGAGGTGGCTGCCTGGCTCGTCGAGGAGATTGCGGCGATCCGCGCCGCGAACGTGATCGACGAACGCCGCCTGCTCGGCGTCGGCGTGGCGATGCCCGACGATTTCGGGCGGGTCAGCCTGCCACATCGTCCCTCCGCCTATGAGGTCTGGAACGATGTCGACATCACCGCGATGATCGGCGGCATCGTGCCGTGGCCGGTGCATGTCGACAATGATGCCGCGGCAGCGGCGATCGGCGAGGCGCAGTTCGGCGCGGGGATGAAGTTGCGGAGCTTCTTTTACATCCTCGTCAGCGCGGGCCTTGGCGGGGGGCTCGTGATCGACGGCAACTATTTCCGCGGCGCGGGTGCGCGCAGCGGCGAGATCGGCTTCATGCCCGATATGAGCCCGCAGGCGTTCGGGCGTACCGTCCAGCAAACCGTATCGCTGTCCGCACTCTATGCCCGGCTCGACGCGGCGGGGTGCGTCGTCGCCGGGGTCGATGCGTTGACCGGCGACGATCCCGCGGTGGCCGCGATCGTCGCGCGCTGGATCGAGGATGCCGCGCAGTCGCTGATCGCGCCGTTGATCGCGGTCAGCTGTCTGGTCGATCCGGGCGCCGTGCTGATCGGCGGCCGGTTGCCGGCGGCGCTGGTCGATGCGCTGGTCGAGCGGCTCGGCGCGATGTTGTCGTCGATCGTCCTGCCGTCTCCCGTGCGCGTGTTGCGTGCGACGATGTCCAACGACGCGCCTGCGATCGGCGCGGCGATCCTGCCGTTCCTGGACCATATCCTGCCCTCCGATGCGATCCTGATGCAGGGCGGTCGCAGCGGATGATTGATTAATGCAAATTGTCTTTGTTAATCGCCGTTTCCTGCCTAAGTCCCCTGTGTCGTACCGTGGGCGGGGGAATGACGATGGGATCGCAGCGCGCGACCATCGGGCCGGATGAACCTCGCACCACGCTGACGGCGTGTGGCGGGAGAAGACGGTGATACAGGTCGGCTTGGATTTCGGCGGGACGAAGATCGAAGCGGCGGCGCTCGGCGATGACGGACAATTCCTGAGCCGACTGCGCGTGCCGAACCCCGGCGACTATGACCAGGCGATACGCGCGGTGACCGCGCTGGTCGCCGCGGTCGAGGCCGAAGCCGGCGCCGAGGGGACGATCGGGATCGGCACGCCGGGGTCGGTATCGCCGCGCAACGGACTGATGCGCAACGCAAACTCGGTATATCTGAACGGGCGGCGGTTCCGCGAGGATCTGGAATCCGCGATCGGCCGCGCGGTACGTATGGCCAACGACGCCAACTGCCTGGCGCTGTCCGAGGCCGTTGACGGCGCTGCGGCGGGCGCGCGGTCGGCCTTTGCGGTGATCGTCGGCACCGGGTGCGGCGGCGGGCTGGTGGTCGATGGACGCATCGTCGCCGGTGCCAACGGCATCGCGGGGGAGTGGGGGCATGTATCGCTGCCTTGGCCGAGTGCGGCGGAATTCCCTGGTCCGGCCTGCTGGTGCGGGCAGCAGGGCTGCCTGGAAAGCTGGGTGTCCGGGACCGGCTTCGCGCGCGATCACCAGACGGTGGCGGGCGTGGCGCTGGACGGCCCGACGATCGTGGAGCAGGCGCGCGCCGGCGACCCGGCGGCGCTGGCGACGCTCGATCGCTATATCGATCGGCTCGGCCGCGCACTCGCCATGATCGCCAATATCGTGGATCCCGAATGTTTCGTGCTCGGCGGGGGCATGTCGAATGTCGCCGAACTCTACGAGCAGCTTCCCGCCGTGGTCCGACGCTACGCCTTTTCGGACGGATGGGACGGACGCATCGTGCCGGCGCAATGGGGCGACAGCAGCGGCGTGCGCGGCGCCGCACGGCTGTGGCCGGCCTGACCAAGGGTCACGGCGCGGATCGCAGGTCGCAGACGGAGCCACGCAGGTCGTGGCCCGGCTGGGGGCCGCCGTTGACGAAGCCGAGATAGGCCTTGCGGCGCAGGTCGTAGCCCGGCCAGCGTGGCAGACCGGGCGCGTTGGGATCGCCGGTGCGCGCGAAGGCGAGCCAATAGGCCTGCATCGGCGGCGCACCGGGCTCGAATTCGTCGGTACCGGCCATCACATAGCGGATTTCGCTGCCGTGCGTGACGGGCTTGCCGTCGGGCCCGGTGTAATCGAAGTGATAGTGCCAGACCGCCCGCCCCGCGCGCGCGCGCGCCGCGGCGAGCGTGGTCGCCGGGCAGCGGAAGTTGATGTCGTTGGACAGGATCAGGTCGAGGTCGCCCATGCGCGGATCGGCGGCCGGAATGCCGTCGAGACCATAAGCCTTGCGCGCCGCGGCGGGGTTGGCCGGGAACGCCGCGGCGGTCGCCTCGCCCGCGCGCGTCACGCCGCCGTGCAGGGTCAGCTCGCGTGCGTTGCTGCCGACGATCAGCGGCGCGGGGTTGTCGGTGCCCGACAGCAAGACCTCCGGCGTGTCGGGCAGCACGCGGCCGTCGACGATCGCCTGCAGCCAGATGAAACTCTTGTCCGCCAGGCCGGGCACCGCGACCGCCTCGGTCGCGGCGATGAGCTGCGCGACCGGCAGCGCGCGGAGCGCCGCCGCGGTCTGCGCGATCCCGGCTTGCGCGGCGATCAGCGTGCCGAGCCGTTCGTTCTCGGCCAGGCTGCGCGGCGGTGTGCCGAACCCGGGCGTGCCGCTTTCCTCGATCGCCTTGGCGAACAGCCCGCGCGAACCGGGGCTCAGCAGGTGCAGCCCGACATCCATCGCCCCCGCGCTCTCGCCGAACAAGGTAACGTTGCCGGGATCGCCACCGAACGCAGCGATATTGTCGCGCACCCAGCGGAGCGCCGCCTGCTGGTCCATCAGCCCGTAATTGCCCGAGGCGCCGCCGCCTTCGCGGGTCAGCGCGGGGTGCGACAGGAAGCCGAGCGCGCCGAGACGATATTGCAGGCTGACGAGGACCACGCCGTGGCGCACCAGCCCCGATTGGATCGTACCGGCGCCGCCACCGGCATAGTTCGAACCGCCATGGATCCACACCATGACCGGCATCGGCGTCGCGGGAGTCCGGTCGGGCGTCGCGACCTCGAGATACAGGCAATCCTCGCTGGCATAGCTGGCCGCCGCGGTGTTCCAGCCCCGATCGACCTGCGGACAGGAGGGCGCCGAGCGCGTGGCATCGCGCACCGCTTTCCAGCGCCTCACTGGGCGCGGCGGCTTCCACCGCAGCGGCCCGGTCGGTGCTGCCGCATAGGGAATGCCGCGATACAGCTCGCGGGCGTCAGCGGTCACCTCGCCGCGCACCGGGCCCTGCTTCGTCGGAACGACGGCGGTGGCGAGCGACAGCGCGGCGAGCAGGATCATCGTGCGATGATGGCGCGGATGGGGGCCGGTTTGGCCAGCGCCGCCTTGAACGCGCGCTCGGCCACGGGTGCCATCACCGCATAGCCGGCGGGGGTCGGATGTACGTGATCCGAGGACAGCCCGTCGCGCATGCCGAGCGTCCCTGGCGCGGCCAATGCCGTCCAATAATCGGCGTAGGTCGATTCGGTGGCGGCGGCATAGGATTTCAGCCACGCGTTCATCGCCACGATCTTGCTCCCGGTGTCGAGGCCCGGCCGCCAGGGATAGCGGTCGGCCGGCGGAATCGACGCGAGGATGACGCGGATGCCGTTGGCCTGCGCCAATTCGGTCATCGCGCGGATATTGGCCTTGCTCTCGTCGGGAGTCATCGGCCCGGTGTTGAAGGCGATGTCGTTGGTACCCGCCATGATCTGCACGACGGCGGGTTTGAGCGCGATGACGTCGGCTGGGAAGCGCACGAGCATCTGCGGCGTGGTCTGTCCGCCGATCCCGCGGCCGATCCGCCCGGCGGAGAAGAACGCGGGCACCTGATCGTACCAGCCCTGCGTGATCGAATCGCCGATCAACACGATGCGCGGCTGGCCGGCGACGGGCGCGGGCAAGGCAGCATTGGCGTCGCGGTAGCGGCCCAGATACGCCCAATCGGTGTGCAGCCGCTCCTCGGCTTCCTTGGCCCATTGCGCTTTCTGTTCGGCCGTGGGGTCGGCGGCGAGCGCGGGTACGGCGACGCACAGCATCAGCGCGGAGAGGAGGAGGCGGGTCATCGGGCGTTCCTAACGGGTCAAGGGAGCCGGGCGAGGCGGACGGCGCTGCCGCCCGATCCCGCCAATATCAGCTGGAGCGAGTCGCGCGCGGTAACGATACGCGTCGTGGTGACGACATCGGTAGCGGTGGGGCCATCCTGCCAGATCGTCGCGGTGAAACGGCCCGCGCCGAGGAACGCGAGCGGGACGTCGAGCGTCCGCGGCGCTTCGTCGGTCATCGCACCGAGATACCAGTCCCGGCCGGATCGGCGCGCGATCACGATCTGCTCGCCGATCGCGCCCGAGACGACCCGTGTCTCGTCCCAACTGGCGGGGACAGCGCGCAGGAATGCCATCCCCGCCGCGCCGGCATAATTGTCCGGACTGTCGGCCACGCCCATGAACGGACTGTCGAACACGACGTACATGGCCAGCGCTTGACCGCGCGTGGTCTGCACCATCGGGGTCTGCGGCTCGATACGGAACGTCTCCGGCGTGGCGTTGCGGAACCCGCCCGGCGTGTAATCATACGGGCCGGCCAGCCCGCGCGTGAACGGCAGGGTGACGTTATGGCGCGCGGTGATGCGACGGGTCCATTTGTTGTATTCGGCGCCCAGCACGCCTTCTTGCGTCAGGAACTGCGGCCAGGTGCGAGTCGCGCCGGTCGGGTGATACGCCCCGTGCAGATCGAGCATGAGGTGGTGATCGGCGCTGGCCTTGAAGATGCGCTGATAGAATTCGACGATCTGCTGGTCGCTGCGATCCATGAAATCGACCTTGACGCCCTTGATGCCCATCGCGGCATAGCGATCGAACGCGGCATCCATCTTGGCGTCCAGCACGCGCCAGTTGGCCCATAGCCACAGCCCCACCTTGCGCTGCGCGGCGTAGCGGACGAGCGCGGGCAGATCGAGCGTGGGGACGACGGTCATGATATCGGCGCCGGGATAGACCAGCGGGCCGCCGCCGCTGTTGATGTACCAGCCCTCGTCGATCAGCATGTAGGGCAGCGCGTTGGCCGCGGCGAAATCGATGTAGCGCTTGATCGTGGCGTCGTTCATCGCCGCGCCGCCCGGCAGGCTCTTGAGCGTCGGCCCATTCCACCAGTCCCACGCCGTCTTGCCCGGTTTCACCCAGGAAAAATCGCGGTCGGGCGCGGGATTGAGGTTGGTGAGGATCGGGGATTCGATCAGCGCGCCCGGCGTTTCGCCCAGCATCACCACGCGCCACGGCGTGGTCAGCGGGGTGGTGCGCAGATCGGCCTTCACGGCAATGGCGGGATCGTCGAGCCGCGGCGTCAGGCGCAGCGCCATGCCGAGCGCGCCCGTCTCGCGCCCGGTGAGATAGGCCCCGGCATAGTCGTGCAGGTCAGCCTCGGTGATCGAGAAGCTCGTGTCGCCGATGCCGGTGCGGCAGGTGAACGGGGTTTCGTACAGATGATGCGGCCGCACCTGCGAACTCGACACCGGATCATATTCACCCTCGTGGCTGGTGTCGAAGCGGCCGAGATTGAGCCCCCAGCACCGGTAATCGGCGGGGAAGGCGAATTCGGTCAGTTCACCGGCGAGGCGCAGATCGGTGACGCCGGGCTGGACCGGCAGGCGATAGCGAAACGCGACACCGTCGTCATAGGCGCGGAAGATGATGTCGAGCTTGCGGTGCGCGCCGCCGGTCTCGGCGAGCGACAAGACGAGTTCGTTATAGTGATCCCGCGCGCGCGACGCCTTGCCGGCGATCAGCCGATAGCGGGTGTCCGCGCTGCGCGGCGTCGCGCCGACGACCTGCGTGTCGGGCCCGAGTTTCTTGTACGCTTCGAACGCGAGGCCGAGCGCCGAGGTACCGATCACGGGGCGCCCGTGCAGCGCGACGGCATAGGTGGGCCCCTTGCTCACAGCGTCCTGGCCGATGGTCACGACGACCGACCCGTCCGGCGACGCGAGCCGGTGCTGCTGCGCGGTGGCGCTGGCGGCGCCGCCGAACAGGGCGACGGCGAGCAGCGTGGCGGCGGCGACGCGGTTCATCCTAACGCACCGTGACGACGGTCGGGGTCACGTTCCAGCCCCGCAACGCGATCGTCGTGCGGCCCTTGGCGGCGGTGGCGGGATAGCGGATCTCGATCCGGCGCCGCTGGCCGGGCAGAAGCGACACATAATTGTCGGTGAAGTACGCCGGCAGCACCTGCGTGCCGTCGGCATTCATGACGGTGATCTTGGTCGCCAACGCGGCGGTCGGGCCGTCGTTCGCCAGGTTCAGCGTCGTCGCAATCTCGCCATCCTCGGTCCGGCTCGCCGCGGTCGCCGCGACGACCGCCTGCGGCATCCGCGTCATGTCGCGGTACGCCTGGTCGTTCGCGCCCTGCCAATAGACGTTGTTCGAGAGCATCGTTCCGGCGGCATCGGTGACGTCGAGCGCCACCAGCACCATCCCCTGTGCCAGCAACGGCGCGAGATCGAGCGTGAAGGCGGTGGTCGTGAGCCCGGCGCCGGCGCTGACCGTGGCGCGCTGCTCGGCGAGCACGCGATTGTCGAGCGTTGTAACCTTGGCATGCACGACAGCGCCGGCCAGCGCCTTGCCGTTGTTGACGAGCATCACCTGATGATCGGGCAGGTTCATCTGAACATGGACCGGCTCGGACGCCTTTTTGGTGCCGTAGAAGGCGGCGTGCGTGTCATAGTCGGACGAGAAGATCTGCCACGCCGACGACGGCCAGGCGGGTTGCGTCATCCACAGCATCCGGGCGCTGTTGGTCGTCCACAGCCCGGCGTTGAATCCTTCGAAGATCGCGCGATAGGAATCATATTCCATCATCTGCGCCTTGCGCTCGAAATCGCCGAGGCTGGTGCCGGCGCCATAGCGCGTCGCCAGCACGTCCATATAGGTCTTGACCGCGCCGTTCCCGGTCTGGTGCCAGTCGTGATAGGCCCAGGCGTCGCTGATCGGCCAGAGATCGGCCTTGGGCATCGCCCGCGTCCAGGCTTCCAAAGTCGGGAAGCTGGGCGTGCCGAGCTCGACCGAGAAACCCTTGGCGTGATCGGTGAAATAGCTGGCTTCCGGGCGCCAGTTGTACGGGCCGCTGTTCTGCAGGTTCACGCGGTTGGACGAGCCCATGTAGAGCCTGGTGCCGTCCTCGCGATTGATGATCGCCTGCAGCTTTTCGTTCAGGATCGGCTGCGGCACGCCTTCGTTGCGGCCGAACCACGCGACGATCGAGGGATGGTTGCGAAAGCGGCGGACGACATCCTCGGCATTGGCCGCGAACAACGGCACGTCCTGCGCCTCGATATTGTAATCCTGCGTCGATTCCCAGAAATCGTTGAGGATCATCAGGCCGTGTTCGTCGGCCAGATCGTAGAACGTCTCCTCGGTGTTCTGCCCGACCCAGTTGCGGATGATGTTGAGATTGGCGTCCTGATGCAGGCGGAAGAACGGCAGCAACCGCTCCCGCTCGGTGCGCTTCATGAAATCGTCCATGCCGATATTGCCGCCGCGCGCGGCGATGCGGACGCTGTTGACCTTCAGCAACAGGTAGGGCGCAAGCGCGGCGTCGCCCGCGACCGGCGTGACCGCGGGCGAGGTTTCCGCCCCCGCGACGAGCGAGGCCGCCCAGCCGGTGTCGGTCTGGCGGATGCCCTGGTGCGTGCCATCGACGATCTGCGTGCCAAGCGCACGCGCCTTCGACAGGTCCAGCCCGACCCGACGCAACTGATCGTCCTTGTCCATCAGCGAGATTTCGTACGTCACCTGGCGCATGCCGAAGCGCAGCGTCCTGGTGTCGGAAACCGTGCCGTCGATCGTGCTGGTCAGGGTCAGACCGTGCAGCGCCGGCGCGCCATAGCCGTTCGGCCACCACAATTTCGGATTGCGCACCGCCAATGCGGGGAATTCGCCGGGCGCCATCGTCACGTCCGTGCTGGCGCCGGGCGCGAGCGTGACCGACTTCGAGACGACGACGTCGTCGAACCGCGCGGTCACGGTCGCCGAGACGGGCCGGTCGGACAGGTTGCTCACCGGCGTGGTGATCTCGACATTGGCGACGCTGTTGTCGGGGTTGGGCAGCGTGGTCACGACCTGGGCATCGCCCAGCGCCGCCGCGCCGGTGGCGATCAGATCGACGCCCTGCCATAGACCGGTATTGCGGTCCCGTACGGTCGGAATCCAGTCCCATCCTTCACTCGCCACGAAGGTCGGGCCGTCCAGCATCTGCATGCCGCCATTTTCGCCGACCCCGGCGGTCAGCGATTCCTCGTGCGCGAGACCGGGATGCGGTGGTGGCGATACCTTCACCGCGATCGCGTTGCGGCCGGCCACCAGCTTGCTGCTGACGTCGAACCGCCCGCGGATGAAGGCGCCCTTCATCGTGCCCAGGCGAACGCCGTTGACCCAGACCTCGGCGGCGTAGTTCACGCCTTTGAAGTTCAGCGCGAGCCGCCGGCCCGCGAGCCCAGCGGGCACGTCGATTTCGGTGCGATACCAATAGTCCTGCCGGGCCAGGGTTTCGGGGATCGCGAGGTTGTTGAGGCCGAAGGCGGGATCGGCGTACACGCCGCGATCGACCAGCGTCGTCAGGACGGTACCGGGTACGGTCGCGACATACCAGGCCGCGGCGTCGTAGCCTGACCGCGACAGCACCGCGCCGTCGGCGGACACCTTGGGCGCTTCGGCGAGGCGCCAGCCGGCAACCGTCCATAGCCCGGGCGCGCGCTCGGCGAGCGCCGGGCCGCGTGGGATCGGCTTGGCCACTGCGCGCGGCAGCGGCGCCCGACTGCGCGGCAGCGTCCAGCTGTACTGCGGCGTCACCTGTCCCGCCATCTGCCGGGTCTGCACCGGCCAGCTGGGGCTGGTGGGTTCGTAGCGGATCGTGGCGTCGGGCCTCGTGATCGCCTTGAGCGTCGCCGGCGCAACGGCCGAGGGCGTCTGGCCAAAACCGGCGATGCGTCCGGCAAACGGCGATGTGCCCGGCGCGTGCGGGGCGATGGTGGCGATCGCGGCCACCGGAGCGGGGGCGATCGCGCCACGCGCGACTTCGATGCCGTCGACATACAGCCGTGCGACGTCGCCCTGCGCCACCGCGGCGAGGTGGCGCCATTGTCCGGCGACGAGCGGCTTCGATGCCGAGAGCGTCCCGGCAGCGGTGATGAGGGCGGGGCGCCCGTCGATGAGCGCGAGGAAGCGGCCCGCGCCGACCGTCCCGATGCCCGCGATCGACACCTGGCCGCGCTCGATCGTGCGCGGTTCGATCCAGGCCTGGATCGTCCAGGCGGCCGTTGCAGGGACCACCGCGTCCGCCGCGCCGGCCGATTTCACCAGCGTCGCGCCACCAGCGGCAACGTCGACATTGTACGGGCCTAGCTCGGCCGCGGACCGGGCAACCGGCGTCTGCGCCGTGGCGACGGACGCGAGCAGAAGCGCCAGCAGGGTCGGGCCGGCGCGGCGGATCGAATGGTTCGTCATACAGTCATCCCCTGGAAGCGCCCGGATCTCTGGCTGGGCCGCCTGAACCCGACACAAAGCATGACCGCCGGAAAAAGCCAAATGATTTGGCTAATTCATGCGGTGGACGATTTTCCGTACCGTGCGATGTAGTCCGCATGGCCGGGCAGGGCCTGTGCGGTGCGCGCCACGGCGTCGCGCATCTGCCGCAGTGCATCTGCAACGCGGTCGGCATCGAGCGCATCGACCACCGGATCGTAGCCGACGGGCACGATGTTCTGGCCGAGCAGCACCTGCGTCCAGTTGGCGACGCCGAAGAGCTCGTCGTCGTAGCGAAAGATGCGTCCCTTTTCCCGGAACAGAGCCAGTTTGCGCTGCAGACTGTCCGGGATCGGCATGGTGCGCACCTGACGCCAGAACGCGGAATCGTCGCGGCGCGTGGCATGATAATGTAGGATGATGAAGTCGCGCACCGACGCATAGGCATCGCCCATCAAACGGTTGTATTCGTCGCGCTCGATCGCTGCGATGCCGCGGTCGGGGAACAGCGCGAACAGCTTCGAGATGCCGGTCTGGATCAGGTGGATGCTGGTCGATTCGAGCGGTTCGAGGAACCCGCCGGCCAGCCCGAGCGCGACGACGTTGCCGTCCCACATCCGCGCCCGCCGGCCCGCGGTGAACCGCAGCCGACGCGGCTCCGCGGTGGGCGGCGCGTCGAGATTGGCCAGCAGGGTCGCGGTCGCCTCGTCATCCGACATGTGTGCGCTGCTATAGACATGACCGTTGCCGGTGCGGTGTTGCAACGGGATGCGCCATTGCCAGCCAGCATGCCGCGCGGTGGCGCGGGTATAGGGCAGCAATGGCGTGCTCGCCTGCGTGGGGACGGCGATCGCGCGGTCGCATGGCAACCAGTGCGACCAGTCCTCGAACGGCACCTGCAACGTTTCGCCGAGCAGCAGGCTGCGAAAGCCCGAGCAGTCGATGAACAGATCGCCGTCGACCTGGGTGCCGTTTTCGAGCCGCACCGCGCCGACGTAACCGGTCTCGTGATCGCGCTCGACGGACGTGATGCGCCCCTCGATACGCTGAACACCACCCGCCTCGGCGCGCCGCCGCAGGAATGCGGCGTAGAGACCGGCATCGAAGTGATAGGCGTAGGCGAGCGGCGGTTGCCCGGTTTCGGGCGCGACCCGACCGAAACGGCCGAGCCGGGCGGCGACCGCCGATGGCGAATAGTCGGCAATGTCGCCGATACCGGGACGGTCGCGGAGCTTCAGCCAAAGCTGGTGGAAATGCAGTCCCTGAATGTCGCGGCCATGCGCGCCGAAGGGATGGAGGTAGCGATCCTTGCCGGTATCCCAGCCGACGAATTCGATACCCAGTTTGAACGTCGCGCCGGTCTCGCGGAGAAAGTCGCGCTCGTCGATGCCGAGCAGCGCGTTGAAGCCGAGGATCGGCGGGATGGTCGCTTCGCCGACGCCGACCGTCCCGATCGCATCGGATTCGACGAGAACGATCTGGCGCTGCCCGTCAGCGAGGAAGCGCGCGGCGGCAGCGGCGGCCATCCACCCCGCGGTGCCACCGCCGACGATGACGAGCTTGCGGATCGGGCTGCGGTCTTGCGTCATCGCTGTCGGTCCAGCTGGGCGAGATAAGCGGGGTAGGGCGGCAGGCGATCGGGCAGTGCGGCGACCGTCGCACTAAGGCGGTCGAGCGTGGCGACGACGGTGTCGAGCGGCGTCGCCGACGCGATCGGATCGGGCAGGCGCGGCATTATGCCCAGGCCGAGCAGCAAACCCTGCCAGCTGTCGGCGTTGAAGCTTTCGTCCTCGTAGAAGGGGAGGCGCCCGCGATGCGCGAATTGGTCGAGCGTGTGCGTCAGGCTTGCCGGCCGGGGCAGACGCGCGGCGGCTTTCCAGAATTCGCCGCGCACCCGCGCTCCGGCCGCGAGATAGGCGGCCTGGAAATCGCGGACGCGCGACGCCTGGCGCAGCGCATGGCCGTTATACGCGGCAAGCTCGAGCGGCAGGCAGTCACGCCCGGGTAACAGATCGATCGCGCGCAGGATCGCGCTATGCGCCAGATGCAGATTGGCGTCGGCCAGCGGATCGAGCGCCACCGCGGCGTCCCCCAACGCCAGCACGTTGTGCACCCATGGCGTCGGGCACGCGCCGGCGCGGATCGAGACCAGTTCCTCCCCCGTGGGCAGAATACGCCGCGCGCGCGATTCGGGCGTTTGCGATGCGGCGAAGGCGAGGCCGACCGAGGTGCGGTCGCGCAGGACCTTGGCGAACCGCCAGCCTGCCGGGACCGCGATCAGGTCGTCGGTCGGCGTGACCGGGCGTGCAGGCTCGGTGCCGAACAACAGCCGGTCGACCGGCAGGAACGCGCCCCAATCCTCGCGCGCGGCGTCGATCGCGGTGCGGAGCGGCGCCGCGGGACCGGCGCAATCGAGATACAGATCCGCGACGATGCGCCGGCCGTCGGCGAGCAGCATCGCGCCGACCCCACCATCGGCATGGCGTTCGATCCCGCCAAACTGTCCGGCGACGGGAACGATGCCGAGGTGACGGGCGAGCGCGCGCAGCAGCGCGCGGTAGCGGGGGGGATCGAGCCGGAGCGCATAACTGAAGCGCGACAGCGGCGATCCCGGGTCTGCCGAAGGATGGACGAACCGATCGGCGGCGGCCAGGCTTGCGGCGGGAGCAAACGCGTCGAACGGCGCGCGCCTGCCGTGGCGACGCGCGTTCAGCCAATGCTGGTGGAACCCGCCCGGCGGCAGGGTCGCGCCCTGATCGCCGTAGATCAGCATGACAGGCCGGTCGTCCGCGCGCCAATCCGACAGCCGCGTGCCGATCCGGTGCGTCGCCCCGGCCTTGAGCAAAGCGCCCTCGTCCAGCCCGATACGGTCGTGGAAGGTCGTGATCGTCGGCAAGGTGCCGGGCATCCGATCGGCGAGCGCGGCGGGATCGGCCGGCGTCTCGATCACGGTGACGACGACGCCGGGCAGCGCGCGCGCGAACGCCGTCGCGGCGGACAGGCCGACGATGCCCGCGCCGAGCACGGCGATGCTGCGGATCGGCAAACGCTCGGTCACCCGCGGATGGCCGCGTTGCGCTGCGCGATGAAGGCGGCGTGATCGGGCATCGCCGCCGCCGTGCTCGCCACCTGCGCGCCGAGCTTGGCCACGGCGCGTTCCAGCCCGTCGAGCGCAACGGCATCGGCGCGCTGATCCCAGCTATCGGGTACGATGCCTTGCCCCAGATACACCGCGATCCAGCTCGGCTCCAGAAACAAGCCTTCGCCATAGCGTGCCACGCGTCCGGCACGGCGGAACAGATCGATCTTCTCGGCCAGGCTATCGGGCACCCGCATGGTGCGCACGTGGTTCCAGAATTCGGAATCGTCGCGCGTGGTCGCGTGATAGTGCAGGATCAGGAAGTCGCGGATGCGATCATATTCCATGTCGACCATGCGGTTGAATTCATCGCGATCGCTGGCCGAAATCCCGTCAACCGCGGCGCGCTGCGGAAACAGTTCGATCAACTGCGTGATGGCCATCTGCGCGAGATAGATGCTCGTCGATTCCAGCGGTTCGAGAAAGCCCGAGGCCAGGCCGACGCCGACGACATTGCCGACCCAGGACTTGCGCCGGCGGCCGGCGCGGAATTTGAGGAAACGCGGATCCGCCAGCGGCTTTCCCTCGATCGACGCGACCAGAGCGTCGGCTGCGGCGGCATCGTCGAGGTGCGCGCTGGAATAGACATAGCCGTTGCCGACGCGGTGTTGCAGCGGGATCCGCCAGCGCCAGCCGGCGCCCATCGCGGTCGCCCGCGTATAGGGTTCGATGCCGCCCGCGGGCGAGGTGCAGGGCATCGCGACGGCGCGGTCGCAGGGTAGCCAGTGCGACCAATCCTCCCACGGCTCGGTCATCGTTTCGCCCAGCAACAGGCTGCGGAAGCCCGAGCAGTCGACGAACAGGTCGCCCTCGACGATCTCGCCGGATTGAAGCCGCAACGCACGCACCAGGCCGCTTTCGCCGTCCCGGTCCACCGAGACGATCCGCCCCTCGGTCCGCACCGCGCCGAGCGCTTCGGCGAAGCGGCGGAGATAGGGGCCGAACAACGTCGCGTCGAACTGATAGGCATAGCCGAAGCTGGCAGCGAGCGTATCGGCACCGGGTTCGGGAATGGCGAAGCGGTTGCCGCGCGCTGCCGCGACCGCGACCGAATAGTCGCCGATCGGTCCGGCCCGCCCGGTGGCGGCAAGGCGGCGCCAGTAATGATGGAAGCCGACGTCGCCCAATGCGCGGCCGAACGTGCCGAACGGATGGATATAGCTGTCGCCGATCGCGCCAAAATCGCGGAAGTCGATGCCGAGCTTGAACGTCGCGTGCGTCGCCCGCATGAAATCGGCTTCGTCGAGGCCGAGACGTTCGACGAAGGCGCGGATATGCGGCAAGGTCGCCTCGCCGACGCCGACAATGCCGATCTCGGCGGACTCGATCAGCCGAACCGAACAGGCATCGGGCATCAGCCGGACCAGCGCCGCCGCGGTCATCCAGCCTGCCGTTCCGCCGCCTACTACAACGACGCGCGTGCCCGCGTTTGCCGTCACCGTCATCGCTCCCCTATCCGCGCCTGCCGCTTTGACGTGGCTTCGGTGTAACCCTTTGGCAACAGCAAGCGTCAAAGTCATCGCATCTGTCTATCAAATTGTATTATTGCGCTTGTGAGCGCAATCGGTGCTGCGTATCAACCGAAATGGCGGAACGAAACACGTACCGCCGATGGGGAAACCCGATCAGAACGCCCGTTTATGACGGCGGCAATCGGGTTGTTGGATGTTGAAGGGCTCGGATTATGACAGCTGTTGCGTCGTCGCGAACGATTTTTCGTGCGTCTCGCTTTCTTGGGGTGAGCGCAACCGCGGTCGCCATGGCCTTCATCGCGCAGTCCGCTGCCGCACAGGCCGGTCCGTCCGCCACTGATCCGCAGTCCACGTCGGTCACCGCGAGCACGGGCGTCGACAGCACGTCGGCGCCGACCCAGGACGCCGCTGCGACCACGCCCGAGGCAACCGGCGACGATATCGTCGTCACCGGGATCCGGCAGAGCCTGGCCAACGCGCAGAACATCAAGCGCAACGCCGACACCGTCGTCGATGCGATCACCGCCGAGGATATCGGCGCATTGCCCGACCGTTCGGTGAACGAAGCGCTGCAGCGCGTCCCCGGCGTGTCGATCAGCCGGTTCGCCGCGCCGAACGATTCGCAGCATTATTCCGCACAGGGCTCGGGCGTCGTCATCCGCGGTCTCAGCTACGTGCGTGGCGAGTTCAACGGGCGCGACGCGTTCGCCGCCGGCGGCGGCCGCGAGATCGGCTTCAACGACATTCCGGCCGAGATCGTCGGCTCGATCGAGGTGTTCAAGAACCTGACGTCCGACCTGGTCGAAGGCGGGATCGCCGGCACGGTCAACATCAACACGCGCAAGCCATTCGATTCGACCAAGGATCTCGTGTTCCTGTCGGCAGGCATGAACTATGGCGACTTGGAGGGGCGCGGCGCGCCGCAATATGTCGGCCTGGTCTCGAAGCAGTTCGATCTCGGCAGTGCCGGTCGCTTCGGCATTCTCGGCAGCGGCACCTATCAGCGTCTCTACAGCCGGTCCGACTCGGTGTTCGTGTCGTCGATGCTGCCGCGCTACAACGACGACAAGAACGGCAACGGCGTCCAGGATGCGGGCGAGGGTCGAGTGCTCAACGCGGGCACGCCGTACCAGTCGACGTTGTTCGACACCTTCCCGCTGCCGGCCGGCCGCAACGTCGTCTACGCCCCGCTCGGCGCGGGTTCGCGCACGCAGGATTTCGATCGCAAGCGCATCGGCTATTCGGGCGCCGCGCAATATGAGACGACGTCGGGCAATCTGCTGGTGACCGCGCAGTTCGTCCGCGCAGAATCGACCGATGACTGGGTCGAGCATACCGTCGAACCCAACGTCTATTATGGCGACGTCAACACGGTGTTCCCGGTCGGCGCGAACGGCTTCACCTATGACGACAACGGCGTGTTCACCAGCGGCACGCTGGGCAAGAGGAGCGGCGTCGTGCAGGGCAACGGCCCGAACGGCTATGGCCCGCTGACGCAGTTCTCGCCGGACGGCATCTTCACGACCCAGTCCAACCGCCACTTCTTCTCGAAGTCGACCACGCAGGACCAGTCGCTCAACATCAAGTTCGAACCGACCGACCGCCTGCACCTGAATCTCGACGGCCAGTATGTGAGTTCGAAGGTCAAGGTCCGCGACGACATCCTCGATACCGCGACCTTCAGCCAGACCGCGATCGACCTGACCGGCAAGATTCCGCTGATCACGTCGCTCACGCCGGGCTTCGACACGGCAAGCTATTTTGCCGACCCCAACTCGGTCTATTTCCGCGACGCGTTCAACGGTCGGCAGGATAATAAGGGACACGAATGGGCGTTCCGCGGCGATGCGCTGTACGACGTCAGCGATGACGCGTTCCTGCGCAGCGTACGCGTCGGCGGCCGCTATGCCGACCGTCAGCAGACCGTGAAGGCGGTCGACTACAACAACTGGGGCAACGTCTCGGAAACCTGGGCCGCCAACGGTCCGGTCAGCTACACGGCGCTGAGCGCCAACGAACGCCAGTTGTACAGTTTCACGGATTTCTTCCGTGGCCAGGCCAACACACCGCCGAGCACGACGTTCGTCGCCGACGACATCCTGCGCGATCACGATGCCTTTACCGACCTGCTGCGGCGCGTGACCGCGCAGGGCGGCGGATCGTACCGGCCGGCCGAGGACCGTACGCAGGCCGACGGTCAGCCGCTGATCGACGGCGCGTATCTGCCGAGCGAAATCTATCGCAACCGCGAGAAGACCATGGCCGCCTATGCGCGCGCCGATTTCGCCGTGGACGATTTTGGGAACGGCATGAGCCTGACCGGCAACGTCGGCCTGCGCTACGTCCGGACGAAGGACAGCTCGGAAGGTGCGATCACCTATCCGCAGCAGACCACGATCTTCGATCCCAGCAACATCGGCAACGATCTGGCGGGCAATCCCTACCCGAAGACGCTGGCCGGCTACTGCCAGAGCCAGGTTGATAAGCCCAACGGTCAGGGCACGATCGCCACGATCTGCACCGTGACGCCGGCGCAGCAGACGGCGATCCTCGCCTATGCCAATGGTTCATCGACTCCGGACGTCGCCAAGCAGAAGTTCGATTTCTTTCTGCCGAGCGCCAACGTGAAGCTGCAGGTGACGCCGACCTTGCTGTTCCGCGCTGCCGGATCGAAGGCGATCTCGCGTCCCAACTTCGGCGACCTGCGCGACTATGTCGGCGTCGGCGCCTCGGGCGGCAACTCGGCCGGCAACTTCCAGTTCGCCGCGCAGTCGCGCAACCCGTATCTGCGTCCGGTAGAAGCGCTTCAGTTCGATCTGACCGGCGAGTGGTATTTCTCGAAGGTCGGCTCGCTGACCGCAACCTTGTTCCACAAGACGCTGTCGAACATCATCGTCGACAATTATGGCTATACCCGCACGCTGACCAACAATGGCCAGACCTTCGACGTGCAGGTGAGCGGACCGGCCAATGTCGCGGGCAAGTCGCGGATCAAGGGGGCCGAATTCGCCTATCAGCAGACCTATGACTTCCTGCCGGGTGTGTTGGCGGGTCTCGGGCTGCAGGCCAACTACACCTATGTGAAGGCGGGCAAGATTCCAAACCCGGTGCCCGCGAACGGCGCCGCAGACGGCAGCCGTCCGCCACAGGACGTCGCCGGCCTGTACGACAATCTGCCGCTGCAGGGCCTGTCCAAGCATACGATCAACGTTGCGGGCTTCTACGACTTCAAGGGCTTCTACGCCCGTGTCGCCTATAGCTGGCGCTCGAAGTTCCTGCTCACCAACCGCGATTGCTGCTTCCCGTTCCTGCCGGTCTACGCGTTGTCGACCGGGCAGCTCGATGCCTCGGCGTTCGTCACGGTCACCGATCGGTTCAAGATCGGCGTCACCGCAGGCAATCTGCTCGACACGACCACGCGGACCTCGTTCCTGCTCAACGGCGACGGGTTGGAAGCACCCCGCAGCTTCTTCAAGAACGATCGGTCCTACACCTTGTCGGTGCGGCTGACCTATTGAGCGGTGGTAGCCGGCGCGGGTAACGACGGGTAAAGGGTTGGGATGACTGACCTTCCTGGCCTGCCCGTTGCCGAAGCCGGCGCCGTCGACGCGGCACGGTTCGCCGCGGACATCGCGACCGGCTATCACCCGGTGGTGCTGCGCGGACTGGCCGCGGACTGGCCGGCGGTCCGCGCCGCGCGCACCTCCGACGGTGCGATTGCCGACCATATCCTGTCGTTCGACGGTGGCCGCTCGGCCGAGGTGATGGTTGCCCATCCGTCGGTCGGCGGCCGCTTTTTTTACAATGCTGACGTCGACGGGTTCAATTTCGAGCGCAGCAAGGCGCCGATCGCCACGCTGATCGAGCAACTGCTGGCGCTGCGGACGGCGCCAGATCCCCCCGCCATCTATGCCGGCGCGGCCGCGGCCGAGGATCATTTGCCCGGCTGGACCCGCGCCAACGTCCTGCCGCTCGATACGCCCGACGCTGTACCGCGGGTGTGGATCGGCAATGCCAGCCGGGTATCGACGCATTACGACGTGTCGAGCAACGTCGCGGTCGTGGTGGCCGGGCGCCGCCGCTTCTGCCTGTTCCCGCCCGAGCAGAGCGCCAACCTGTATGTCGGGCCGCTCGACGTGACGTTGGCGGGACAACCGGTCAGCATGGTCGACCTCGAGAACCCCGATCTCGCGCGGTTTCCCCGCTTTGCCGAGGCGCGGCGGCACATGCAGGTGGCGGTGCTCGATCCGGGCGACGCGATCTTCATACCGTCGCTGTGGTGGCACGACGTCAAGGCGCTCGCGCCGTTCAACGTGCTGGTGAACTATTGGTGGGGCCAGCCCGGTGCGGCGTCGCCGTTCCCGGCGCTGGTCCACGCGATCATGGCGATCCGCGATCTTCCGGCGGGCGAGCGCGACGCGATGCGCAACTGGTTCGACCAGTATGTGTTCGACGACGCGGCGCAAGACGCCGCAGCGCATTTGCCCCCCGCGGCGCGCGGTGTGCTCGGACCGCCATCGCCTACGCGGAACGCGGCGATCCGCGGCTTCCTGTCGCGCGCGCTAAACCGAACATAGCGGAGCACGTTTGCGACGTTGCGGCAGGTCCGAGTACCAACGGCGGGGCAACGCGGTCGCCTGAGGCGATCCATCGCCACCTCTGGCTATCGGCGCGCCTTCCAGATATCCGGATGCGCCTTGACATAATCGGCGAGCGCGGTCGCGATGCGCGCGTCGTCGCGGGTCGAGGGATGCGCGTCGCAGGCCGACAACGCCAGTGCGCGAACCGGGACGAAGCCGATGCGACGGTCTCCACCCGCGGCCACCCGCGCGACGACCCTGGCCGCCTCCGCGGCGATCTCGCCGTCTGCCATGTCGGTCGCCCATAACAGGATATGCGCGTCCGGATCGCGCGCGCGCAGCCGACGAATGAACGCGACATATTCGGCTTCGTACGCCGCATGGAGCGCGTCGCGGGTCTGCCAGGGCTCGCCGGCGTGCAGCGGGGTGGTGAAGTCGTTGGTGCCGAGCGCGATGACGATCAGCCGCGGGTGCCAGCTGGGATCGGCGAAGCGCCGGCTCTTGTCGAACGTCGTATAGGGATAGGCGGCGGGCACGGTGTCGCCCGGCATCCCGCCATAGTTGCGCACGACGCCGCGGCCCGAGATCGCGTTGACCTGATAGTCCGCGTCGTATCGCCGCGCGAGCAGCCCCGCGACGCCCTGCGTCGTGTCGGTGGTCTGCCAGATTTCGGCCTGGCTGCACGTGCGCGTCGATGCGGTGTTGCCGTATCCGACGGTATGCGAATCGCCGATCAACTCGATCTGCCGCGTCCGCGCGACGGGGGGCAGCGCGCGCGTGCCCGGCGCTGCGAAGAAGCCGCCGAACACGGTGGGCCCGGCCTGGCTTTCGGTTGCGACATCGACTCGCACCACATGGCGGCCAGCGGTCATGCCGCTCACCCGGTACAGGCCCGGCGCCGGGCGGACGAGCCGCGTCGCCGGTGCGCCGTCGACCGAGACGTGCAGGATCACCTCGCCTGCACCGACCGCGAACGACACCGCGCTGCCGCGGAACGCCGCTTCGAAATAGGTCCCCGGCCATTGCCGACGATAGCCATCCGCGGTCCGATCGACGCGGCCGCCGATGTGCAGCGGCAGGGGGCTGCCGGGCGTCCTTGTCGAGACGGGGGCCACCGTGATCGAAGCCGCGCTTGCCGCGGACCCGGTCAGCGTACCGAGCAGCACCGCGGCGGTGATCATCGATTTCATGCCTTGGTCCTCAGCGACGCCGGCAGCTCGTCCTTGGTGATATAGCGCCGCGACGCGAAATCGCGGCGCAACTGCACAGGGGTGTTCTGGTCCGCGCCGGTCAGCCAGCGCGTGTGCCAGGTCATGAACCACAACCAGTCGGCATCCGGGCCGAGCGTCGCCGGGTCGGGGACGGGGCCATTTTCGTGCAGGCAGATCGGCACCGTATCGCCGACGATCGCCTTTACCTGCGCAAACATCGGCGCCAGGTTGCCGTGGTCGAGCGCATAGATATCCGCGCCGGCGACATCGACCTGCGCGCGGCCCGGATACCACGCCGGATCGACGTTCTGCCCGGCCCAGCCCAGCACCCAGATCAGGTTGTCGAGACCGTGTACGCGGGTGAAGCGATCGTACATCAGCGACCATAGCGCCTTGAACGCGGCGGGCCCGTGCTTCCCCCACCAGAACCAGTCGCCGCTGAACTCGTGCAATGGCCGCCACAGCACGGGGACGCCGCGATCGCGCAGCACGGCCAGCAGCCGGGCGGTCTCGGTCATGTCGCGCACCATTGCGACATGCTGCGGCGTGCCGGGGGTCAGCGCCGCCGCGACATCGAAGTCCTTCTTCGAATTCTCGTAGCCGGTGCCGATATCGGGGGCCCCCCAATGCCAGCACAGCGTCACGATCCCGCCCAAGCGCGACCAGGCGGTGGCGCGATCGTTGACCGCGTCATTGTCGCTCGGCTCGATATAGTCGAACCCCAGCAATGCCGGTTGCTTGCCCGTGACGCGCTGCAGATAGTCCAGTTCCAGGCGCGGGCCCGCGGGGCTGAAATTCTGCTCCTGCTGCCCGGTCAGCGTCTTGCGGCGGTACTGGCTCCACAGATAGGCATAGAGACGCCGCGCCGTCGGCGATGCGGCTGGGTTGCTGAGCGCGTGCACCGGCGCGGCGGCGAGCGCGGGCGTGCCCGCCGCTACCCCGAGCGCAGCGGCGATCGCGAGCGTCTCGCGGCGGTTCACCACGGGGCCGGTCATCGCGCGGCCAACGCCGTCGCGTGCGCGCGGATCGCCGCCTGCGTCTGGGTGTCGCTGTCGAACACGCCGTACCAGCCCTGCGGTTCGTGCGGTGGATCACCCATATAGGCCAGATCGCCGCGCTGGAATCGATGGTCGGCATGCGGCGTGCGCGCCTCACCGTTCCACGCCCAGAAGTTCGATCCCGCCAGCGGGCCGCCGATCTTCATATCGGCTTCGACCGCGCCATAGATCTGCCGATAGAAGCGGTCCTTGTACTGCGTCGAGATGCCGGGGTCATAGGCGTCGCGCCCGTCGCGTGGGTAGCCGAACTCCTCGATCACCAAAGGTTTGCCGAGCGACCGGGCAAGCCGGATATGCGTATCGATATACTCGGCGACCTTGGCCGCGCCCGCGTCATAGGTGCCGGCGAGATCGGCGGGATCCATCCAGCTCCAGTTGTTCGGCCAGATATGCGCGGTCAGATAGTCGATCGCGGGCGAGCGGTGCGCGGCGAGCACGACATCCTCGCGCTCGATCGACCCCTTCAGGCCTTCCGACCCGGTCGAGACCAGATGGTTGGGATCCAGCGTCTTGATGTAGCGCGCGGTGTCGTCGATCCAGCGATAGAAGGCAGGCAGGTTGGGCACCGCCACTGCCTCGCCCCCCGCCGGGCGCGGTTCGTTGGCAAGCTGCCACGCCATGATCGTCGGGTCGGCCGCATAGGCGACACCGGTGACGCTGTTGGTGCGCGTCACCACCGCGCGGATGTAATCCCGGTACAGCGCCTGCGCCTGACCGTTGGTGTAGAACGCCGCGTTCCAGTCCGCGAATTCGGGCCAGGGGTGGGCGGGGTCGTTCATGTTGATGAACTTGCCGCCGTTGACCCACGACAGATAGGTCATCATGCCGCCCGACCATTCCCAGAAATTGGTCAGGTACACTACGCCGGTCATGTCGCGCCTGGCCATTTCGGCCAGCATCCAGTCCAGCCCCTTGAGCAGGTCCTGGTTGTAGCGTGCGCTCTGGTCGCGGAAGCCGGGGGTGATCGAGTTCTTGAGTGGCGACAGTTCGGCCGAGCCCAGGATCCGCAGGTTGCGGACGCCGAGGGCCTGTAGCCGATCGAGCTCGCGCCCCAACCGCGCGCGATTGCCATAGCCGGTCTCGGCGCCGAGCCAGGCGCCGTACCAGATGTTGGCACCCGCGTAGCGATAGCGCTGTCCGTCGCGACGGAACCCCAGGCCGTCGACGGTCACGAAGCGCGACGGTCGCCCGGTGCGCAGCGCGCCTCCCGTGGTGCAGGCGGAGGCGGCGAACGCGGCGCCCATCACCAGGGCCGTGCGGCGGTCAATCGTCATCCAACCCAATCCCGTCTTCGGGGCAAGCGGTTGCGCCGTTGCGAACCGATGCCCTCTTTGTCTCGGCGCCACCCTTAGGTTTGCATTGACCCATGCGCCACCGCGATCTTGTCCACGCGGTGCGCAAAAAGACCGTGCCGCAGATGCGCGCCGGCGCGCTAGGGTGAGCCATGCGCCGTCCCAAGATTACAATCCGCCAGCTGAGCTATTTCGTCGCGCTTGCGGAAACCGGCAACTTCACGCGGGCCGCCGAACAGATGGGGGTGTCGCAACCCTCGTTGTCGCAACAGATCCGCGCGCTGGAGGGGATCCTGGGCGCGCCGCTGTTCGAACGGGGCGGACCGGCGATCCTTACCCCGCTCGGGCGCGAACTGCTCGAGCGCGCGCGGCGGATCCTGTTCGATGTGATCGATCTGGAGGACGTTCGTGTCGAGTCGGCGGATGCGCTGGTCGGGACGATCCGGCTGGGCGTGTCGCCGACGCTCGGCGCCTATCTGCTGCCGAGCCTCGTCGCGCGGCTTCACCGGGAACATCCGAGCCTGCGGATCCATGTGCGCGAAGGCCTGCCGTCCGCGCTGACCGCCGGTCTCGCCGCGGGAGACCACGACCTGATCCTCGCGCAACTGCCCGTCGCCGGACGCGGCTTTCACAGCGAACGGCTGTTCCGCGAGGCGCTGTATCTGGCGATGGCGGTGGATCATCCGCTCACCACCAAGTCGATGATCGAGATGGCCGATCTGCGCGGTCAGAGCCTGCTGACCCTGGTCGCCGATTACCGGCTGGCGCAACAGGTCGCGACGATCGCCGCGGACGTCGGTGCGGCGGTGCTGAACGATTACGAAGGGACCAGCCTGGACGCGATCCGCCAGATGGCCGGGATGGGGATGGGGCTCGCTTTGCTGCCGCAGCTCTATGTCCGGCAGGAAGTCCGTGACGGCGACGACGTCGTCGTGCGTCCGATCAAGGGCGGGCGCCTGTACCGCGACATCGGACTGTTGTGGCGCAGCGGGGCGGGGCGGGCGCCGGCCTATCAGTTGATCGCCGAGCTGCTGCGTGCGGTCGGCCCATAAGTTTATCCTATCACATATATAGTCAACCGCTACTTGCGCCAATGACGTGTTGCGGCGATCCTGTGGTCGGACTCAATTGTGGCGGACCATGGCAATGGCAGACACCCGTATTGGCTGGCGCGAGGCGGCCGCGTGGCTGGCGGAAATCGTCGGGCCGGACGTTCCGTATCTTCGGCTTGCGCTGGTGTACGGCGTGGCGATCAGCCTGTTGTCGCTGGCGACGCCGATTTCGGTGCAGTTACTGATCAACAGCGTCGCCAACACCGCCTTGCCCGCGCCGCTGTGGACGCTCGCCGGGTTGTTGTTCCTGCTGCTGTTGTTCGTTGCGGGGCTCAGCGCGGCGCGGTTCTGGGTCATGGCACTGTTCGAACGGCGCTTCTACGCGCGCGTCGTCGCGGAGATCACGCTGCGTGCGGTCCACGCACAGAACCCGTTCTTCGCCGATCAGAACCGCGCCGACCTGTTCAACCGCTATTTCGATCTGGTGGTGGTGCAAAAGGCGGTGCCGAGCCTGGTCATCGGCGGCTTCACCATCCTGCTGCAATCCGCCGTCGGGCTGGTCGTGACGAGCTTCTATCACCCGTTCTTCCTCGCGTTCAATACGTTGCTGCTGCTGATGATGCTGGCGATCTGGATGCTGTGGTCGCGCGGGTCGATCCGCTCGGCGATCGCGCTGAGCCACGCCAAGCACGATGGAGCGCGCTGGCTGGAAAGTGTCGGCGGGTCGAACGGCTTCTACAAATCGAGCCGCCATCTCGATTTCGCGATGGATCGGTCGGAAACCGTCACCGCGGCCTATGTCGATCGGCACCGGCGGTATTTTCGGTTCAGCTTCACGCAGACCGTCGCCTTCCTCCTGCTCTACGCCTTTGCCAGCGCGGCGTTGCTCGCGCTCGGCGGCAATTTGATCCTGCGCGGCGAACTGTCGATCGGGCAACTGGTCGCCGCCGAGCTGATCCTCAGCGGCGTCTTCTATGGCCTGTCGCAGCTCGGCTGGTACCTCGATACGCTGTACGATCTGATCGCGAGTTCTGAGGAGCTGTCGCTGCTGTTCGCGATCCCGCAGGAACCGGCGGTGACGACCAAGGGTGGGGGGCAGGCGCCCGCCGACGGCGCGGTGCGGCTCGACGCGGTCGAAGTCGGGGGCGCCCGGTTCGACTTCGCGCTGGCGGCGGGCGAACAGCTCGTGACTCTGGCCGATGGCGACACCGAGCGGCTGCTCGAAATGGTGTTGAAGCGGCATGTCGTGCCCGACCGCGGGCTGGTGATGATCGGCGGCGCGGACATGGCGACGTTCGACATGTACCAGCTGCGGTCGCAGGTCATGGTGATCAATCGCCCGACCATCGTCGAGATCACGATCCGCGAGTATCTGACCTTGGCCGCCACCGCCGTTGCCTCGGGTGCGATGCTCGATGCGCTCGAGGCGGTGGGCTTGCGCGATCGGATCGCGCGGCTGCCGAACGGGCTCGACACGCAGCTCGCCGCGTCGGGCTACCCGCTGTCGATCGGCGAGGTGATGGCGCTCAAGCTCGCCAACGCGTTGCTCGTCCGCCCGCGCGTGCTGATGCTGTCGCAGCTGTACGATCTGCTGCCGGCGGAGCGGTTGGTGGCGGCCTTGCGTCAATTGAAGGCCGCGGGGACGACGACCTTGCTGTGTACCGGCCGACCCGAGGATATCAGCCTCGACGGCTGGTTCCGGCTCGAACCGCATCGGCAGCGCCGCTTCGCCAGCTGGACCGCGCTGATCGCCGACACCCAAGCGGAGGCGCGCCATGACGTCCAGCCCTGATCGCGCCGCGCACTTTCCCACGCTGGCGGGGATGCGTCCCCCCGGGGTCGCGAAGACGATCGCGTGGCTGCTGGTGATCGGCGTCGCGGTTGCCGGCGCGATCATGGCGCTGGTGCCGTGGGTGCAGACCGCCAACGGGACCGGGCAAGTGATCGCGCTCGACCCCGACGATCGGCAGCAACAGGTCACCGCATTCGTCCCCGGCCGGGTGGAACGCTGGTATGTCCAGGACGGCCAGCACGTCGAGCGCGGCGATCCGATCGCGCGCGTCGTCGATCTCGATCCCGATCTGCTGTCGCGGTTGGGCGCCGAACGCGCGCAGGTTCTGGCCGAGATCGCCGCGATCCAGCAGAGCCGGGCGGTTGCGGGGATCGACGTGTCGCGCACCGCGCAGCTGTTCGCCGAGGGCCTCGCCGCACGGCGTGATTACGAACAGACGCAGATCAAGGTCGCCGATGCCGGCGCCAAGCTGGCCGAGGCGCGCGCCAAGCTCAACCGGATCGACATCCAGCTCAATCGCCAGTCCGCGCAGATGGTCCGCGCGCCGCGCGACGGTCGCGTCCAGCAACTCAACGCCTCAACCAGCGGATCGATGGTCGCGCCCGGCACGGTACTCGCAGTGATCGCCCCCGAACGGGTGGAGCGCGCGGTCGAGCTGTTCGTCGACGGCCGCGACGTGCCGTTGGTCCATCCCGGTCGCCCGGTCCGGCTGGAATTCGAAGGCTGGCCGGCGATCCAGTTCAGCGGCTGGCCGTCGGTCGCGCAGGGCATGTTCGACGGGCGCGTCCGCACGATCGATCCCACCGCCGCGCCCGACGGCCTGTTCCGCATCCTGGTCGAGCCGCAACCCGGCAAGCCCGCCTGGCCCGCGCGCGACTATGTCCGCCCGGGCAGCAAGGTACGCGGCTGGGTACAGGGCGAAACCGTGCTGGTGGGGTACGAGCTGTGGCGCCAGCTCAACGACTTCCCGCTCGAATTCGGGCGGCGTGCCGCGGTCCCGGCGAAGCCCGAGGCCAAGGCGATGGCGACCAAGGGCGGCGAAGACGAGGACGCGAAGAAATGATCCGCTACCTTCTCGTGCTGCTCGTCGTCTTGAGCCCGGGCGCGGCGTGCGCACAGGGACCGTTGACCCTCGACGAGGTGCTCGAATCCTCGGCTCGCTCCGCCCCGCAGATCGTCGAAGCGCTCGCCCGCGTCCGCCAGGCGGAGGGGCGGTCGCTGTCGGCCGAGGGGGCGTTCGACACGGTGTTCGACGTCGACGGCCGGTCGCGCGTCGCCGGATACTATGACGGCAGCGTGGTCGAGGGGCGCGCGACGCGACCGCTGACCGGCAATGGCGGCTATGTCTATGGCAACTACCGCGCGTCGCGCGGGACGTTCCCGGTGTACGAGGATCAGGCCTATACCAACCGGCTGGGCGAGGCGAAGGTCGGTGCGTTGTTCGCGCTGCTCCGCGACCGCGTCATCGACGAACGTCGCACGCGGCGCAGCGTCGCCGTCGCCGATATCGACGTCGCCCGGTTCGAGGCGCAGATGGTCGCGATCGGCGTGCAGCGGCGCGCGATCGACGCGTACCAGGCCTGGGTCGCGGCGGGGTTGCGGCTGCGGGCGTATCGCGACCTGTTGGGCCTGGCAGAACGGCGGCGCGGGGCGATCGGACGGCTGGTCACGCTCGGCGCGCGACCCGAAATCCTGTTGACCGAGAACGACCAGAACCTCGTTCGCCGCCGCGCGCTGGTGGTGCGCGCCGAGCAGGACGTCGCCACCGCGGCGAACGCGCTGTCGCTGTACCTGCGTGACGGATCGGGTGCGCCGCTGGTGGTGCCCGACACCGGCCTGCCCGACGACGTCACCGCGCTGGCTGGCGTCGCGGTCGCCGCAAAGACCGCCGCGTTGGTCGATACGCGTCCCGATTACCGCACGATCCTGACCCGCATCGACCAGGCGACCGCCCGGTTGATGCTGGCGCAGAACGACTTGGCGCCGCGGCTCGACCTGCGCGGCGAGGTCGGCAAGGATATCGGCGCGGCGGGCCTCGGCGGGGCGACCCGAACCCCGCTCGACGCAGCGATCGGGTTCCGCTTCAGCGTGCCGCTGCAGAACCGCGCCGCCAAGGGACGCGTCGCCGAGGCGCGGGCGGAGATCGACGCGCTCGGGCAGCGTAGCCGCTTCCTGCGCGATCAGATCGCGATCGAGGTCGAGGGGATCGTCATCGCGGTCGGCGCGACCGAGCGGCTCGCGACGATCGCCGAGGAGGAGCGCAGCCTTGCCGATCGGCTCGCCGCGGCCGAACGCCGCCGGTTCGAGCTCGGCTCGGGCGACTTCTTCCTCGTCAACCAGCGCGAGGAAACCGCTACGGACGCGGGTCTCCGGGTAATCGATGCCCGCGCCCGGATCGCGGCCGCGCGCGCCGAACTGGCGGCGGCGACCGCGGATCGCGGCGCGTTGCGGCTGACCAACTGAGCTACGGTCCCACCGGCCTCGGCTGAACCGCGCCGGCGGTCTTACCCGCCGCGTCGTGCGCGCTCGGCCATCTCGTTCAACTGCACCACGGTTTCCGGAAAGCGATGATCCGCTTCGGCATTGCGCAGCGGCCGGACGCGTTCGACCAGGATCTCGCCCGATGCGGGCTGCTCCGCCCACAGCGTCATGACTTCGTCTGCGAATGCGTCGAGCGGCATATAGCCTTGCCGCGTTTCCTGCCCGGGGGTCAGCGTGGTCTGCACGCCCGGGGGCGCGATCTCGATCAGTTCGACCTGACCGGCGAGCAGGCGGCGCAGACTGACCGTGTAGCTGTGGATCGCCGCCTTGGTCGCCGAATAGGTCGGCGCTGCGGTCAGCGGCACGAAGGCGAGACCCGAGGTCAAATTGACGATCGCGGCACCGGCTTGCGTCTTCAGGTGATCGACCAGCGCGTTGGTCAGGCGGATCGGGCCGAGCAGGTTGGTGACGATCGTCGCCTCCGCGTCGGCCAGGTCGCGGCGGCTCGCGGCGTCCTCGATCTTCATGATGCCGGCATTGTTGACCAGCACGTTGAGCGCGGGGTGCTCGGCGACGATCCGCGCCGCGAAATCCTCGACCGCGGCGGCATCGTCGATGTCGAGCAGCATCGCGTGCATCCGCTCGCGGCCGGCGATCGTGTCGTCGAGCGGCTGCTGCCGACGCCCGGCGACGATCACGGTGTTACCCGCGTCGTGCAGCCGCTGGGCGAGCGCGGCGCCGATCCCCGATCCGCCGCCGGTGATCAGGATGGTGTTGCCGGTCGGGTTCATGGGACGTCTCCTGCAGGTGGAGGCCGTAGGTGGTCACGCGAAGCGCGAAAGCAACGCCACGGCGCAAAGATCGCTAGTCGACCTTGCCGCCGCCCAGCATCGGCGCGGCGGCGCTAGTCGCGAGATCGGCGTCGGAGAAGCGGATCGGTGTGCGGACACCGGGAACGGTCGATCCGTCGGCACGCGCCGCGTCGATCGCCATGCCGCGCGCGACGACCTGCGGGTCGGCGAACGCCTGCGCGACCGAATTGATCGGGCCCGCCGGCACGCCGACCGCTTCCAACTGCGCGAGCAGCGCGTCCCTCGCGATCCGCGACGTCGCCGCCTCGATCCCCGCGGAGAGCACGTCGCGAAACGCCACGCGGCCGGCGTTGGTCGCGAGTCGCGGATCGTCGCGCAGCCTGTCCAGCCCCAGCGCGTCGCAGAACCGCACGAACTGCGCGTCGTTGCCGACCGCGAGAATGAACCAGCCATCCGCGCACGGAAACACCGCATAGGGCGCGATATTGGCATGCGCGTTGCCGACGCGGGTCGGCGACACGCCGCTCGCGAACCAGTTCATCGCCTGGTTGGCGAGTACGCCGGTCATCGTGTCGAGCAGCGCCATGTCGATCTGCTGCCCGTGCCCGGTGCGTTCGCGCATGCTCAGCGCCGCCTGGATCGCGATTACCGCATACAGCCCGGTCATGATGTCGGCAAAGGCGACGCCGATCTTCTGCGGTGCCGCGTCCGGTTCGCCGGTCAGGTCCATGATCCCGCTCATGCCCTGGACGATGAAGTCGTACCCCGCGCGCGCCGCATACGGTCCGTCCTGCCCGAATCCGGTGATCGAGCAATAGACCAGCCGCGGGTTGATCGCGGACAAGCTGGCATAATCGAGCCCGTATCGCGCGAGGCCGCCAACTTTGAAGTTCTCGATCACGACATCGGCGTCGGCGATCAGTGCGCGAACGGTCGCCTGGCCTTCGGGGGTGGCAAAGTCCGCGACGACCGACCGCTTGCCGCGATTGGCGGCGTGGAAATAGGCGGCGTCGCGGCTGCCGTCGGGATTGTCGATGAACGGCGGGCCCCAGCGCCGCGTGTCGTCGCCGGCGGGGGATTCGACCTTGATGACCTCGGCGCCGAGATCCGCGAGCACCTGGCCGGCCCAGGGACCGGCGAGGATGCGGGCGAGTTCGATGACCTTTAGGCCCGCGAGGGGGGTGGGTTTAGCCAAGCAGCCCACCCAGATTTCCGTCACCCCAGCGCAGGCTGGGGTCTCCCGGTAATGGCGCGCACCCGTGCCGCACGAGACCCCAGCCTGCGCTGGGGTGACGAGATTGGCGCCTCAAAACGCCGCGATCCCCGTGATCGCGCGGCCGAGGATCAGCGCATGCACATCGTGCGCGCCCTCATAGGTATTCACCGTCTCCAGGTTCATCAGGTGGCGCATCACCTGATACTCGCCCGAAATGCCGTTGCCGCCGTGCATGTCGCGGCTCATCCGCGCGATATCCAGCGCCTTGCCGACATTGTTGCGCTTTACCAGGCTGACCATCTCGGGCGCGAACCGGCCCTCGTCCATCAGCCGCCCGACGCGCAAGCTCGCCTGCAACCCCAGCGCGATCTCGGTCTCCATGTCGGCGAGCTTCTTCTGGAAGAGCTGCCGCCCGGCGAGCGGGGTGCCGAACTGGTTGCGGTCGAGGCCATATTGGCGCGCCGCATGGAAGCAGAATTCGGCGGCGCCAAGCGCGCCCCAGCTGATCCCGTAGCGCGCGCGGTTGAGGCACCCGAACGGACCTTTCAGCCCTTCCACGTCGGGCAACAGCGCATCCTCGCCGACCGCGACCTCGTCCATCATGATCATGCCGGTGATCGACGCGCGCAAGCTCAGCTTGCCCTCGATCTTGGGCGTCTCCAGCCCTGTCATTCCCCGTTCGAGCACGTAGCCGCGGATCGCGCCGCCATGCGCGTCCGATTTCGCCCAGATCACGAAGACGTCGGCGATCGGTGAATTGCTGATCCAGGTCTTGGCGCCCGATATGACATAGCCGCCATCGGTCTTCTTCGCGCGCGTCGTCATGCCGCCGGGGTCGGATCCGGCATCGGGCTCGGTCAGGCCGAAGCAACCGATGAATTCGCCGCTGGCCAGCTTGGGCAGGTATTTGCGCTTCTGCGCGTCCGACCCGTACGCGAAGATCGGGTACATCACGAGGCTCGACTGGACGCTCATCATCGAGCGGTAGCCGGAATCGATCCGCTCCACCTCGCGCGCGACCAGGCCGTACGCGACATAGGACGCATTCGCCCCGCCATACGCCTCGGGCAGGGTCAGTCCGAGCAGCCCCAATTCGCCCATCTCGCGGAAAATCGCGGGGTCGGTATGTTCGGTCTGGAACGCCTCGACGATGCGCGGGGCCAGCTTGTCGTCGGCATAGGCGCGCGCGCTGTCGCGGATCATCCGTTCGTCTTCGCTCAATTGGTCGTCGAGCAGAAAGGGATCCGCCCAGTCGAACTTGCCCATGCCGGCCATCATCGTCTCCTTGGTCTGCGGCCCAAGTCGTGCGTCGGCGCGCGAAAGTCCACCCCCGGCGTCAGGACTCCTCGAGGCTCAGCACCGTCAGCGTCGCACAGAGATCGCCGTCCAGCGTTTCGATCGAGTCGAGTGCGAGGTCGGCGATGATATGCCCGCGCAACGCAAACTCCGCCTCGGGCAGGCTGGTCAGCCAGGATCGAACGTCGGGTACGTCGGGCGCGGACAGCCGGACGACATGCCGCGTGCCGGCAAAGGTCGCGCTTGCCCAGGGTCGGCCGGCGATCGAATCGATCCGCACGGCGAACTCAGCACCCATCGTCCGCAGCGCGCGGATCAGCAACGTGCCCGCATCGGGCCCCCGATCCTGCGGCATCATGCGCCGACGCCTTCGATGAACGCGTCGATCCGCGCAATGATCGTCGCACCGGGCTGCCGCCCGCGTTTGAGATCGTGCACCAACCGCGGATCATTGACCGCAAGCCGCCCGAACTTGCTGACCGGCATGCCCGTCATGCGCAGATATCTGTCGATCTTGATGAGAACGGACACGTCGTGCTCCCTTCGATTCCCTAAGTCCGTTCGCGGTTTGTTCTCACATTTCCAACTTGTCTAGGAAAAATCCTACGCTAGGGTTCATGATCATGTTCGATCCCGATCCAAGAGCCGCGCTGGCGGCGCTCGCTGCGGCGCGGGGGGACAGTCTTGCCGCCTTGTCGGCGATGTTGGGGCGCAATGCCGCCTATCTGCAGCAGTTCGTTCGCCGGGGATCGCCGCGCGCGCTGGCGGAACGCGACCGGCGGTTGCTGTCTGACTATTTCGGGGTCGCGGAGACGATGCTGGGTGCGGCCGAGACGCCGGGCCCGTTCCGCCTGCCACGGCTCGACGTCGCGGCGTCGGCGGGGCCGGGCGCGTTGGTCGATGGTGAGATCACGCTCGGCACCGACTCTATCGATCCCGCGCTGGCGCAGCGCCTGGGGCTGAAGGCGGGGCAGGCCGCGGTCATCCGCGTGCGCGGCGATTCGATGGCGCCGGGGCTGCTCGATGGGGATCACATCGTCGTCGACACCGCGGATCGCCAACCAGGGAAGCGCGGCGGCGTGTTCGTGATCCGGATCGACGCCGCGACGATGGTGAAGCGGGTGGCGATGGGGGCGAGGGGGCTGGTGGTCACCAGCGACAATCCGGATGCGGCGGCCGTGCCGCCGGGAGAGATCGCGATCATCGGCCGCGTCGTCTGGCAGATGCGCGAGCCGCGGTAGCGCAGGATGTAATTGGCATGAACTGTTCCCCGGCGAAGGCCGGGGCCCAGTTGGGAAGGCGGGTATAACGGAGCGCGCCGGCCACCACGATAGTCCCCCAACTGGGCCCCGGCCTTCGCCGGGGTAAGAGTTGGGGATGCCTGTCCCGCCGCAGCTAGCGCCGATCGCGCAGCCAAACCAGGACCGCGACGGCCACCCCAACCGCCGACCCGATCAGGAACCCCGGGGTCGCCTGGCCGACCGCGAAGCCGATCGCGGCGCCCCCGATCATCCCGAGCGCGATGAGGGCGCCGCCGGCGGCGTTGGGACGAGGATCGGACATACGCGCTCCATTGCCACCGGGCGCGGCGAGATGCCAGCGTCGCGACCCGCCACGCGCACTTTCGCCAGTATGACGGGGCTGGGGCGGCGGGCCGTGCGACAAGCCCCTGTCGCGCCCACGAAACCGCGTCTAGGACGACGCCATGGTGTTTCGCGTTCGGCGTGCCGGCTTTTGCGCGGCCACGGCCTTGCTGGCTGTCGTGACGGGCGGCGCGGCGATGGGCCAGACCGTGCCAAGCGAACCTGCTCCCTCGCTCGATCCTAACGCCCCGCTCGCCACGCTCCCCGATATCGGCTTCGCCTGGCCCGATCTCGCCGCCACGCCCGACGATCCCGCGACCGCTGCGGCGACCGCGGATGCCGACGCCGCACGCCGCTATGACTGGCGCGTCGACGGGATCGACGCCGTGGCCAGCACGCTGCTGCGTCCCCGCTTCGACCAATTGTCGACGCTCAACGCCAATGACGGCAAGCCCGCCAACGCCGCGCAGCTGGATCGCCGCGCGCGCGAGGATGCGGCGTTGCTCACCAGCCTGCTGCGCGCCGAAGGCTATTACGACGCGGCGGTCACCACGCGCGTTGAACCCGGCGTCAAACCGCTGGTCGTCGTCGAAGCCGCCCCCGGCACGCTCTATCGCTTCAAGGGCGTGACGATCGACGGCATCGCGGCCGCGGGCGACAAGGCGCCGGGGCTGACGACCGCGTTCGGCGTCAAGGCCGACGATCCGGTCAATTCGGACGCGATCGTCGCGGGCGAGGCGCAGCTGACCACGCAGATCGGCCGCGAGGGCTTCCCGTTCGCGACGGTCGGCGATTCGGCGATCGTCGTCGATCACGCCACCCGCACCGCCACTCTCGACCTGGCGGTGCAGCCCGGCGGCGCGCGCCGGTTCGGGCAGGTCGTCGCGCTGCCCGGCAACCGCGTGTTCGGCGCGGACCATATCGCCGAGATCGCGCGCTTCTCCCCCGGCCAGCCCTATGACTCCGCGAAGATCGAGGATCTGCGCCGTGCGCTGATCCAGACCAGCCTGGTTTCGGCGGTCACGATCAAGCCGGTCGACGGCGCCACGCCCGGCACGGTCGATGTCGCGGTCAAGCTCGACCCCGCGCCCCCGCATACCATCGCGGGCGAGCTCGGCTACGGCACCGGCGAAGGTGCGCGCGCCGAAATCAGCTGGACGCACCGCAACCTGTTCCCGCCCGAAGGCGCGCTGACCCTGCGTTCGGTGCTCGGCACGCGCGAACAGCTCGGGTCGGTGATCTTCCGCCGCAGCAATTTCCACGCCCGCGACCGTGTGCTGACCGCGCAGCTCTCGGCCGCGCATACCAACCGCGATGCGTATGACGCCAAGACCTTCACGCTGTCGGGCAGTTTGGAGCGACAGACCAACATCTTCTTCCAGAAGACCTGGACCTGGTCGGCGGGCGCAGAACTGGTGGCGTCGGACGAGCGCGACGTGCTGTTGTCGACCGGGCTGCCGCGCCGCCGCACCTTCTTCATCGGCGCGCTGCCGACCAGCCTCAATTACGACGGCTCGGACGATCTGCTCAACCCGACCCGCGGGTTCCGGCTCGGCGCGCGTGTGTCGCCCGAGGTGTCGCTGCAGGGGTCGGTGTTCGGCTATACGCGCGTCCAGTTCGACGGCAGCGTCTATCGCACCGTGCATGACGGCGTCGTGCTGGCGGCGCGGACCCGGCTCGGCACGATCGCCGGTGCGCCGCGCGATCAGGTCGCGCCGTCGCGGCGCTTCTATGCGGGCGGCGGAGCCTCGGTGCGCGGCTATGGCTACCAGGCGATCGGGCCGCGCGATCCCAACAACGACCCCGTCGGCGGTCGCAGCCTGACCGAGTTCGCGATCGAAGCACGCGTCAAGGCGTTCGGCAATTTCGGCATCGTGCCGTTCCTCGACGCCGGCAACATCTACACCTCGCCGCTGCCGAAATTCACCGGGTTGCAATATGGCGCCGGGCTTGGCGTGCGCTATTATTCGAATTTCGGGCCGATCCGCCTGGATGTCGGCACCCCGCTCAACCCGCGCGCGGGGGACAGCCGGATCGCGGTGTACGTGTCGTTGGGGCAGGCGTTTTGAGGTGGCGGCGGTGGATTGCCGGGGCGCTGCTCGGGCTGTTCGCGATCCTCGGCGCGGCATTGCTGATCGTTGATACCGATATCGGCCACCGCTACGTCGCCGATCGCATCGCCGCGATCCGCACCGCCAACGGCCTCCGCTTCGCGGTCGGGCGGATTGACGGGTCGCTCTACGGCGATACGCGACTGGTCGATCTGCGCGTCTATGACTTGGACGGGTTGGTGTTTCAGGCGCCGCAGGTCGAACTCGACTGGTCGCCGTTCAAATGGCTGTCGAACCGGCTCGAGATCCAGCGGCTCATCATCCCGCGCGCCACCCTGCTGCACACGCCGCGCACACGCCCGAGCAAGCGGCGCGGGCCGATCCTGCCCGATTTCGACATCCGCATCGGGCGCTTGGCAGTCGGCCGGCTAACGCTGGCCAGACCGGTGCTGGGCAGCGCCCGCGTCGGGCGGCTGACCGGGCAGGCCGATATTCGCTCCGGCCGCGCGCTGGTCGAGCTGGCGGCGCTGGTCGAGGGCAGCGATCGCCTCGCGCTGCGCATCGATGCCGAACCGGCGCGCGACGTGTTCGACATCGACGTGTCGGCGCGCGGTGCGGCCGGCGGCGTGCTGTCGCGGATGGCCAAGACCCGCGCGCCGGTCGCCCTCGACGTCACCGGCGACGGCAACTGGGCGCAGTGGCGCGGCACCGCGCGCGGCCGGATCGGCGCGACCCGTGTTGTCGATCTCGCGCTGGCGCAAGCCGCGGGACGCTACACTCTGTCGGGCGTGCTCGCGCCATCGACGCTGATGACAGGCAAACTGCAGCGGCTGACCGCGCCCCGCATCCTCGTCAACGGAACGGCGGGGTTCGTGAACCGGCGGCTCGACGGCCAGCTGTCGCTGCGCAGCGCCGCGCTGGCGATCGACACGACCGGTACGGTCGATCTCGCCACCAACGCCTATCGCAATGTCCGCATAAAGGCGCGGCTGCTGCGCCCGCCGGCGCTGTTCGGCAACATGACCGGCAATGCGGTCGAGTTACGCGCCATCCTCGACGGGCCGTTCGCCACCGCGGCGTTCGACTATCGGATCGACGCCACCCGCCTGGCGTTCGACAAGACCGGGTTCGAGAACGCCCACGCGGCGGGCAAGGGCCGGCTGTCGGCGTCGCCCGTCATCGTGCCCGTCCGCCTCACCGCGGCGCGGGTTACCGGGGTCGGCGACGTCGCGGGCGGCATCCTGCGCAACCTGTCGGTGAATGGGCGGCTGCGGGTGACGCCGCAGATGCTGACCGGCGACGACCTCGTCCTGCGCTCCGACAAGCTCAGCGGCCGTATCAACCTGCAGCTCGACCTCAAGACTGGCCGGTTCGAAATCGGCGTCAACGGCGCGCTCGGCCGCTATCTGATCCCCGGGCTGGGTATCGTGGACGTCAAGTCCACGCTTCGCGTCGTCCCTGGTCCCAACGGGCGCGGCACGCGCGTCATCGGGCAGGGTAGCGCGCAGATGGTGCGGCTCGATAACGCGTTCTTCCGCAGCCTGGCGGGTGGCTTGCCGCGCGTTACCGCCAACCTCGAACGTACCCCCGACGGCATCCTCCACTTCACCAATCTGGTCCTCACCGCGCCGCAGATCCGGCTAACGGGCAACGGCTACAGGCGCCGCGACGGGACTTTCCATTTCGAAGGCGGCGGGCGGCAGCAAAGCTATGGCCCGGTGACGCTGGTCCTGGACGGCAAGATCGACAAGCCGACGCTGGATCTCGTCTTCGCCGCGCCCAACGCGACGCTCGGACTGAAGGCGGTGCGCGCGCATCTCGATCCGACCGCGCAGGGGTTCGCGTTCACCGCGGCGGGCGGATCGCGCCTCGGGCCGTTCAGCGCCAACGGCGCGATCCTGTTGCCGCGCGGCCAACCCGCGACCATCGCGATCGCGGCGCTCGACGTCAGCGGCACCCGCGCATCGGGCAATCTGGCGGTCGTCGACGGCGGGTTCACCGGCCGTCTCGCGGTCGGCGGCGGGGGCCTGTCGGGCGAATTGCTGTTCCGCCCGGTCGTGCAAGTGCAGCGGATCGAGGCGCATCTCGACGCCAAAGCGGCGCAGCTGGACGGCGTGACGCTGGGGCAGGGGCATCTCGACCTCGTCACCCTGCTAGACCCCGCCGGACCGTCGATCGAGGCGACCGCGACCGGGCGCGGACTGCGCCGCGGCGCGCTCAGCCTCGCGCGCTTCTCGGGTACCGCGCGCCTGCGCGGCGGCGTCGGCGAGATCCGCGCGTCGATCGCCGGCACGCGCGGCCGCGCGTTCGCGATCGACAGCATCACGCAGGTCACCGCCGACAGCTACCGGATATCCGCACAGGGCACGCTCGATCGTCGTCCGCTGAAGCTGCTCGCCCCCGCGGTCGTGACGCGCGACGGCGATGGCTGGCGCCTCGCGCCGACGAAGCTGAGCTTCGCGGGCGGCGAGGCGCAAGTCGGTGGCCGCTTCACCGGCGTGACCAGCGCGATCGATGCGACTCTCACCCGCATGCCGCTCGCGATCCTCGATATCGGGTATCCAGGGCTGGGGCTGGCTGGGACCGCGTCGGGCAATGTCAGCGTCGCGACCGGCGACGGGGCCGCTCCGACCGGCAAGGCCAACCTGACGATCCGCGGGCTCAGCCGCGCCGGGCTGGTGCTGTCGTCGCGCGCGGTCGATGTCGGGCTCGCTGCGGTGCTGTCGCCCGACAAGCTCGGCGTCCGCGCCGTCATCGCCGCGGGTGGCAAGACGATCGGCCGCGCGCAGGCGCAGCTCGCGCCGCTGGGACAGGGCGACCTCGCCAGCCGGATCACCAACGCCCGGCTGTTCGCACAGCTGCGCTATAGCGGCCCGGCGGACACGCTGTGGCGGCTGACCGGGGTCGAGCTGTTCGACCTGTCGGGCCCGGTCGCGATCGGCGCGGATGTCACCGGGACCGCCGCCAGCCCGGTGATCCGCGGCGTCGTCCAGGCGAGCGGCGCGCGAATCGAGAGCGCGACCACGGGTACGGTCCTCACCAACGTCCAGGCGAGCGGCCGGTTCGCGGGCTCGCGGTTGGCGATCGATCGCTTCACCGCCGACGCGGGCAAGGGCGGACGCGTCACCGGCACCGGTCGGTTCGATTTCGCCGCAGCACATGGCCTGGGGCTCGATCTCAAGCTGCAGGCGGATCATGCGGTGATGATCGACCGCGACGATATCGGCGCGACCGTCAGCGGCCCGCTGACCTTCACCTCCGACGGGTCCGGCGGCACGATCGGGGGCGAGGTGATACTCGACCGCAGCCGCTATCGGCTCGGCCAGGCGACCGCCGCCAGCGCGGTGCCACAGCTCAACATCCGCGAGATCAACCTGCCCGATGGCGACGACGAAGTCGCACGGCAGACCAAGCCCTGGACGCTCGCGATCCACGCGCGCGCGCCCAACCAGGTGATCGTCAGCGGGCTGGGGCTGAGCAGCGAATGGTCGGCCAATTTGCAGATCGCCGGCGAACCCGCCAACCCCGCAATCACCGGCCGTGCGACGCTGATCCGCGGTGATTACGAATTCGCCAGCCGTAAGTTCGAACTCGCCCGCGGCATCATCCGCTTCGACGGCGGCGTGCCGGCCAACCCCGCGCTGGATATCGAGGCGAACGCGGATTCGACCGGGCTGAACGCGTCGATCCGCGTGACCGGCTATGCGCTCAAGCCCGAGATCGGCTTCACCAGCACGCCCGCATTGCCCGAGGACGAGCTGTTGTCACGGCTGCTATTCGGCACCTCGATCACCAACCTCTCCGCGCCCGAGGCGCTGCAATTGGCGGCGGCGGTGTCCGCGCTGCAAAATGGCGGGACCGGGCTGAACCCGATCAACGCGGTGCGGCGTGCGGCCGGGCTCGACCGGCTGCGCATCCTGCCTGCCGATCCGCAGACCGGGCAGGGCACCTCGATCGCCGCGGGCAAATACGTCACGCGGCGGCTTTATGCCGAGATCGTCACCGACGGGCAGGGTTACAGCGCCACCCAGGTCGAGTTCCAGGTGACGCGCTGGCTGTCGTTGCTGTCGAGTATCTCGACGCTCGGCCGCCAGAGCGCCAATGTCCGCGTGTCGAAGGACTATTGACGCTCCGCGCGGCTGCTTATCCGGCGAGGCCGCGCCGGACGAGCAGCGCAGCCGGATCCGGATCGCGCCCCATGAACGCGCGGAAGCTTTCGAGCGCGGGGCGAGCCGATCCCTGCGACAGGATGTGTTGGCGCAGGGCATCGCCGGTCGCGCGGTCGACCAAGCCGGCTTCGGCGAACCGCCCGAACGCGTCCGCGGCCAGCACCTCGGCCCACAGATAGCTGTAATAGCCCGCCGCATAGCCGCCCGCGAAGATGTGCGAAAAGCTCTGCGGGAAGCGATGCCATTCCGGAGGCCGCATCACCGACACTTCGTCGCGCACCGCGTCGAGCACCGCGACCGGATCGTCGCCCATCGTACCGAGATGCAGCAACAGGTCGAACATTGCGAATTCGACCTGGCGCAATGTCGCCAGCCCCTCCAGGAAGTGCCGCGCGTCGAGCAGCTTGTCGAACAGGTCGCCCGGCAGCTTTTCTCCGGTATCGTACTGCCCCGACATCGCGGTCAGAACGTCGCGGTCCCAGGCGAAGTCCTCCATCAGCTGGCTGGGCAGTTCGACCGCGTCCCATTCGAACCCGGTGATTCCGCCCACGCTCGGCCGATCCACCAGCCCGAACAGATGATGCAAGCAATGCCCCGTCTCGTGGAGCAAGGTCATCACGTCGGTATGCGACAGCAGCGGCGGCGCAGCGCCACCGGTCGGCGCAAAGTTGCAGGTGAGATAGGCGACCGGCAACGTCGTCGTCTCGCCGTCGGTGACGCGCGAGCGGGCCTGCGCCATCCAGGCGCCGCCCCGCTTGCCGGTGCGCGCATGAAGGTCGGTGTACAGGCCGGCGAACACGGTGCCGTCCGCGTCTACGAGGTCATGATAGCGCGCATCCGGGTGCCACGTCGTAACGTCCGGCCGCTCGACCAAGCGAATGCCGAACAGCCGCTCCAGCAGCGCGGTCCAACCGGCGACGACTCGGTCGATGGGGAAATAAGCACGCACCGCCTGCTCGTCGATCGCATGGCGCGCGAGCCGCAGGCGGTTGGCGGTGAAGCCGGTATCCCAGGGTTGCAGGTCGGCGATCCCGAGCGATTCCGCCGCAAAGGCACGCAACGATGCGATATCGGTCTCGGCGGCCGGCCGCGCGCGCTTCGCCAGATCGCGCAGGAATGCGAGAACTTCGTGCGGATCGGTCGCCATCTTCGTCGACAAGGACAGCGCGACCGGGTCGGTAAACCCGAGCAGCGCAGCGGACTCGCGGCGTAAGGCCAGGATCTCGGCGATGCGGGGGCCGTTGTCGAACTGGCCGGCATGAGGCCCCTGATCCGAAGCGCGCGTTCCATAGGCGTGGTAGACGCGGTAGCGTAGCTCGCGGTTTTCGCAGAAGCCGAGGATCGCGTTGACGCTCGGCTGTTGCAGCGTGACCAGCCAGCCCTCCTGTCCGGTCGCCTTGGCCGCGGCGGCGAGCATGCCCTTGTCCGCGGGTGACAGGCCTTCGAGCAGCGCTTCGTCGGTCACCAGTTCGGTCCACGCCTCCGTCGCGTCGAGCAGCGCACTCCCGAATGCATTCGATAGGCTCGACAGCGCCATCTGCACTTCTGCATAGCGTTCGCGCTGCGCGGGTTCGAGCGCCACGCCCGACAGGCGGAAGTCGCGGAGTGCGCGCTCGACTGCGGTGCGATCGGCGCGCGGCAGATCGGCAAAACGAGGTGACGCGGCAAGCGCTTCCAGCATCTCGAACAGGTCGCGATTCTGCCCCACCTTCAGGCTTTGCTCGACGAGACTCTGCTGGCCGGCGGCATGCGCGGCGCGCAGTTCGGGGGTGTCGGCGACACCGTGCAGGTGTGACACCGTCGACCACGCATTGTCGATCGCGACGTCGACCCGCTCGAGCGGCAGCCACGCGGCGTCGAAGCTGGTGGGGCGTGCGGCGACCAGCGCTTCGATCGTCGCGGTCTGTCGCGCGATCAGCGTCTCAACCGCGGGGGCGACGTCGTCGGGCGCGACGGCGTCGAAACGGGGCAGGGTATCGGTGTCGAGGAGGGCGTTCATAAGGACTTTCGGATTGCCGGCGGATGCCACCTTACCCCCCGAAACGTCCGTCCGTCTCTATCGATCCGGCGCGGTGGGGCGGTCGGTCCAGAGCCCCGCACCTACTGCGGTCGCGGTTGCAAGGACCGGAAGTGGCTGCACGATGCCGCCGCCATGAACCCGCGCGGTGCCCTTTCCGGCGGCCTTGGCGGCATAAAGCGCCGCATCGGCCTGCGCGAACACCGTCGACGCGTCGAACCGGGTGGGATCGTCCGGCATGGCTACGCCGATCGAGCCGCCGACCTGCAGGACGATGTCACGCCATGGGATCGGTCGGGCGATCGCGGCGATCGTCGTGCGAATGCCGTGATCGATCGCGGGGGCGTCGCTCGGCGCATCGATCAGCACCGCGAACTCGTCCCCGCCCAGTCGCGCGACCAGACGCGCGGTTGGCCAAGCATGGCACAGGCGCTCGGCGGTCCGGCTCAGGCAGGCATCGCCCGCGGCATGGCCGTGCCGGTCATTGATCTGCTTGAACCCATCGAGATCGATCAGCAGCAGCGCGCCGAGCGGGCGGCGCGCATCGCCGTCGAACGCGGACTGAAACATCCCGCGGTTCGCGAGTCCGGTCAGCGGATCCTGTTCGGCCATCCGCCGCATCTGCGTCCATAGTCGCGTCTCTTCGGTAATGTCCTGTTTCGTGCCGAAGATCCGCACGGGTACCCCCTGCTCGCAGTCGATCCCGGCGGTCAGGCGGATCCATCGGTCGCGTCCCCGCCGCGTGCAAATCCGCGCGTCGAGCGTGAAGCCGCTCCGCGTCGCGATCGCATGCGCGCGCAGCCGCTCCATCGCCTCGCGCGACTCCGGATCGTACATGGCGACGGTCGTCCGGCGATCGACGATACTGCCGCGTTCGATCTCGAACAGGTCGTACACGCCGTCGCTCCAACACAGCGCGTTGGTCGCAAGGTCGCATTCCCAGACGCCGAAACCCGCGAGCGCGGCGGCACGATCGTACATCCGCTTGTAGCGGGCGGCCGTGGCAAGAGGTGCGGGGTCGAGTTGGGCGCTCGCGTCCCATCGGTCGTGGGCGGACGGCGTCTGTGATGCAAGAGCGCGAAACATGGTGGGTCGCAGTAGACCCACGGGACTTAACGCGCCGTTCCGATCACGCAACAAAAAGGGCGCCCGAAGTCTCCGGACGCCCTTTTTCCTTACAAATCGGCGGCGGATCAGCCGCTATAGTACATATCATACTCGACCGGGCTCGGCGTCATTTCCCAACGGGCGACCTCCGCACGCTTGATCTCGATATACGCCTCGATCTGGTCGGCCGAGAACACGTCCCCCTTGAGCAGGAAGTCATGGTCGGCGGCCAGGCAATCCAGCGCCTCGCGAAGCGAACCAGCGACGGTCGGAACCTCTGCGAGCTCTGCCGGCGGCAGGTCGTACAGGTTCTTGTCCATCGCTTCGCCCGGATGGATCTTGTTGAGGATGCCGTCCATGCCCGCCATCATCAGGGCTGCATAGGCGAGATACGGGTTGGCGAGCGCATCGGGGAAACGCACTTCGACGCGCTTCGCCTTGGGGCCGGTGCCGTACGGGATACGGCACGACGCCGAGCGGTTGCGCGCCGAATAGGCGAGCAGAACCGGCGCTTCGTAGCCGGGGACGAGGCGCTTGTAGCTGTTGGTCGACGGGTTGGTGAACGCGTTCACCGCCTTGGCGTGCTTGATGATGCCGCCGATGAAGAACAGGCACATGTCGCTGAGGCCCGCATAGCCGTTGCCGGCGAACAGCGGGGTCTTGCCGTCCCAGATCGAGAAGTGCGTGTGCATCCCCGAGCCGTTGTCTTCCTTGATCGGCTTGGGCATGAACGTTGCCGTCTTGCCGTACGCATGTGCGACCTGATGGACGACGTACTTGTAGATCTGCATGCGATCCGCGGTCTGCGTCAGCGTGCCGAAGGTCAGGCCCAGCTCGTGCTGTGCGGCGGCGACCTCGTGGTGATGCTTGTCGCAGGGCAGGCCCATCTCGATCATCGTCGAGACCATCTCGCCGCGGATGTCGACCGCGCTGTCGACCGGCGCGACGGGGAAGTATCCGCCCTTCGCGCGGGGACGGTGGCCCATGTTGCCGCCCTCATATTCGCGGCCCGAATTGCCCGGCAGCTCGATGTCGTCGATCTTGTAATAGCTCGTCGAATAGCTGTTCTCGAAGCGCACGTCGTCGAACATGAAGAATTCGGCTTCGGGGCCGACATAGACGGTGTCGCCGACGCCGGTGGTCAGCAGATACGCCTCGGCGCGCTTGGCGGTCGAGCGCGGGTCGCGCGCATAGAGCTCGCCGGTCACCGGATCGGCGATGTCGCAGATCAGGATCATCATCGGCGTCGCCGAGAACGGATCGATGTAGATCGCGTCGAGATCCGGCTTCAGCGTCATGTCGCTCTCGTTGATCGCCTTCCAGCCCTCGATCGACGAACCGTCGAACATCAGGCCGTCAGTCAGCTCGTCCTCGCCGATCAGGCTCGCGACCATCGTCAGATGCTGCCACTTGCCCTTGGGATCGGTAAAACGCAGGTCGATCCACTCGATCTCTTGCTCTTTGACCATCTTCAGAATGTCGCTTGCCGAATTCGCCATCGTATTTGCCTTTTTAGCGTCACCCCAGCGCAGGCTGGGGTCTTTCAGTTACAGGGAGACCCCAGCCTTCGCTGGGGTGACGGAAACTTTGTGATCAGATCGCGTCGTCGTCGCGTTCGCCGGTCCGGATGCGCAGCGCGCTTTCGACGGGGATGACGAAGATCTTGCCGTCGCCGATCCGACCGGTCTGCGCCGCCGCGGCGATCGCCTCGACCGCGCGCTGCGCCAGGCTGTCCTCGACGACGACCTCGAGCTTCACCTTGGGCAGGAAGTCGACGACATATTCGGCGCCGCGATACAGCTCGGTATGGCCCTTCTGCCGGCCGAAGCCCTTGGCTTCGGTCACGGTGATGCCGCTGACGCCGATCTCGTGCAGCGCCTCCTTCACCTCATCCAGCTTGAACGGCTTGATGATGGCTTCGATCTTTTTCACGCGGCTTTGCCCCCGATTGACGTTTGAACATGTGTCCGAACCCTCGCCCGTGCGGGCGCCTTGCACCAAACGTGCCAGCGACCGCCGCCTCGGGCAACCGCCGATTTCACGGGGTTTCGCTGCCTGAAATAGCAGCAGCGCCGGGGCGGGTGCCCGTCGAAGCGGCAACTGGTCAGAGAATGTCTGCGATGCGCGCGGTCGGACGTCCGAGCCGCACGCCCTTGTCGGTTTCGACAAGCGGCCGTTCGATCAGCGATGGATCGACCATCATCGCGTCGAGGATCGCCGCGGCATCGGCGTGCTTAACCGCCTTGGCGCCGTCCTCGGCCATGCGCAGCCCCTGGCGCGGGGTCATGCCGGCGCGCGCATAAAGGCGTTCGAGCTCGGCGCGGGACGGCGGGGTCTTGAGATATTCGATCACGGTAACGTCGGCGCCGACGTCCTGCAGCAACGCAAGCGCCTCACGCGATTTCGAGCAGCGCGGATTGTGATAAATCGTAGCGTTCACGCGTGCTCCGTCATCGGTGGAAGACCGTCACTCTTCAAACCGTCACCCCAGCGAAGGCTGGGGTCTCCCGGTTCGGGTCGCAGCACCTGCCCCAGGAAGATCCCAGCCTTCGCTGGGATGACGGATTGGGCAGGGCGGGGACGTTAGGCCCCCTGCTTAGCCAGCCATTCCTCGAGCCACTTGATCGTGTAGGCCCCGTCCTGGAACTCGGGATCGTCGAGCAACGCGCGGTGAAGCGGGATCGTCGTCGTCACCCCCTCGATCACGAACTCCTCCAGAGCCCGCCGCAACCGGCGCAAAGCGCCGTTGCGGGTCGTGCCGTAGACGATCAATTTCGCGATCATCGAGTCGTAATAGGGCGGCACGCGGTAGCCGGCATACAGACCGCTATCGACGCGCACGTGCATCCCGCCGGGTGCGTGATACTGCTTCACCAGCCCCGGCGACGGCGCGAACGTCCGCGGATCCTCCGCATTGATCCGGCATTCGATCGCATGACCGCGGAACTGCACGTCCTGCTGGCGCAATGTCAGCGGATGCCCCTCGGCGACGCGAATCTGTTCGCGAACGAGATCGAGGCCGGTGATCATCTCGGTCACCGGATGCTCGACCTGCAGCCGGGTGTTCATTTCGATGAAATAGAATTCGCCGGCTTCCCACAGGAACTCGATCGTCCCGGCTCCACGATAGCCCATGTCGGCCATCGCCTTGGCGACGACGCCGCCCATCCGCTCGCGCTCGTCGGGCGTGATGATCGGCGAGGGGGCTTCCTCCAGCACCTTCTGGTGGCGGCGCTGCAGCGAACAGTCGCGCTCGCCGAGATGGATCGCGTTGCCGTTGCCGTCCCCGAAGATCTGGAATTCGATATGCCGGGGATTGCCCAGATATTTTTCCATATAGACGGTGGCGTCGCCGAACGCGGCCTTCGCCTCGGACCCGGCCTGCTGCATCAGCGTCTCGAGCTGATCTTCCGACTCGCACACCTTCATGCCGCGACCGCCGCCGCCGGATGCTGCCTTGATGATCACCGGATAACCGATGCTGTTCGCGATCTGCTTGGCCTCGGCGAGGTCGCTGATCGCGCCGTCGGAGCCGGGGACCAGCGGCAGGCCGAGCGCGCCAGCGGTGCGCTTGGCCTCGACCTTGTCGCCCATCGTGCGGATATGCTCGGGCTTGGGCCCGACGAACAGGATGTTGTGGAGCTCGACGATCTCGGCGAACTGCGCGTTCTCGCTGAGGAAGCCGTAGCCCGGATGAATCGCGTCCGCGCCCGAGATCTCGGCGGCCGAGATGATGTTCGGGATGTTCAGATAGCTGTCGGTCGCCGATGGCGGTCCGATACAGATCGCTTCGTCGGCGAGGCGGACGTGCATCGCCTCGGCATCGGCAGTCGAATGGACCGCGACCGTCTTGATGCCCATTTCGTGGCAGGCGCGGTGGATGCGCAGTGCGATCTCGCCGCGGTTGGCGATCAGCAGCTTCTTGATCTGCGGCACGGTTACTCGACCACCACGAGCGGCTGGTCGAATTCGACCGGCTGGCCGTTCTCCACCATCACCGCGGTGACGGTGCCGGCCGACGGCGCGACGATCTGATTCATCACCTTCATCGCCTCGATGATCAGCAGCGTGTCGCCTGCCGCGACCTTCTGGCCGACGCCGACGAACGGCTTCGCTTCGGGATTGGCGGAGAGATAGACGGTGCCAACCATCGGCGACTTGACCGCATTTGCGGTCGAGGCCGGGGCCGACGCGCCGACTTCGGCCTGCGGGATCGACAGCGCCGGCGCGACGGGCGCGGGGGCCGACGGCGCATAATGCTGCACCGGTGCGGCCTGCGCGGCCTTGCGAGCGACGCGGATACGGCGTGCACCGTCCTCGACCTCGATCTCGGTCAGCTGGGTGGTGTCGAGGAGCTCGGCGAGCTGGCGGACGAGGGCGACATCAACCTGCATCGCCCCGGTATCGTTCGTTTCGGTCATGGCGCAGTCTCCTGTCAGAACCGGGCGGCGGCTTCAAGCGCGAGCAGATAGGATAGCGCACCGAACCCCGCGATCGTGCCCTTGGCGGCCTGTCCGACCAGGCTGACGTGGCGGAAGGACTCGCGGGCGTGCGGGTTGGACAGGTGCACCTCGATCACCGGCGTCTTCACGCCCTTGATCGCGTCGTGCACCGCGACGGACGTGTGGGTAAAGGCGCCCGCGTTGAGGATCACCGCCTTGGCGCCGCGTGCCTGTGCTTCTTGGATCCAGTCGACCAGATGCCCCTCATGGTTGGACTGGCGCATGTCGATCGTCAGGTCGAGCTCGCGCGCGCGGTCTTCGAGTTGCCCCGCGATATCGTCGAGCGTCTCGTCCCCATAGATTTCGGGCTCGCGGGTGCCGAGCAGGTTGAGGTTCGGGCCGTTCAGAACGTAAATCGTGTCGGGCAAATCGGGCTCCCGTAATAGGCATGGCGGTTGCGGGGCCGACGAACGGCCCCCTATATGCCAGCATCCTTACAAGCTCGTGTCGCGCGAAGTCGAGACGCCTCCATCTGGACACCATCCATGCCCCATACCGACGGCACCGTTTCCATCACCGTCAACGGCGAGCACAAGCGCGTCTCCGCCGGGCTCAGCCTCGCCGCGCTCGCGAGCGAACTCGGGCTGGTGCCCGAAAAGGTCGCGGTCGAGCGCAATCTCGAGGTCGTGCCGCGCTCGACGCTGGCGCAGGTTATGGTCGAGGATGGCGACGACCTGGAGATCGTCCATTTCGTCGGCGGCGGTGACCATGTGTCCGCGATCGACACCGATACCTGGTCGGTGGCCGGCAAGACCTTTCGCTCGCGGCTGATCGTCGGCACTGGCAAGTACAAGGACTTCGCGCAGAACGCTGCCGCGCTGGAGGCAAGCGGCGCGGAGATCGTCACGGTCGCGGTCCGCCGCGTCAACGTGTCCGATCGCAACGCGCCGATGCTGACCGATTTCATCGATCCCAAGAAGATCACCTATTTGCCCAACACCGCGGGCTGTTTCGACGCCGAGTCGGCGATTCGCACGCTGCGGCTGGCGCGCGAGGCGGGCGGCTGGGATCTGGTGAAGCTGGAGGTGCTGGGCGAGGCAAAGACGCTGTATCCCGACATGGTCGAGACGCTGCGCGCGACCGAGGTGCTGGCGAACGAGGGCTTCAAGCCGATGGTCTATTGCGTCGATGATCCGATCGCCGCCAAGCGGCTGGAGAATGCCGGCGCGGTCGCGATCATGCCGCTGGGCGCGCCGATCGGGTCGGGCCTCGGCATCCAGAACCGCGTCACGATCCGCCTGATCGTCGAGGGGGCAGGGGTGCCGGTGCTGGTCGATGCCGGCGTCGGCACCGCCTCCGACGCGGCGGTGGCGATGGAACTCGGCTGCGACGGCGTGTTGATGAACACCGCGATCGCCGAAGCCAAGGACCCGATCATGATGGCCGCGGCGATGAAGGCGGCGGTCGAGTCCGGGCGCCTCGCCTATCGCGCCGGGCGGATGGGCCAGCGGCGTTACGCCGACCCGTCGAGCCCCCTTGCCGGACTCATCTAACACCGATGTCATGGAACCCCGTGGGGCCTAAGCCGTTTAACTTACATCATTTCGAGCGATCCGATCGTCGGATCTGCGAATAGGTAGCGGAGGCCATCATGGGCGAATTCACGGACAAGACCGCAGCAGCCGGCAACAAGCTCGCAGGCAATGTCAAGGAAGCCATCGGCAAGGCGACCGACAACGAGCGTCTGGTCGCCGAAGGCGAAGCGCAGCAGCTCAAGGGCACTGCGCAGAACGTCAAGGGCAGCGTCAAGGGCGCGCTCGGCGACGACATCTGAGTCAAGCTCCGTTAAGCGATTGGGCCGTCCCGGGGAACCGGGGCGGCTTTTTCGTGTCTGCCGCTCCTTCGGGGGTCAGGTCTAAAAAGAGTGCCCATGACCAACCTTCCAACCCGTTCCTATGCCGCCCTCCTGTTCGACATGGACGGCACCATCCTCACCTCGATCGCGTCGGCCGAGCGTAGCTGGACCGCCTGGGCGATCGCGCATGGCCTCGACGTCGCGGCGTTCCTGCCGACGATCCACGGCGTCCAGTCGGTCGAAACGATCCGCCGCCTGGGCCTGCCCGGCGTCGATCCCGTCGCGGAGGCCGCGGCGATCACCGCCGCCGAGATGGTGGACGTCGACGACGTGACCCCGATCACGGGCGCCGACAGGTTTCTCGCTGCGCTGCCTGCAGATCGCTGGGCGATCGTCACCTCGGCGCCGCGCGCGCTGGCGCTCGTCCGTCTCGCCGCCGCCGGTATTCCCGTGCCCCGATTGCTCATCAGCGCGGAGGACGCCGTGAACGGCAAGCCCGCCCCCGACTGTTTCCTGCTTGCCGCCAAACGACTCGGAGTCGCGTCGCAAGACTGCCTGGTGTTCGAAGACGCTCCCGCTGGCATCGCGGCAGCGGAAGCCGCCGGATGCGACGTACTCGTCGTGACCGCGACTCACGGCCATCCGCTCGCAACCCCGCATCCGACGATCGAAGGCTATGCGACGATGGTCGCCAACGTCGCGGCGAACGGGCTGACGCTGGCGGAGCGCGCCTGAGCCCATAGCTTGGCACCGGCTTCGCTCGAGCGCATCATCCGCGCGACGGGGAGCCGCCATGTCCGACAAGCCCATCGCCGAACGCCTGCAGGCCAAGGCTGATCGTCGCCTGGCGGTCATCGACGCCCCCGAGGGGCTGGATGCTATCATCGGCGTGCCCGAGCGCCGAACCGACTCCACGCAAGCCGACGTCGTGCTGCTCTTCGTTACCGATCGCGCCGCGTTCGACCGCGCGTTGCCCGCCGCGCTTGACCACATCGCACCGGCCACGATTCTCTGGATCGCCTATCCGAAGCTGACACCGCGGCGTGCCGTCAGCCAGATCGCGATCGACGACGACTGGTCGGACCCCCGCCGATCTGGGCAGGGGCCGCGCTCGATCAGATGGCGCCCGAAAACGTGTCGCACTTCGCCGGATCGCCCGAGTCGAGTCCGCGCTTCAGCCAAGCCTGACGTTGTGCCGAGGTGCCGTGCGTGAAACTGTCCGGAACGACGCGGCCCTGCGACTGCTTCTGCAGCGTGTCGTCGCCGATCGCCTGCGCGGCGGTCATGCCTTCCTCGATATCGCCGGGGTCGAGCCGGGTCTTGTTGGCATTGGCCCAGACGCCGGCATAGCAATCGGCCTGCAGCTCCAGCCGCACCGACATCGCGTTGCCCTCGGTCTCGCTGCCCTGGCGCTGCGCGCGCTGAACCTGTTCGTTGGTGCCCAGCAGCTTCTGGATGTGATGGCCGAATTCATGCGCGATCACGTAATCCTGCGCGAAATCGCCCTGCGCGCCGAACTTGGTGGCAAGCTCCGAAAAGAAGCTGGTGTCGAGATAGATGCCCTGGTCGGTCGGGCAGTAGAACGGCCCCATCGCCGACTGCGCCGCGCCGCAGCCCGAACGTCCATTGCCGCCGAAGAAGACGAGCTTTGGCGCGACGAACTGCTGGCCGCTCTTGGCGAAGATCGCTTCCCACGTATTGTCGGCCGAGCTGAACGCGTTGCACGCCGCCTTGCTCTCGGGCGTCAGGTTGCAGCTCGACGTCGCGTCCGTCCCGGCCTGTCGCGTGCCGCTCGGCGCGGAAACCTGCGAGCCGCCGCCGAGCATGCCACCCAGATTGCCGAGACCGCCAAGTCCGCCGAACACCGCCATCAGGATCAGCACCACGACGATCCCGCCGCAGCCGAACCGGCTGCCGATCATCGGCAACAGCCCGAACAACAGGCCCCCACCGCCGCCAAATCCGCCGCCGCCACCCTGGCCGCGCTGGTCCTCGACATTGATGTTGGGATCGAAATCGTCGAGCCGCATGCGCGCTACCTTCATGTTCGTGTCGGTAGCGTAATGCTTTGCACGGCCGGTGGTTGCATCGGCTGCGTTTGTTGCGTCGCAGCATATTGCGTGCGCGCCGCGTTGCGCGCATGATCCCGCCATGGCCGACCCCGATCCGCCACCGCCGCGCCGCCGGGCGAAGGCGCTGCCGCTGCCAGACCAGGTCGCGCTGGTGCTGCAGGGCGGCGGCGCGCTGGGCAGCTATCAGGCGGGCGTGATCGAGGCGCTCGACGACAGCGGGATCGCGATCGACTGGGTCGCCGGGATCTCGATCGGCGCGGCCAACGCCGCGATCCTCGCGGGCAACCACCCCGAGAACCGCATCGCCAAGCTGCGCGAGTTCTGGACCATCCTGACCGCCGGACTGCCGAGCTTCCCGATCTATCCCGACGACCGGATCCGCGAATTCCTGCACGAATGGTCGGCGGGCTATGTGGCGTTGGCGGGCGTACCGGGCTTCTTCGCGCCTCGCCCGGTGCCGCCGGCGATGGCGGTGCCGGGACAGCCCGGCGCGCTCAGCGTCTATGATTCGGCGCAGCTGGCGGCGACTCTGGACAAGGTGATCGACTGGGAGCTGCTCAACGGCGGTCCGGTGCGGCTTTCGGTGGGCGCAGTCGATGTCGAGAGCGGCAATTTCCGCTATTTCGACACCGCGCACCAGCGGATCGACGTGCGCCACATCATGGCCTCGGGTGCGTTGCCGCCGGGACTGCCGCCGATCGAGATCGACGGGCGCTGGTGGTGGGATGGCGGGCTCGTGTCGAACACCCCGCTCGCCTATGTGCTCGAACATCAGACCGAGGCGATGCTGGTGTTCCAGGTCGACCTGTTCGCCGCCGCGGCGGAGCGGCCCCGCACGATCATGGACGTGATCGCGCGCGAAAAGGAAATCCGCTATTCCAGTCGCACCCGGACGGTGACCAACCAGCTGTTGAAGCTGCGGCGCGAGCGCGAACTGATCCGCAGCGTGCTCGCCAAGCTTCCTCCCGAACTGGCCGACGATGCCGACGTGACCGCGCTCGCCGCGATGGCGGCGGAAAAGCCGCTCAGCCTCGTCCATCTGATCTACCGCGCGAATGCGTGGGAGGGCGGTTCGCGCGACTATGAATTCTCGACGCGGACGATGCGCGAACATTGGGCGGCGGGCCAGGCGGACGTCGACGAGACGATGGCCAACGCCGAGTTGCTGGCGCAGAACGTGCTGACCGGCCGGACCGCGGCGTTCGATCTGGGGTGATCGTATCGCCTCGGCGCATCAAGAAGGAAAAGGCATGTTCCTGACGGGCAAGACCGCGGTCATCACCGGCTCCACCTCGGGCATCGGGCTTGCTTATGCCAAGGCGTTTGCCGCCGAAGGCGCGGCGGTGGTGATCAACGGGTTCGGCGACGAGACCGCGATCGAGACCGAGCGGGCCGCGCTGGCAGCGACCAGCGGCGCGGCGGCGCTCTACGATGCCGCCGACATGACCAAGCCTGACGAGATAGCCGCGATGGTCGCCCGCGCGGTCGCCGAGACGGGCAGCTGCGACATCATCGTCAACAACGCCGGTATCCAGCACGTCGCGCCGATCGCCGAATTCCCCATCGACACCTTCGACGCGATCATCGCGATCAATCTGTCGTCGGCGTGGCACATGATGCGCGCCGCGGTGCCGCACATGCGCGCCAAGGGGTGGGGGCGGATCATTTCGACCGCGTCGGCGCATTCGCTGGTCGCGAGCCCCAACAAGTCGGCTTATGTCATGGCCAAGCACGGCCTCGCTGGCCTGACCAAGACGATCGCGCTGGAAACCGCGACCGACGGCATCACCGTCAACTGCATCTCGCCCGGCTATGTCTGGACGCCGCTGGTCGAGAACCAGATCCCCGACACGATGCGCGCGCGCGGCATGACCCGGCAACAGGTGATGGACGATATTCTGCTCGCCGCGCAGCCGACCAAGCAGTTCGTCACGCCGGAGCAGGTCGCCGCGTTCGCGCTGTTCCTCTGCCGCGACGAGGCGAAGGCGATCACCGGCGCGAACCTGTCGATGGACGGCGGCTGGACCGCGGCGTGAAGCCATTGCGTCAACGGCTGTCCCCTGTGTAGCGTCGGTTGATGATCGGGGATGGCCAATGCGAGCGTATCTGAGCGGAATTCTGGCGTGCGCGCTGTTGGCGGGTTGCGGCGGTGACGGGGGCGTCGCGTCGTCGGGGTCGAACGCGGCATCGCTCGACTGGCGGCGCGTGGCGACCCAGGCCGATCGCGGTCGTCTGCGTGGGTGGCGCGGCGCGTGGATCAACGCGCTGTCGCACGCCGATCCGAAAGAGATCGCCCGCGAGCCGGCCTTGTTCGATCCCGATCATAGCATCGCGGGCGCGATGCCGCCGGCGGGGGCGTATCGCTGTCGCACGTTCAAGCTCGGCGCGCGCAACGGGATCGGGCCGAGTTTCACCGCCTATGGCTGGTTCCCGTGCCGGATCGATCGCAACCTGCGCGGGGAGCTGGTGTTCGACAAGGCAGGCGGGTCGCAGCGTCCGGTGGGCAGGATCTACGCCGATACCGATACGCGCAGCATCTTCCTGGGCACGCTGGTGCTTGGTGACGAGACGCGTGCGCTCGATTACGGGCGCGACGCGGGTCGGGACATGGCCGGGGTGATCGAGCGGATCGCGCCGAAGCGCTGGCGGATGGTGCTGCCCTATCCGCGGTTCGAATCGGTGCTCGACGTGGTCGACCTGGTGCCGGCGGGGTAGGACCCGCCCGCGGCCGATCGCGATTACGGATCGATGGAGGCGTGCTCGACGATCACCGCCGCATCCGCCCGCTTTTCCGGCCGGATGTAGATCGACGCCAGCATCGGCACCGCGGCGCGCAATTTGGTCTCGATGTCCTCGATCATCGTCTCGCCCGCGCCCATCGTGATGCTGTCCTCGAAGTCCGCACTGATCGCGGCGAAGATGCTCTGCGGTGCGGTGTGGATGGTGCGGACATGGTTGACCGAAACCACCGCGGGGTGGTCGGCGACGATGCGGCGGATCGTCTCGATCACCGCCGGGTCGGCGCGCTCACCGATCAGCAGTCCCATCGATTCGCGCGCCAGCAGCACCGCGACGAGCCCGAGGATCAGGCCGATCGCGATCGACGCGACCCCGTCGATTCGCGGATCGCCGAACGCGTGGCTTGCCCAGATGCCGGCGCCGGCGATGAGCAGCCCCGCCAGCGCCGCCGAATCCTCGAACAGCACGATGAACCCCGCCGGGTCCTTCGACCGTCGGATCGCGCGCCACCAGCCCTCGTCGCCCTTCGATGCCGAGAACTCGCGCACTGCGAGCGTCCAACTGCTGCCTTCGAGCAGGAACGAGATGGCGAGGACGACATAGTTGATCGTCGGGCTCGTCAGCGGTTCGGGCGCCAGGATGTGGCGCCAGCCTTCATAGACCGAGATGCCGGCGCCGATCGCGAAGATCAGGATCGCGACCACGAACGCCCAGAAGTACAGCTCGCGGCCATAGCCGAACGGATGCGCCTCGTCCGCCGGCCGCTTCGCGCGGCGCTGGCCGTGTAGCAACAGCACCTGGTTGAAGCTGTCGACGACTGAGTGGAATCCCTCGGTCAACATCGACGACGACCCGGTCATCCCGGCCGCGACGAACTTGGCGACGCCGATCCCGAGATTGGCCGCCAGTGCCCCGTAGAGGACGATGTTATCCTTGATGTTCAGTCCCATTGCGCCGTCGTACACGAGGGGGCGGGCTTGGGAAGACGCGCCGCCACCGTCACCCCGACGACCGTCGGGGCGACGATGAAATGATGGATCGACTAGCCGCCGACGCGGCCGAGGCGATGGTAAAGTGCGCTGAGCTTGGTCAGGCGGGTGTCGTCGATCGAGATCTTGCTGATCATCTCGCCGAGCGCTTCCTTCAACAGCGCGAAATCCTCGGTCGAGAAGACGGCACGGGCACGGCTAGGTTCGGTCATCGGGGCCTCCAGGCGTCGTCGGATTGACAGGTTGGTGCGACGGCCCCGGTTTAGGGTCGTAAAGGTCACACGCGTTAGCCGCCTCAGTCGCTTGCCAGCGTCGCGGCGTAGCGAAAGCTTGTCTCCGTGATGTGGTCTTGTAAGGTCTTTACAGGAGGGCGACGCGGATGGCGGAACGCAAATTGCTGGCGGGGCACGCGATCCGGCGGTTGCGGCGGCGGGTCGGGCTGACGCAGGCGGCGATGGCCGAGATGCTCGCGATCAGCCCGAGCTATCTCAATCTCGTCGAGCGCAACCAGCGGCCGGTATCAGCCACGCTGATCGTCAAGCTCGCCGAAAGCTTCGACTTCGATCCACGCGCGCTGGCGGCGGGCGAACCCGGCGGCGGCGCGGATGCGATTCGCCGGCGGCTCGGCGATCCGATGTTCGCCGACCTCGAGATCGACCGCAACGAGGTCGAGGAATGGCTGGCGAGCGCGCCGGGTGGCGCGGAAGCGTTCGCGCGCGTGTTCGATCGGCTCGGCGGCGGCGCTGTGATCGAGGTCGGCGACGATCCGGTCACGCTGGTTCGCCGCGAGATCGAGCGCTGGCGCAACCATTTCGCCGATCTCGACGCCGCGGCGGAGGCGCTCGCGGACGAACTGCGGATGGGCGCGGGCGACCTGTACGGCGCGATCGCCGAGCGGTTGCGCGCCAAGCACGGGCTGACGATTCGCGTGCTGCCCGCCGACGTGCTGCCCGACGTGCTGCGGCGGCTCGACCTTCACGCGCGGCAGCTGCAGCTAAGCGAGGTGCTCGATCCCGCATCGCGTACTTTTGCCGTTGCGTTCCAGCTCGGCCAGATCGAGGCGCGTGCCGAGGTCGACGCGCTGGCCAAGGGCGCGGGGTTCACCGATCGGTCCGCCGAACGCCTGTATCGCCGACACCTGCTGAGCTATTTCGCTGCCGCGGTGATGATGCCGTACGCGCGGTTCCTGCGCGGCTGCGAGGCGACCGGATACGACATCGAGCTGCTCCAGCGCCGCTTCGGCGCGGGGTTCGAACAGGTCGCGCACCGGCTGACGACGTTGCAGCGCGTCGGCGCGCGCGGACTGCCGTTCTTCATGATCCGCATCGATCGCGCCGGGCAGGCGTCGAAACGCTATCCGGGCGCGAGCGGCGCGGCGCTGGCCGAGGCCGACGGGCGCTGTCCGCTGTGGCGGCTGCATCATGCGTTCGATCGGCCGGGCAGCCTGATGGTGCAGCTGGTCGAGCTTGAGGACGGCGCGCGTTGGCTGACGATGGCGCGGACGGTGATGCCGCAAGGCCGCCGCTATGGCGAGATCCACGCGGAGTTCGCGGTCGGACTGGGGGTCGAGGCGGCGCTGGCGGGCACGCTTGCGGTGGCGCGCGGGATCGACCTGCGCGGTGCCGCGATGGCGATCGGTCTGGGCTGCCGTGCCTGTTTCCGCAGCGACTGCCCGCAGCGATCCGCCGCGCCGGCCGGGCGTGCATTGTTGGTCAACGAACGCGAACGACGCACATCCGCGCTGACGTTCGCGGGTGATTAACGCGCGTTAACTATCATACCTAAACCAAGATGCCCATTTTATGGAGATATTTCAGTGGTCGGCCGTTCAGCACCGACGTCCTCTCGCACCGCTGTACGTGGCCGCGAGCGGACTCCCGGACAAGATTTGTGACGAAAGTTTATGGCCCCCCTAATTAAAATGCACCCGCGCGACGTGGTTCTGATCGTAGAAGACCACCCGCTCGTCCAAATCACCGCGTCCGTGCTGATCGAGGACGCCGGTATGGCGACGGTGGTCGCGGCCGATGCCGACGCTGCGCTCGATATCCTCACATCGCGCGACGATATCCACGCCGTGTTCACCGACGTGTCGATGCCCGGGTCGATGGACGGGGTGGCCCTCGCGCAGGTGGTCCGCCAGCGCTGGCCGGACATCCAACTGGTGGTCACATCCGGCGACCAGCTGCCCGAGGACACATGCCTGCCGTGCGGCGTGGCGTTCCTGCGCAAGCCCTATGAATATGCCAATGTGATCGGCGAATTGCTCGGCGACGCGGCGTAGCGCGATCGCCCCGGCGCACCGGGACGATCGCCATCGTCACGCGCCGGCGTTGGTGAGCGCCTCCAGTTGTGCTGCGCTCAGCTCCAACGTCATTGCCGGCAGCAGATCTTCGATCTGATCGACGCTGGTCGCGCTGGCGATCGGCGCAGTAACGCCGGGCTGCGCGATCAGCCAGGCCAGCGCGATCTGGGCGAGCGTCGCGCCGGTCTCAGCTGCCACCGCGTCCATCGCGGCCAGCACCGCGGGACCGTTGCCCACGAGCAGATCGCCCATCCGGCCACCCCTGACGCTCTGCCCGAGATCGTCTGCACCGCGATATTTGCCGGTCAGGAAACCCGACGCCAGCCCGTAATAGGGGAGCACGCCGATATTCTCGGTCACGCAGTAATCCTGGAGCTCGCCCTCGAATTTGTGACGGCTGACGAGGTTATACTCGGGCTGCAGCACGTGATAGCGCGGCAAGCCGGCATCCTTCGCTGCCTCGACCGCGGATTTCAGTCGCGCGGCGTGGAAGTTGGACGCACCGACGACACGGATCTTGCCCGCCTCCACCAGAGAGCCGAACGCCGCCAGCACCGCGTCCTGCGGCACCGATTCGTCGTCCTGATGCGCGTAATACAGATCGATGCGGTCGGTGCCGAGCCGGCGCAGCGACGCCTCGGCGGCGGCCACGATCCGCGCGGGCGCCAGTTTCTCGCCGCCCTCGCCGGGCAACATCCCGACCTTGGTGGCGATCAGCACGTCGTCGCGCTTACCGCTCGCTTTCAGCCATTCGCCGATCATCGTTTCGGATTCGCCGCCGTTATGGCCGTCGACCCAGGCTGAATAGACGTCGGCGGTGTCGATCATCGTACCGCCGCCGGCGACGAAGGCGTCGAGCACCGCGAAGCTCGCGGTGCGATCGGCGGTCCAGCCGAAGACGTTGCCGCCCAGCACGAGCGGGGCGATCTTGAGGTCGGTCGAACCGAGACGGCGAAGGGTCATTGGTCGCTTTCGATGGTGTTGGATTGGGCGTCGAGCGTGTTGGCATCGACGCTGTTGGCGTCGAGCATCGCCGCAGCCTCGTTGAGCAGCTGCGCCTCGTCCGCCGTGACCGCGCCGGGCGCGCCGGGCTGCGCGGAACAGGCGGCGAGGAGCAGCACGAGCGCCGCCAGTGCGGACAGGCGCACGCTTAGTCCTTCAGCGACTTGCCGGCACGCTCAAGCGCGTTGCCCGTCGCGTCTGCGGCGTCGTCTGCACCGTTGCTGATAGTCGCACCGGCGCGGTCGGCGCGGGCCTCCAGGTTGTCTCCGACGTCGTCGGTACGCACCGCGGCGTTGTCCATCGACGCTTCCGCTGCGCCCAACGCGCGATCGCTGGCCGCGTCGACGTCGCTGATCGCATTCTGCGTCGTGGCATTGGCATCCGCGGCGATCGCGTCGGCGGCTTCAGACGTTTCGTTCTGCGCGCTATTGCTGCACGCGGCGAGGCCCGCGGCCAAAGCGATAGCAAGCACGGGGGCAAGGGTCTTTTTCATGAACGGTCTCCGATTAGCATCGTCAGTCTGGACCGGGATGCCTCCAATCCATAGCCCAAACGAACGCAGCGGCGCACGTTCGGGTCCGTCACGATCCGTTGACCTCATATAAAGAATTCTTTATATGTTGCGTCATGACGATCGCCCTCGACATCTTCCGCGCGCTTGCCGACGCGACCCGGCTGCGCATTCTGGCGCTGCTGCGCCGGATGGAGCTGTCGGTCGGCGAACTCGCCCAGGTGCTGGGGCAGAGCCAGCCGCGCGTCAGTCGCCACGTCAAGATCCTGTGCGACGCGGGCCTGGCGGAACGGCGCAAGGAGGGCAGTTGGGTGTTCGTCGCGCTCGGCCGGCCCGACAAGGTCGCGCCCGCAGCGGCGGCGATCGACAGCTGGGCGCAGGCGGAGCCCGATCATTGGGCGACCGCCGATGCCGCGCGGCTAGCGGCGGTGCGCGCCGATCGTGCAGCGAGCGCGGCGGCATGGTTCGAAGGGCATGCCGACGAATGGGACGCGATCCGATCGCTCCACGTCGCCGAGAGCGAGGTCGAGGCGGCGATGGCATCGGTGCTGGGCGAGGGGCCGGTCGGGACGCTGATCGATATCGGGACGGGCACCGGCCGGATGCTCGAATTGTTCGCCGGCCGCGCGCAATCTGCGCTCGGGATCGATCGGAGCTCGGAAATGCTGCGGCTGGCGCGCGCCAAGCTGCAGGGCCGCGCCAATACCGAACTCCGTCAGGCGGACCTCTACGCGCTGCCGATGGCGGACGGCGCCGCCGATGTCGCGATCCTGCATCACGTGCTGCATTTCGCGCAGCAGCCGGGTGCGGCGATCGGCGAGGCGGCGCGCGTGCTGGGACCGGGTGGGCGGCTGCTGATCGCCGATTTCGACGCGCATGACCGCGAGGATTTGCGCGTCACCGACGCGCATACGCGACTCGGCTTTGCGGATGCGCAGATCGCGACCTGGTTCGCCGCCGCGGGGCTTGGCCATCCGGTGGTGACGACGCTCGAAGGCGGCGAACTGACGGTGAAATTATGGCTGGGGCGTCGGCCCGGCGTGAGCTTGCGTGAGGTGAAGGCGGCATGAGCATTTCGATTACCCAATTGGGCGAGGCGCGGCGCGCGCTCGAGGAACCGTTGTTCGCGGATCTCGCGGGCGATGTCGGGATCAGCTTCGAATTCTTCCCGCCCAAGAGCGACAAGATGGATGCGCAATTGTGGGACGCGGTGCGGACGCTCGAGCCGCTCAGCCCCGATTTCGTGTCGGTGACGTACGGCGCAGGTGGATCGACGCGCGAGCGTACGCACGCGACGGTGGCGCGGATCCAGCGCGAGACGTCGATGAACGCCGCGGCGCATCTGACCTGCGTCGAGGCGACCAAGGCGGAGATCGATCAGGTCGCAGAGGAATATTGGGCGGCGGGTGTGCGCCACATCGTCGCGCTGCGCGGCGACATGCCGACGCTGGGGCAGCCCTACGCGCCGCATCCGGGCGGGTATGAGAATGCGGCCGCGCTGGTCGCGGGGCTGACGAAACTGCACCCGTTCGACATTTCGGTCGCGGCCTATCCCGAATGCCATCCTGAATCGGGCGGGCATGACGCCGATCTCGATAACCTGAAGCGCAAGCTGGATGCGGGCGCGACGCGCGCGATCACGCAGTTCTTCTTCTCGCCCGAGGCCTATTTCCGGTTCCGCGACCGGGTCGCGGCGGCGGGGATCACCGCGCAAATCCTGCCCGGTATCCTTCCCGTTTCCAACGTGGCGCAGACGCGGAAGTTCGCTGGCGCGTGCGGTGCGGAGATCCCGGCGTGGATGGACCGGCTGTTCGAAGGGCTCGACGATCACCCCGCCGCGCGGCAGCTGGTCGCGGCGACGATCGCGGCCGAGATGTGCCGGCGGCTCTATGCGGGGGGCGTGAAGGATTTCCACTTCTACACGCTGAACCGTGCAGAGCTGGCCTACGCGATCTGCCACATGCTCGGCGTTCGTGCGAAGCCGGTGGCGAAAGTCGCGGCGGCCTGACGAATTCCCCCTCCCGCTTGCGGGAGGGGGCAGAGGGTGAGCTGGCGCTCACCCTCGAATGCAATCGCTTGCGGAGAACGGAGCCCACCCCCGGCCCCTCCCGCTTGCGGGAGGGGGGAGTGAACACAATGAACGTACGTGACCGTTTCAACGCCGAAGCCGCCAAGCGCATCCTGATCACCGACGGCGCGTTCGGGACCGAGATCCAGAACTGGAAGCTCGACGAGGCAGCCTATGCCGGCGACCTCAAGCTGAGCCACGACCAGAAGGGCAACAACGACATCCTGGCGATCACCAAGCCGGAAGTGCCTGAGACGATCACGCGCGAATATCTCGACGCCGGGTCGGACATCGTCTCGACCAACACGTTCAGCGCGAACGTCATCAGCCAGGCGGATTACGGCGCCGAGCATCTGGTCCGCGCGATCAACGTGGAGAGCGCGAAGATCGCGCGGCGGCTTGCGACCGAATATGAAGCGAAGGACGGCCGTCCGCGCTTCGTCGCGGGCGCGATCGGGCCGACCAACAAGACGCTGTCGCTGAGCCCGGACGTCAACGATCCCGGCTACCGCGAAATCGATTTCGACTATCTGAAGGGCGTGTACCGCGAGCAGATCGACGCGTTGCTCGAAGGCGGCGAGGGGGTCGGCGTCGACTTCATCCTGATCGAGACGGTGTTCGATACGCTGAACGCCAAGGCCGGGATCATGGCCGCGATCGAGGCGGGCGACGAACTGGGGCGCGACGTCCCGATCATGCTGTCGATGACGCTGACCGATCTGTCGGGGCGCAACCTGTCGGGGCACACCGTCGAGGCGTTCTGGCACGCGGTGCGCCACGCCAGGCCGATCACGATCGGGCTGAACTGCTCGTTCGGCGCGGAGCAGCTGCGACCGCATGTGAAGACACTGTCGGCCATCGCGGACACGCTGATCATGATCTATCCGAACGCCGGGCTGCCGAACGAGCTTGGTGAGTATGACGAGATGCCGGCGACGACCGCCGGACTGGTCGGCGAGTGGGCGGTGGCCAAGCAGGTCAACGTACTCGGCGGCTGCTGCGGATCGACGCCGGCGCATATCAAGGCGATGGCGGACGGCGTTCGCGGGCTCGAACCGCGGGCGGTGGCCAAGCCCGAAGTGCGGACCAAGCTTGCGGGCCTCGAACCGTTCACGATGGCGGCGTAATCCTCCCCGGAACGGGGAGGGGGACCGCGCCTGAAAGGCGTGGTGGAGGGGGCTCTCCACCAGGCGCACCGTTTGTGGAGAGCCCCCTCCACCGCTCTGCGAGCGGTCCCCCTCCCCGTGCCGGGGAGGAATTGGAATGACCATGACCACAACCTCCTCGACCAATTTCGTCAACATCGGCGAACGCACCAACGTCACTGGCTCGGCGCGCTTCAAGAAGCTGATCATGGCCGGCGACTATCCCGCCGCGGTCGAGGTCGCGCGCCAGCAGGTCGAGAGCGGCGCGCAGGTGCTCGACGTCAACATGGACGAGGGGCTGCTCGACGCGCACCACGCGATGACGACGTTCCTGAAGCTCATCGCCGCCGAACCCGACATCGCCCGCATCCCGTTCATGGTCGACAGCTCGAAATGGAGCGTGATCGAGGCGGGGCTGAAGTGCGTCTCCGGCAAGCCGATCGTCAATTCGATCAGCATGAAGGAGGGCGAGGAGCAGTTCCTGGCGCAGGCCAAGAAGTGCATGGCGTACGGCGCCGCGGTGGTCGTGATGGCGTTCGACGAGGTCGGACAGGCGGACACCAAGGACCGCAAGGTCGAGATCTGCGAGCGCGCCTACAAGCTGCTCGTCGGGATCGGTTTTCCCCCTGAGGACATCATCTTCGATCCCAACGTGTTCGCGGTCGCGACGGGGATCGAGGAGCATAACAATTACGGCATGGACTTCATCGAGGCGTGCAAGGAGATCAAGGCGCGCTGCCCGCATTGCCACATCTCGGGCGGGCTCTCGAACTTCAGCTTCTCGTTCCGCGGCAACGAGCCCGTGCGCCGCGCGATGCACAGCGTGTTCCTGTATTACGCGATCCCCGCGGGCATGGACATGGCGATCGTCAATGCCGGCCAGCTCGACATCTACGACGATATCGATCTCGAACTGCGTCAGGCCGTCGAGGACGTCGTGCTCAACACCGACCCCGAGGCAGGCGACCGGCTGGTCGCGCTCGCCGAACGCTATCGCGGGACCGACGTGGTCGCCGAGAAGGCCGCGGCGGAATGGCGGTCGCTGGGCGTCAACAAGCGGCTTGAATATGCGCTGGTAAAGGGCATCGACCTGCATGTCGTCGAGGATACCGAGGAAGCGCGGCTGATCATCGCCGGCAATGGCGGTCGCCCGATCGAGGTGATCGAAGGGCCATTGATGGACGGCATGAACGTCGTCGGCGACCTGTTCGGATCGGGCAAGATGTTTCTGCCGCAGGTCGTGAAGTCAGCCCGCGTGATGAAGAAGGCGGTCGCGCATCTGCTGCCCTATATCGAGGCGGCGAAGGAGCCCGGCGCGCGCGGCAAGGGCAAGATCATCATGGCGACCGTCAAGGGCGACGTGCACGATATCGGCAAGAATATCGTCGGCGTGGTGCTGCAGTGCAACGGCTTCGACGTGGTCGATCTGGGCGTGATGGTGCCGTGGTCGAAGATCATCGAGGCGGCGAACGAGAACGACGCGGACATGATCGGGCTATCGGGGCTGATCACGCCGAGCCTGGACGAGATGGTGACCGTCGCCGAAGAGATGAAGCGGAGCGGCATGACGATGCCGCTGCTGATCGGCGGCGCGACGACGTCGAAGGTCCACACCGCACTGCGTATTGCGCCGGCCTATGACGGGCCGGTGGTGCATGTCCTCGACGCGAGCCGGGCGGTGGGTGTCGCGTCGACCCTGGTATCGGACACGATTCGCGACGAGTTCGTGGCGAAGACTGCGGACGAATATGAGGCGGTACGGTTCGCGCGCGCGAACAAGGGGCAGAGCGAGCTGTTGCCGCTGGAGACCGCGCGCGAGCGCAAGTTCGTGGCGGACTTCTCGATGAAGCCCGCCGCGCCGGTCAAGCCGGGCGTGCACGTGTTCGCGGACTGGGACCTGACCGACCTGCGCGACTATATCGACTGGACACCGTTCTTCCGTGCGTGGGAACTGGCGGGCAATTTTCCGGCGATCCTGACCGACGAGGTGGTCGGCGAGAGCGCAAGTTCGCTGTACGCGGATGCGCAGGCGATGCTGGATACGATAGTTGCCGAGAAATGGCTGACGCCGCGCGGCGTGGCGGGGCTTTGGCCCGCGTGGCGCGAGGGGGACGATGTCGTCGTGTCTGGGAAGACGGAGGTACGTCTGCCCATGCTTCGCCAGCAGATCGCCAAGCGCGAGGGTCGCGCGAACATGTGTCTCGCCGATTTCGTCGACACCACTGACGACTGGTTCGGCGGGTTCGCGGTCGGTATCCACGGCATCGACGAGCATATCGCGCGGTTCAAGGCCGGGCATGACGATTACAACGACATTCTGCTGAAGGCGCTGGCGGATCGATTCGCCGAGGCTTTCGCCGAGCGACTCCACAAGTATGTCCGCCAGGAATTGTGGGGCTATGCCCCCGAGGAGCAGCTGACCAACGACGCGCTGATCAAGGAACAATATCGCGGCATCCGTCCGGCGCCCGGCTATCCTGCGTGTCCGGACCACAGTCTGAAGCCGATCCTGTTCGACCTGCTCGATGCCGAAACCGCGACCGGGCTTGAACTGACCGAGAGCTTCGCGATGGCCCCGACCGCAGCGGTGTCGGGCTTCTATTTCGGTCACCCGCAGGCAGAGTATTTCGGGGTGGCGCGGGTCGGGCGCGACCAGCTCGAGGAATACGCAACCCGCCGCGGTGTCGACCTGCCGACCGCCGAACGCTGGCTGCGGCCCAATCTGGACTAACCCCCGTCATGCCGGACTTGGTCCGGCATCCACCGGGCGGCAAATTCTCAGGCCGGTGAGTTTGCGGCCCGGTGGACCCCGGAACAAGTCCGGGGTGACGTAGAGTTAGTGGCTACGCCCCACCAACGCCCCGAGCTTCCGCAATTTCGGCGCGACCATCGGCACCGTCAGCATCGTGCTCGCCAGTGCCATCAGCAGCAGCGCGGTGAAGGTCTCGTTGGTGATGATCTTCTTGTCGAGCAGGATGTTGACGAAGATGATCATGATCAGCGCCTTGGTCTGCAGCAACCAGCCGATCGCCGAGGCCTCGCCCGGCCGCCACTTCAGGATACGTCCCGCGGCGTGAACCCCGACGAGCTTGCCGCCGACCGAAGCGAGCAACAGCAGCGCCGCAGCGGCAAACACCGCGACGCCGCCGACCGCCCACTGAGTCTTGAGGCCGGTCGACAGGAAGAACACCGGCATCACCGCGAGCAGCACGAAGTGGCGGAACTGGTCCATCTTCGCGAGCGTGAACCATTTCGCGTCGAGCACCGCGCCCGACAGGAACGCGCCGACCATGAAATGCAACCCCGCCCAGTCGGCGGCGAATCCGCACCCTGCGAGCCAGATCAGGCTGACATACCAGCGGTCGCTTTCCGGAATGCGTGCCATCAGCTTGCGGATCAGCACCGTCGCCACCGCGAAGCCGATCAGGAACCCGCCCTGTCGCCCGACACGTTCCCAGTCGAGCAGGATCAGCGCCAGCACGCCCCAGATCGCGATGTCGTCGAGGCTGGCATAGCGCAGGATACGCTGGCCGATCGGCTGGCGCAGGATCTCCAGCTTTTCGAGGAACAGCACCAGGATCGGCAGCGCGGTGACGGCGCACGCCATGCCGATGCCCAGGACCACCTGCCAGGTCGCGCCGTCGGGCCCGCGCCAGCCGGGATAGCGCAACATCAGCACCGCGGCGATGCTGCCGGTGACCAGCGGCACCGCGAGCGCAAGACCGGCGGTGACCCCGGTCTCGCCACGCCGCGCCCAGGCCTCGCCGATGTCGAGTTCGATGCCGGCGACCCACACGAACATCATTACGGCCCACCAGGCGACGCCGTTTAGCGACCCCAACGTCGCAGGCGTGAAGACGGTCGCGTAATAGTCCGGATAGAGCGCGCCTAGCACGCCCGGCCCGAGCAGAATGCCGCCAACGATCTGCACGACGACAAGCGGCGCCCAATAGTCGGTGCGGAATACCCGCCAGACCAGATAGGGCATGGTGAAGATGATCAGCATCGCGAGGAGGAAGACCTCCGTCGGCGTCATGGCGTGCACGTGCGTCCCCCGTCGCGCTCGGTCGGAGAACCCGCCGGCTTTGTTGCGCCTGCGATACAACTCGCGGGCAGGGGCGGCAATCGCTTCCGACGCGGTGACAAGATGCGCCATCGTGGGACAGGTGCGCCTTGCGGCAACCGCTTGCGGTGATCGCCGCAGCGATTAACCGCGATTTTGTCTAGCCTATCGAACGGCGACTTGTGCAGGTCGCGTATGAAAGGATGTATTCCATGAAACGATCGTTGCTCGCGCTGACGCTGTTCGCCGCTCCCGCGTTCGCCCACGGGGTTGCGCCGTTCACGATCGGGGGGCAGGGGTTCCCGACATTGCAGGCCGCGGTGGACTCGGTCCGCATGGGCACCGCGACGATCCTGATCGCGCCGGGCACCTACCGCGAATGCGCGGTGCAGGCGGGCGGGCACATCACCTTCAAGGCGGCCAACCCTGGCAGCGTGATCTTCGACGGCGTGGCGTGCGAGGACAAGGCGGTGCTGGTGCTGCGCGGACAGGGGTCGGTGGTCGACGGCATCGTCTTCCGCAATCTGCGCGTCAGCGACGGCAACGGCGCCGGGATCCGCACGGAGATGGGCGATCTGGCGGTCACCAATTCGATGTTCCTGACCAGCCAGGAGGGCATCTTGGGTGGGGAGCCGACCGGCCAGCGGATCACGATCGACCGCTCGACCTTTTCCGGCCTTGGCCAGTGCGACGAATCGCCGAGCTGCTCGCACGCCATCTACCTCGCGAACAAGGGTAGCGTGACGATCACCCATTCGCGCTTCGAACGCGGCACCGGCGGCCATTACGTCAAGCTGCGCGTGCCCACCGTGTCGATCACCGACAATAGTTTCGACGACACCGGCGGCAAGAAGACCAACTACATGATCGACCTGCCCGAAGGCGCGACCGGACTGATCGCGCGCAACGCGTTTGTTCAGGGGACCGCGAAGGAGAACCATACCGGGCTGGTCGTGGTTGCGGCGGAAGCGAAGACCTTTCGGTCGACCGGCCTGCGCGTCGAGGATAATGACGCTCGCCTGTCGCCTGGGGACAAGACCAGCCCGGCGTTCGTCGCGGATTACAGCCATGATCGGCTGGCGCTCGGGACGAACCGGCTTGGGCCGGGGCTGCGCGCGTTCGAGACGCGGTAGATCACTTTTGCGTCACGCCGGGCTTAACCCGGGGGCCACTTCTTTCCTCCACTGAAATTTAGCGGGACCCCGGGGCGAGCCCGGGGTGACGGGAAGGTCAGAGATCCACCCCGGCGGCGATCGCTTCCAGCTTCTTGATCCGCTCCTTGAGGTCGGCGATCTCGATCCGCGCGCCCGCGGTCGGTACTATCGGCGCGCCACCGTCGTGCGCGGTCAATTCCATCCGCCGCAGCGCCAGCCAACCTCGCCATCCGGCGAGCCCGCCTGCGACCACCATCGCCAGCCCCGCGAGGCCGGACAGCGCCAGGGTGATATAGACGTTCGGGTCGGTCATGTCCGCCTCCCTCAGCGGTCGCGGAGCTGCTCGATCTCTCGGTCGAGATCGACGCTCTTGTGGTTGTCGGTGATGACGCGTTCCAGCACCTGGATGCGGTCCTTCATCTGCCGCACTTCGTCGCGCAGCCGCAGCGTGTCGACGCTCTCGGCGGGGGCGATCTGCCGACCCATCGTGCGGTAGCGTTCGCGCAGCACCTTCGCGACCGCGATGATCAGCACGATACAGACGGTCATCGTAAAGGGGTTCATCGGTCGTATCCTCTAGTTCAGCGGGCGCTCGTCGCGCAGCCGCTCGATGTCTTCGGCAACCGCGATGCCGCGGTCGGTGGCGAGCCGTTCCAGCACGCGCACGCGCTGTTCGAGCCGTTCGGTGTGCGCGGCGTACTGCGCCGCCTTCTCGGCGGTCTGCGCGTTGAGCGCGGTCGCCATGGTTTCCTTGTGCTTCATCCAGCGCTTGAACATGTCGCTGCCGATCCCGAGCGTGACCGGCAAGCCGATAACGACGAGTGCGAGCATGAAGATCGTAAATCCGTTCATCGTCGCTCTCCCTCAGCGGTCGCGCAGGGCGTCGATTTCGCGTGCGGTGCGCTCGGCGGGGTCGGTGGCGATGCGTTCGAGCACCGCGATCCGCTCCTCCAGCCGCGAGACCTGGCCGGTGAGGCGCTCGTTCTCGCTGGAGAGCAACTGCACTTTGCGATCGCCGTCCGGATTGGGCTTGTGCGTCTTGCCGGTCCACTCGTCTTCGAGCGCATAGCCATGCTTTGCCCGGATCCAGGTGTTGATCACCCATCCCAGCGTCGAGATCGCGATGATCGCGATGACGAAGCCCGGTCCACCCCAACTCATAATCCGTCCCCTGTTGGCCCGCGTCTCAGCGCAGGCTGTCGATTTCCGCCGCCAGGCTGTTGCTGCTGCGGCTGGTGTAGTGCGTCTCGATGTCGGCGAGCCGGCGGTCGATGTCGCGGAACTTGCTGCGGACCTCGGCGGTCGAGCGCTTCGGGTTCGATCGCACGCCCTGCCAGAATTTGGCGTCGTCGGGCGTCTCGTACAGCCCGATCGGCTTGACCTCGCCCATCCAGGCGACCAGCCAATAGGCGACCAAGGTCCAGGGGAAGCCGCCGGCAAAGGTCAGCAGGACCATCGCGACGCGGACCCAGAGCACTTCGACCCCGGTATAGTCGGCGATCCCCGCGCAGACGCCCTTGTACTTGGCGTTCTGCTTGTCGAGGTAGAATTTGGTACGGCTGGCGGACATCTCAATTCCTCCGTTCGAAAGGGGTGCGGTCGGTCAGGCGATCGCTCTGATAGGATTGCTGGCTGGTCAGCCCGGGCTTCCAGTCGGGATTGTCGGCGGCAATGATCCGCTCGACGGTCACGACCCGGTCCTCGAGTCGGCGGGCCAGCGCCTGCAGTTCGTCGAGCAGGCGTTCATCCTCCTCGGTGATCCGTGGTGCCTGCTTCCACCGGGTGATGTAGTGCAGGATGACCCAAGGCAGCCCGATGAAGATCGAGGTGATCGCGATCACCGGTACAAAGGCGTCTTCCATGTCAGCCGTCCTTCTTCATGCGCGCCTTGAGCGCCGCGAGTTCCGCATCGACCTTGTCGCCGGCGCGCAGTTCAGAGATTTCCTCCTCCAGCGTCTTGACCGACCCCAGGCCCATCGCGTCCGCGCGACCCTCGGCCTCGTCGACGCGGCGGTCGAGGATGTCGAAGCGGCTGAATGCCTCGTGCGTCTTCGGGCCGTTGTACATCTCGCGCAGGCGGGTGCGATTGTTCGCGGTCTCAAGCCGGGTCTGCACCGCGTTCTGCTTGGTGCGCGCCTCGCGCAGCTTGGTCTGCAGCTTGGCAATGTCCTCCTCCGACGCGCGCAGCGCATCGTCGAGCACGCCGACCTCGGCCTTCAGCTGGTCGGCCATGTCGACCGCCTTCTGGCGTTCGACCAGCGCCGCCTTGGCCAGGTCCTCGCGGTCCTTTGACAGCGCCAGTTCGGCCTTCTCGGTCCAATTGTCCTGCAACTGGTCGAGCTTCGAAATGTGCCGGCGCATTTCCTTCTGGTCGGCAATGGTGCGCGCGGCGGAGGCGCGAACCTCGACCAATGTCTCCTCCATCTCGAGGATGATCATGCGGATCATCTTCGCGGGGTCTTCGGCCTTCTCCAGCAGGTCGGCGAAGTTGGCGGCGACGATGTCGCGGGTGCGGGAAAAGATGCCCATGGTAATCCTTGCTCCGGAGGGTCGGCGTTGCCGCCTTATGCCACGATGTGGGTGATGCCCGCCACCGGTGCCGACACCGCCGGAGCGACCGCGCCGAGCACGCAGGTGGCGCTGACGACGATGGTGCAGAGGGCGGCGGTAACGGTGCGGGCGAAGTCGGTCTTGAACATGGCGTGGCTCCTTGGTCCTGGTTGCGTTCCGCCGTTATCGGCGGGTTGCCACAGGCTTTGCATCTGTTGTGCCAGTTTCAGTAATCGAGCAAATACAGTATGTTGGCTTGGCAGGCCGGGCCTCATACTATTGGATACTTGCCAAGAGTTGGGATTTCGCGCCAAACTTAGTGGATGGAGCGCACCACGCAGGTCATCGGCCAGTCGCACACCTTCATGGGGGCGCTTGAACGCGCCAGCCGCGCCGCGGCGCTCGACCGTCCGGTGCTGGTGATCGGCGAGCGCGGGACCGGCAAGGAGCTTGTCGCCGAGCGACTCCATCGCCTGTCGCCGCGATGGGATCAGCCGCTCGTGATCATGAACTGCGCGGCGCTTCCCGAGACGCTGATCGAAGCGGAATTGTTTGGGCATGAAGCGGGCGCGTTTACCGGCGCGACCAAGGCGCGCGCCGGGCGGTTCGAGGAGGCGGACGGCGGCACACTGTTTCTGGACGAGCTGGGCACGCTGTCGATGGCGGCGCAGGACCGGCTGTTGCGCGCGGTGGAATATGGCGAGATCACGCGGATCGGATCGTCGCGGCCGATGCGCGTCGACGTCCGGATCGTCGCGGCGACCAACGAGCATCTGCCGGACAAGGTGATGCGGCACGAGTTTCGCGCCGATCTGCTCGACCGGCTGTCGTTCGAGGTGGTGACCTTGCCGCCGCTGCGCGCGCGCGCGGGCGATGTCGTCGTGCTGGCGGATCATTTTGGACGGCGGATGGCATCCGAGCTGGGGCGCGAGCGATGGGAGGGGTTCGGCCCCTCTGCGCTCGATGCGCTGACGACCTATGACTGGCCGGGCAACGTCCGCGAGCTGCGCAACGTCGTTGAACGCGCGGTGTATCGTTGGGAACGCGAAGGGCCGATCGACGCGATCGAGATCGACCCGTTCCAGTCGCCACATCGGCCGGGGGCGGGCAAGCCAAGCCTTGTCGTCCCGACCGCGACGGTCGCGGAAGCGAACGATCCGGTGGTCGCGTGCGAGGAGGGGCCGTCGGACTTCAAGTCGCGCGTGTCACGGTTCGAACGCGACCTGCTAGCGCGCGCGATGGCCGAACACCGCTTCAACCAGCGCGCGACCGCGGAGGCGCTAGGGCTGACCTATGACCAGTTGCGGCATGCGTTGCGGCGGCATGAACTACTTGGGGTGGGGGCCTGAGCCTTCCCACTCTCGTCACCCCAGCGAAGGCTGGGGTCTCTCGCTCAGGCCGCAGCACCCGCCCCAGAAAGATCCCAGCCTTCGCTGGGATGACGAGGGGGCGCCCGACTATCCCGCCACGCTTGCGCAACGACTCCCACGGGGCCATTTGTCGCTGCGCGGACGTTACACATCCGACCCCATCAAGGAGACCCTGCATGGCTTTCGAACTCCCACCGCTGCCTTACGCCTATGACGCGCTCGAGCCGGTGATCGACAAGGAGACGATGCACTTCCACCACGACAAGCATCACGCCGCCTATACCGCCAAGCTGAACGAGGGTGTCGAGAAAGACTCCGCACTCGCCGGCAAGACGATCGAGGACATCCTCGGGATCATCTCGTCGCAGCCGCCGCTCGTTCGCAACAATGGCGGCGGGTTCTGGAACCACGACTTCTTCTGGAAGACGATGGGGCCGAAGGGTTCGGCGACGCTGTCCGGCCCGCTCAAGGACGCTGTCGACGCCTATGGCGGGCTCGACAAGTTGAAGGAAGACTTCAACACCAAGGGTGCAGGGCAGTTCGGTTCGGGCTGGGCGTGGCTGATCGTCGACGCCAGCGGTGCGCTGAAGGTCACGAGCACGCCGAACCAGGACAACCCGCTGATGGACGATGCCAAGGAGCCCGGCACGCCGCTGCTCGGCAACGACGTCTGGGAGCACGCCTATTACCTGACGTACAAGAACGATCGTCCCGGCTATCTGAAGGCCTGGTGGGACATCGTGAACTGGGACGTCGTGTCCGAGCGCTACGCCAAGGCCAAGGGCTGACCTAAATCCCGACCCCTCTTGCGGGAGGGCTAGGGGTGGGCTCGTGCTATCGACGACAGCTACCAACGATAGCTGGAGCCCACCCCCGACCGCCGCAGGCGGGAAGGAAGATACTTATGCTGCGGGGGGCACGTCTGGCGTGTCGCCCGTTTGCAATCCGTGTTTCAACAGCATCGGGATGTTGGCGAACGCGAACAGCAGGGTGAGCGGGATCGCGCCCCACAGCTTGAATCCGACCCAGAAATCCCAGGTCGTATTGCGCCACACCGCTTCGTTCAGCACCGCCATGACGGCGAAGAAGATCGCCCAGTTGCGCGTCAGCTTACGCCAGCCGTCCGCGGTCAGCCCCGGATAGGCGGTCTCCAGCAACGACTGCAGCAGCGGCCGGCCGGTCAGCAGACCGAACGTCAGGATCGCCGAGAACATCGCATAGACGATCGTCGGCTTCATCTTGATGAAGCGCTCGTCGTGGAAATAGATCGTCAGCCCGCCGAACACGACGACAAGCGCGCCCGACATCCACAGCATCGGCGAGATGTGCCCGGCCTTCACCTTCGACACGATCATCGCGATCACCGTCGCGATGATGAACGCGGTGGTCGCTGCGACGACGCGGACGATCGGCAGCCCGGGGGTCAGGAAATTCACCGCGAAGAAGATCGCGAGCGGGCCGTAGTCGATCGCCATGCGGAGACCGGGGGGAAGGGTGGGTTTGCTATTGGTCGTCATATGGAATCCTTGTTCCCCCGCGAAGGCGGGGGTCCAGTTCTACGGAGGGGCTGGACTCCCGCCTGCGCGGGAGAACGGGTCACTTCCGAACGCCCTCCACCCCGGCAATGATCCGGCTCACCTCGTTCGCGTCGAACGGGCGCAGGTCGGTCATCCCCTCGCCGATCCCGATGGCGTGGATCGGCAGGCCGTATTTCTCCGCCGCGGCGACCAGCACGCCGCCGCGCGCGGTGCCGTCGAGTTTGGTCATGACCAGACCGGTGACGCCCGCCACCTCCTTGAACACCTCGATCTGCTGCAGCGCGTTCTGTCCGGTGGTCGCATCGAGCACGAGGACGATATCATGCGGGCTGGCGGGGTTGATGCGGCCGAGCACCCGGCGGATCTTCGCCAGTTCGTCCATCAGCTCGCGCTTGTTCTGCAGGCGGCCGGCGGTGTCGACGATCAGCACGTCGATGCCGGTCTCGGTCGCCTTCTTGACCGCGTCCCAAACCACGCCGGCGGCGTCGCCGCCCTCGGGACCGGTGACGATCGGGACGCCGACGCGGTCGGCCCAAGTGCGCAGCTGGCCGATCGCGGCCGCGCGGAAGGTGTCGCCCGCGGCGAGCATCACGCCGTAATCCTGCTCCATCAGCAGATGCGCGAGCTTGGCGATCGTGGTCGTCTTGCCGGAGCCGTTGACGCCGATCACTAGGATCACCTGTGGGCGCGGAAAGGCGGTGACCTCGAGCGGCACGGCGACGCGCGCCAGCACCTTCTCGACCTCTTCCGCGACGATCACGCGGATGCCGAGCTCCTCCATGTTGCGCTCGAACGTGCCTTCCGCCAGCCGCGTGCGGATCCGGCCCGCGGTCTCGGGGCCGAGGTCGGAGGCGATCAGCGCTTCCTCGATATCGTCGAGCGTCTCGTCGTCGAGCCGCGCGCCGCCCAGGCCGGCCAGATTGCCGACCAGACGATCCGAGGTGCGCTTGAAGCCACCGATCAGCTTGTCGTGCCAGGTTGGGGTCGTGCTCATAGGGGCGTGCCTGTCAGATGGGTGGCGGTGGCGGCGGTCACAGTCACGGCGATGATATCCCCTACCGTGTTCGTGTCGCTGCGGATCGGGGGGAAGCGTATGTCGGCGAAGTTCGGTGCATGACCGCGGTCGCCCGGGCTTTCGATAAGCACGTCCTGCGTCGTCCCGACCAGGCTGGCGAGCCACGTGTCACGTGCGCCTGCTGCGACCTCACGCAATTGCGCGGCGCGCTGGCGGCGGACTTCGGGCTCGACCTGCGGCATCCGCGCGGCGGGGGTGCCGGCGCGCGGCGAATAGGGAAAGATGTGCGCGTGCACGATCGCGCAATCGGCGATCAGCGCGCGGGTGTTCGCCGCCATCGCCTCGGTCTCGGTCGGGAAGCCGGCGATCAGATCTGCGCCGATCGCGATCTCTGGCCGCGCCACCTTCAGGCGCGCGACCAGCGCGACGCTGTCGGCGCGCGAATGGCGGCGCTTCATCCGCTTCAGGATCATGTCGTCGCCGGCCTGCAGCGAGAGATGGACGTGCGGCATGATCCGCGGCTCGCCCGTGAGCAGGTCGAACAATCGGTCATCTATCTCGATTCCGTCGAGCGACGACAGCCGCAGTCGTTCCAGCCGGGGGACATGCGTCAGGATCCTTTCGACCAGCTGACCCAGCGTCGGGCTGCCCGGCAGATCAGGCCCATAACTCGTCAGGTCGACCCCCGTCAGTACGATCTCGCGGTGGCCGGCCTCGACCAATCCTGCGATCCGCTCGACGACCGCGCCGGCGGGCACCGATCGGCTGGGCCCGCGCGCAAACGGGATCGCGCAAAAGGTGCAGCGATGGTCGCAGCCATTCTGAACCTCGACGAACGCGCGGGCATGCGCGGAAAAGCTCGCGGCGAGGTGCGGCGCTGTCTCGCGAACCTGCATGATGTCGCTGACCACCACCGGCGCCGCTGTGGCCCAGGCGGCGGGGGTCAGCTTGTCGGCATTGCCAATCACCCGGTCGACCTCGGGCATCGCCGCGAAGCTTGCCGGATCGATCTGCGCGGCGCATCCGGTGACGACGATCTGCGCGTCCGGCCGGTCGCGCTTTGCCCGGCGGATCGCGACCCGCGTGGCCTTCACCGCGGCGTTGGTGACCGCGCAGCTGTTGACCACCACCATGTCCCGCCCGGCGACGAGCGTGCGGATGGTCTCGCTTTCGGCGATGTTGAGGCGGCAACCCAGGCTGATCACCGCCGGCGCGGGGGCAGACGACATGGCTTGCGATCTAGGGGCGGGGGCGGGGGATGTCCATTGCGTGCGCGACGCCGCTCACTGCTCTCCCGCGAAGGCGGGAGAGCAGGAGTCTCGATTGCTGCGTCCCGTAACCCTGGACTCCCGCTTCCGCGGGAGAACGGCATGACGTACTTAGCGCGCCAGACGTACCACCGTCGAAGCCGGCCGCGCGGCCTCCGGATGCTGCGCCAGCAGCCGCTTTTCCGCGAGCAACCGGCGGACCTGGGCGACGCCGAGCGGGCGGCCGTAGAGATAGCCCTGACCCTTGGCGCACCCGATTCCGCGCAGCCGTGCCTCGACGCCGCTATCCTCGATCCCTTCGGCGGTGATCGGCAGGTTGAGGCTGTCGCCGAGCCGGACGATCGTGTTGACGATCGCCGCGCTCTCCGGATTGTCGAGGATCGAGGTGACGAAGCTGCGGTCGATCTTGATCCGGTCGAACGGCAGCGCGCGCAGATGCGCGAGGCTCGAATAGCCGGTGCCGAAATCGTCAAGCGCCAGCGCGATCCCCTGGTTCTTCAGGCTGCCGATGATCGACTGCGCGAGCGGCAGATTGTCGAACAGCGCGCTCTCTGTGATCTCGATCTCGAGCCGGCTGGCGGGGAAGCCGGTCTCGACCAGCGTCTTGATGATCTTTTGCGCCAGCCACGCATCGCGCAGCTGGATCGGCGAGACGTTGACCGACAGCGTCAGCCGCGGGTCCCAGTCGCGCGCCGCGGTGAACGCCTGGCGCATCACCGACAGCGAGAGCTCGCCGATCATCCCGGTTTCCTCGGCGACCGGGATGAAGGTGTCGGGCATGATCAGGCCGCGCGTCGGATGCTCCCACCGGGCGAGCACCTCGAACCCGGTGATCCGACCGCTCGAAAGATCGACCTGCTGCTCGAAATACGGCGCGATCTGATGCTGCGGGATGGCGACGCGCAACCCCGACTCGAGCTCGGCGCGGGCCTGGATCGATCGTTCCATCGCGCGGTCGAACCAGGCGTAGCGGTTGCGCCCGGCGGACTTGGCCGCATGCAGCGCGATATCGGCGGTGCGCAGCAAGGCGTCGATCGACGCGCAATCAATGTCGGAACGCGCGATGCCGATCGACGCACTGGTATGGATTTCGATGTCGCCGGTGCGGAACGGCAGCGACAATTCGCTGATCAGCCGTTCGGCGACCACATCGACAGGCGCCGAATGCGCGGCGTCGAACGCGAACGCACAGGCGAATTCGTCGGCGCCGAGCCGCGCGACCAGAGCGCTCGACGGCGCGGCGCGCTTGATCGTGTCGGCGATAAGCTGCAGCAGCATGTCGCCGATCGCATGGCCGTGCATGTCGTTGACGATCTTGAAATGATCGATGTCGATCGTGAGCAACGCGATCGCCTTGCCACGGCGCTGCGTCGCGGCCAGCAGAACGGCGGCATCCTCTGCAAAACTGCGGCGGTTCAGGAAACCGCTGAGCGAATCATGCCGCGCCAGATGCCGGGCCTGCTCGCCCGCGTCATTGAGCGCGGTGAGCGCCAGCGTCATCGCCCGGTAGCGGAACCAGCCGATCAGGATCAGCGCGATGTTCAGCAGCATCGCGACCAGCAAGGTGCGATCGACCATCGTCCCGCTGCCGATCGTCTGCATGACCTGCCACAGCACCATGCCGCCGGTGCCGACGAACAGCAGGAGCGCAGCGCCCGTCACCGCGCCGGTCAGGAACTCGCTGTCCAGCTTGGCGGGTGGAGCGGTGGCCGGCGTGATTGTCATCGGCTTCGCGACCCCTGCAACTGCGAATGGATCTCCTATGTCGCATAACGAAGGTATAAGAGATGTTAAGCCGCGGGTAATGGATTGCGGATCGGTTGCAGTTTGTCGCGGAACGCGACCGTTTTGACTTATTCTCGTGTCGTGCGGGTCACCAGCTTGCAGTTGCGCGGTAATTCGCCTAAGCGTCCACGCAGTTCCGTTGCGGAATGCAGATGACGAGCATCCAAGGATGCACGCTGGCCGGCGAGGTTTCGCCCGCCGGCGCTTTTGCGTTTGGTGACACGAAAGGGTTTTGGCTATGTTCGACAGCTTGAGCGATCGTCTTGGCGGCGTCTTCGACCGTCTGCGCGGCCGCGGCGCGCTGACCGAGGCGGACGTGCGCGCGGCGATGCGCGAGGTGCGCGTCGCGCTGCTCGAAGCCGACGTCGCGCTGCCCGTCGCGCGTGCGTTCGTCGACAAGATCACCGAGACCGCGGTCGGGCAGAACGTCCTGCGGTCGATCACGCCCGGCCAGCAGGTCGTCAAGATCGTCAACGACGCGCTGGTCGAGATGCTCGGCGGCGGCGAAGGGGCGGCGACCGCCGAGCTCGAACTGGGCGTCACGCCGCCGGCGGTGATCATGATGGTCGGGCTTCAGGGCTCGGGCAAGACTACCACCACGGCGAAGATCGCCAAGCGCCTGTCGGCAGGCCAGATGGGCCGCGATCGCAAGAAGGTGCTGATGGCGTCGCTCGACGTCAATCGCCCGAACGCGCAGGAGCAGCTGGCGACGCTCGGCACGCAGATCGACGTCGCGACGCTGCCGATCATCCAGGGCCAGCAGCCGGTCGATATCGCGCGGCGGGCGCTGCAGGCCGCCAAGCTGCAGGGCTATGACGTCCTGATGCTCGACACTGCGGGGCGTCTGCACGTCGACGCTGCGTTGATGGCGGAGATGCAGGCGGTCGCCGAGGTCGCGAACCCGGCGGAAATCCTGCTGGTGGTCGATTCGCTCACCGGCCAGGACGCGGTCAACGTCGCGCAGAACTTCTCCGATCAGGTACCGCTGACCGGCGTCGTGCTGACCCGGATGGACGGCGACGCGCGGGGCGGCGCGGCGCTGTCGATGCGCGCGGTCACCGGCAAGCCGATCAAGTTCGCGGGTACCGGCGAGAAGCTCGATGCGCTCGAGGCGTTCCACGCCGAGCGTGTCGCGGGTCGCATCCTTGGCATGGGCGACGTCGTCAGCCTGGTCGAGCGGGCGGCGGAATCGATCCAGGTCGAAGACGCCGAGCGCATGGCCGCCAAGATGGCCAAGGGTCAGTTCGACATGAACGACCTGCGCGCGCAGCTGGCGCAGATGCAGCGGATGGGCGGGCTTGGCGCGCTCGCCGGCATGATCCCCGGCATGAAGAAGGCGCAGAACGCGGTGGCCGGCGCCGGTGGCGACAAGGTCCTCGTCCATATGGACGCGATGATCGGGTCGATGACGATCAAGGAGCGGGGCAAGCCCGAGCTGATCAACGCGAAGCGCAAGATCCGCATCGCCAAGGGGTCGGGCACGACGGTGCAGGAGGTCAACAAGCTGTTGAAGATGCACCAGGAAATGGCCGGTGCCATGAAGAAGATCAAGAAGATGGGCGGCATGAAGGGGATGATGGCGATGCTCGGCAAGGGCGGCCTCGGCGGCGGTCTCGGCGGCATCGGCAACGCACTCGGCGGCCCACAGATGGGCGAGATGATGAACCAGGCGGGTGGGGGCCTTCCGGGACTGGGCGGCGGCAAGATGCCGCAGATGCCCGCTGGGTTCGACGATTTTCTGAAGAAGAAATAACTGCCCCATTCGTCACCCCAGCGCAGGCTGGGGTCTCAGGCGGCTAGGGCGCGACATCAACCACAAGACCCCAGCCTACGCTGGGTGACAAAATTCTAGAAGGAAGACTAAAATGGCTATCAGCATTCGCCTCGCTCGCGGCGGCTCCAAGAAGCGTCCCTATTACAAGATCGTCGTCGCCGATGCGCGCAGCCCGCGTGACGGCAAGTTCATCGAAAAGATCGGCAACTACAACCCGCTTCTCGCCAAGGACAACGAGCAGCGCATCCAGCTCGACGGCGACCGTGCCAAGCATTGGCTGAGCGTCGGAGCGCAGCCGACCGACCGTGTCGCACGCTTCCTCGACGCAGCCGGCATCCTTGAGCGTTCGGCGCGCAACAACCCGAACAAGGGCAAGCCCGGCGAGAAGGCCACCGAGCGCGCCGAAGAGCGGGCGACCAAGGCTGCAGAAGCCGCAGAGGCAGCTGCTGCTGCGAACGCTCCGCCCGAGACCGGCAGCAACGAAGAGACCGAGCAGGTCGTCGCTGCCGAGGTCGAGGACGCGACGTCCACATCGTAAGCACCCGATCGGATCGTCATGCGTTCTTCGGGTGCAACCGAGGAGCGCATGATGACCCAAGATCCCGATACGAGAACCGCACCCGATGACGCAGACGCCACGACCAAAGGGCCCGCCGACGGCGCGTCCAACCAAGGCGTCTCCGCCAACGAGCCAGCAGAAGGCGTCGACGACGAACCCGATACCGGCTCTGCCCAGGGGTGAACCGACCGTTACGCTGGCCGCCGTCATCGGCGCGCACGGCGTGGGCGGCGAGGTGCGGCTGAAGGTCTTTGGCGACAGCCTGAGCGGGTATCAGAGCTTCAACGGCGGTACGCTGACGTTGAAGTCTGCCCGCGTCGGCAGCAACGGCACCATCGCGCGCTTCGCCGAAGTGGCCGATCGCAACGCCGCCGAGGCGCTGCGCGGTACGGAACTAACGGTGCCGCGTGCGTCTCTGCCGCCGCTCGAAGAGGGCGAATATTATCACGCGGACCTGATGGGCCTTGCGGTCATCTCCAGCGACGGCACGGCGATCGGCCGCATCGTTGCGATCGACGATTTCGGCGCGGGCGACGTGATCGAGATCGAACGCCCGGCGACCGACGACGGCAAGCCCGGCAAACGCTTCATGGTACCGATGCGCGCCGAAGCGGTGCCCGAATGGAACGCCGAGCGCCTGGTCGTGGCAACAGAGTTCATCGAGATCTGATCTGCCGCCCGTGCTCCTGCGAAGGCAGGAGCCCAGGGTAACGGAACGCAACGCCAGCAACCCTGGGCTCCTGCCTGCGCAGGAGCACGATGCGGTGGGTTACCGCCGCAACGGCGCCTGCTCTGCCAGCATGTTGCGAATCGTTGTCGCGGCGACGCCGGCTTCGCCCATCGCATGGGATATCTGGTCGAGCCCCTTCACCACGTCGCCCGCGGCGAACAATCCGGGAATGGACGTGCGTTGGTGGTCGTCGACCTCCAGACACCCTTCGGCGGTCCCGCGCGCGCCGGCCGCTACCGCCAGTTTCGACCGGATCACCGATCCCAGCGCCGGATAGACGCTGTCGAACCGCATCCGTCCTTGCGCGGTATCGACCGCAAACTGGTCGCCCTCGATGGCGAACCCGGCGGCAGGGCCATCGACGCGCGCGATTCCTGCCTCGTCTAGCGCTGCCGCGCAGGCTGGGTCGAGATCGTGGACTCCCGGTGCGATCAGCGTCAGGTCGCGCGTGTAGCCGCGCAGGAACAGCGCCTCGCGCATCCCATGGTCGCCCGTGCCGATTACTCCGACGCGCTTGTCGGTGACTTCGTACGCGTCGCAGATCGGGCAATAGCGCAATAGGCCCTTCGCCAGCGCCGCATCGTGGAGATCGTCCGCCATTCCCTCCGGCCGGTTGTTGACCACGCCGGTCGCCAGCAGCACGCTGCGCGCCAGCATCCTCCGTCCGTCGGCAATCACCGCGAACCCCGCCTCCAGTGGCTCGATCGCCTCGACGGTCACGCACTCGCGCACCGCGCCATATTTCTCGGCCTGCGTGAGCATATCGGCGAGCAGATCCTTGCCGGATATGCCGTCCGGATAGCCTGCATGATTACGCGTCAGCGGGATCAGCGCGGCGCGGCTGCTGCCGCAGTCGAGCAGCCGGATGGAGAGGTGAAACCGCGCGAGATAGATCGCCGCGGTGAGGCCTGCGGGGCCGGCGCCGATGATGATGCAATCGTCCATCGCCTCAAAGCGCGTGTCACGCGATCCTGTTCCTTGCGAAGGAACCGAAGCTGATGTATGCACCGCATGTATATACAGAGCGAAATTTGTGAACGCTGGAGGCGATATGCGCGAACAGGTGCTGGATCGGCTATGGGGCTCAGCCCCCTGGATGAAGCTGCCCGACAAACAGCGTTTCCGTGTTAAGATTTTCAAATCGGGGAACTCGCTTGCGCTCAGGTTGCCGGCGAGCCTCGGTCTGAGGGCGGGAATGGAAGTGGATATGGACGTCCAAGACGGTCAGTATTTCAGTTTCTCAAACCCCGATCAGCCGAAGCGTAAGTTCAATGTGGCAAAAGTTTGCGGCTCGGCGACCGATCTCCAACCGCTGGTCGATGACGATCGGCTGTTTGAGGAGCGCCCATTGGCATGTCCGAAAGGCGACGGATCGGATGATGCGGCGTGAAATACATGCTCGACAGCAATGCGATCATCACGCTGGTGATGGGTAGTAGCCCTCGCCTTGTGGCGCGCGCTGGCGAGTGCGACGACAGCGACCTCGTCACCAGCGCGGTGGCGTTCGCCGAAGTCGTCTATGGGTCGATGCAGGCAAAACCGCCCGCCGTCGATCAACTCCGTGCTTTCGTGGAAGAAGTGCCAGTGCTCGATTTCGACTACAAGGCGGCACTCGCCTATGCGACGTTGCCCGTTAAACGCGCAAGTTATGATCGTCTGATTGCCGCCCACGCCTTGTCGCACGACTTGATCCTAGTGACGGACAATAGGAAGCATTTTACCGATATCACCCATCTGAAGGTCGAGAACTGGACGCAATGACCTTCGCCGCCACCATATTGACGCTGTACCCGGAGATGTTCCCCGGTCCGCTCGGCACCTCACTCGCCGGCCGGGCGCTGGGCGAGGGGCGGTGGTCGTGCGACGCCGTGCAGATCCGCGACTATACGACCGACAAGCATCGCTCGGTCGACGACACCCCGGCGGGGGGCGGGGCGGGGATGGTGCTCCGGGTCGACGTGCTTGCCGCGGCAATCGATGCTCAGGCGCCGGGCCGACCGGTTCTCGCGATGACCCCGCGCGGCGCGCCGCTCACCCAGGCGCGCGTCCGCGACCTCGCGGCCGGCCCAGGCGTCACGATCCTCTGCGGCCGTTTCGAAGGCTTCGACGAACGCCTGTTCGACGCGCGCGACATCGAAGAGGTGTCTATCGGCGACTACGTCCTGTCGGGCGGCGAGATGGGCGCGCTGGTGCTGCTCGATGCTTGCATTCGGCTGCTCCCCGGCGTAATGGGCGCGGCTTCAAGTGGGGATGACGAGAGCTTCGAAAGCGGCCTTCTCGAATACCCGCAATATACCCGACCGCAATTGTGGGAAGGGCGCACGATCCCGCAAGTGCTGCGATCGGGGGATCATGCGAGGATCGCCGCCTGGCGCAAGGCCATGGCGGAGACCGATACACGGCTAAGGCGGCCGGACCTTTGGGAGCGCCATGAGGGCGCTCGGGTCGGGTCGCCCTCTGGCGCGCAGCGTACGAGGACGAAGACATGAACCTGTTGCAGACGATCGAAGCCGAGAACATTGCCAAGTTCCTCGCCACCAAGTCGATCCCCGAATTCCGCCCTGGCGATACGCTGAAGGTCGGCGTGAAGGTCGTCGAGGGCGAGCGCACCCGTATTCAGAACTACGAAGGCGTGTGCATCGCGCGTTCGAACAAGGGTATGGGCTCGAACTTCACCGTGCGGAAGATCAGCTTCGGCGAGGGCGTCGAGCGCGTCTTCCCGCTTTATTCGCCCAACGTCGATTCGATCGAGGTCGTCCGCAAGGGCGCCGTGCGTCGCGCGAAGCTGTACTATCTGCGTGGCCGCACCGGTAAGGCAGCGCGTATCGCCGAGCGTCGCGACACGCGCCCTGCCAAGGGCACTGCCGCCGCCGAGTAATCGGTCCGGGAATCGCACGCGGAAAAGGCGCGGGGACCAAGGTCTCCGCGCCCTTTTTTGTTTGGTTGTGTATCGTGCCCACGAATACGGCGTCCACCTCATCGTCATCCCAGCGAAGGCTGGGATCTCCCGAGGCAGATGTACCGCAGACACGCAAGAGACCCCGGCCTGCGCTGGGGTGACGATACCGCGCTGACTTCGGCTAGTGCCGGTGCTGATGCTTCAGCCGGTAGCGCCCGTCCTCCAGGCCGGTGAAGAGCCCCGCGATCCCCGGATGATCGACCGGTTCGTCGCTGTCGTCAGGCACCAGGTTCTGCTGGCTGACATAGGCGACGTAGCTCGACTCCCGGTTCTCGGCGAGCAGGTGATAGAAGGGCTGGTCCTTCTTCGGGCGGATCTGTTCGGGGATCGCCTCATACCATTCGTCGCTGTTTGCGAAGACCGGATCCACGTCGAAGATCACGCCGCGGAAATCGAACACGCGGTGGCGGACGATATCGCCGATCGAGAAATTAGCATGCGAAACGGGCGGCGCGGCGACGGTGGGGGCGTGGCTGTCGGGGATGTCGTGGCGGGGCATGTACGCAATCTAATGGTTCTTTTTGTCCACACAAGCAGAACGCGGCAGGACGCGCTTGTGCCCGCCGGATCATTGCGTTAGAGGCGCCCCTCGACCGATCGATAGCGCTGTTTTGGCAGCGCCCGATGACCTCGCGGAGAGGTGGCAGAGTGGTCGAATGTACCGCACTCGAAATGCGGCGTGCCCTCGCGGGTACCGTGGGTTCGAATCCCACCCTCTCCGCCAATTTCCTTGTTCTGACACGCCCGAGGGCAATCCCACTCGGTTGGATGGCTTCGCTCAGTTTCCGTCGCGCAGCCGGCGGCTGAGGAACGCGATCAGCGCTTCGACGCGCGCGGGGCGCAATGCGCTGGGCGGAGTCAGCAAATGCAGACCGATCGGGGGCGGCGCCCAGTCGGCGAGGATCTCGACCAGTGTGCCCTGGGCGAGATGGTCGGCGATGATGAAGGTCGGCAACAGCGCGATTCCGAGCCCGCCGACCAGCGCGGGCATCAGCGCCTCGCCGCTGTTGGCGGACAGCTGGCCGCGCGGACGGATCGAGACATCTTCGTCGCCGCGATGGAAGCGCCACGGGCCGGTGACGTTGGTATAGCCGAACAGCGCGTGTTCGCCGAGCTGCGCGGGGTGCGTGGGGGTACCGCGCTGCGCGAGATAGGCGGGCGAAGCGACGATGTGCGTGGTGATGCCGCACAGCCGCCGCGCGCGGAGCGAACTGTCGGGTAGCGACGCAATGCGCAGCGCGACGTCGAACCCTTCCGCGACGATGTCGATGCGCGCGTCGGAGAGGTGGAGCTCGATCTCGATCCCAGGGTGTGCGGCGAGGAACTCAGCGAGAAGCGGCGCGACGTTCGAGATTCCGAAGCTCATCGGTGCCGCGAGCCGGACCCGGCCGGTGGGGGCGCTGGCGGCGTCGTTGGCGGATTCTTCGGCGGCGCGCGCTTCAGCCAGGATGCGTGCGGCGTGTTCGGCGAGGGGCTTGCCGGCTTCGGTGAGCGCAAGACGGCGCGAGGTACGGTGGAACAGCGACTGGCCGAGATGTGCTTCCAGGCGCGTGATCGCCTTCGAGACGGTCGCCTTGCTGAGGCCGATCGTGTCGGCGGCGGCGCTGAAGGACTTGTGCTCGACGACGCTGGCGAAGATCGCCCAGGCTTCGAGATCGGGCAAGCGCATGATGGACCTCTTCGTTCTCCCGCGAAGGCAGGAATCCAGTGCTGAGCAGCGTTGCGCCCGTAACCCTGGACTCCCGCCTTCGCGGGAGAACGATAAGAGATGAAACGATCGGTTTCCAGCGTTTCTATTTACCGCGCAATCTGATCGCCTATCTTAGCTTCAACACGATTGGAGACAGTCCATGATCGACACCAAGACCAAAGTAGAACGCCGCGCTTTCGACAGCCTGGGTCATGCCAACCACGGCTGGCTCAACGCACGGCATCATTTCTCGTTCGCGAGCTATTATGATCCCGCCCGGATGGGGTGGGGCGCGATCCGGGTGTGGAACGACGACGAGATCGCCGCCAACAACGGCTTCCCGCCGCATCCGCACCAGGACATGGAGATCATCACTTATGTCCGCACCGGCGCTATCACGCATCAGGACTCGCTCGGCAACAAGGGACGGACCGAAGCCGGCGACGTTCAGGTGATGAGCGCGGGCAGCGGCGTGCGGCACGCCGAGTATAATCTCGAGCCCGAGACGACGACGATCTTCCAGATTTGGATCGAACCGACGCGCAAGGGTGGCAGCCCGAGCTGGGGTGCCAAGCCGTTTCCGAAAGGCGAGCGGTCCGGCGCATTCGTGACGCTCGCGAGCGGGTTCGCGGATGATGGCGATGCCTTGCCGATCCGGGCGAATGCGCGGGTGCTCGCGGCGACGGTGAAGGCGGGCGAGAGCGTCACGCATACCGTCGGCGAGGGGCGTCACGCGTATCTGGTGCCCGCGACCGGTGCCATCGAGATCGACGGTGAGCGTTTCGACGCGCGCGACGGTGCGGCGTTGTCGGGCGGCCAGACGGTCGCGATCAGGGCGATCCAGGATGCCGAGATCGTTCTCGTCGATTCGGAGTAAGCGTTTCGCAAGCCAACTGCCCGTCATGCCAGCGTAGGCTGGCATCCCCCGGTTCGGGCCGCAGCGTCCGCCACAGGGAGATCCCAGCCTTCGCTGGGATGACGGACTGTTTCCAATGAATCATTCTTCCCCCTCTTCTCAGGAGTGTCCCATGACCAAGGTCCTCGTTCTCTATTACTCGTCTTACGGCCATCTCGAGCAGATGGCGGACGCCGTCGCCGAGGGCGCGCGCGCTGGCGGAGCCGAAGTCGACATCCGCCGCGTGGCCGAAACCGCGCCGCCCGAAGTCGTCGCCGCAGCGCATTTCAAGACCGATACCGCGCATCCCGTCATCGAAGGCCCCGACGCGCTCAAGAACTATGACGCGATCATCGTCGGCGCGCCGACGCGGTTCGGTCGGATGCCCGCGCAGATGGCGCAGTTCTGGGACACAACCGGCGGCCTATGGTTCAGCGGCGCTCTGATCGGCAAGGTCGGCGGCGCGTTCACCGCGACCGCCAGCCAGCATGGCGGGCAGGAGACGACGCTGTTCTCGATCATCACCAACCTGCTGCATCACGGCATGACGATCGTCGGGCTCGACTATGGCTTCAAGGGGCAGATGGGCGTCGCCGAGGTGCTCGGCGGATCGCCCTACGGCGCGACGACGATCGCCGACGGCGATGGCTCGCGCCAGCCGCATGCTGAGGAACTGGCTGGTGCCCGGTATCAGGGCCAGCGGATCGCGGAGACGGCGGCGAAGTTGGCAGCGTAACGCCTCGTCGTCAGGCCGTTCCGCGAAGGCGGGAGTCCAGGGTTACGGGCTATACCGTTTGTGATCCTGGGCCCCCGCCATCGCGGAGGAACCAGGAAGACGTGCCGTTGCCAAGCTTAGTGGCGTTTCTTGGCGTCGAGTACCGGCAGCTTGAGAAACAGCTTCGGCGGCGGTGGGGCGACGCGCACGACCACCGGGTCGATCCCCGGATTGGCCGGATACGCCCGCCGCGCGCGCGCGAACACGAAGCGCGCGCGGGCCGCGCCCGGTGCGGCGGAGGCGACGCCGACCCAGCGCCAGTGCCACGGTTCCCATTTGACGTTCTGCTTGTTGCCGCCGGGAAAGCTCTGTTCGAATCCGAACCGCGGGGCATTCGCGCGCAGCCATTTCGCCGCCGGAGTCGCCGCCATGCAGGCTTCGGCATCGGGGCAGTCCCCCCGCGGGCGCACCGCGAAGTCGAGCACATAGCCCGTGGCATGCTCGCTATAGCCCGGCGGAGCGACCGAGATCGCGCGGTCGGCGGGCGAATCGGTGCCGCGACAGAACACTCCACGCTGGCGCTCGATCGAGCGATGGCACGACATCGCCTTCAACTGCCCCATCACCACCGGATCGGTGCGCGCCGCATCGAATAGCCGCATGAGATCCGGCAGCGCATCACGACGGATCACGCAGGCGCCACCGACCGAATCGTCAGCGGGTAGCGTGACGAGTTCGCTCTCGGGCGCGTCGCCATAGGGAAGATGGCCGAACGCGCGGCCGTCAGGTGCGATCGCGGCGCTCTGCCCGGCGCACAATTGGGCCTCCGCAACGGCAGGCGTGAACGCCAGAGCGAGAAGAAGTGTGCGTCGCAGCATGACCTGCCTCTGGCATGCGCGCGCCGATACTGGCAAGGGCAGCGGATGCATGGTGACCGCGTACTCTTCCTCGACGGCGAGGCCTTGGTGATCGATAAGCCCACGGGCTTGCCGGTCGATCCCCCCCGCGATGGCTCGCTCAGCCTCGAGAACCATCTCGAGAGCTTGAAATTCGGGTTCCAGCGCTGGCCCAAGCCGGTCCACCGGCTTGACCGCGATACCAGCGGCTGCCTGCTGTTGTCGCGCAACCCCAAGGCGCATGCCCGGCTGCAGCAGGCGTTCGAACAGGGACTGGTGACCAAACGCTATGTCGCTCTGCTCGAGGGCGTGCCGACGGAGGAGTCGGGGCGGATCGAGATGGTGCTCGGTAAGGTCAGCACTGCCGAAACCGGCTGGCGGATGATCGAGGACGTCGACGGCAAGCTCCAGGGCAAGGCGTCGCGCACCGCGTGGCGCGTGTTGCGCGTCGAGGGCGGGCGATCGCTGGTCGAGTTCCTGCCCGAGACCGGCCGGACACACCAGATCCGCGTGCATGCGGCGATCGGGCTCGGCGCGCCGGTGGTGGGCGACGCGGTCTATGGCACCGCGGATTCGCTCGGCATGATGCTGCACGCGCAGAAGCTGATCGTGCCGCGCGCGGGCAAGCCCGACGTCATCGGCGAAGCGCCGATGCCCGAGCGGTTTGCGGCGGCGGGGTTTGGCGATGACGTGGCGGGCGCTTCAGTCGCTGACCCGGCTGCGAACCCGGCGGACAACGGCACGGCGGACCGCGAGGCCTAACCGTTCTCCCGCCTTCGCGGGAGATCGGTAGCGCAACCCTCCCCATAGCCGCTACCCCGGCGGAGGCCGGGGTCCAAAGGGGGACGGATGTAATGCAGCGCGTGCGCCGTTACCACGACCTTCGCAATTGGCCCCGGCCTTCGCCGGGTGGTGATGGGTAAGACGGCTACTCCCGAACCTTCCCGCGTCCTTGTTTCACCGCGGATCGCTTGACCTTCGAATCGACCCGCCGCGTCTGGCTGCCCTTGGTGGGTTTGGTCGGCCGCCGCTTCTTCGGGACGATCGTCGCATCGCGGATCAGCGCGACCAGGCGTTCGCGTACCTCCGCCCGGTTGAGCAATTGCGATCGCGATCCCTCGCTGCGCAGCACCAGCACCCCGTCGCGCGTCAGCCGCGACCCGGCCAGCACCGCGAGCCGATCCTTGACCATCTCGGGCAGGTTCGGCGACCCGGCGACGTCGAACCGCAGAATCACTGCGCTGTCGGTGGTGTTGACGTGCTGCCCGCCGGGCCCGCCCGACCGCGTCGTCGTCTCGCTGATTTCGGTGTCGTCGATAGCGATTGACCGGGTGATCGGAATCCATACCATCGTCGGAGCCTTAAGCGGGCGGGGGACGAATTCAAGAACAGGCGGTCGGCGGGCGCGGAAGGGCGATCCCGGCTGACCTGATGGGGGGCGGCGTTGAGTCCATTCGAACTGGTGTTTGCGGTGTTCGGCCTGTTGCTCGGCCTGGCGCTCGCGGAAGTGCTCGGCGGTTTCTCGCGCGCGGTGAAGCTCAAGCGCGGAACGCGGCCGGTGCGGGTCGGATGGCTGACGCCGCTCCTCGGGTTGCTGGTGATGTTCGATCTCACCAGCTTCTGGATGGTCGCCTGGGATGCGCGTGAGCAGATCGATGCCAATTACGTCACGCTGATCGGCGTGCTGACGATGGTCGGCATCTATTATCTGGCGGCAACGCTGATCTTTCCGGACACGCCCGAGGAATGGCCCGACTTTGACGACTGGTACGACAAGCAGAACCGGTTGGTGGTCGGCGGGTTGCTGACCGCGAACGTGACGAGCTGGATCGGGGTGATCGCGCTCGAGATCGTGCACGCATCGCCTGAAGTGCCGGCGACTGCGGGCGGCGACCTGGCGATGGCGATCTACCTGATCAGCGGATTCGGGATTCTGGGGCTGCTGGTCGCGTTGCTGATCGTCAAGGCGCGCCGCTGGAACGTCGCGATGCTGGTGGTACTGATCGTGTTGATCGTCGTATCGGGGGCGGTTGAGCCCTACGCCGTGTAAGCCGCACGTGGGAGCCACCGGCAGAGGGCGCGCTGGTGGAGCCGAAGGGAATCGAACCCTTGACCTCTGCAGTGCGATTGCAGCGCTCTCCCATCTGAGCTACGGCCCCGCGCGTCCAAAAACGCCCGTAGCGGCTCGGTTCTGGGCTTGCAACATAGTCCGTCAACTTTTCGACACGGCGCGCTCGGCCGGGCCGCGCGCCGCCGTCCGCCGGTTCCGGTCATCGGAACAATCCCGCCGTCCAGCCATTTTTTCGACGAAGCCAGCGCACGGTGGGTCAGCCTACGAACGACACCGGATGCGCCAAATTCGGAGGTTTCGATGGGCGACCAACGCGATTCGCGCACCCGCAACGCGGGGTATCCCGACGGACGCGGCGGACCGGATGACCGCGAATATGCCACCGGACGCGATCATCGGTCGGGCGAACACGGGCGCGAACACGGGCGGGGCCCCGACCCGCACAGCCAGCGTGGCCGCGATTATTACGGCAACCAGCCGCACGGCGAACGCGACACGCAGCCCCCTCGCGGCGATCGCGAGAGCGGATATCATGGGACCTATGCCGACGGGCGGAGCCAGTACGACGACCGCCGTCGCAGCCAGGCACGGCCGGCGCAGCGCGGCGACCATGACGATCGCGGCTTCATCGCACGCGCCGGCGACGAAGTACGATCATGGTTCGGCGACGATGAGGCCGAACACCGCCGCGAGCAGGATGCGCGCTACGATGAGGAAGACCAGCGCTCGCGCGCGGTCCACGAGCGCGACGACCATTATCGCAGCTGGCGGGCCAGCCAGATTGCCGCGCTGGACGCCGACTACGCCGAATACCGGCAGGAGAACCGCGCCAAGTTCGACAACGAGTTCGGCGCATGGCGGACCGAACGGGAGGGCCAGCGCACCGCCTTGTCACGTGTCGATGAACATATGGAGGTGGTCGGGTCGGACGGCGCGCATGTCGGCACCGTCGACGCGGTGCGCGGCGATCGCATCCTGCTGACGCGCACCGACAAGGATGCCGGCGGCGTCCACCATTCCATCCCGTCGCGATGGATCCAGACCGTCGATACGCATGTCGTGCTGGCCAAGTCGGCCGACGACGCGAAGACAGCGTGGCGCGAAGAACAGCGCAACGCCGCGGCTTCGCACTACGGGGACCAGCCGGGCGGGCCCGCTGATAGCGCGCGCCCCCAACGCGCGACGCCCGATCGCCGCTTCACTGGTACCGACTGAGCGATCCGGCATCCTGAACCTCGACGACGCCCGGGTGGAAACGCTCGGGCGTTTTCGCGGTTGCGGTCGCCGCCGGTTTCGCCATACCCTCCGTACGAATCATGACCGCAAGGAAACAGAGCAATGGCACGCGCATGGAGCCTCAAGGCACGCCCGCAGGGCATGCCCAAGCATACCGACTTTGCGATGATCGCGTTGCCGACGCAGCCGCTCGGCGCCGGCGAGATCCGCGTTGCGAACCGCTGGTTGTCGGTCGACCCCTATATGCGCGGGCGGATGAACGACGTGAAAAGCTACGTTCCGCCATTCGTGCTGGGCGAGGCGATGCAGGGCGGCGCGATCGGTGAGGTGATCGAGAGCAAAGCCGAGGGCATCGCGGTCGGCGACCGCGTGCAGCACATGCTCGGCTGGCGCGACGAGGCGGTGCTGCCTGCCGCGGAGGCGCAGAAGCTGCCCGTGCTCGACGTGCCCGAACAGGCGTTCCTGGGGCAACTCGGCATGCCGGGGATGACCGCGTATTTCGGCCTGACCGAGGTCGCTGGCGCGAAGGCGGGCGACGTCGTGTTCGTCTCGGCGGCGGCGGGCGCGGTCGGATCGACCGTCGTGCAGATCGCCAAGGCGCGCGGTATGACGGTAATCGGTTCGGCGGGCGGCGCGGAGAAATGTGCGTGGGTCAAGAGCCTGGGCGCGGATGCGGTGATCGACTACAAGGCGGGCGTGCCGCTGGTGAAGGCGCTCGCCGAGGCCGCACCGAAGGGCATCGACGTGTATTTCGACAATGTCGGCGGCGAGCATTTCGACGCGGCGCTGAGCGCGGCGCGGGTGCGCGCGCGGTTCGCAATTTGCGGGATGATCGAGGTGTACAACAGCGGCGCGGCTACCGAGCTGCGGTATCTGGCGCGCGTGATCGGCAACCGCATCAATATCCGTGGCTTCATCGTCAGCGATTTCTTCGACAAGCGTGACGCGTTCTTCCACGACATGGGCGTGATGCTCGCGGCGGGGACGTTGACGCGTGAGGAGACCGTGCACGACGGGCTCGACGCGATGCCGGATGCGTTCCTGGGGCTGTTTTCGGGCGGCAACCGGGGCAAGATGCTGGTTCGGGTGTGAGGCGCGGGTTCTCCCCGTCAGAACAGCTCGCCCTGCGGTCCGCGTGGCGGGCGGAACAAATCGCGGCGGAGCGGCACGCGGTCGCGGTTGAGGCCGTGCTTGCGGACCGCGATCGAGAAGCGGGTGCGCATCAGATCGGCCCAGGGACCCTGGCCCTGCATGCGGGTGAAGAAGTTGGAATCGTTGTCGCGGCCGCCGCGTAGCGACTGGATCGTCGCCATTACTTTGCCCGCGCGGTCGGGGAAATGGTCGTCGAGCCAGGCGCGGAATAGCGGCGCGACTTCCCACGGAAGCCGGACCGGCAGGAAGAAGACACAGTGCGCGCCCGCTTCGGCGGCGCGCGCGACGAGGTGTTCGATCTCGTGGTCGGTGATTGCGGGGATGACGGGCGCGATCGAGACGTTGACGGGCACGCCCGCGTCGGCGAGCCGGCCCACCGCGGCCAGCCGGCGTTCGGGGTGCGGCGCGCGGGGTTCGAGTGTCGCGGCGATCTTCGGGTCGAGTGTTGTGATCGAAAGCGTCACCGAGGCAAGCCCCTTCGCCGCCATCGGCGCCAGCAGGGCGAGGTCGCGGACGACGCGGTCGGACTTGGTGGTGATGCCGAGTGGATGGCTGGTTTCCGCAAGCACTTCGATCACGCTGCGCGTCACACGCCAGTCGGTTTCGATCGGCTGATAGGGGTCGGTGTTCGTACCCAGCGCCATCGGCGCGACGACATAGCCGGGCTTTGCGAGTTCGGCGCGGAGCAGCGCGGCAGCGTCGGGTTTGGCGAACAGCTTGCTCTCGAAATCGAGGCCGGGGGAGAGATCGTGGAACGCGTGGCTCGGCCGGGCGAAGCAATAGATGCAGCCATGTTCGCAGCCACGATAGGGGTTGATCGAGCGATCGAAACCGATGTCGGGGGAGGTGTTGCGCGAGATGATCGTGCGCGGGTGTTCGACCGTTACCGTGGTGCGGAGGCGGGCGGGCTCGCCGTCGATTTCGCCGCGGGCGTCGAGCCAGTCGCCGTCGGCTTCGGTCTGGGGCAGGTTGAAGCGGGTGCTCGCGCCGTTGAGCGTTGCGCCGCGGATGGGTCGGGGCTTGGACATTGGGGGAGGGTATGCGGATTCGCGGAACAGATAAAGAACGAACTGTCCTTCAAGCACTCCGTTCTCCCGCGAAAGCGGGAGCCCAGGAGTCGCAGGCGTACCGTTTGAAACCCTGGACTCCCGCTTTCGCGGGAGAAGAGAGAGTTATTTCTCCAGCAGGCGCGGCATCAGCTCGACGAAGTTGCAGGGCTTGTGCCGGTTATCGAGCTGGTCCTTGAGGATGCCGTCCCAGCCGTCCTTTACCGCACCGGTCGAGCCCGGCAGCGCGAAGATGTAGGTGCCGCGGGTGACGCAGGCGCAGGCGCGCGACTGGACGGTCGAGGTGCCGATCGTCTGGTAGCTGAGCATGCGGAACAGCTCGCCAAAGCCGGGGATCATCTTGTCGGCGATGCGCTCGATCGCCTCGGGGGTCACGTCGCGCCCGGTCACGCCGGTGCCGCCGGTGGTGATGATCACGTCGATCTCGGGATCGTCGATCCAGCTGTGCAGCCGGGTGACGATGACGTCGGCGTCGTCCTTCTCGATCCGGCGGTCGGCGAGGATGTGGCCGGCTTCGGTCAGCCGCGCGACGAGCGTGTCGCCCGATCGATCGTCGGCCAGCCCGCGCGTGTCCGACACGGTCAGGACGGCGATGCGGACGGGCAGGAACTCGGCGTTGAGGTCAATTGGCATTGGTAACGGACGTCGACTGCGGGCTGACGCTGGCGTTCACGGCCACGGTGTGAAGCGGGGCGATGCTGGCGCTGGCGCGCGCGTTGGGCGAGGCGTTCATGCGGACCATCGGGGCGCCGGGCAGGCCCGGGAAGCGCGGCCACATGCCCTGTGCGAGTGCGGAGCGGCTGACCGAGGCTTTCTTGCCGCCCTGCGCCTCGTACATCCAATAGTTGCGCATCACCGTGGTGACGTAGCCGCGCGTCTCCCAATAGGGGATACTCTCGATATAGAGTAGCGGATCGCCATTGTCGTGGACGATCGCGTTCCAGTCGCCGACCGGGCGGGGGCCGGCATTGTACGCAGCGATCACCTTGGGCAGCAGCCCGCCGGTGACGCCGGCCATGTCGCGCAGCCGCTCCAGATGGCGCTGGCCGATGTCCATGTTGGTGGAGGGCTTGGTCAGCGCCGCCTTGTCGATGTAGGTGCCGCGTTCGCGCGCGAAATCGGTCGCGGCGGCGGGCATGATCTGCATGAGGCCGTAGGCGCCGGCGGGGCTGGTCACGCTGTTGCGGAACCGCGATTCCTCGAGCGTATGCGCATAGACCAGCGCCTTTTCGACGCGCCAGCCGCTGTCGGGGGTCCAGTCGGGCGTCGGATAGCGCGATTCGGCGGTGGCCATGAAGCCCTGCGGACAATTGTGCGCGAGCCACACGGTGGTCGCGGGCAGGCTCAGTGCCTCGGCGACGCGGACCAGGCTCGGGAATTCGCGCGGCGGGCCGATCTTGGCCTGCTGACGGAGGACGTCGTCGGCGAGGTCGGTCTCGCCGATCTCGACCAGCGCGGCGGCGACCTTCACGTTCTGGCGCTTGTCGAGCATCAGCCAGTCGGCGGCGACCGGGCCGATCGGCCGCGCGGCGCGATCCTTGATCGACAGCGCCTGGCGCGCGAGCTGGCCGTAGAAGCTTTCGGAGAATTGCGCCGCGGCCTTGAGCCGGCCCTCGATCTTGTCGGGGCGGCCGCACGCCATGTCGGCGCGCGACGCCCAGTAGAGCGCGGCGCTGCGCATATCGACGTCGGCCGCTCGCCCGGCGACGCCCTCGAACCCGGCTTCGGCAGCGGCGCAGTCATTCTGCCGCCACGCCGACAGCGCGCCGACCCAGCGTGCCTGGATCGCCCAGTCGCCGCTGCCGTTCTCGGCCTTGGCGGCCATAGTGCGCGCGTTCGCATCGTCGCCGCGCAGGAAATAGATCCACGCGACGCGCTGCTGCCATTCGGTCAGCGCCTCGGGGGACAGGCCCGGCGTGCCGTCGAGCAGCGCCTGCGCCTCTTGGCCCATGTCCGCCTTGACGAAGGGCTGCATCTTGGTCGCGAGATCGGCGGCGATCAGGTCGCTCTTTACGCTTCTGGCGTGCAGGCGCCGCGGCGCGCCGTCCTGCCAGATCAGCCGCTGCGCTTCGGGCAGCACCGGCAGGTCGATCGCGCCGCGAACCTTCGCCAGGCGGGCGATGTCGGCGGCCTGCGGCAAGTCGGGCGCTTCGGTCAGCAACGCGGTCAGCGGCTCCATCTCGACCCGCGGCGAGCCCTTTGCGGTATAGATCTCGGCGCGGGCGATCGCGTGCAGCGGGCCCGGCGCCATCGTGTCGAGCCGGATCTGCGCGTCGGTCCATTTCTGGTCGCGGATCGCGGCGAAGACCTGACGATAGGCGTCGCGCTGCGTAGGGTCGAGTTGGGGCGGGATCACGTCGGCCTTCGCGCCCGCGGCGAAGCGCGCTTCCGCTGCCGGTTCGGCCGGCGCGGCGGCGGCGAGGACCGGGGAACTCAGCGCCGCTAACGCTCCTGCAATTATGATCCGCTTCATGCGTCCAGATCCCGCATCAACATCTGCAAATCTCTCCAGGCTTCGGCCTTGGCGGCGGGCTTTTCCAACAAGAACCGCGGATGGAAGCTCGCGACCGTCGCCGACTGTCCAGCCTTATGGTTAAATGCGTGTAAACGCCCGCGCGCCTGCGACAAATCCGTCGCGAGGATCGCACGGCTCGCCGCATTGCCGAGCACGAGCAACCGCTTGGGCGCGACCAGTCCGACGTGATGCTGCGCGATCGCAGCAAGCTGTGCCTCGACATCCTGTTGCACGCGCCCGGCGGTCGGACGTTTCGCACAGACCGAGGCCAAGTGGACCGCGTCGCGCGTCAGTCCGATCGCGGCGAGCATCCGGTCGAACAGCCGGCCTGCGGGCCCCGACAGCAAGGTCTCGCCATCGTCGCGCTCGGGGCAATCGACCAGCACCATGAGGTCGGCAGTCGCAGGACCCGTAGCGGCAAAGGACACGCCGCCCCAGCTGGACTCGGGCATTGCGGGGCCGGTCCGCCAGTTCAGGAAGTCGGCGAGCAGCGCGGGCATTTCGCTCGACGCCGCTGCCGGAAGCGCAGCCACGGCAGCAGGATTCGCGGCAGCGGGGAGGGGGGCGGGCGGGGCGAGCCAGTCGCGCGGAAGATCGTCGACCAGCGTGTCGACGCCGGCGTCGTGCCACCATTCGAGCGTGCTGGCGGCGAGCGCGTGCCACCCTATATGCTGGTCTGCCCCCATGGGGCACCTATGCTGTGCGGTTGACGTGGCGGTCAACTCGCGCAATCGCCTTATTGGACAATATGGTGCTGGCTCGCGCCCGAACGAACGGTGTGCCGCCCGCGTCCCGGGAGACGATGATGAGTGACCGTGAATCGATGCCGTATGACGTGGTGATCGTCGGGGCTGGCCCGGCGGGCCTGTCGGCAGCGATCCGGCTGAAACAGGTGGCGGCCGAGAGGGACGCAGAGATTTCAGTCTGCGTGCTGGAAAAGGGCTCCGAGGTCGGCGCGCACATCCTGTCGGGTGCGGTGATCGACCCGAAGAGCCTCGACGAGCTGCTGCCCGACTGGCGCGACGATGGCTGCCCGCTGGCCGAGGTACCGGTGACCGAGAACCATCATTGGGTGCTGAGCAAGTCGGGCAAGACCAATGTCCCGCACTTCCTGACACCGTCGTTCATGCACAACAAGGGCACGTACACAGGCAGCCTCGGCAATCTGTGCCGCTGGCTCGCGAGCAAGGCCGACGAACTCGGCGTCGAGATATTCCCGGGCTTCGCGGCCGCCGAAATACTGTTCAACGACGACGGCTCGGTGAAGGGCGTCGCGACCGGCGACATGGGCGTCGCGCGCGACGGCACGCACAAGGCCGACTATACGCCGGGGCTCGAACTGCACGCCAAATACACGTTCCTCAGCGAAGGCGTGCGCGGGCATCTGACCAAGGAACTGATCCGCACCTTTGACCTGGCCAAGGACAGCGATCCGCAGGTTTACGGCCTGGGCGTGAAGGAATTGTGGGATATCGACCCCGCGCTGCATTCGCCCGGCCGGGTGATCCATACGCAGGGCTGGCCGCTCAGCGAGACCGACGGATCGAATGGCGGCGGTTGGATCTATCACCAGGCGAACGGACAGGTGTCGATCGGGTTCGTGACGTGGCTGAGCTACACCAACCCCTATTTGTCGCCGTTCCAGGAGATGCAGCGCTGGAAGACGCACCCGCAGGTCGCCGCGCTGCTGAAGGGCGCCAAGCGGGTGTCGTACGGCGCGCGCGCGATCTCCGACGGCGGGCTGCAGTCGATCCCGAAGCTGGTGATGCCGGGCGCGGCGCTGATCGGCGACAGCGCGGGCTTCCTCAACGTGCCGCGGATCAAGGGCACGCATACCGCGATGAAGTCGGGGATGATGGCCGCCGAAGCCGCGGTCGACGCGATCCTGTCGCAGCGCCAGCATGACGAGCTGGCGGCCTATCCGGCGGCGTTCGACGCTAGCTGGGTCAAGAAGGAGCTGTCGGTCGTCCGCAACGTCGCGCCGTTGGTCAAGAAGTTCGGCGACATGCTGGGCTCGGCATTGTCTGGGATCACGATGTGGCTCGAGCATTGGGGCATCAAGATGCCGTTCACGCTGCATCATCACCCCGATCACGAAAGCCTGTGGCGCAAGGACTTGGTCAAGCCGATCGTCTATCCCAAGCCCGACGGCGTGCTGACCTTCGACCGGCTGTCGTCGGTGTTCGTGTCGAACACCAACCATGAGGAGGACCAGCCGGTCCACCTGACGCTCAAGGACCCGAAGGTGCCGGTCGAATACGACCTGCCGATGTACGACGAGCCGGCGCAGCGTTATTGCCCGGCGGGGGTGTACGAGATCGTCGGCGAGGATGTCGGCGACCCGAAGTTCGTGATCAACGCGCAGAACTGCGTCCACTGCAAAACCTGCGACATCAAGGACCCGACGCAGAACATCAACTGGGTCGTGCCCGAGGGCGGCGGCGGCCCGAACTATCCGAATATGTAAGGCGGCCAGGGGGAACGATGTCACGCGCGCGGCGCGCAACGAACGAGTTCCCCGGCGAAGGCCGGGGCCCAGGTGAGAAAGTCAGAGTAATGGAGGGCCGCACTTCGCCCCGAACGTCGCCGGACTGGGCCCCGGCCTTCGCCGGGGATCGGTTTGGCACAACCGGAAAGCGGGCGGTTAGGCGTCTGACGTTGTACCGATCGCTCCTGATTCTCGCGATGACGCTCACCCCCACCGCCGCATTCGCCGATACCGGCGACCTCTCGGCCTATGTCAAAGCCCGCGCTGCCGAGGCGGACGGCGCGGTGGAAATAGCGTCAAGCAACTACGCCCGCGCGCTCGCCGACGCCCCCGACAGCCCCGTGATCGCGATCCGGGCTTACCGCGAAGCGCTGCAAGCGGGCGACATCGCGCTGACGACGCGTGCGGCCGCGGTGCTCGATGCCGCCGGCGTTGCGCCCGCGGACGCTGCATTGTTACCGTTGGCGCAGGCGGCGCGGCGCGGCGACATCAAGGCGATGGAGGCGGCGACCGCCAGGTTGGCCACGGGCCCGCTTGCGATGCTTGTCCCCGCGCTGTCGGCCTGGACCGCGTTCGCACGCGACGGCGATCCCGCGGCGCCGAAGACCGACGCCGGCGACCCGGTCGCGCGCCGGTTCGCGAGCGAAACCCACGCGCTGCTGCTGATCGCCGCGGGCCGGACCGACGAAGGCATCGTCGCGCTGACGACCGAGCCGCGCATGCCGACCGACCTGCGCGTCGCCGCCGCACAACTGTTGTTCGGCCGGGGCAAGGACGACAGCGCCCGGACGCTGCTGGCGGGCCGCGACCCGACCTTCGTCGCGTTGCGCGAGGGCGCCTCCGCCAAGCCGACGCTCGGCTTCGGCGTGTCGCGGCTGCTGTCGGAACTCGCAAGCGACCTGGCAAGCGGTTCGCCGACGCCCTTGTCGATTGTGCTGACGCAGGCCGCCTTGCTCGCCGACCCCGATTATGACCGGGCGCGCGTGCTGCTGGGCGATGCGTTGGGGAAGGGCGGCGCACCGGACCGGGCGCTCGCGGTGCTCGACGGGGTGGGGGCCAAGAGCCCGTTCGCCAGCGCCGCCGCGGCGGAGCGCATCATCGTGCTCACCGGCGCCGATCGCGACGCCGAGGCGTTGGCGGTCGCCGCCGCGCGGGCCGGCCGCGCCGAGGCGAACGCCTATGACTGGCAGCGCTATGCCGACTTGCTGGTGACCGCCGACCGCGCCGCCGACGCAGTGCCCTATTACCGCCGCGTGATCGACACCGGCGAGCAGGGTGATGGCTGGGCGGCCTGGCTGCAATATGGCGGCGCGCTCGATCAGGCGGGGCGCTGGCCCGAGGCGCGCGAGGCGCTCGAAAAGGCGGTCGCGCGTGCGCCGCGACAGGCGTTGGCGCTCAATTATCTGGGCTTCGCGCGGGTCGAACATGGTGAGGATATCGCGGGGGCGACGCGGATGCTCGCGCGCGCGGCGGCGCTCGACCCCGACAACGCGTCGATCGTCGATTCGCTCGGCTGGGCCTATCATCTGAGCGGCAATACGCCGCGCGCGCTGCCGCTGCTCGAACGCGCTGCGGCCGCCGAGCCGACCAACACCGAGATCGGCGAACATCTCGGCGACGTCTATTGGACGCTCGGCCGTCGTTACGAGGCGCGCTACGCGTGGCGCGCGGCACAGGTGACCGCCGCGGGCGACGATGCGCCGCGGCTGGCGAAGAAGCTGGCGGGTGGCCTTGCCGCGGGGGCACGGCGATGATCGTCGAGACCGCGCCCGCGAAGATCAACCTCGCGCTCCACGTGCGGCGCCGACGGGCAGATGGCTATCACGACATCGAGACGCTGTTCGCGTTCGCGCGGGATGGCGATGTGGTGTCGGTCGAACCTGCAGAGTACGATCGATTCGTGATCACCGGGCCGTTTGCCGCCGGGCTGGAGGCAGAAGGCGACAATCTCGTCACGCGCGCTGCGTCCAAGTTCGTCGCGGCGTTCGGCTTCGCTGGCGGGCACGCGATCACACTCGACAAGCGCCTGCCGATTGCGTCGGGGATCGGCGGCGGATCGGCCGATGCCGCGGCGACGTTGCGCGCGCTTGCGCGGCTGCACGCGATCCCGCTCGACGATCCGCGCCTGCATGCGATCGCGGCCGAGCTCGGCGCGGACGTTCCCGCTTGCCTGGACGGCCGCACCACGATCGGCACCGGCAAGGGCGATGCGCTGGTACCGATCGCGGGGCTGCCGGGAACGCCCTTGCTGCTCGTGAACCCCGGCGTTGGCGTATCGACCGCAGCGGTTTTCCGCGCCTGGGACGGTACCGATCGTGGTGGCATCGCCGAGGGTGACCTACTCGAACGCGCCCGCGCGGGGCGCAACGACCTCGAAATGCCCGCGCTGGCGCTCGCGCCGGTGATCGGCGCGGTCCGCACACTGCTCGACGCCGCGCCGGGCGCGATCCTGTCGCGCATGTCGGGCTCGGGCGCGACCTGTTTCGCGCTGTTCGATGACGCCGGACGCGGCGGCGATGCCGCCGCCGCGGCGCGGTCGCGCGGCTGGTGGTGTCTCGAAACGGAACTCGCCTGAGCGGCCAGGGCTTGAACCCGACGCGCGCATCTGGTTTTTGGTACAGTCGGGATCGCGCAGTCACCCGCTCGCGCGTCCCGCGTTCCCAAGACGCTCCCGACGGAAGGGGCGGCCGCATTCCGGCCGCCCCTTTTTCTGGTCCAAAACCGATGTTCCGCTCTTGTTCCTGTAGAACAAACGCGGTACACAGGCTGGGACGCGTTGAACGGATCGCGCGCTTGGTCTAGCGAAGGAGCTTCCCGATGGCCGCAAGTCTGAAAGTGATCGATACCGGTATGGCAACAGCCACCACAGACCGCCAGAAGGCGCTCGACGCCGCGCTGGCCCAGATCGACCGCGCGTTCGGCAAGGGTTCGGCAATGCGCCTGGGCTCCAAGGAAACGATGCAGGTAGAGGTGATCTCGACCGGCTCGCTCGGCCTCGACATCGCGCTCGGCGTCGGCGGTCTGCCGCGTGGCCGCGTGATCGAGATTTATGGGCCGGAAAGCTCGGGCAAGACCACGCTCGCGCTTCACGTCATCGCCGAGGCGCAGAAGGGCGGCGGCACCGCCGCGTTCGTCGACGCCGAGCATGCGCTCGACCCGGTCTATGCCAAGAAGCTGGGCGTCAACATCGACGAGCTGATCGTCTCGCAGCCCGACACCGGCGAACAGGCGCTCGAGATCGTCGACACGCTCGTTCGCTCGAACGCGATCGACGTGCTGGTGGTCGATTCGGTCGCGGCTTTGGTGCCGCGCGCCGAAATCGAGGGTGAGATGGGCGACAGCCATGTCGGCCTGCAGGCGCGCCTGATGTCGCAATCGTTGCGCAAGCTGACCGGCTCGATCAGCCGCTCGCGCTGCATGGTGATCTTCATCAACCAGCTGCGCATGAAGATCGGCGTGATGTACGGCAACCCCGAGACGACGACGGGCGGCAACGCGCTGAAATTCTACGCCAGCGTCCGGCTCGACATCCGCCGCACCGGTGCGATCAAGACCGGCGAAGAGGTGACGGGCAACCAGACTCGCGTGAAGGTCGTCAAGAACAAGGTTGCCCCGCCGTTCAAGCAGGTCGAATTCGATATCATGTACGGGCAGGGCGTCTCGAAGCTCGGCGAGATCCTCGATCTCGGCGTCAAGGCCGGTATAGTCGAGAAGTCGGGCGCGTGGTTCAGCTATGACAGCGTCCGCCTGGGCCAGGGTCGCGAAAATTCGAAGACCTTCCTCAAGGACAACCCCGACATGGCCGACCGCCTCGAAAAGGCGATCCGCGCGCGCACCGACAAGGTCGCCGAGGAGATGATGGCCGGCCCGGAAGCCGACGACGACATCTGAGCCGCGGCCGCGATGAAAATGGAAGAGGGCCTGCCGGCGACGGCGGGCCCTTTTTCGTTGGGGCCCTGGCAGTCAGTCGGCGCTGACCGGTTCCCCTTACGTGGTCTGCGGCGTCCGTTTTGCGCGCCGCACCCGCGGTTCGGCGACCATGTCGGCGGCCGCCTTGATCTCTTTACGGAGTTCGTCGCGCTTTTCGTGGATCGAGGCGATCACCGGGCCCATCGCGACGCCCAGATCGACCAGCACCGCTTCCGACAATTGCAGCGAACTCTCCAGCGTCTCGGGGACCGCGTCGGTCGCGCCCGCGCGGTAGAGCTCGGCGGCGTGCGCGGTGTCGCGTGCGCGCGCGATGATCGGCAGGTCGGGGACCAGCGCGCGCACCGTGCGGGTCAGCCGGACCGTCAGCACCGGATCGTCCATCGTCAGGATCAGCGCCTTTGCGGTCTGCAGCTTCAACCGGTCGACAAGTTCCGCGCGCGCGACATCGCCGAACAGCACCGGATAGCCATGGCGCCGCGCCGCGGTGACGGAATCGATATCCGCCTCGACCGCGACATAGCGCTGACCGTGGACCGCCAGCATGTCGGCGACCATCCGCCCGACGCGGCCGAACCCGATCACGACGGTGCCGGGGCCTTCGGCGGTGATCTCGATATCGCCGGGGTCGTCGCTCGATCGGCTTTCGATCCGGCGCGACACCACGGTGCCGAGCTTGGCGAGCAGCGGCGTGATTGTCAGCCCGATCGCGGTCACGGTTTGCCAGAAGGTCGCGGTCGACGGCAGGATCAGCTGCGCCTGGGCAGCGGTTGCGAGCACGATCAGCGTCGTCTCCGACGGGCTGCCCATCAGCAGTCCGGTCTCCGCCGCGACGCCGCGCCGCGCCTGCGCCACGCGCAGGAACAGGAACGTGACCACCGCCTTGATTGCGACCACGCCGACCACCGCGGCGAGCAGCGCCGGCCAGTTCTGCACGATCAGCCGCAGGTCCAGGCTCATGCCGACAGTGATCAGGAACACGCCGAGCGCGAGCCCCTTGAACGGCGCGGTGATCACCTCGACCTCGCTGTGATAGTCGGTCTCGGCGATCAGCAGCCCCGCGAGCAGCGCGCCGACGATCGGCGAGAGGCCGGCAGCTGTGGTCGCGACGCTGGCGACGATGACGACGAGTAACGACGCGGCAAGGAAGAGTTCGGGACTCTTGGTCCGCGCGGCTTGGCCGAACAGCCGCGGGAGCACGAGCCGCCCGGCGACATACATCGCGACGACGGTCGCCCCGCCGAGCAACGCCACGCCGGCGATGTTGGTCCAGCCGTCGCCGCTGGCAGTCGGGGCGAGCGCCCCGAGGACGAAGATGATCGGCACCAGCGCGAGATCCTCGAACAACAGCATCGCGAACGCCCCGCGCCCGACCGCACCGGTGGTGCCGACCAGCGGCAGGACCAGCGCGGTTGAGGACAATGCCAGCGCGAAGCCGAGCCCGATCGCCCCCGACCAGCTCTGCCCGAGCAAATGGATCGCGACGCCGATCAGGAGTGCCGACCCGATCAGTTCGCCAGCCCCGGTGCCGAACACCAGCCGGCGCATCATCCACAGCCGGCGGAACGACAGTTCGAGACCGATCGAGAACAGCAGCAGGATGATGCCGAATTCGGCGAACGGTTCGATCGATTCCGGGCTGGATATGGTCAGGTAGTAAAGCCACGGGACACGGTCGACCAAAGCGCCAAGCCCGGCAGGGCCGACGAGCGCGCCGACCAGGATGAAACCGATGACCGGGCTGATCCGGAACCGCGCAAACGCGGGGATGACGAGGCCAGCCGCGCCGAGGATCACGAGCGCGTCGCTGAAGCCGTGGTTGTCGAGCCTGAGTGCCATCCGGCTACCCTAGGGGGAGCGCGGGGCGTTTGTCAGGGGGTATCGCTAAAGCGCTCCTGCAAAGGCGGGAGCCCCGGGTCGCAGACGCCGCGCCTGCAACCCTGGACTCCCGCTTTCGCGGGAGAACAGTCTGGTCGAAAGTCGGCTTACGCCCAGTTCGCCATTTCCGCTTCGAGGTTCGAACGCACCTGTTCGAAGAACTGCTCGGTGGTCATCCACGGCTGGTTCGGGCCGATCAGGATCGCGAGATCCTTGGTCATGTGACCGTCCTCGACGGTCTTCACGCAGACGCGCTCGAGCGTCTCGGCGAACTTGGTCACGTCGGGCGTGTTGTCGAACTTGCCGCGATACTTGAGGCCACCGGTCCAGGCGAAGATTGACGCGATCGGGTTGGTCGAGGTCGCCTTGCCCTGCTCGTGCATGCGGAAGTGGCGCGTGACCGTGCCGTGCGCAGCTTCGGCCTCGACGACGCTGCCGTCCGGGGTCAACAGGATCGAGGTCATCAGCCCGAGCGAGCCGAAGCCCTGTGCGACCTGATCCGACTGGACGTCGCCGTCATAGTTCTTGCACGCCCACACGAACTCGCCGTTCCACTTCAGCGCCGATGCGACCATGTCGTCGATCAGGCGATGCTCGTAGACGATGCCCGCGTCCTTGAACTTGTCCTTGAACTCGGCCTCGAACACCTCGGCGAAGATGTCCTTGAAGCGGCCGTCATAGGCCTTGAGGATCGTGTTCTTGGTCGACAGGTAGACCGGCCATTTCAGGTTGAGGCCGTAGTGCATCGACGCGCGCGCGAAGTCGCGGATCGAATCGTCGAGATTGTACATCGCCATCGCAACGCCCGGTCCCTCGAACTGGAACACTTCGCGGTCGATGGTCTGGCCGTCGTCGCCTTCGAACACCAGGCGCAGCTTGCCGGGGCCGGGGATCAGGTAATCGGTCGCGCGGTACTGGTCGCCGAACGCGTGGCGGCCGACGACGATCGGGTGCGTCCAACCCGGGATCAGGCGGGGGACGTTCTTGATCACGATCGGCTCGCGGAAGATCGTTCCGCCCAGGATGTTGCGGATCGTGCCGTTGGGCGAACGCCACATCTTCTTCAGGCCGAATTCGGCGACGCGCGCCTCGTCGGGGGTGATCGTCGCGCACTTCACCGCGACGCCGTATTTCTGCGTTGCCTTGGCGCTGTCGATCGTGACCTGGTCGTCGGTCGCGTCGCGATGCTCGATGCTGAGGTCGTAATATTCGAGTTCGATGTCGAGATACGGCTTAATCAGGCGCTCGCGGATCCATTCCCAGATGATCCGCGTCATCTCGTCGCCGTCTATCTCCACGACGGGTGTCACTACCTTGATCTTAGCCATTACCAGTTCCTTCGAATGGGGTTGCGCCGCGTCTAGGGGAGGGGGGCGTGGGGATCAACCGCCCGGCGCCTCCTTCGCCGACGCTTCAAGCGTTGTATCGCGTGTCCGGCACGGATAGACCCGTGGCATGGCATCGTTAGACAAGCCGCCCGTCCTGACCTCTACGGTCAAATGGCGATTTCCCGCAGTCCATCCGGAAGGCTATAAGTACGTCGCGATCGCGACCGGCATCACGCTGCTGCTGACGGTGGTCAGCAACGTGCTGTTCTGGCCGATGGTCGGTGTCGTCATCTGGGTCGCGACCTTCTTTCGCGACCCGGTGCGTACCACGCCGCAGGGCGCTGGGCTGATCGTCGCGCCCGCCGACGGCCTGATCACGATGATCCAGCGCGTGCCGGTGCCGCGCGAACTGGCCGGTCCGAACGGGCTCGGCGATGCGCCGCTGGTCCGGGTGTCGATCTTCATGTCGGTGTTCGATGTCCACATCAACCGCACGCCGATCGCCGGCACGGTGCGACAGGTCGTCTATGTCTCGGGCAAGTTCCTCAACGCCGACCTCGACAAGGCGTCGGATGAGAACGAGCGCCAGCATTTCGTCGTCGAGGGCCGAGACGGTCAGCGCGTCGGCTTCACGCAGATCGCGGGTCTCGTCGCGCGCCGTATCCTCGGCTTCGTCAAGGCGGGTGACATGGTCGCGGCCGGGCAGCGCATCGGCCTGATCCGCTTCGGCAGCCGCGTCGACGTCTATTTACCCGATGGCGTCGTGCCGCAGGTCTGCCTCGGCCAGCGCAGCATCGCCGGGGAGACGGTCTTGGGCTGCATCGCCGGCGTTCCGGTTATGGGCGTCGCACAATGATGCCGCCGCGGCGGCTTCCGCGCCCGCCCCGTGGACTGCCGCTTCGTGCCGTGGCGCCGAATGCGGTCACTGCGCTTGCATTGTGCTCGGGGCTGACCGGCGTGCGTTTCGCGATCGCCGGCGAATGGCAGAGCGCGGTCGCGATGATCATGATCGCCGGCGTGCTCGACGGCGTCGATGGCCGCATCGCGCGGATGCTGCACGGCGAAAGCCGGTTTGGGGCCGAGCTGGATTCCCTGTCCGATGCCATCTCGTTCGGGGTCGCCCCTGCACTGATCCTGTATCTCTGGTCGTTGTCGGCCTTGCCGCGGGTCGGCTGGATTTGTTCGCTGATCTTCGCGGTGTTCTGCGCGTTGCGCCTGGCCCGGTTCAACGCCAAGATTGACGAGACCGATCAGCCGCACAAATCCGCGGGATTCCTGACCGGCGTGCCCGCACCAGTAGGGGCCGGGCTCGCGCTGATGCCGATGTTCTTCTGGTTCTGGACCGACGATGCGCGGTTCGCATCGCCGTGGTTCGTGGCACCCTGGACTGCGTTTATCGCGCTCTTGCTGGTATCGAGCGTCGCGACTTTTACTTGGGGATCACTCAAGCTTCGCCGCAACATCCGGTTTGAAGCGCTGGCCGGCTTCGTCCTGCTCGGCGCCGCACTGGTCAGCGCGCCGTGGCACACGCTCAGCGCGATCTGCGTGATCTACCTCGCATTCCTGCCGTTCAGCATCGCCAGCTACGCGCGCGTCAGGCGGCAGCGCGAAGCGAGCGGAGCGATGCGGACAGCGGTGCCGACCCCGCCGGAATCGACGCCCAACGCCTGACCGCGATGCGGCGCTCGGCGGTAGCGAGCGTCGCCAGTGGCATGAACGCCGGTTCGACATGGCCCATAGCCAGTCGCACGATACGGCTCCACTGTGGTGTGATCGCCATAACGATCGTCGCGACCGACAGAACCAATGCGCCTGCGAAAACCAGAATATTCAGAACAACCATCACGTCGCCTCCCGGAAAATCGCGAGCATTTTCCTTCACCCGCAAATGCTTAGGCAGAGATTTACGTTCCGTTCACCGTGATTTTTCCAAGCCGAATCGCCTGAATGATGCGGTAAACAGGTCTTGCGTCCCTGTCTGACCCCCATATGTTCTCATTGCGTTCCACCTGTCAAGCGCTTGCATTGACAAAGGGGCTCGGCTAAGGGCCCGCGCTCTACAAACACCGCATGGGAAGCATCATAGCCCGGTGCGTAACGCCACGGATTATCCGCGGCCGAACGTCATCCGCTTCCCAGAGGCACAACCGGAAGGATATATCCCTATGGCGGCACCAGTCGTCTCCATGCAGCAGCTCATCGAAACGGGCGCGCATTTCGGCCACCAGACGCATCGGTGGAACCCCAAGATGAAGCCTTACATCTTCGGTGATCGTAACGGCGTCCACATCCTCGACCTGTCGCAGACCGTGCCGCTGTTCGCACGCGCGCTCGAGTTCGTCTCGTCGGCCGTCGCCGGCGGTGGCAAGGTCCTGTTCGTTGGCACCAAGCGCCAGGCGCAGGAGCCCGTCGCCGACGCCGCACGTCGTTCGGGCCAGCATTTCGTTAACCATCGCTGGCTGGGCGGCATGCTCACCAACTGGAAGACCATCTCGGGTTCGATCAAGCGTCTCAAGACACTCGAGGAAATGCTGTCGGGTGAAACCGTCGGCCTGACCAAGAAGGAAGTCCTTCAGCTAACCCGTGAAAAGGACAAGCTCGAGCTCAGCCTCGGCGGCATCCGCGACATGGGCGGCGTTCCCGACGTGATGTTCGTGATCGACGCGAACAAGGAAGAGCTGGCGATCAAGGAAGCCAACACGCTGGGTATTCCCGTCGTCGCGATCCTCGATTCGAACGTGTCGCCGGACGGCATCGCCTTCCCGGTTCCCGCGAACGACGACGCTGCCCGCGCCATCCGCCTGTACTGCGAGGCGATCGCGATCGCCGCGACGCGCGGTGGCCAGGAGCAGCAGCGCCGCACCGGTGCCGATATCGGCGCGATGATCGAGCCGCCGAAGGAAGAGGCAGTTGCCGACCCCGTCGTCGAGCCGGCCGAAGCTGGTACCGATGCGACCGTGACCGCGGCTGACGCCGACATCGCAGCCGAGCTGGCTGCCGAGGGTGAGCGCCAGATAGACGCGTAAGCGTCGTCGCCGAACCGTCATGCGGGCGGGGTAGGGCATCGAGCCTTACCTCGCCCGCAACCACATTCAGCAGATAAGAGGATTATAAACATGGCCGACATCACGGCAGCGATGGTCAAGGACCTGCGCGACAAGAGCGGCGCGGGCATGATGGATTGCAAGAAGGCGCTGAGCGAGACCGGCGGCGAAATGGACGCGGCGATGGATTGGCTGCGCACCAAGGGCCTGGCCGCCGCCGCCAAGAAGTCGAGCCGCACCGCGGCCGAGGGTCTGGTCGGCGTCGCCGTTTCGGGCACCAAGGGTGCTGCGGTCGAGGTGAACTCCGAGACCGACTTCGTCGCGAAGAACGACCAGTTCCAGCAGTTCGTCCGCGAAGTCACGCAGATCGCGCTCGCGACCGGCGGTGACGTCGACGCGCTGAAGACGCAGGCGATGCCGTCGGGCAAGACCGTCGAGGAAGTCCTGACCAACAACGTCGCGACGATCGGCGAGAACCAGTCGCTGCGCCGCACGCGGACCCTGGAAGTGTCGAAGGGCGCGGTCGTCAGCTACATGCACAACCAGCAGTCGCCGGGCCTGGGCAAGATCGGCGTTCTCGTCGCGCTCGAATCCGAAGCGTCAGACGAGGCGCTGCAGGCACTCGGCAAGCAGCTCGCGATGCACATCGCGGCCGCGTTCCCGAAGGCGCTCAACGAGGCCGACCTCGACGAAGCCGAGATCGAGCGCGAGCGCGCGATCGCGACCGAGAAGGCCGCCGATTCGGGCAAGCCGGCCGATATCATCGCCAAGATGGTCGAGGGCGGCATCGCCAAGTTCCGCAAGGAGCACGCGCTGGTCAGCCAGCTGTTCGTAATGGACGGCAAGACCAAGATCTCCGACGTCGTCGCCAAGGCCGGCAAGGACGCCGGTGCCGAGATCAAGCTGGTGGACTATGTCCGCTTCCAGCTGGGCGAAGGCATCGAGAAGGAAACGTCGGACTTCGCGGCCGAAGTCGCGGCTGCAAGCGGTGTGCCGCAGGCGCCCAAGACGGACGCGTAAGGCTGGCCGACCACCATCGTCACCCCAGCGAAGGCTGGGGTCTCCCGGTAGAGGTTCCGAACCTCACCGGGAGATGCCAGCCTTCGCTGGCATGACGTTCTGGAGGCGGTAGCGTCAGCGAAAATCCTCTCCGGTACGGGGAGGCGGCAGCCGAAGGCTGACGGAGGGGGTTCGCGGCGAACGATGCGTTCGGCGCGAGCCCCGTCCACCATCCGCTGCGCGGACGGTCCCCCTCCCCGTGCCGGGGAGGATTGATTGCACGGACGCTTCACATCGCGCGCGCTGCCGCCTAAGGTCCGCGCCGCCCCGCCAGCCATATATTTGAGAATTATGACGCCTCCGCGCTTCAAACGCATTTTGCTGAAACTGTCGGGCGAGGTCCTGATGGGATCGTCCGGCCTTTCGATCGACACCGAAGTCACCGCGCGCGTCGCCGGCGAAATTGCCGACGTCAAAGCCAAGGGCTATGAAATCTGCATCGTCGTCGGCGGCGGTAACATCTTCCGCGGCATGGCCGGCGCGGCGCGCGGCATGGACCGGGCGACCGGCGACTATATGGGCATGCTCGCAACCGTCATGAACGCGCTCGCGGTGCAGAACGCGCTGGAGCAGATCGGTATCGACACCCGCGTCCAGTCGGCGATCCCGATGGCGAGCGTCTGCGAACCCTTCATCCGCCGCCGCGCCGAGCGCCACCTCGAGAAGGGCCGCGTGGTGATCTTCGCAGCCGGCGTCGGCAGCCCCTATTTCACCACCGATTCCGGTGCTGCGCTGCGCGCCGCCGAGATGAAGTGCGACGCGCTGTTCAAAGGCACCAGCGTCGACGGCGTCTACAGCGCCGATCCCAAGAAGGATCCGAGCGCGACGCGCTACGACACCATTTCGTACAGCACCGTGCTGTCCGAGGACCTGAAGGTCATGGATGCGAGCGCGATCGCGCTGTGCCGTGACAACAATATCCCGATCGTCGTCTTCAACATCCGCGAGCCCGGCAATCTTGCCGCGGTGCTGAGCGGTGAGGGCGTGTCGACGATCGTCCAGAACGAGCAGGAGAATTTCTGATGGCTGCCTATGACAAGACCGATCTCGAGCGCCGCATGGCGGGTGCCGTCGAAGCGCTGAAGGGTGACCTTGGCGGGCTGCGCACCGGCCGCGCGTCGACCGCGCTGCTCGATCCGGTGATGGTGACCGTTTATGGGTCGTCGATGCCGCTCAACCAGGTCGCGACCGTGTCTGCGCCCGAGCCGCGGATGCTGTCGGTGCAGGTCTGGGACAAGTCCAATGTCGGCCCGACCGACAAGGCGATCCGGTCCGCAGGTCTTGGCCTCAACCCGATCGTCGACGGGACGACGCTGCGCCTGCCGATTCCCGATTTGACTGAGGAGCGCCGCAAGGAACTGGCCAAGCTCGCCGGATCGTACGCCGAAAAGGCGCGCATCGCGGTGCGCAACGTCCGTCGCGACGGCATGGACAGCCTGAAGACCGACGAGAAGAAGGGCGTGTTCAGCGAGGACGAGCGCAAGCGCCACGAGACCGAGGTCCAGAAGCTGACCGACGCGACGATCGCCGACCTCGACGCGACCGCGACCGCCAAGGAAAAGGAAATCCTGGGCAAGTGACGGGCAAACAGCGCACGCTGTTTAGCGCATGCCGGGGGCATGCGCGGCCCGGCACTCCTCGGGAGGCCGGACGATGAGCACCGCGCCGGTCCTGGCAGCGGTTCCCGTCGCCGCGACCATCCCCCGCCATGTCGCGATCATCATGGACGGCAATGGCCGCTGGGCGAAGAAGCGGTTCCTGCCGCGGTTTGCCGGGCACAAGGCCGGGGTCGAGGCGGTCCGCAAAGTCACCCGCGCCGCGCGCGCGATGGGGATCGAGGCGCTGACGCTCTACGCGTTTTCGTCCGAGAACTGGCGCCGTCCGGCCGAGGAGATCAGCGACCTGATGGGTCTGTTGCGCCACTTCATCCGCAGCGATCTCGACGAGCTGGTCCGCGAGAATGTGCGGCTGCGCGTGATTGGCGACTATCTCAGCTTCGCGCCCGATGTGGTCGCGCTGGTCGACGATGCGATCGCGCGGACCGCGGCCAATACCGGCCCGATCCTGGCGATCGCGCTCAACTACGGCGCGCAGGCCGAACTCGTCATGGCGGCGCGCAAGCTGGCGGAACGCGCGGCGCGCGGTGAGCTCGATCCCGCGGCGATCGATGCCGATGCGATCGAGGCCGAGCTCGACACCCGGGACCTGCCACCGCTCGACCTGATGATCCGCACTTCGGGGGAGCAGCGGCTATCGAATTTCCTGCTGTGGCAGGCGGCCTATGCCGAATTGCTGTTCGTCGACACGCTCTGGCCCGATTTCGACGCGGCCGCGCTCGGTGATGCGGTCGCGACGTTCGGCACGCGGCAGCGCCGCTATGGTGGCCTTTGACGACTCCGGACGAAAAGCTGCGGACGCCGTCGAACCTGCAGCTTCGCGTCGTCGCCAGCATCGCGATGATCGCGATCGCCACGCTCGCGCTGGTGCTGGGCGGGGTGGTGTTCTGGGTGCTGGCCGTCGTCGTCGCGCTGTTCATGATGGCCGAATGGTCGGTGCTGAACGGCGCCGACGCGCGGACCAAGCGGCTTGCGCAATTGAGCCTGTCGGTTCCGCTCGCGCTGATGGCGCCGGCGTCGCTGCTGATCGTCGTGCATGATTTCTTCACGCTGGGGCTGCTTGCCGGCGCCGCGTTCTTCATCGTGATCGTGACGCGCAAACCGCAGCTGGCGCTGGGCATTCTCTATTGCGGGCTTCCGGTGTTCGCACTGATGATCATCCGCCGGCAGGAAGAAGGCATCGTCTTCACGCTCTGGGCGCTGTCCTTGGTCTGGGCGTGCGACATCGGCGCGTACTTCACCGGCCGCACGCTCGGCGGGCCGAAGCTGGCGCCGGTGATCAGCCCGAACAAGACCTGGTCTGGGCTTATTGGCGGAGTCGCGCTTGCGAGCCTGGTCGCCGCCGCGCTCCATCTCCAATACGGCCTGCCGCTCAGGCTCACGCTGGCGACGCCGGCGCTGGCGGTGCTGGCGCAGGCCGGCGATCTCTATGAAAGCTGGCTGAAGCGGCGCGCGGGCGTCAAGGACAGCGGCAACATCCTGCCCGGCCATGGCGGTATCCTCGACCGGCTCGATGGTCTGGTGCCGGTCGCGCCGGTCGCTGCGCTCCTCGTGCTGCTGCCGCATTTCTACCGATGAAGACGGTCACGATTCTCGGCGCGACCGGATCGGTCGGCACCTCGACGCTCGACCTGATCGAGCGCGAGCCCGATCGGTTCCGCGTCGTCGCACTGACCGCGAACTGTGACGTCGACCGGCTTGCCGCCGCGGCGATCCGCACCAACGCCGAATTTGCCGTGGTTGCGGATGAAAGCTGCCTCCCTGCGCTGAAGGCGGCGTTGGGGGGCACGGTCATAGCGGCAGGGGGCGGGGCCACAGCGATCCGTGAAGCTGCCATGTCCGGCGCCGAGTGGACGATGGGCGCTATCGTGGGCTGCGCGGGGCTGGAACCCGTAATGGCGGCGATCGAGGGCGGCCGCACCGTCGTGATCGCCAACAAGGAGCCGCTGGTCTCGGCGGGCGAGGTGATCCTCGCCGCCGCTGCGCGGACCGGCGCGACTCTGCTGCCGGCGGATTCCGAACATAACGCGATCTTTCAGTGTCTCGACGCGACCCGGCTCGAGCGTGTCCGCCGGATCATCCTGACGTGCAGCGGCGGGCCGTTCCGCGACTGGTCGCTCGAGCGGATGCGCGGCGTGACCCCCGAACAGGCGGTGGCGCACCCCAATTGGTCGATGGGCGCGAAGATCTCGGTCGATTCGGCGACCTGCATGAACAAGGGCCTCGAACTGATCGAGGCCGCGCGGCTGTTCCCGATCCCGCACGACCGGATCGAGATCGTGATCCACCCGCAGTCGGTGATCCATAGCATGGTCGATCATGTCGATGGCTCGGTGCTCGCGCAGCTCGGGCCGCCCGACATGCGCACGCCGATCGCGCATACGCTTGCCTGGCCCGACCGGATGGCGACGCCGATGGCGCCGCTCGACCTTGTCGCCATCGGCCGGCTCGACTTCGAAGCGCCGGACCCCGTGCGGTTCCCCGCGCTCCGCCTGGCGCGTGCCGCCCTCGACGCAGGCGGCGCACGGCCGGCAATTCTCAACGCCGCCAACGAGGTCGCAGTCGAGGCGTTCCTGCAGCGGCGGATCGGCTTCCTCGAAATTGCCGCAATCGTCGAGCATATCGTGGGACGCTACGACCCGGCCGCACCGGACAGCGTCGACGCCGTGCTGGCGATCGACGCCGAAGCGCGGATCCTGGCGGGCGAGCGCGTGAAGGACCTGGCTTGATCGAAACTCCCGGCATCCTGGTGACGATCCTGTCCTTCGTGCTCGTGATCGGGCCGCTCGTGTTCGTTCACGAGATGGGACATTATCTTGCCGGCCGGCTCTTCGACGTGAAGGCGGACGCCTTCTCGATCGGGTTCGGCCGCGAGATCGCGGGTTTTACCGACAAGCGCGGTACGCGCTGGAAGTTCGGCTGGCTGCCGCTCGGCGGCTACGTCAAGTTCGCGGGCGACATGAACCCGGCCAGCCAGCCGTCCGCCGACTGGCTCGCGCTGCCCGCCGCCGAGCGTCAGCAGACCTTCCAGGCCAAGACCGTCTGGCAACGCGCGATCATCGTCGCGGCCGGGCCGTTCGTGAATTTCGTCGTGGCGGTGCTGATCCTGGCCGGGTTTGCGGTGGCCTATGGCGACATCCGCATGCCCCCGGTGGTCGGCGGCGCCGCAGCGGGCAGCCCCGCCGCGCAGATCGGGCTGCAGGTCGGCGACCGGGTCACCGCGCTCGGCGGACGTCCGGTCGACACGTTCGACGACATGGTCCGCTATGTCCGTATCCATGCCGGCGAGACGATCCGGGTCGATGCGGTTCGTGGCGATCGGCGCTTCGTGCGCAACGCCGTGATCGCGACCGAGGTGCAGCGCGACCGGTTCGGCAACGTCTACCGCATCGGCCGTCTCGGCATCCTCGGCGGCAAGCCGGTGATCGTGCCCGTCAGTCTATGGCAAGCCCCGGCGGTCGCGGTGCGGCGGACCGGGCAGATCGTCTCGATGATGGTCGAAACGCTGGGTCAGGTCATCACCGGCCGTCGCTCGGTCAAGGAACTGGGCGGCCCGCTCAGCATCGCGAAGGTCTCGGGCGAGCAGATGTCGCTCGGGATCGACGCCTATGTATTCCTGGTCGCCCTGGTGTCCATCAATCTGGGGTTCATCAATCTTTTGCCAGTGCCGATGCTGGATGGCGGGCATCTCTTCTTTTATGCGATCGAGGCGGTACGGCGACGCCCGGTCGAACCGCAGGTTCAGGAATGGGCGTTTCGCGGCGGATTGGCTGCACTTCTCGCGCTCATGTTGCTCGTGACGTTCAACGACCTCGGCAATTTCGGCGTGTGGAAGAATCTCGCCGGGTTGATCGGTTGACGCCATTAGGGCAGGGCATGCGCGGTGCGAGCCGCGTTATTGGCGCATTGTTTCGGGGTATATGGTGACAGCGACTTCAGTTCCCACTTTCGGCGCACGCGCCGTCGCCGTGCTGCTCACGAGCTCGATGCTCGCAGGCCTTGCCGTTCCTGCCGAAGCACAGCGCGGTCCGCGTGGTGGCGGCCGTCCTGGCGGTCCCGGTGGTTCTAGCCAGGGGCCGGTCGGTCCGGTGCAGGCGCTGCCCGCGGCGACTCCGCAGGGGCCCGGCATCGTCGTCACCGATCCAAACGCGCTCACCATCAAAACGTTGCGGGTCGAAGGCTCGCAGCGGATCGAACCCGAGACGGTGCTCAGCTACACGCGTCTGCGCGTCGGCATTCCCTACACCGCCGAGACGCTCGATCAGGCACTGAAGGATCTGCAGGCGAGCGATCTGTTCGCGGATTACTCGATCAGCGGCGTCGCCGACGGCAACATCGTGCTGCGGATCCGCGAGAATCCGATCATCAACCGCGTGATCCTGGAGGGCAACAAGGCGCTCAAGGCCGACAAGATCACCAAGGAGATCAAGCTCGCGCCGCGCCAGATCTTCACGCGCACCGCGGTCCGCCAGGATATCGGCCGGATCATCGAGCTGTATCGCCGCCAGGGGCGTTTCGCCGCGGTGGTCGATCCCAAGATGGTCAACCTCGACCAGAACCGCGTCGATGTCGTCTTCGAGATCAGCGAAGGGCCGAAATCCAAGGTCCGCCAGATCAACATCATCGGTAACGAGGTGTTCTCGGACGACAAGATCCGCGGCCAGATGGCGACCAAGCAGGCGCGCTTCTTCCGCCTGCTGTCGTCCGCCACGACGTACGATCAGGACCGCCTGAGCTACGACCAGCAGAAGCTCCGCCAATTCTACCTGACCGAGGGCTATGCCGATTTCCGCGTGACCTCCGCGGTCGCCGAGCTGACGCCGGACAAGAAGGACTTCATCATCACGTACGTGGTGGAGGAGGGTAAGCGCTACAAATTCGGCGACGTCACCGTCGACAGCCAGATCCGCGATTTCGACAACAACAAGCTCGCCTCCAACCTGCCGTTGAAGAAGGGCGACTGGTACAACGCCAAGCTCGTCGAGGATTCGGTCGACAACCTCAGCCAGACCGCGGGTCTGTTCGGCTACGCGTTCACCGAGGTGAACCCGGAGTTCCAGAAGGACGCCGATACCCTGACGATGGGTATCAACTTCAACATCGCCGAAGCCAAGCGGACCTACGTCGAGCGCGTCGAGATCAACGGCAACACGCAGACCCAGGACAAGGTCGTCCGCCGCGAGATCCGTCTGGCCGAAGGCGACGCGTTCAACAGCTTCCAGGTCAAGCGTTCGCAGGATCGCATCAACTCACTGGGCTATTTCCAGGACAAGATGGAGATCAAGCAACTGCCCGGCTCGGCGCCCGATCGCGTCATCCTCGAGACCAACCTCGAAGAAAAGTCGACCGGCGAGCTGCAGCTGTCCGCGGGCTATTCGAGCCTGGAGCGGTTCATCATCCAGGCGAACATCACGCAGCGCAACTTCCGCGGCAAGGGCCAGGAGCTGCGCGCCGGCGTGAACTATTCGAGCTACTCGAAGTCGGTCGAACTCGGTTTCACCGAGCCCTATCTGTTCGACAAGAACATCGCACTCGGCGGCGATATCTTCCGGCGCGATTACAACTCGTTCAACTATGTCGGCAATGATCGCCAGACCAACTACTCGCAGGTCTCGACCGGGTTCCAGCTGCGCACCGGTGTGCCGCTGACCGAATTCTGGTCGCTGTCGGGCCGTTATGGTCTGTCGTACGATCAGGTCAGCCTCGATGCGCAGTTCCTGAACGCCGACGGCTCGTGCAATCTCGAGGTCGCCGGCCGCTATCTGTGCGAGGCGATCGGCAATCGCTGGACCTCGTCGATCGGCTATTCGGTCAGCCGCGACACGCTCAACAGCCGCCTGCGCCCGACCGCCGGGTCGCGCTTCTCGTTCAGCCAGGACTTTGCCGGGCTTGGCGGCGACGTGAAATATATCCGTACGCGTGTCGAAGGCTCGAAGTACGCCAACCTGGGCAGCGGCTTCATCGGCTCGATCGTCGCCGAGGGCGGCTATATCCATTCGCTCGAAGGTAGCCGCGGCGCCGGTGTCGACCGCGTCCGCATCACCGATCGCTTCTATCTCGGCGAACCGCAGTTCCGCGGCTTCGACATCCGTGGTGTCGGTCCGCGCGTGCTGCGTGCAGCGTACATCACCGCGGCCGATGGCACGCAGTCGGTGCAGACCGATCGCGATCAGATCCAGGACGACGCACTCGGCGGCCGCGCTTATTATCTGGCGCGTGCCGAAATCGAGATTCCGCTCGGCTCGGGCGCGCGTGAACTCGGCCTGCGTCCATCGATCTACGCGCAGGTCGGCAGCCTGTTCGGCATCACCAAGCCGCTGCCGACGTTCAACTACCAGCAGGCGGTCGACGCGAACGGCGTGCCGAAGGTCAATGCGGACGGTTCGCCGACGCTGCTGCCCAACCCGCTGACGGATACCGCCGGTCGGCAGATCTATGTCGTGCCGTCCACCGAAACGGCGAATGCCGGGCTCCAGACGACCTGCGCGGTGGGCTATTCCACCACGGCAGGTGGCGCCTGCACCGGGACCTCGGTCAACGCGCAGCAGTTCAACCCGAACATCTATCAGGAGCAGTTCCTCGGCAATTCCGCCAAGCCGCGACTTTCGGTCGGTATCGGCGTAAACTGGAATTCGCCCTTTGGTCCGCTCCGGATCGATCTTGCCAAGGCGTTGCTCATCCAAAAGGGTGACGATCCCAAGCTCATTACCTTCAACGTAGGGACACAGTTCTGATGACCACCTTCAAGACGCTTCTTCTCGCCGCGGCACTCGTCGCGCCTGCTACGCTCGCTGCAACCGCTGCCGATGCGCAGACCACCAGCGTGGCTGTCGTCGATCCGCAGGGCGCGATCGCCGGCTCCAAGGCATGGACCACCGCGCGTGGCCAGATCGAAACCACCTACAAGGCGCAGCTCGACCAGGCCGATGCCCGTCGTCGTGCGATCGCAAACGAGCTGCAGCCGCTGGTGACCGCGTTCCAGACCGCGCAGCGTGCGCCCAACCCGAACGCCGCATCGCTGCAGTCGCAGGCCCAGGCGATCCAGACGCGTGAGAACGCCGCCAACCAGGAACTCGCCCGTCTGACCCAGCCGGCGCAGCGCGCGCAGCAGTACGTCATCGAGCAGATCCAGGCGAAGCTCGGCGACGCGGTGACCAACGTTACCAAGGCGAAGAACATCGGCATGGTCGTGCGTCCCGACGCGGTGCTGTTCGCGCAGCCTGCCGCCGACATCACGCCGGCGATCACCACCGAGCTCGATCGTCTCGTCCCGAGCGTCAGCACCGCGGTGCCTGCCAACTGGCAGCCCAATGGCCAGGGCCAGGCGCAGGGTGCTGCACCCGCCGCTGCCGGCGCCCGTCCGGCGACTCGCCCGGCGACCCAGGGCCGGTGAGCGAAGCACCGGTGAGTGAGGTTGCGAAGACTGCGCTTGGCCCGCTCGATATCGCGCGGGTCATGGCAGCATTGCCGCATCGCTACCCGATGCTGCTGGTCGATCGTGTCGAGGAGCTGATCCTCGACACGTCGATCACCGCGATCAAGGCGGTGACGATCAACGAACAGTTCTTCCAGGGGCATTTCCCCGGACGCCCGATCATGCCCGGCGTGCTGATCGTCGAGGCGATGGCGCAGGCGGCGGGGATCCTCGCGGTCGAATCGCTCGGGCTCGCAGGCTCGGGCAAGCTAGTCTATTTCATGGCGATCGACGAAGCGAAGTTCCGCAAGCCGGTCGAACCCGGCGTGCTGCTCCGCCTCGAGGTCGAGTTCGTGCAGAAGCGCAGCAGCGTCTGCAAGTTCAAGGGCAGGGCGCTGATCGACGGGCAACTCGCCGCGCAGGCGAATTTCACCGCGATGATCGCCGACCCGCCGCAGAGCGCAGCAGGGGCCTGAACCTTGCGCGACCGGCGCGGTCCGTGTACGGGCGCGCCTTCCTTTTGGCTGGTCGGTAACCAGCCGCCTCCTGGAGAATTGCAATGAAGCCCGATACGCACCCCGACTATCACATGATCAAGATCCAGATGACCGACGGCACCACGTACGAGACGCGCTCGACCTGGGGCAAGGAAGGCGATCTGATGACGCTTGAAATCGATCCGCTCGCGCATCCGGCTTGGACCGGCGGCCGCGGCACGATGCTCGACACCGGCGGCCAGGTCGCGCGCTTCAATAAGCGCTTCGGTGGCGGTCTCACGCTCCGCAAGTAACAGGCGGTACGGCGGACGGCTCGACCGACGCCTACCGTTCGAGTCTGCAAAATGGCCGGCGCCGTGCTCTGCACGCGCCGGCTTTTTTGTGCCTGAAGGTTTTGGGCTTGTCTCGCATCGAGCCCTGTCAAAACATCCGTCATCCTGGGTTTGACCCGGGATCCAGGGTGCCACGCGCAACACAGGCGCTGGGCATAGCGCCTGCGACGGCATGAGGCGCGGGCGGGGCGAATTTACGAAAAACTGTCATGTGTGTGTCAAAAAGTGTTTGACGGGTCGGGGAGGTGGTCTTAGAGGGGTGTCACCGCAGCGGTTGACCGGATGGTTCGCTTCTGCAGTCGCAAACAATCTGATGCACCGAGCCTCTTGCAAGAGGGGATGTTGGTGTGTCGGTATTTTTGTCGGCTCTTTGACATTGTAGGTTTAGATGAAGGGACATGTGGGCGGCGGCTTGCGGTTCTCGGTGGCTTCAAGGCATCGGGTAATCGTTTAAAGCTAAGTCGTTCTC
>NZ_JAXOJJ010000007.1:0-194386 GCF_036663615.1 Sphingomonas rhamnosi
GTTCGATGTATGGGCCCGGCTGCAAGTCGTGAGCCCGCACCTTCATCTATCGGGGAACAGCCACCTCCTGCGCTATCGCTGATCGAGGTAACTCGCTCCCGCCATTACCCCATGTTCGGTAACGCCGGAGCGTGGTTGCGGCCGGGTGGTAGCGATAGGACAAATTTATGTCCGGCGAAGGCAGCGCAACTACCGCTAACGCGCCTGCTGCAAAGATAGCAGCCACTGCCAAAGATCGACGTTTGGATATCATAATCCGCCCCCCGTTGCCCTGACCGAACTTGATAGAGGCTCGATGGCTACCGCAGCTACGGCGCCGACGACCTGCGGATCGTCAGGCTGATCAGCGAGGCTCGTGCGCTCGGCTTCACGCTGGGCGACGTCGAACAGTTCATGAGCCGCCCGTCGGCCGAACGGCGCGACAAACGGAGGCTGTTACCGGTGCTGGAAGCGAGGCTTGCACTTCTCGATCAGCACGAGGTTGCCATTCAGGAGCAGCGCGCGGCGGTCATTGCCTTCATGGATCGTAGTGGACGGGCCGACCCCATCACGGACGATGGTTGATCGCCCCAGCGCGTCGATCAGGGCGGTCACGTCGTCGGTGGGCCGATGCGAAGAGAGGCTGATGCGCAAGGCCATTCCACTGGGGCGTCCCGAACCAGCCGGCGGTGGAGTCCTACTTCCACCCTAGTCCCGGACATTCCCGAAATCCGATCCTTTTCGGGAAAGGCTGCAAGCCGCCTTACCGTTCCATCACGGAAAGCAGATCGTCGACGGTGCCGGTTGCGAAGGCGGTATACTCGTCGCCGATCGCGTAGGGCAGGAGGATGCGGCGCTTGTGAAGCAGCGCGCCGCAACTGTAGGTTACGTTGGGGACATAGCCGCCGCGCTGCTCGTTCGACGGGAACAGTAGCGGCGAGGGAGTCCGGCCGAGCACCTTCGCGGGGTTCTCCTTGTCGAGCAGGCAGGCACCGACACAATAGCCGCGCACCATGCCGACGCCGTGGGTGAACACCAGCCAGCCCTCGTCGATCTCGATCGGCGAGCCGCAATTACCGATCTGGACGAACTCCCAGGGGTATTTCGGGCCTAAGATCCGCATGCCCTCGTCCCAGGTATAGAGGTCGTCGGAATAGAGGAGCCAGAGGTTCACGCTGTCCTGCCGCCCGATCATCGCGAAGCGTCCGTCGAGGCGGCGCGGGAACAGTGCCATGCCCTTGTAGCCCGCGAACGCGCCGGCCAGCGCCCGCATCTCGAAGCTCTGCTGGTTGATGCCGCGCAGCATCTCGCACCGCGCGACGTTGCCGTCGAACGCGGTGTAGGTGCCGATCACGCTTTCCACGCCGTCGTGATCGGTGAAGCGGGTCAGCCGGAGATCTTCGACCCCGTGCCGCTGGCTCGGCAGGATCGGGAAGATCACCGTTTCCGACACGTCCTCGCTGTCGTCCGCGCGCATCCTGACCCAGCCTTCGTTGTCGCTGTCGATCCGCGGCGGGACACCCTGCGAACTCGCCGGGTCGACGACGAGCCCGGTGCCCGCATCCCAGGTGCCGGTACGGAACGTCACCGACGAGATGTGCCCCTCGCCGACGCCGCGCAACGAGAGGAGGAAGCGGATAGTGTCGTCGTCAGGATCCTGGTCGGGAAGAGTGACGATGCTCGGATTGAACAGCGCCGCGGATTCAAAGGCGTATTCCTGGCTGAAATAGGCGCCGAGCAGCAACCGATCGCGCTCGTCCGCGACCTCGACGCCCAGCTCGCCCTTGACCTCCTCGAAGCGGCGCAGGAATACGCCGTCAACGTTGCGGTGCCGCTCCTTCATTGCGGCCTGGAGCAGTTTGAGCATCCGGTCGCGCGTCGCCGTATCGAGTTCCATGACCCGCCTTGCGACGTCCTGGCTCCGGGTCGGCTTGCGGTCGAAGGCGGACGGATAGCCGAAGCTGAAGGGGCGGATAACGGTGCGCGACGGATCGGGCTTCAACTCGACATCGAGCTTGGTGAACACATCGGCCGCTAGCATCCAGCTTTCTCCATTTTGGAAGCGTTACAACGTCTTGAGTTGCCAACTGGAGGCTTGGCAAGCCCGATCGTCCAGAAGGTCGGCATTGGCGTCAGGTTGTCGTCGAAGCGCGCCCGACTGCGGCCACCACTCACGGTACTGCAACGACGGCAATCGTCGTCCCAGCGTCTACGATCAAGCCAAGACATGCATCGATCGAACGTCCCTTTGGTTTGGATCGGGCGGGCTCCTCCACCTACCAAGGCGCGACGACTGGGCATGCGGGAATCGCGTTGCGCCGTGCGGTTGGCCTTGGCGACGCTCGACGGTGTCCCGGCGGCCGAGCTCGCCGCCTTCATCGGCTCACTCAGTTTCCGCGACCGCGGCCGGACGGTGTGGGTCGACGCGCTGCGTGGGCGGATCTGCAGCCCGGCGGCGTCCGCGGTCGACGCGCGAGCAGGTCATCGCGTACGGCTTCCTCTGCGCATTCGGCCACACCCTGCCGGACGGATCCGCACACTGAGCGGGGCGGGCCAGCGGGGCTTCGAGGGTCGCGAGCTGCGCGACCCCAGCCGGCCGGCACCGGTGACCCGTGCCTGCGGTGCCGTAAGCCCTCCCCGTCGGCGGGAGCCGGCAACCGGATGGACGCGCCGTGCTAGGCGCGGTCTTCCGATTTGAGTCCGTACGCGGTGTGAACCGATCGCTGGCAACCCATAAGTTGAGGCCTTACCTTCTCTGATCAACAGGCGAGGGGCTGAAGCCCAGCAAAGTAAGGAAAGGAAGACGAAGGGCGCTTGGTTGCTTGCTCAATCGAAAAGTCTAGACAGCTACTCAGGTGTTGGCGTGGCTCGATTGGAGAATGTGTCGTACTCTGGGAAGATCAGTCGACTTTACAACTTGTTGCGTCGGTACACCGACGACGCGAACACGGTACCATCTCGAAGCAGGCGGTGGCCAATGCCTGCCAATTGAACGGTATCGACATTCGACTCGGCAGGTTGGCCTCCATGTGATTAAGGACGCGGGACGCATCGACGTCACCAATGATGGCTTGCCGTTGCCCCGAGAGGCTCACTTGCCGGGGAATGGGCCGCTAAGTCATTGAAACGATGGTGCACCCGACTGGATTCGAACCAGTGGCCTCTGCCTTCGGAGGGCAGCGCTCTATCCAGCTGAGCTACGGGTGCCTGGGATGACCGCCTAGCAAAGCGCGCGGGCGGGCGCCAGCCGTTTTACGAGCGGGGCTTGCCGGCTTTTGCCGCAGGCGGCGGGGTCTTGGGCTTGTATGCGCACAGGTCGGCGACGATGCAGCGCCAGCATTCGGGCGTGCGCGCCTTGCAGACATAGCGGCCGTGCAGGATCAGCCAGTGATGCGCGTGCAGGCGGAACGGCTGAGGAGTCGCCTTGTCGAGTTTCAGTTCGACCGCCAGCGGCGTCTTGCCGCGCGCCAGGCCGGTGCGGTTGCCGACGCGGAAGATATGCGTGTCGACCGCGAACGTCTCCTGCCCGAAGGCGACGTTCATTACCACATTGGCGGTCTTGCGACCCACCCCCGGCAGGCGTTCGAGCGCCTCGCGGCTTGGCGGAACCTCGCCGCCGAAGTCGTCGATCAGCATCTGCGACAGCGCGATGACGTTCTTCGCCTTGGTGTTGAACAGCCCGATCGTGCGGATATGCGCCTTCAGCCCGTCGAGCCCGAGCGCGAGCATCTTGGCCGGAGTGTCGACCTCCGCGAACAGCGCGCGCGTCGCCTTGTTGACGCCGATATCGGTCGCCTGCGCCGACAGCGCGACCGCGACGACCAGCGTGTATGGATTGACGAATTCGAGCTCGGTCTCCGGATGCGGGTCGGCCTCGGCCAGCCGCGCGTAGAAATCGACGACGTCGGCCTTCTTCACAGCCCCAGCACGTCGCCCATTCGGTAGCGCCCGGCCGGCTGGCTCGCGAGCCACACCGCCGCGCGTACCGCACCGCGGGCGAAGATCGAGCGATCGTCGCCGCGGTGGTTGAGCTCGATGCGTTCGCCTTCGCCCGCGAAGATCACGCTGTGATCGCCGATCACCGATCCGCCGCGCAGGCTCGCAAAGCCAATCGTGCCTTCGCTGCGGCGGCCGATCAGCCCGGCGCGGCTGTCGACCCGCAGTTCGGCAAGCGATGATCCACGCCCTTGGGCAGCGGCTTCGCCCAGCAACAGCGCGGTGCCCGAGGGCGCGTCGACCTTGTGACGGTGGTGCATCTCGACGATCTCGACGTCCCAGTCAGGGCCGAGCCGTGCGGCGGCTTCGCGCACGAGGATGCCGAGCAGCGTCACGCCGAGCGAGGTGTTGCCGGTCTGCAGCACCGCGATGTCCACCGCAGCCTCGTCGATCAACGACTGGTGGCGCGGCGACAGGCCGGTGGTGCCGATGACGATCGCGGTCCCGGCCGCACGCGCCGCGGCCAGGTGGGCTTCGAGCGCGCTGGGGGTCGAGAAGTCGACAAGCACGTCGGCGCTGTGCGCGAGCGGTGCGGGATCGTCGCCCGCGTCGACCCCGCCGGCACGCTGCGCCCCCGCTGCCTCGATCGCCTCGGTAATGGCGCGGCCCATACGGCCTGCGCTGCCATAGATGCCGATCGCGGTCATGCGTCGCCCTGCGGTGGGAACGGTCGATATGTCTGAGTTGGCATGGCCGCTTCATCGCACAAATCGGGGGGCAGGGGACAGGAGATTTTCGAGGCCATTGCGACGGTGGCGGGTCAGGGCTAGGCGATCGGGCAATGCACGAATCCTATCTGAACCGGTCGGATTCGACACGTCGCCGCCGGATCGTCGCGTTCGCGCTTACCGTGCTCGCGCATATCCTGATCATCCTGGTGCTGTTGAATCTGCCGCCGAGCCTAACGCCGCGGGTGATCGAGCGGACGTTGAGCACCTTCTCGGTCACGCCCCCGCCGCCGCCGAAGGTCGCGCAGGCGATCACCGACAAGCCGACTCCCAAAAAAACCGGCGGGTCGCAGGCGAGTGCCAAGAATCCCGTGCCCAAGGCGCCTGCGTCCCCCGCTGCTCAGGCACCGGTGGCACTGACCGGACTGCTGCCGGGCGGCATGGAGTTGTTCAACGCCGCCGATATCGGCAAGCTGCCGCAGCATCCCGAAGACCGTGAGACCGGCGGCGCGGGAGATGGCGCGGGCAAGGGCAAGGACAGCGGATCGGTCTATGGCCCGGGCGAGGGGCCCGGCGGCGAGCGGCTCTACGATGTCGACTGGGTCAAGCGCCCGACCGATGCCGAGCTGTCGCCGTTCCTGCCCGCCACCGTACCGCCCGGCAGCTGGGCGATCATCGCCTGCCGGATGGTGGAGAATTACCGGGTCGAGAATTGCCGGTCGCTCGGCGAATCGCCGCCGGGGGCGGGGTTGGCGCGCGGACTGAGGCTGGCATCGTGGCAGTTCCGGGTGTTTCCGCCGCGGGTTGGCGCCAAGAAGATCATCGGCGGATGGGTGCGGATCCGGATGGACTTTACGCGGAGTGCGGCGCGGTAGGTTACGGTGTGGGGGCGAACAACTGGCGCACCAGATCGAGATCGTCGGGCTTGTCGACATCGACCGCGGCCAGCCCGAACGGGCTTGCGACCGCGGCGGCGTCGAGCCCGGCGAGGCGGCCAAGATGCGCGACGGCCTGCACCAGCGTCAGCCGCCCGAACAGGTAGCGCAGCAGCGTGCCGGCCCCCAGTCGCCGAACGATCCGCCAAGGCCGTTTGCGGTCCGTCTCGACCTGCGCCCACAGGTCGAGCGCGGCGACCGAGTGGGGCGTGGTGAACTGGAACAGGTTGCAGCCCGACCATGCCCCGTCGGCGAAGCGCAGATAGGTACGCCGCGTGCCGGGCGCGGCCGCCTCGATCGCATCCTGCCGTGCCAGCAGTGCGGCGACGTCGGCGCCGTGCGGCGTATCGGCACGAAACCGGGTAACCCAATCGGGCTCTAGCAACGCATGGTCGGCGGTGGTGACGAGCAGGGGCGTGCCTAGCGCCTCGATCCCTTGGCGCACGCTGAGGCTGGGCCCCGCGGCGGCGTCGAGCACGCGCAGTCCGAGCGATCGTGCGTGCGCGGCGACCGCGTCGTCCGATACCGATACCGCGATCTCGCTAGCGCCGGCTTCGGTCAGCGCGTGGGCGACGCGCGTTAGCAGGGTCTGCCCGTCGAGCAGGATCAGCGCCTTGTGCGCGACGCCGGCATAGGCCGCGACCGGATCGACGCCGCCGCGCGAGCCGGCGAGGATCAAGGACTTGAACCCGGTCATGCCTGGCGTCGCGCGCGATAGAGCCGCCAGAACACGCCCGGCGCGGCGAGCAGGGGGTGCGCCTCGCGCCACGGCGTCAGCGGCACGGGGATGCCGGTATGCCGCTCGATCTTCCACGCGCCATACTTCGCGGCGCCGTCGAAGGTGAAGGCGGCGCGAACCAGCCGGGCGATGTTGATCGGTTTGCCCATCCGGCGTCGTGCGGCCCAGGCCTTGAGCAGCGACTGCCGGCGCGCCGGGGGCAGGTCCGGACGCAGGACGCCTGCATCCTCCCCATAGGGAATGCCGGCGGCGGTCCAGGCGAGCGGTAGCAGGGTCGTGTAGCGGTCGGGGTCGAACGCCAGGATCTGCGCCTCGCGGCCGCTCTTCTCGACACGGAACTCGGCGGCGTAGGTCTGGCGGAACAACGCGCGCCAGAAATCGCGAGCCATACCCGCGTTGGGGCCAAGCGCCGCCGCAAACCGCGCCGCGGACATCGCCGCATTGGCCACCGCATCAGCAACTTCAGCAGCGATCGCATCGTCCCGCACCCATACCAAGGCGGAGGGCTGCACGAACCGCGTCCAGATCGTCGTGTCGAGCGTCCGCGCCGCGGCGGCATCGGCGAAGGTCGCAAGCCGCATCGTCGCGATTTTCGCGCGCAGGCGGTCAGGATGGTGATCGAACTCACGGTAGCTGACGGTGGGCCAAAGCCCGCGTTCGCGCGGGCCCGCGGTCAGCACGTAGAAGTCGAGCACGCCTTCGCTGGAGCCGGTGCGCAGGTTCGATCCGTAGAACAACACCGCGACTGTGCCATCGGCCTGGGCCAGTTCGCGCGCGACCGCGCGGACTGCATCGGTCGTCGGTGCCTGCAGCTGGTGCCGGACGACGTCGTCCAGCCGGCTCACGGGACGACGAAGCGGATCGCTGGCCCTTGCCGAACGGTCAGGTCGCCGCCCGGATAGACTTCACCGTCGAGGATGAAGTCGGCAGCCATACGCAGGTCGAACGACGGGGTGTCGATCCGGTGGTAGCCGGCACGGTCGAGCCAGGCGGGGGAGGCGCCGCCGATGACGAAAGGCGCGGCCAAGGCAAGACGCCGTGGCGGTGCGTCGACGAGCAGCGTCTTCATCCCGTCGCGCGGCGTGCCGAACGGCCGCACGCCGACCGGCATGCGGACCATGGTCGATGCGAGCAGGATGTAGCGCGCGCGATCGGTGTCCGCGTTCGCGCCGGCGTTGCTGCCCGCGGCGTAGCGGACATGCATCCGCTCGCCGCGGCGCCATTCGCTCGACGCACGCCCGACCAGGGTCTGCAGGATCCCCCAGCCGGTCGCGAGCGCAACCGCGACGCCCTTGAACGCGCCGGCATGATGCGTGCGCTGCGCCAGTGCCGTCGCGCTGACGAACGCCCCCGCGCCGAACAGGAAGCCGCACAGCGGCGCGGCGCCGGCGCGCGACACCTCGATGGGGCTGCGCGTCACCACGCCGCCGTCGCGTGCGGCATTCAGCGCGCGGCCCAATGACCAGTCGTCGGGAATGCCGAGATCGAGCGCGAGCGCGTTGGTCTTGCCCGATGGTACGATCGCGACCTTGGGCCAGACGCTCTTCCAGATCGTCGCGCCGCAGGTCAGCACGTCGCGGATCGTGCCGTCGCCGCCGTCGATGACCAATAATTCGATGTTCAACCGCGCGAAGTCGGTCAGCACTTCGGCGAGTTCGGCCTGGGTACGGGGCGTCGCGGCCAGAACGGTGCCCGACACGAACGGCCGAGTCGCCTCGACGCTGCTCCGATTGCGGTGGCTCTTGGGATTGCAGATGATCCCGGTGCGGATGCGCGAGGCAGCCGAGCGCGCTTCGCCAAACGCGCTGCCCGGCACCCGCGAGGGCTGGGCAAATGCGGCGTCATGAAACGCCTGGAAGTTGGAAACAGCGTTGCGCACAGGGTTCGCTACTCGTACGTGCGCGTTACCGCTACACTTTTATGGCAATTTCTTTGCGGATTTACGGCTAGCGCCCGTAGCGCATCTTCATTCGCACGACACGGCCATTGGCCGGCAACTGAAATCGTGTCGCGGCGAACGATGGCAGCCCGACCGCGGTCGGGGCGTCATTGGAGAAGCCATAGCCTTCCTTGGGCAGGAACAGCGTCCGGTTGAACTTATGATCGCCGTTCTCGTCATGGTATTGCGCGATCGCGTAATAGCCTGGCGCAAGCCAGAAACACGCGCGCGGGTCGGTCGCCGAGACCCGGGCGCGCGTGAGCTTGCCGCCCTTCGACAGGAAGCGGCCTTTGTCGTCCGGGTAGATGGTGAAGGCGACTTCTCCGGTGCGGTTTTGCAGCGTGGTCGCCTCGACCGCCAGCTTCACCGCGCCGTTGCGCGGCGTGCCGACGCAGGTCTGCGCCACGGCCACGCCGGGCGACAGGATCAAGGCGCCGGCAAGCAGCGTTCGCGCAAAGTTCGAATAGGGCATGCGGTCGCATAGCCCGATCGTCCTGAACGCAGGATGAGCGTAAGTCAGCGCGCGATCACGCCTGGCAGTCGGATCATGAGCATCACCCCCGCACTGATCGAACCGATTAGCACCGCGAGGGCCATACCGAGCGAACTGAAGACCGGGATCAGGAACCAGGCGGCGACCGCGATGATCGCGACGCTGACGCCCCGCGCGACGAACACGTCGTGCGCGCCGCGGCCGTTGGCGGTCATCACGGTTTCCAGCCCGACGATCGTCAGTTCGACGCAGCCTGCCGCCGACAGTGCGATGAGCACCGGATACCCGGCTCCGAAGCCGGGCCCGCCGATCGTTTCGAGCGCCTGTCGGCCGATCGCGACGACCACCGCCATGATGATCAAGCTGCCGAGCGCGCTGCCCAGTGCCATCCGGCGGATCAGGCGCATGATGCTGTTGCGCTCGACCATCCGCACGACTTCGGCGAAGGCGGCGCGCGAGAGCATCTGCGACAGTTTGGCGAGCGCCTGTGCCAGCTGCGCGGTCAGGCGGAAGATACCGGCCGACGAGGTGCCGACGAACGCGCCGATCACCAGCAGCGGGACCTGCTTGCTCGACAAATTGAGCGTCGAATTGGCGTTGATGCTGAGCGCGAACCGAACGACGCCCGGATTTTCGGCCACGACGCGCCGCCAGTCGAACCAGCCGCGTGTGGCGAACAGCCGCCAGTCGCCGCCGCGGATGACCAGCGCCCAATAGGTCAGCGCGGTGGCGAGTTCGGCGAGGCCCCAGGCGAACAGGAACCCCTGTACGGTCGGGTGGAACCACATCACCAGCGCGGCGCCGACGAAGCGCATCACCGGCGTCACGCTGTCGGCGATCGCGGCGGACGAGAATCGATCGCGCAGCCGCAGTACGCCGGTGGGCGTTGATCGGATCGTCAGCAGCTGGATGACCGTGAAGATCAGCGTCGCGCGCAGCAGCGTCGGGCCGATCCCGAACGCCTCTCCCCAGAGTTCGAGGATCGTCACCGCCAGCACGACGCCGACCAGCGCGCTGGCCAGGTCCAGCGCGGCGCAGGCCCGGAACAGCCGACCCAGCCGGGCCATGTCACCTTCGGCATGCGCCTCGATCCCGTAGCGGACGATGATCTGCCAGGTCTGGAACGCGACGAGGGTCGCGAGCGCCTGCGATGCGCCCGAGATCAGTGCGAACCGGCCGAAATCCTTCACCCCCAGCCCGCGCGTCGCAAAGCCGATATAGAAGAGCGATAGGATGGCGACCACGCCGCGGCTGGCGAGCAGCCAGCCGAGATTGCGCGCGACCGCGCCCATGGCGCCCTGCAGGCGGAACCTGCGCCAGGGCGCGGGCTCGCGGAAACGGGCCAACAGGCGGGCGGCGATGCTCATCGTGTGGCTGCCCCTAGTCGCCTGTCGTGCGTCAGGCCAGCCAGCTCGTGATCGTCGCGCCGCGCGCGCGTGCCGCAATCGCCTGGATCAGGCGGACGACGTGGGCGATCAGCGAGATCACGGTCCAGACCGCAACGCCGATGATCCCCCAGTCGGGACGCGCGATGACGAGGCAGGCGAACAGGATGACCATGTTCGGGTTGCGCCGCGCGGTAATCAGCCGGAACCAGCTGTCGAACCGTTCCCAGACATGGATGTGCATCCCGAACCGGACGATGAACGCGCCTTCGATCAGCCGCTGCGCGACATAGCCGAACGCCATCGCGCCGATCACCCACCAGAAGGTCGTGTCGTCGAGCGGCCGGCCATAGGGCGCGCAGCCCGCCGCCCAGGCCCACCACCAGAAGGGCGGGTGGACCAGGTCGACGCCGTGGTCCCAGGCGTTGCCGAGCTTCGACGCGGTGATCGTGCAGCGCGCGAGCTTCCCGTCGACGGTGTCGAGTACCATGAAGACCAGCCCGGTCGCGAGCCCGGTCCAGAACCAGCCATGCCAGAACGCGATCGTCGCGACGATGCACAGCACCGAGCCGAGCGCGGTCACTTGGTTGGGGGTAATCCCGGCGCGCGCGCACAGCCGGGTGATGGCGAGCGCCCATTCGGGCCAGAGATACTTGGTGAGGAGGTCGGTGACGCCCTTGTACGCGCCGACATAGCTCGCGCGTTCGATCCCGGGGACTGCGGCGGGAACGAGGCGTTCGGCGAAGGGCTTTTCGCGTTTGCGTAGTGCTTCGTTAAGGATGCCTTCGTCGGCTTCGGCGGCGATCACGGTCAAGCCCGCCGAGATCGGCAGCCCGCTTTCGTCCTGCATCGCCCGAATGACTGTTTCGCGGGCCGCGTTGCTGCCGACATGCGCCAGTACCGGAACGCCGCCCCGGGTGACGACGGTATCGGGCCGCGTCTTCAGATGCGCGGTCCAGACCGGATCGAACGCGAACGCCATGTTGGCGAGGATCGCGGGCCCGCCGGTGTCGGCGCCGGTGTCGGCGGGCGCAAACCCCTGGGACGCTGCGATACGGCGCGTGCGCTCGGCATTGGTCATGCCCCAGAGCAGGGTGGGGTTGGTGCCGATGGGTACGATGGCGAGGGTTGCGTCCATTCAGTGCCGATAGCCGATTATGCGGTGATTGCGAGGTTCATTCCCGTGACGTGGCGCCCCGGGCCTGTTCCTGCTGTACCGAATCTTCCGTTCGTCCTGAGTGGCGACCGAGTAGCCCGCAGGGCGCATCGAGGGCGTATCGAAGGACAGGTGGTCGCGCGGAACCTGTGCTTCGATACGGGCCCTTGATTCGGCTTTGCCTACTCGGTCTCTACTCAGCACGAACGGGGAAAAGTCAGAAAGTTGTAGTCTAGCGGTCCAGCGCCGCCAGCACCTGCGCGGCCGCCCGCGCTGGTGCGCCGCCGCCGATGTCGCCGAGCGCGTCCGCGACGAAGCGCGTCTGGAATGCCGTGAACCCTGCGTGCGCGAGGGGCGCGCGGTCGAGTGCGGGGATCAGCGCGTCGAGTGACTCCACGACCTCTCCGGCGCCCCACATCGCGTAGGATTCGTCGCCCCGCCAATCCGCCCCCAGCGCGTTGAGGAACACGCACGGGCGCGGGCGGATCATATATTCGACCACCTGGCTCGATGTGTCGCCCAGATAGAGATCCGCCGCTGCGGTGTAGCTGCCGTCGACCATCGCGAAACTGTCGAGATCGACATGCACGCCCGGCCGCCCCGCCAGCCCCGCTGCGAACGTCCGGACTTCGGACGCACGCTCCACCAGCCGCTGGTGCGGCGCGAAGATCAAATTGTAGCGCCCGTCGGCCAGCACGCGCTCGACCACCTGCGGTCCCCAGCGCCACCAGGACGAGCGATGCGCCTGCCAGTGCGGGGTGTAGAGGATGACGGATTTCGTATCGGCGAACAGTTGCGCCGCGGGGGTGCGTTGCCGAAATGCGGCTTTCACATAGCCGGTGGTGACGACGCGGTCGGGTTTGTCGCCGCCGGCGATCAGCGCGCGGCGATCGCGTTCGGCGGCGACCAAGGTCCGCCACCCTGCGCGGCGCCGCCAATGCCCGCGCGCCATCATCGACCCCGCGCCGTGGAAGGTATCGATGAACCGCGTCTTCAGCGGCAGCACTGCCGGCAGCCACAGGCTGGTCTGTTCGGCGCATACGACGACAGGGGTGCGCGCGAGATACGGCAGCAGGCGAGCCAGCATCGGCAGCTTTGCGGGCAATTCCGGGTTGCGTCCTTCGGCATCGTCGACGGCCCGGAACCCGGGTGCCCTGAGGATGCGGACGTTCGGCAGATCCGCGGTCCAGCGCCCGAGCAACGCTTCGTGCATTGACGTGCTGACCCAGAGCTCGATCGGCAGCGCCGGATCGGCTGCCGCCACCGCCTCGACGATCGGGTAGAGGTGCGGGATCAGCAGAGTCTCGCCGAGGAACAGGAAGGCGATTTTTCGCTGCATCACGCGGGGTCGCCGTGCTGGTTGCGCTGCCACTGGTCGATGTCTTCGGGCCGATCGACCTCCTGCCAGCGCGCGCCGGGCGCGATCCGCACCGCCGTGACGCCGGGTCCCTCGGCGACGCGGCGCACGACCGCGTGGTGATAGGATTGGATACCGCTCTCTTCGCCGATCACGGCGCGCAGCGCGTCGGCATAGGCGCTGCCGCCGGTCGACACGATCAGCCCGAGCGAGCGGTCGGTGGCCACATGGCCGGGGATCTGCTTGCCGACCGCGACCACGCGGTCGTCGTCGGTTTCGACCAGCATGTCGTCCAGCCCCGGCTGCGACAGCTGCTCGACGACCAGCTTCACGCCCGTGCCCGGGCTGTCGATCGCGAGACGCAGGATCGAGGTTTCGAACAGCGTATCGCCGTTCATCAGCGCGAATGGCGCTTCGAGCGCGCCGAGCGCCGCCCAGACACTGCCGATGCTGTTCGCGGCCGCCCAGAACGGATTGAAAACGAGCTCGGTCGGCAGCGCATCGTCGCGCGCCATGAGATGCGCGGCGACTTGATCGATCCGATAGCCGCCGACGATCACCGCGCCGTCGAACCCCGCCGCCGCCACCGCGTCGAGCTGATGGTCGAGGATCGCGCGCCCGCCGACCGCGACCAGGCATTTCGGCGTGGTCAGCGTCAGCGGCAACAGGCGCGAGCCGTGCCCGGCCGCAAGGATGATCGCCTTCATGTGCGCGCCCCTAATGGCGAACTGTGGCAGGAAAAAGCGTCAGCGTCGCGTCGCCGCGACGTCGGCGGGCGACCAGCCGCCACCCATCGCCTGATACAGCGTGACATAGGCGTTCAGGCGGTCGGCGCGCGCCTGCACCAGCGACAGTTCGGCGTTGAGCAGGCCGCGCTGCGCGTCGAGCTGGTCGATATAGGCCGAATAGCCCGCACGGTAGCGGTTCGAGGCGTTGCGCAGCGCCCCCGCCAGTGCGTCGCGCTGCCCGGCGAGCGCGACCGCCTGCTCGCCCGATCGTTGCACGCCCGCTAGGCTGTCGTCGACCTCGCGGAACGCCTGCAGCGCGGCGCGGCGATAGGCGAAGGCGGCCTGGTCGCGGCGGGCGGTCGCGACATCGGTCTGCGCGCGCAGCCGTCCGCCGTCGAAGATCGGGCTGAGGATGCTCGCGCCGACCGAGAACACGCCGATCGGGTTGGCGAGCGCGGTCGACAGCGCGACTCCCGCCGACCCGGTGAGCGCGACATTGGGCAGCATCGCTGCGCGCGCGCTGTCGAGATTGCGGTCGGTGGCGACCAATGTCTGTTCGGCCTGGAAGATGTCCGGGCGGCGGCGGAGCAGGTCGGCGGGTAGGCCCTCGGGGATCGCGGGCGTCGCGAGCCGGTCTAGCGGCACGCCGCGCGGGATCGCGCCGGGATTGTCCCCGAGCAACAGGCTGAGGGCATTCTCCTGGCGGCTGATCGCGAGCTGGGCGGCGGGAACGAGCTGTTCGGTCGCGCCATATTCGGCCTCGGACTGGCGGAGCTCGAGGTTCGAGGTGTAGCCGGTCTCGGCGCGGCGGCGGGCGATGCGGAGGCCTTCCGCGCGCGCCGCGAGCGTTTCGCGCGCTACCGACAGGCGCAAATCGAGCGCGCGCAGCGTGATATAGCCGGTCGCAATGCTGCTCGCGATGGCCAGCCGCACGGTGTCGCGCGCGGCCTCGCTGGCCAATAGCTGCGCCTGCGCGGCGCGGTTGGCTTGGCGCAGGCGGCCGAACAGGTCGAGATCGTAGCTGATCGAGATTCCGGGCTGCGCGCCGATCGCATCGGACGGCGTGCCGAGCGGGCTGACGGTCTGGCCCGTGGTGCCGGGTAGCGAGCCGCCGAGCGATGGCGTCCGTTGCGCGCGCGCCAGCCGCTCGGTCGCGCGGGCCTCGTCGATCCGCGCCGCGGCCGAGCCGAGATCAGGGTTGTTGGCGAGCCCGCGGGCGACGAGGTCGGTCAGGACGGGATCACCGAACGCGCTCCACCAGTCCGCGCGGATCGCGCCGCCGGCGGGGAGCGCGGTGCGCCAGGCGGGCGGGGGGGCGACGGCGGTCGCGGCGGGGGCGGACGGGCGGGGACCGATACAGCCGGCCAGGGTGAGCGCAAGCGTCAGGCCGGCGAGCGGCACCCTGCGCAAACTCCCCCCCGGCGAAGGCCGGGGTCCAATCGGGAAGGCCGTTGTGGCGACGGCCGGTCCTTCGTCACGCCGGTCCCCCAACTGGGCCCCGGCCTCCGCCGGGGTGGTGGAGGGAGCAGGGATGCGCTTGAACCGCACGCGCCCCATCACCGGGCCCCCGGCCCGCCGGCGGTATCGACCCGCGCCTGCACCGACATCCCCGGGCGCAGCCGCTGCGCGAGCGGCTGGCCGGGATCCACCCGGATCCGCACCGCGATGCGCTGCGGCACCTTGGTGAAGTTGCCCGTCGCATTGTCGGCTTTGAGTACCGCGAATTCCGATCCCGCGGCGGGCGAGATTTGTTCGACCCGGCCCGTCAGTCGCGCGTTCGCGAGGCCGTCGACGGTGAACGAAGCCGGCTGGCCGACCGCCATCCGCGCGGTCTGCGCTTCCTTGAAATTGGCGATCACCCAGGTTTCGGGCGGCACCAGGAACATCAACTGCGAGCCCGCGGTGACATATTGCCCTAACCGCACGCCGACTTCGCTGAGGCGACCGCCCTCGGGGGCACGCACGACGGTGTTCGCCAGATCGATCCGTGCCAGTTCTCGCGCGGCTTCCGCGCCCGAGACGCCGGCCTGCTGCCCGCCGCGGCCGACCTGGACCGTACGAATGTCCTGCCGCGCGATCTCGCGAGCGGCCTTGGCCTGCTGGACCTGAGCCTGGGCCTGGCGCAACGCGGCCAGCGTCTGATCGCGCTCACGCAGCGACACCGATCCGTCGGTGACGAGGTCGTTGACACGGTTCATGTCGGCCTGCGCCCGCATCAGCTGGGCGCTGGCATTGGCGACGGCGGCATCCTGCGCGGCGAGGCTGGCGGCGCGCGACAGCGCGGTCTGCCGGCTGTTGGCCAGCGTGGCTTCCTGCGCGCCGATCTGCGCCTGCGCCTGCTCGACGCGCTGGCGGTAGATGCGGTCATCGATCAGCACCAGAGGCTGTCCGGCGGTCACGTCGGCAAAGTCGCGCACGAAGACCTTGGTGACATACCCGCTGACCTGCGGACTGATCACGGTGGTGCGGCCGCGGACATAGGCGTTGTCGGTCGATTCAGTGGCGGTCGTGAACGGCGGCAGGCGCCACGCCGCCAGCACCGCGCAGATTCCCGCGATCGCTAACAGCAGTATGACGATCGTCGCGGTCGCGCTGGGCCGCTGGGGTTTCCAGCCCGACCCGGCGGGCGCGGCCGGCGGGCTGCCGGCCGCGATCTCGGCAGCGCGCGCTTCGGTGACGGGCGCCGGTTCGGAGGGCGCTTCAGGCCCGCGCGGGTCGGTCATGCCGCGGCACTCGCCCGGGTCGCAGCCCGTGCACGGTAGGCGCGGAGTGCCAGCAGGCCGAACAGATAGACGGTGGTTATCGCCGCGAGGATCGCGACCAGCCGGAAGGTGTCGTTATAGGCCAGGATGTTCGCCTCTCGAGTTGCGGTCTGCCCCAAAATCGCTGCTCCCTCCGCAGAGCGCAACCCGGCATCGCCGATCACGCGCGCGACCGCCGCGCCGCCGGCCTGGATACGCTGCGCGACGATCGGGTCGGTGGCGACGATATCCTGAACGATCGCCGCGCTATGCGCCTTTTCACGGATCGTTTGATAGGTGCCGAGCACCGCGGTGCCGGCCAGCCCGCCGACCGAATTGACGATCCCGAACAGCGCGAAGAAGCTGATGATGTGCCCGCTGCCCGCTTTCAGCGCGCGCGTCATGCCGAACAACAGTGCAGGGCCCAGGAAGAAGGTGCCCGAAAACGCGATCATCGCCTGGGTCCAGTACATCTGCGGTGCGCGGGTCAGGTTGGTCGCGTGCGAATCGAGATAGGCCGCAACCGCGACGATGCCGATCGCCAGCATCACCGGATGAGTCAGCCGTTCGGGATCGAGCGTGACCGCGCTCAGCACCACGCCTGCGACCGATGCCAGGAAGATGATCGTGAAGAAGATGATGAGCTGGTCGTTGTTCTGGCCGAGCACGGTCAGCAGCCCAACCGAGGCGAAGGTCTGTTCCGACAGCACGATGCGCGCCATGATCGTGACGACCGTGAAGCGGACGATGTCCGCGCCGCCCAGCCAACGGGTGTTGATCAGCGGATTCGCGCGGTGGTGTTCAATCCAGAACGCTGCGGCGAGAATGGGGATCGCGGCGACCAGCGCCCACCCCAGCCACGCGCTCTGGGTCCACCAGACATAGCGCCCCTCGCCGAGCACCGCGGTGATCAGCCCCATGCCGACCGCGAACAGCACGAAGGTCACGAAGTCGAGTCGCTCGAACACCTTGATACGGGTCGTCGGCGGCAGCCGCAGATACGCCACCGCCGCCAAGCTGAGCAGCGCCATGCCGAGTTCGAACAGGTACAAGGTCCGCCACTGCGACATCGCCAGCAGATCGGGCGAGAACAGCCGAGCAAGCGGCGTCGCGCATTGCGGCACGCCGATGCCGATGACGATGCCCTTCAATCGCCACTTCGCCGGGAGACCCTGCATGACGTAATAGAGCCCGAGGCTCGACAAGGCCGCGCCCGCCATCCCGCTCGCGCCGCGGACCAGGATCGCCGACCAGAAGCCGTGCACGAATAGGTGTGCCAGCGTGAACAGCATGTAGAGCGCCAGAAAGATCAGCGCGAACGGCCGAAGCCCGAATTGCTGCCGGAACTTGATCAAGAGCAGGTTGATCGACACGTTGGTCATCACATAGACGGTCGGCAGCCAGGCGATCTCGGCCGGGTCGAGCGCAAGCGCGCCCTGTAGCGTCGTGGTGTTCGCCGAGATCAGCGCGTTGCCCAGCCCGCCGGTTAGCCCGAGCAGCACGCCGATCGCGGCATAGGCCACCTGGCGCCTGACCGGATGGTCGGGGTTGCCGGGCGATCCGGGGATCACCGGCAGTTCGTGCGCGGCGAACTGCCAGTCTTCCTCGCTCAGGAATGTACGCAGGCGGGTGGCGATCATCCCGCTCTATACGCACCAAGCGGCGGAAGGGTCACTCGCCGGGCGGGTCTTATGCTGCACTGCGGCGGAACATTTCGGATGCGAACCGGTTGCAGGTCGATGCGCCGCCTTTTCCGCTCCCTCCACGTGCCGTCCGACTGGGCCTGGATCGAGAGCGTCATCGCCGTCTCCGTCGCGGTGCTGGTCGCGCTGATCGCGCATTGGCTGACGATGCGGATTGCTGGGCATGCACAGCGGCGCAGCACCGCGAAGACCGACGGGCTCGTCCTCGCGCGCATCCGTCGGCCGTTGCGGGCGGTGTTCGTTTCGATCGCGGTCAGCTTCGTCGCGCGCTTTCTGCCGATGGACGGCGACGTGCAGGACATGTGGCACCAGGTGCTCGGCTTCGTCGTGCCCGCGTTGCTCGGCTGGCTCGCGGTCGCGGCGTTGCGCGCGTTCCAGGACATCGTCGAGATCCGCGCCGACATCACCGTCGAGGACAATCTGCGCGCGCGCCGCAAACGCACGCGTGCTGCGATCCTCGGGCGGATCGGGACGTTCTTCATCATCTTCATCAGCGTCTGCCTGATGCTGTTGAGCGTTCCCGGCATCCGCACGATCGGCGTGACGCTGATGGCATCCGCGGGGATCGCCGGTCTGGTCGTCGGCGCCGCCGCGCAGCCGGCGCTGAAGAACGTCATCGCCGGCATCCAGATGGCCTTCACCGAACCGATCCGCCTCGACGATGTCGTGATCGTCGCGGGCGAATGGGGGCGGGTGGAGCAGATCCACCTGACCTTCGTCGTCATCAAGATCTGGGACGAGCGCCGCCTGGTCGTGCCCGTGTCGAAGTTCCTCGAGGAAAGTTTCCAGAACTGGACGCGCGAGACGAGCCAGTTGCTGGGGTCGGTGTTCTGGTACCTCGATCCGGTCGCGGACATCCCGCGCTTCCGGGCGAAGCTGGCCGACGTCGTCACCGCCAATCCGCGGTGGGACAAGCGCTTCTTCAACGTCCAGGTGACTGACATGAAGGCCGACGCGATCGAGGTGAGGGCGCTGATGACCGCGAAGGATGCGACGGTCGCGTTCGACCTGCGCTGCGACGTGCGCGAGGCTATGTTGGCGTTCATCCGCGACGAAATGCCCGAAGCGATGCCGCGCGGGCGCCTGCTGATGGCGCCCGATCCGGTGTCCGCAGGGCGTATAAGCGGGCAGGGTGCCGGCGGAACCGATCAGCAGGCCGCGACGCCGTTCGCGTGAACCGCGATGGCGCGCGGCGCCGCATCGGGCCGCCCTTCATAAATCCGGCCAACGCCGTTATGCCGCACGCATCCTCCCTGTCGAAGGCGCCGCATGACCGTCATCACCGAAGCCGACCTGATTGAAAGCGTCGCCGACGCGCTCCAGTTCATCAGCTACTATCACCCGATGGACTATATCCGCGCGCTGGGCGTTGCGTACGAGGCCGAGCAGAGCCCCGCCGCCAAGGACGCGATCGCGCAGATCCTCACCAACAGCCGGATGTGCGCGGAGGGCCATCGTCCAATCTGCCAGGATACCGGCATCGTCACGATCTTCGTCAAATGGGGCCAGGATTGCCGCCTGGAGTCGACCCGTTCCTTGCAAGAGGTGATCGATGAGGGCGTGCGAAAGGCGTATCTCAACCCCGAGAACAAGCTGCGCGCCTCGATCCTCGCCGATCCCGCCTTCACGCGCCGCAACACCAAGGACAACACGCCGAGCGTGATGCATGTCGAAATGGTGCCCGGCAACACCGTCTCGATCGACGTCGCGGCCAAGGGCGGCGGCAGCGAGAACAAGTCGAAGTTCAAGATGATGAACCCGAGCGACTCGATCGTCGACTGGGTGCTCGAGATGATTCCGCAGATGGGCGCCGGCTGGTGCCCGCCCGGCATGCTCGGCATCGGCATCGGCGGCACCGCGGAAAAGTCGATGCTGCTCGCCAAGGAAAGCCTGATGGGCGCGATCGACATGGCGCAGCTGAAGGCGCGCGGGCCGAGGAACGACATCGAGGCGCTACGGATCGAGATCTACGACAAGGTCAACGCGCTCGGCATTGGCGCGCAGGGGCTGGGTGGGCTCTCGACCATCCTCGACGTGAAGATCTTCGACTGGCCGACGCACGCCGCGTCGAAGCCCGTTGCGATGATCCCGAACTGTGCCGCAACGCGCCACGCGCATTTCACGCTCGACGGTTCCGGCCCGGTCTACCTCGAAGCGCCGAAGCTGGAGGAATGGCCTGACGTCAACTGGACGCCCGACAAGGCTGCGATCCGCGTCGATCTCGACACGCTGACGCCCGAGGTCGTGCAGACCTGGAAGCATGGCGACCGCCTGCTGCTCAACGGCAAGATGCTCACCGGGCGCGACGCCGCGCACAAGCGGATCGCCGACATGCTTGCCAAGGGCGAGGAACTGCCCGTCGATTTCCGCGGTCGCGTGATCTATTATGTGGGGCCAGTCGATCCGGTCGGCGAAGAGGTGGTGGGGCCCGCTGGCCCCACCACCGCGACGCGGATGGACAAGTTCACGCGGATGATGCTCGACCAGGGCCTGCTCGCGATGGTCGGCAAGGCAGAACGCGGCGCCGACGCGACCAAGGCGATCGCGGAAGCGAAATCCGCCTATCTGATGGCGGTCGGCGGTGCTGCCTATCTGGTCGCGCGCGCGATCAAGGGGAGCAAGGTCGTCGGCTTCGCGGACCTGGGGATGGAGGCGATCTACGAGTTCGAGGTCGCGGATTTCCCGGTGACGGTCGCGGTTGATGCGGCGGGGGAGAATGTCCACCAGCTCGCCCCGCTGGTATGGCGCGAGAAGATCGCGCGCGAGGGGTTGCTGGTCGGGGCGTAAAGCCGATCCCCGTCACCCTAGCGAAGGCTGGGGTCTCTCGCGGCTGCTGCTGCGTGCTTACCTCGGGAGATCCCAGCCTTCGCTGGGATGACGAGTTTGATTGAAAGGCGGCAAGGGACAAGCAGCGCAACTACCGTGCCGCCAACGCCCACCGCAGCACGGTTCCCGCGCCGATCGCCCCCGCGCGCAACGCCACCTTCTCGCGCAGCGGCACGCGCAACCCGTGCATCGTCCGCGCCCAGTCCGGCAACAGGTCGACCCCTGACTGCAACAGGATCTGCTGCAACGGCCGCGACGCCAGGTTCGGCGCGGGTTGCTCCAGCAATACCCGCGCAACGTCGCGCGTCCGGTCGTCCACGGCGAGCGCGCGCCGCATTGGACGCAAATAGGCTTCGACCGCGGCACGGCTCTCGGGCACGTCGGTCGCGCCGAGCCGGCGCGCGATGTCAGCCATCTCGACCAGATACTGGTCCTGCCGCGCGCCCGAGAAGCCGGGGTCGCGGTACCGGACATAGGCTGCGAGGAAACTGCGCGCCTCGGCGACATGCACCCAGGTCAACAGTCTTGGATCGTCCGCACTGTATGGCGTACCGTCGGGCAGGATACCGCGGACGAACCCGTGAACGTGCCGAACCCGCGCGATCATCGCCTCGGCGGTGTCGGTCGATCCGTAAGTGGTCGCGGTGATAAACCGCGCGGTGCGCTTGAGCCGGCCCGCCATGTCGTCGCGGAACCCCGAATGGTCCCAGACGCCGGCCAGCACCGCGGGGTGCAGCATCTGCAGCAACAGCGCGGAAATCCCGCCGATCATCATCGCGGTGAAGTCGCCATGGACCTGCCAGCTGGCGGAGTGCGGCCCGAACAGCCCGTCGTCGCCGGCAGGGCGCGTCAGGTCGACCGCGGCGGCCTCGTCGGATCCCATCACGGTCCGGATCTGATCTCGAATGGCGTCGCGCAGCATGACGCCTGATTTGGGGTGCGACGTACCGCGCACCACCCCGCGCGAAAAATAAGCCATAAATGAAAAGAGGTTGCCGGGGCGCATCCCTGCGACCCGACAACCTCCAGACATGGTCAGCGGCCGGAGAGCTCCAGCCCAGAGGACCATGCGTACCGCGTTGCCTGTGAATCACGCCGTTGACTGGGGGAGGATACCCCCCGGCGCGACATTTCGGCGTTTAGCGGTGCGTCCCCCGAACGAACCGAACCGAACTCACTGCTGAACCATGAGACATCGGATCACCTCCTTTCGCTTGTTGAAACAACGCGGCCAAGCCCGACCGCAACCGCAATGTGTGCGGCGCCGCGGTGCGATACAAGTCTTGTTTTCGAAAAGCTTTTGCGCGAATCTCGCCCGCTGTTCATTCGCGGCCGAACGCCTTGCGCAGCTCGTCCTTGGCATCCTCCAGCACCGCCTTCTGCTTCGCGTCGAGCCCGTGCCCGGCGCGGTTGATGTAGAAGGTCAGCATCGACATCGCCGACTGGAACGGCGTGCCCTTGCGGCGATGGCTCTGCTCGGCCGAGTGTTTGAGCGACGCGGCGATCGCCTTGGGGTCATGTTGTGCGAAGACCCCGTCGTCGAGGTCCATCGCATCGGAATGCTCGGTCACGTCCTGCGACCATTTCTCGTCCTTATGCTCGGTCATCGTGCGGCTCCTGGCTGTGATCAACAGCCAACGCAGCAGCGTGTCGAACTATACCCGGCAATCCTCGGTCACGCGTCCGATCTCCGCCCAGGCGGGCACGACCAGCGTCGGCCGGCCGCCGTGCGCGATGACGAAGCGGCCGCGGCTGAACGCCATCGCCTCGAGGATCGGGTCGCTGACCGCGAGCGCGGCCGCGACATAGGCGGGGGTGGCGCCGGTCGGCTGCACGGTCAGTGCGCGCGTCGTGCTCGAGGTGCGGATCGTCAGCGGCGTCGGTGTTGCGCCGGCGCGCGACAGATAGATCTGCCGTGCGGACAGGTCGCAGCGCAGCGTCAGCGCGGCAATGCTGCCGGCGGGCCCGAACATCGCGATCGATCCGCGCGGGTCGCGGCGATAGGTCCAGGTGCCGGGACTGTAGGGCAGGTCGCGCCAGTCGGCGGCGACCGGCGCCGGCGCGGGGGGCTGGACGGGCTGCGGTAGCGCGCGGGGCGGCGGTGGTGCGCTGGGACGCGGGGCGACGCAGCCGCCGATGATGGCCAACAGGGCGAGGGGGGCGAGTACGCGCATGCCGCATGCTATGGCGGATGCGTCGAGTGCGCTCAACCCGCGGTAGCCGCGTCGTTTGGGGGAACCGTCGCACTCTGCTACCGGTTCAACGTCGCGAACGCTTTGGAGAATGCCCGTGTCCGATACCCCCGCCACCCCGACCCAGCTGCTCGTGCAGGCCAACATCTCGGGCACGATGAAGGTCGAGAGCCGCGATGGCGATTCAGTCGGTTCGGTCCATGCGTTCATGGTCCACAAGGGTACGGGCCGGGTCACGCACGCGGTGCTGAGCCTCGGCGGCTTCTTGGGCATGGGCAAGAGCTTCTACCCGCTGCCGTTCGCGCTGCTCCAGTTCGACGCGGTTCGCGACCTGTACATGGTCACGATCGACAAGCGCGTGCTGGAAGGCGGCCCGAGCTGGGCGAACCACGCGCCGGTGTTCGATCAGGCCTATGCCGACCGTGTCGCGAGCTATTATGGGTCGGGTAGCGAGAATCTGACGGTCGGTTAGGCCGCGCGCTTGGTAACGCGATTGAGTTCGTCGGCCCTAGCGAGCCAAGCTTCTTCCAAATCATAGTCATTCTGTAGACCGAGGAAGAAGCCCTCGCTCATCCCGAGATAGCGGGCGAGCCTGATGTCCGTATCCGCATTTATCGCTCCACGTGCCTCCAGCAGTTCGTTGATTCGGTCGATCGACAGGCCGGTACCAACGGACACGTCAGCGGTCGAGATTTCAGTGCCAATCAGAAAATCTTCGCGCAGAATGTCGCCGGGATGGACGTTGTCCAGCCGATCTTCACCCGCGATGATAGTCCTCGATCCGGACATCGTCCGCGCCTCCGTCACTCCAGCGGAAAGTGATCCGCCACTGGTCGTTGATGCGGACACTATATGTCCCTTTGCGGTTACCCTTCAACTCCTCGAACTGATTACCGCGGGGTTCTCGCAGTTCGCCGGGTTTAGAGATGCGGTTCACCTGACGAAGCTTTCGCAGGGCCGTCTGCTGGATGTCTGAAGGCAGCTTTTGGCTTCGCTAACCATGTCAAATGCGTTCGGTTTCTGGATCGTAGAAACTGTGTATCACGACGCGCTCCGTTCAATAGCGCGTCCTATGGATCGCAGAATTGGATCAATGTCACCCGGAAAATCTCGATAAAATTCCGCGTGACAACACAGTTACCTCGACCGCGATCCCCCCATCCGCATCTTCTGACTCTTCCCGTAGCGCGTCTTGCGCGTCCCCGGCTTGCCCTCGTTGCTGCGGCCCATCATTGGCGCCTTCTGCTCGTCGACGGGCAGGCCCAGTTCCTCGCTCTCCAGCTGGCGGATCTCGTCACGCAAACGCCCCGCGGTCTCGAATTCGAGGTCGCTGGCGGCTTTGCGCATCTGTTTTTCGAGGTCTTCAATATAGGCGCGCAGATTGTGGCCGACCATGTGCGGGCGGTCCTCGTCGATCGGGATCGTGACCTGGTCGCCGCTCGCGACGTGCGCGATGATGTCGCCGATGTTGCGCTTGATCGTGGTCGGCGTGATGCCGTGTTCGGTGTTGTACGCGACCTGCTTCTCGCGGCGCCTGCCGGTCTCGTTCATCGCGCGCTCCATCGAGCCGGTGATGCGGTCGGCATAGAGGATCACGCGCCCGTCGACGTTGCGCGCGGCACGGCCGATCGTCTGGATCAGCGAGGTTTCGCTGCGCAGGAAGCCTTCCTTGTCCGCATCGAGGATCGCGACCAGCCCGCACTCCGGGATATCGAGACCCTCGCGCAGCAGGTTGATGCCGATCAGCACGTCGTACACTCCGAGCCGCAGGTCGCGGATCAGCTCGATACGCTCCAGCGTCTCGACGTCGCTGTGCATGTAGCGGACCTTGATCCCCGCCTCGTGCATATATTCGGTGAGATCCTCGGCCATCCGTTTGGTGAGCGTGGTCACCAGCGTGCGATACCCCGCTTCGGTCGTCTTGCGCGCCTCGACGATCAGGTCCTGGACCTGTTCCTCGACCGGCTTGATCTCGACGGGCGGGTCGATCAGCCCGGTCGGGCGGATGACCTGTTCGGCGAAGACGCCGCCAGTCTGCTCCATCTCCCACGATCCCGGCGTCGCCGAGACATAGGTGGTCTGTGGGCGCATCGCGTCCCATTCGTTGAAGCGCAATGGCCGGTTGTCGATCGCGCTCGGCAGGCGGAAGCCATATTCGGCGAGCGTCAGTTTGCGCCGGTGATCGCCGCGCGACATGCCGTTGATCTGGCCGATCGTGACGTGGCTCTCGTCGACGAACAGCAACGCATTGTCGGGAAGGTATTCGAACAGTGTGGGCGGCGGCTCGCCCGGCATGCGGCCGGTCAGGAAGCGGCTATAATTCTCGATCCCCGCGCAACTGCCGGTCGCGGCGATCATCTCCAGATCGAAATTGGTGCGCTGCTCGAGCCGCTGCGCCTCCAGCAGCTTGCCCTCGATCATCAGTTCCTTCAGCCGCTCGGTGAGCTCGTGCTTGATCGCCTCACCCGCCTGTTTCAGCGTCGGCCCCGGCGTCACATAATGCGAATTCGCATAGATGCGGATCGAGTTGAGGCTGGCGATCTTGCTGCCGGTCAGCGGATCGAACTCGGTGATCTCCTCGATATCGTCGCCAAAGAAAGACACCCGCCACGCGCTGTCCTCGTAATGCGACGGGAAGATTTCGAGCGTGTCGCCCTTCACGCGGAAATTGCCGCGTTGGAACGCGGCGTCGTTGCGCTTGTATTGCAGCGCGACGAGCTTCCGGACGATCTCGCGCTGGTCGACGGTCGTGCCCTTCTTCAGGTCGAAGATCATCGCCGAATAGGTCTCGACCGATCCGATGCCGTACAGGCACGACACTGAGGCGACGATGATCACGTCGTCGCGCTCTAGCAATGCACGTGTCGCCGAATGGCGCATCCGGTCGATCGACTCGTTGGTCGAGCTTTCCTTCTCGATGTACGTGTCCGACCGCGCGACATAGGCCTCGGGCTGGTAATAGTCGTAGTAGGAAACGAAATATTCGACCGCGTTGTTCGGAAAGAACGACTTCATCTCGCCGTACAACTGCGCCGCCAGGATCTTGTTGGGCGCGAGGATGAGCGCGGGGCGCTGAACCGCCTCGATCACCTTGGCGACGGTGAACGTCTTGCCCGAGCCGGTGACGCCCAGCAGCACCTGATCCTTTTCAGCGTCGTTAACGCCCGCGACGAGTTCAGCAATCGCACCAGGCTGGTCGCCGCTCGGGGTGTATTCGCTGACGAGTTCGAACCGCTTGCCGCCTTCCACCTTGTCGGGGCGTGCGGAGGGGCGATGGGGGACGAAGGTCTCGCCGGTTTCGGGCTCGGCGAGGCTGGTGCGAATCTGGATGGCCATAGCGCTGGAATATGGGTGGAGTGGAACGAAGGCGCAACGCGTGGCGAACGATCGAAACTGTACGCTTGGCGGAGAACGCGATCATCGATAGCGTAAACCTATAAAAACGAAGGGGACCCTATGCGCCGTCTGATGCTCGCGATGCTGTTCGCCACCGCAGTGCCCGTGGCGGCAAAGACGGTGCCGGTCGAGGAACGCTCGATCGATCAGCTCCAGGCGGACATGGCCGCGGGAAAAGCGTCGAGCGTGGACCTGACCCGCGCCTATCTGGCGCGGATCGCCGCTATGGATCGCAAGGGACCAAGCTTGCGCAGCGTGATCGCGCTCAACCCCGATGCGCTGGCGCAGGCCAAGGCACTCGATGTTGAGCGCAAGGCCGGGCGGGTGCGCGGGCCGCTTCACGGCGTGCCGGTGCTGATCAAGGACAATATCGAGACGTTGGACGCGATGCCGACGACCGCGGGCAGCTTGGCGCTGAAATCCAATATCACCCGCCGCGACGCGCCGGTTGTGGCGCAACTCCGTGCGGCGGGTGCGGTGATCCTCGGTAAGACCAACCTCAGCGAATGGGCGAACATCCGCTCGACCCGGTCGATGAGCGGGTGGAGCGCGGTCGGCGGGCTGGTCCGCAACCCCTATGCGCTCGATCGTACCGCGTGCGGATCTTCGAGCGGGTCGGGCGCGGCGATCGCGGCAAGCTTCGCCGCTGCGGCGGTTGGGACCGAGACCGACGGCTCGGTCGTCTGCCCGGCGTCGATCAACGGGCTGGTCGGGCTGAAGCCGTCGATCGGGCTCGTCAGCCGCACGCATGTCGTGCCGATCAGCCACAGTCAGGACACGCCTGGGCCAATGGCGCGCAGCGTCCGCGACGTCGCGACGATGCTGTCGGCGATGGTCGGCGCCGATCCGGCGGATGCGGCGACCGCGGGGGCGGTGAAGCGCGACTACACCGCCGGCCTGTCGGCGAGCGCGCTGTCCGGCCTGCGGATCGGCGTGATCCGGCCGGAGATGACCGCGGACGTCGCCGCGCGCTACCAGGTGGCGCTCGACACGCTGAAGGCGGCGGGCGCGGTTCTGGTCGAGGTCAAGCAGCCCAAGCTCGAGGGCATCGGCGAGGCCGAACTTCTGGTACTACAGACCGAGCTCAAGGCCGATCTCGACACCTATCTCCGGAGCAGCCCTGCGCCGATCGCGACACGGACGCTCGATCAGGTGATCGCGTTCAACACCGCCAATGCGACGACCGAAATGCCGTTCTTCGCGCAGGAAACCTTCGAGGCAGCCGCGAAGACCAAGGGGCTTGGTGACCCGGCGTATCTGGCCGCGCGGGCGAAGTCGCTGCGACTGGCAGGCGCCGAGGGGATCGACGCGATGCTCAGGGCGGCGGGGGCGAGCGTGCTGGTCGAGCCGACCTATGGTCCGGCGTGGCTCAGCGAACCGGTGTATGGCGACCAATATGGCGGTCCGAGTTCGAGCGAATTGCCGGCGATCGCGGGCTATCCGAACCTCACCGTGCCGATGGGGCTGGTGCGCGGGCTGCCGGTCGGGCTGTCGTTCATCGCGACCAAGTTCGGCGAGGGCGTCGTGCTGGGCGCGGGCTATGCGTACGAGCAGCGGGCAAAGGCGCGCGTGGCGCCGCGGTATCTGCCGACTGCGGACGTCGGCCCAGGAGTTGACGCGGTGCGGTAAGCCAACCAACCCCGACCGTCACCCCAGCCTTCGCTGGGATGACGAATAGGCGCAGCCGGCGTTACACCGCCGGCGTCCGCCTCGCAAAATTCCACTGCCATAGCATCAGCAACGGCACGACCACCGTCTCCATCCCCAAGCCCAGTACATGCCCCTTCGACGGCACCCCCACCGCCAGTAGCGACACCAACCGCGACAGGCCGCCGACGACGATCAAACCGCCGAGCAATCGAAACCGCGAACCTTTGCGTTCGATATCCGGAATGCAGCTAACGAACCCGAGGCCGGTGGCAAAGAAGATCCCCGAGATATAGCGGAAATGGCTATCCAGATCGCGCGGCACGTCCGTCAGATGGCCGAACGGCGCGGGGCCGTGCAGCACGCCTTGGCCGCCGACGATCAGCGGCAAGAGGCAGGCCACCGCGATCACCGCCTGCAACAGACGCTTCTCCGCGATAGTGCTTGTCGGCGTCACTTCATCTTCTCCAGCAGTTCCGGGCGGATCCGGAATGCGCGCAGCGAGATGCGCACCTCGACCATGAACGCGACCAATGCGGCGATCAGCAGCAGCATCGCGCCGATGAACGCGATCGCGACGTAGCGGCCGAGGTGCAGCTTGGCCAAGCTGCCGACGAACAGCAACGCGATCAGCAGGCAGGTCATGATCGCGCTGGTCACCGACAGGAACAGCGCGGCGTTGATGATCGTCATCCGCCGGTCGAGCAGCCGCAACTCGCTGACATGACGGTCGTGCTCGGGCCCCGAACTGCTCGGATGAAGCTGTTCGAGTTGTCGCGCGCGGTCGATCACGCGCGAGAGGCGGCCGGCGAGGACGTTGAGCAACTGGCCGATGCCCGCCAGCATGAATACCGGCGCCAGCGACAGCTGGATGGTCTGCGCGATCGATGAGATGGCCGGGATTTGAAGCATGTAATCCATCATGTCGCCAAACGCCGCGCGAAGGAAGTCAGGCGCGCGACGGATCTGCAGCCACGACTTGGTAACCCGGCATAGGCTATGCAGCGGGCGTGACGAAACCCATGCTCCTCGCCGACTTCGTGCGCCTGCCGCCGGCGATCCAGGCCGAGGTCGTCGTCGGCCTGTCCGCGGCGATCGACACCGTCGCGGCCAGCGCGTCGGCAAGCCATGCCTTCCTGCGCTATGGCTGGTACGCCGCCGCGCTCGCCGCTTATGGCGGGCAGGCGCGGACGCTGGTGGTGAGCGAGGACGACGCCCCCGTGCTGGCGATGCCGTTCGTGCCCATGGGACCGTCCTGGCTAGGCATGGCGACGGTGCCGGGCTGCTACTGGCCGTTCCGCAGCTTCGGGCTGGTGCTGGGGACGAGCGACGCCGCGCTGAAGCGCGCGCTCGCGACGCTCGGGACCCAGGTGAACGGCATCCGCATCGGCCCCGTCTATGACGGCGATCCGGCGGTGACGCCGCTGATCGCGGCGGCGCGCGCGAGCGGCTGGATCGCGGTCGATCGGTATATCGGCGAAAGCTGGTCGCTCGATCTCGCACCCATCGTCGACGGCCAGCCCTGGCCGCGCAACTCGACGCTGCGCAAGAACCGCTTCCACGAAAAGCATCTGGCCGAACACGGCGCTCCCGATTGGCGCTTCCTGCGCGGGGCCGACTGGCCCGCCGGGTTCGAGGCATTGGCCGCGATCGAGGACAAGAGCTGGATCGCGTCGGCCACCGACCGCAGCGACATGAAGTTCACGCAGAGCGGCCACATCGCCTTTTGGCAGGCCGCGGTCGCCGATCCCGTGCTGGCCGACATGTTCCGCGCCGCATTGCTCAGCGTCGGCGGCGCGCCGGCGGCCTTTTCGTTCGACATTGACACCGGCGCAATGCTCTACGCGATCGCGAACAGCTACGACCCCGCCTATGCGAAGCATTCCCCCGGTAAGCTGCTCTATTGGCGCAACCTGGTCGCGGCGATGGGCCGCGGCGTGGGTCGCGTCGATTGGGGTGCGGGCGACAGCGGCTACAAGCAGGTCATCGGCGCGCGCGAGGACGCGATGATCCGCGACTGGCTATTGTTCCGCCCCGGCCTACCCGCGGTCGCCGCACGCGTGTTCGGCGGGCTGTGGCGCCGCAGCGGGCATCAGCGCCGCACCTAGCGGAACAGGGTGCACGGCGATCAGCGCTGCTTCTTCGTCGTGGTCGCGGTGAAATCGGCATCCTTGTTCGCCACCCAGTCGACGAACTTGCGCACGGCGGGGTTGGCCAGCAGCCCCTCGACGTCCAGCCCGTGGCGCTGCAGTTCCGAATTGGTGAAATTGGCCGTCAGCGTCTGCTGACAGATCGGGTGCATGGGCACGACGTCACGGCCGCCACGACTTTTGGGCACGGGGTGGTGCCACACCATGATCTTGCCGACAGGCCGTCCGCACAGCCAGCAACGCACCACCTCGGCCGGCGGTTCGTCGTCGCGCTCCTGGTCTTCGTACGGGCCGTGTTTCGAATGCTTGCGGGCCATGGGTCGAACTTCCCCGATCGTGCCGGCGTCCCGGTCGTGAGCGTTTCAAGGCGGATCTGCAGGCGATGCGTGCCGGGTTCAGATCCGCAGGTAGCGGAAGTACCACACCTCATGCCCGTGCCGGCGCGCTTTCCGCTCGTAGCGCGTCTCTGGCCAGTCGTCGGGGCGCACCAGAAAGTCCTGCGGGGTCTTGGCCTGCCAGGCGAAATCGCGGCGCGCGTTCATCACCATCATCGCCCAGCGGCAATAGGTCGGGTCGTCGGTGCCCAGTCGGAATTCGGCACCGGGTTGCAGCTTGGCGGCGATCGCGTCGAGCGGGCCGTGGTTGACCATCCGCCGCTTGGCGTGGCGCGCCTTGGGCCAGGGATCGGGATGCAGCAGATAGACGCGCGACAGGCTTGCATCGGGCATCCGCTCGATCACCTCAAGCGCGTCGCCCATGTGCAGCCGGACATTGTTCAGCCCGCCGTCGCGGATATGGCCGAGCGCGCCGACCACGCCGTTGAGGAACGGCTCGCACCCGATGAAACCGGTGTCGGGATGCGCCGCAGCCTGTCCGGCCAGATGTTCGCCCGCGCCGAACCCGATCTCGAGTTGCAGCGGCCGGTCATCGCCGAACAGCGTCTGCGCATCCAGCGCGCCGGTCTCGGGCACCGACAGGTCGGCGAGCGTCGTTTCGACGAGGGCGGATTGGCCGGCGCGCAGCTTGTGGCCCTGGCGACGGCCATAGAGGCGGCGAATGGTGGCGGGATCGTTCATCGCCGGGCGCCTTAACGGCAACCCGCGACGGAGCAAAGCGCCCTGCCGTCCGTTGCAAGGCCTGATGGCCGATCAATCCACTCCAAGCCCACCCAAAGACGATGTCGATGCGCTCAAGTCCGCCGACGCCAAGACGCTGCATCAGGCGGTGCGCGAGGCGGGCGAGGACGAGCTCGACCGGCCGACGAGCTCATTGTTCTTTTCCGGCCTTGCCGCCGGGCTGGCGATATCGAGCTCGCTGATCGCGGAAGGCGCGCTTCACGCCGCTCTGCCCGATGCGTCATGGCGCGAGGTGGTGGTGGCGATCGGCTATCCGATCGGGTTCCTGATCGTCATTCTCGGCCGGATGCAGCTGTTCACCGAAAGCACGATCAGCGCGATGCTGCCGCTGATCACCAAACCGTCGGGCCGGGCGCTGCGACGCACGCTGCGGCTGTGGGGCGTGGTGATCGCGGCCAACCTGATCGGCACCGCGATCGCCGCCGGTGCGATCGCCGCGGGGCTGCTGGGCGGCAACGCATTGCGCGCGGCGATGCTGGACGTGTCGATGGCGCTGACCGAACATTCGGCTGGGGGCACGCTGGTCAACGCGATCCCCGCGGGGTTCCTGATCGCGATTCTCGCCTGGTCGCTGCCCAATGCGCGCAGCCAAGCGTTCCAGGTGATCTTCGCGATCGCCTATGTCGTGGCGATCGGCGGGTTCAGCCATTCGATCGTCGGATCGGCCGAAGCGTTCCTGCTATTGTTCGCCGGCAAGATCGGACTGGCCCAGGCCGTCGGGGGGATCGTGTTGCCGGCGATCGTCGGCAATTTGGTAGGCGGCGCCGGCGTGTTCGCGCTGCTGGCGCATGCCCAGGTCCGCGGCGAAATGAAGGAAGGCCAGGAATGACCACGGGAAAGACGACGGCGAAGCAGGCCGTGAAGACGGTCGTCGACGCGGACGAACGCGCCACGCACAAGGCCGCCCGCCATCGCGACGCGCCGCTGATCAAGGCTGGTGGCCTGCTAGCCGAGCTCGGCGATCAACCGCAAATGATCGCCACGTCGGTGGGCACCGCGCTGGTCGGGTTGGCGATGAAGCGCTCGGATCTGGTCCGCGGCGGCCTGCGCATGTTGACGGCGCATATCGTCGCGACCGCAGTCAAGAACGCCATTAAGCACTCGGTCGACCGGGCGCGGCCCGAAAAGGCGATCGACGACGGCGAGACCGTATTCGCACCGGGCGAAAGCCGCGACCACGACCTGACCTCGTTCCCGTCGGGTCACACCGCGGGCGCGGTCGCCGTCGCCCGCGCGGTTTCGCGCGATGTCGACGGCGCCGCGGTCCCAGCGGCGCTGATCGCCACCGGCATCGCCGCCGCGCAGCCGCTCAACGGCAAGCATTACCTGACCGATCTGGTCGCTGGCGCCGCGGTGGGATGGGTTGCGGAAGCTCTGGTCAGCACGGTGTTCGACCGCGTTGCGCCGCCGATCGAGGACGCTGCGCAAACCGTCGGAGTCGGCCCGACCCAGGCTTCAACGTCGGAGTGCGTGGCATGAAAAGTCGAGAGATTCTAGGCTGGGGGGCGCTCGGATTGGGTCTCGCGACCGCGGTAACGGGAGGGCTGGGCTTGTACGAACGGAACCTCGAACAGCCTGTCTATTCGGTGATCGAGCAGGACGGCGCGTTCGAACTACGTGACTACGCCGCGGTGCTCGTCGCGGAAACCGCCGTCACGGGCCAGCGAAGCTCCGCACTCAGCGCCGGGTTCAACCGGCTGGCAGGCTATATCTTCGGCAACAAACAGGAAAAGATCGCGATGACCGCGCCGGTGTTTTCGGACGGCGCGAACGGCGTTTGGCGGACCCGCTTCGTCATGCCCGGACGTTTCACCGCCGCGACGCTGCCCGACATGCCGGACGGGGTCACCGCCGCCGAGCTCCCCGCGCGCCGTATGGCAGCGCTCCGCTTCAGCGGCTTGGGTGGCGACGCGAAGCTTGCCGAACAGGAGGCACGCCTGCGCACGTGGCTGACCGGGCGGGGCCTGGACGCGACCGGTGATGCGGTGGTCGCCTTCTACAACTCGCCGTTCGTGGCCCCGCCGTTTCGACGCAATGAGGTGATGATTATGGTGAAGTGACGGCGTCAGTCACGCATCAGAGACCTCGTTGGATCGCGTGGATAGTTAAGCGAATTGTTAAACCGATCGGCGTTCCCAGATCATCTGGCAGCAAAAGGCCCCCACCGGACGTCCGGCGGGGGCTCTTGTATCATAGCAATCTAGCCGAAGACCAGGCCACCGCGGCCTTCAGCTTGTCGATCAGGTCGGTCTTTTCCCAAGTGAAGAAATCACCTTCAGGCTCGCGACCGAAATGGCCGTACGCTGCCGACTTCTTGTAGATCGGGGCGTTGAGCTTCAGGTGCTCGCGGATGCCCTTCGGCGTCAGGCGGACCAGCTTGGGGAGGACCGCCTCGAGTGCGGATTCCTCGACGGTGCCGGTGCCGTGCAGGTCGACATAGACCGACAGCGGCTCGGCGATGCCGATCGCGTAGCTCAGCTGGATCGTGCAGCGGCGCGCGAGGCCGGCGGCGACGACGTTCTTGGCGAGGTAGCGCGCGACATAGGCCGCCGAACGGTCGACCTTGGTCGGATCCTTGCCGCTGAACGCGCCGCCGCCATGCGGGGCGGCACCGCCGTACGTGTCGACGATGATCTTACGGCCGGTGACGCCGGCGTCGCCATCGGGACCGCCGATCTCGAACGCGCCGGTTGGATTGATGTAGATCGCGGTGTCATCCGAGATGAAGCCCGCGGGCAGCACGTCGTTGAACACGCCCATGACATAGTCGCGCAGCACGGCGTATTTCGCCGGATCGGGGTTCTGGCCCTTTTCGGAATAGCCCGGTGCGTGCTGAGTCGAAACCACCAGCGCGGTTGCGCGAACCGGCTTCTCGTCCTCATATTCCAGCGTGACCTGGCTCTTGGCGTCGGGCTCGAGGAACGGCGCGGCGCCCGAATGGCGGTCGGCGGCCATCCGCTCGAGGATCTTGTGGCTGTAGTAGAGCGTGGCCGGCATCAAACCGGGGGTCTCGTCGGTCGCATAGCCGAACATGATGCCCTGATCGCCGGCGCCCTCGTCCTTGTTGCCGCTCTCGTCGACGCCCATCGCGATCTCCGCGGACTGGCCGTGGAGGTTGTTGTGGAACGCGAACGTCTCCCAGTGGAAGCCGGTCTGGGCGTAGCCGATGTCCTTGACCGTCTGCCGCACCGCCGACTCGATCTCGTCGAGCACGCCGGGCGCCCACTCGCCATCCTCATAGATGCCCTTGCCGCGAATTTCACCGGCCAGGACGACGAGCTGCGTGGTGGTCAGCGTCTCGCAGGCGATGCGCGCCTGCGGGTCCTTGGCGAGGAACAGATCGACGATGGTGTCGGAAATCTGGTCGGCGACCTTGTCGGGATGGCCTTCGGAAACCGATTCGGAGGTGAAGAGAAAGGACTTGCGCATAGGACCTCGCGGCTAGGGCTCCGGCCCGGCCAGCGGGTTCGGAGCGACATATAAGGAAAGCTTTATATGATCTCTAGCGCTGCCGACGGCGCAGGGCAACGGCCATCGCGAGCAGCAGCCCGGCGACGATCGCGGCCATCGCGTTGCCGACGCGGCTGAACAGCGTGGGAACGAGCGCGGGGGGGATGGGCAGTTCTACCGCGCCAGCGGTTTCGTGCGGCACGGTCGCGAGCAGGCGGCCGTCGGCGGCGATGATCGCGGAAATGCCGGTGGGGGTCGCGCGGACGATCGGCAACCCTTCCTCGATCGCGCGCATCCGCGCCTGCGCCAGATGCTGCGGTGGCCCCCAGCTGCCGAACCAGGCGTCGTTCGACGGGTTGAACAACAGCCGCGGACGGTGCGCGCGGTCGACCACCTGGCCCGAAAAGATGATCTCGTAGCAAATCTGCATCCCGATCGTGCCAAAGCCGGGCAGTACGAGGTTGCCGGCGCCTGCGCCCGAGGTGAAGTCGATGTCGCCGGGGACGAGTCGCGCGAGGCCGAGCGGCTTCAGCAGCCACGGCATCGGGAGATACTCGCCGTAGGGCACAAGGTGCGCCTTGTCGTAGCGGCCGCGCAGCCGCGCCTGCGCGTCGAGCGCGAACACCGAGTTGGCCGCGCCCGAAATCCGGTCCTCGCGGTCGAATTCCAGCGCGGTGCCGCCGGTCAGCAGGATGTCGTTCGGCCCCAGCAGTCGTGCGATGCGGCGGCGCAGGTAGAGCGGGCTCGACCATTCATAGGCGTAGAAGGGGTAGCCGTCCTCGAGATAGTCGCGGACGACGCCTTCGGGCCAGACGATCAGGCGCGGCTGGGGGCCGGGCTTGCCGGAAATCTTCTCCAGTGCGGAGAGGACGCGTTCGCCGTCGGAGTCGCTGCGGTCCTCCTGGCCGATATCGGGCTGCACGACGCGGACCAGCGGGGTGCCGGGCGCGGCGGCGGGTGCGTCGGTCCACAGCGCCGACAGCGCGGAGAGCCCGAGCACGGGAAAGACGATCGCGGAGAGCGCGAAGCGGCGGCGGACGACCAACAGGAGCGCACCGGCGGCAAGGATCGTGACGCCGGACAGCGCGTAGGTGCCGACCCAGGCGGAGAGTCGCGCGACGCCGATCACGGGGAGCCAGGCGACGCTCAGCGGATCCCAGGCGTAGCCGGTGAACAGCGTCGCGCGCAGCCATTCGGTTGCGATCCAGGCCGCGGCGAAGACGAGGACGAAGGCCGGGTCGAGATCGCCCCGGCGCGCGATCCGCCAGGCGAGCGTCGCGGCGAGCATCGGGAAGATGGCCAAGTACAGCGCCAGCCCGACCGCGGCGAAATAGCCGAGCACCGGCGGCATCGCATCCTGGAAGTCGAAGGCGTGCTGGAACCAGTTGTTGTTGACGGTGAAATGGCCGAGCCCGAACAGCCACCCGCGCGCTGCGGCGCCGCGCCAGCTTGGGGCCGCGTGGACCAGGCCGATCCACGCGGCGAAGGCGGCGAGCGTCAGCGGCCACAGATCGAGCGGCGCGAAACCGGTCGCGGCGATCGCGCCGAGGAGGACGCTGGCTAGGGCTGGGCCGACGGCGGGGGAGGCGAGCAGGGAGCGGGTCACGGGGGTGCTATGGGGATGGGAAGGGATTCGGGCAATGTTAGTGGCTCTCCCAGGCGCCGTTCGTCATCCCAGCGAAGGCTGGGATCTCCCGGTTCGGGCCGCGGTGCTTTCCACGGGGAGACCCCAGCCTTCGCTGGGGTGACGGAATGGGGATAACGGCGGGGGAGGGGAGTGACGCCCCCCACCCTTCACGGTATCACCACCTCATGACCCTGCGCCCGTTCCATCTCGCCTTTCCCGTCCACGATCTCGCCGCGGCGCGTGCATTTTATTGCGGCACGCTGGGGTGCGCCGAGGGGCGCAGCAGCGAGGCGTGGATCGACTTCGACCTGTTCGGGCATCAGATCGTCGCGCATCTCGATCCGTCGGCGAAGGCGGTCGTGGTTTCGAACCCGGTCGATGGGCACAGCGTCCCGGTGCCGCATTTCGGCGTCGTGCTGACGATGTCCGACTGGGAGATGCTGTCCGAACGCGTTGCCGCGGCGGGCGTGACGTTCGGCATTGCGCCGCATATCCGCTTCAAGGGGCAGGTCGGCGAGCAGGCGACGATGTTCTTTTGCGACCCCTCCGGCAACGCTCTCGAGTTCAAGGCGTTTGCTGACGACGCGCAGATTTTCGCGCAGTAAGGATTCTTATGGCCAACCCGATCTCACTCGATATCCCGCACAGCCTCGGCAAGCAGGCGGTCCGCCAGCGGCTTGAAGGCGGCGTCGGCCAGATCGCGTCGAAGATTCCCGGCGGCGGGCATGTCGATCACCGCTGGGAGGGTGACACAATGCATTTCTCCGTCCAGGCGATGGGGCAGACGATCGCGAGCACCGCGACGGTGTTCGAGGACAAGGTCCACGCGGTTGTCGACCTGCCCGGCATCCTCGGGCTGTTCGCGAGCAAGATCAAGGGCGCGATCGAGCGCGAAGCGCCGAAGTTGTTGAAATAGCCCGTTTCAAATACCCTCGTCACCCCGGGCTCTACCCGGGGTCCCGCTTATTTTTTCGACCGGACAAAAAGCGGGACCCCGGGTCAAGCCCGGGGTGACGGGCCTTGAGGCGGGACTACCGCGCGCTGACGCGCCAGATGCGGTTGCCGACGTCGTCGGCGACCAGCAGCGCACCGGTCTTGTCGGTGATCACGCCCACCGGCCGCCCCTGCGCCTTGCCGTCCTTGTCGAGGAAGCCGCCCAGCACGTCGACGGGCTTGGTGTTCGGGGTCGGGAAACCGCTGGCGGCGAACGGGATGTAGACGACCTTGTAGCCCGACACCGGCTTTCGGTTCCACGAACCATGCTCGCCGACGAAAGCGCCGTTGGCGAAGCGCGCGCCCAGCTTAGCGTCGGCCGAGAAGGTCAGGCCCAACGCGGCCACATGGGGTCCGAGCGCGTAGTCGGGACGCTTCGAATATTCCTGAAGCGCCGGGTTCTTGGGCTCAACGCGGGCATCGGGGTAGCCGCCCCAATAATACCAGGGCCAGCCGAAATGATCGCCGAACTCGATCTGCGTCAGGTAATCGGGCGCGAGATCGGAGCCGAGCTGGTCGCGTTCGTTGACGACGGTCCAGAGCTGCTTCGACGTCGGGTTAATCGCCATGCCGTTGGGGTTGCGAAGGCCGGCGGCGTAGATCCGCCAGTTCTTGTCGGCAGGCCAGACTTGCAGAATGTTGGCGCGATACTTTTCGGCCTCCATGCCGTTCTCGGCGATGTTCGATGACGAACCCACCGAGACGTACAGCGTCTTGCCGTCCGCTGCGGTGATGACGTTGCGCGCCCAATGGTTGCCGCCGGGGTTGAGCTTGATGACGAGCTCGGGCTTGGCGGTGATCTTCGTTGCGCCTTCGGTATAGGGCACACGGACCAGCGCGTCGGTGTTGGCGATATAGAGCTGACCGTCGAGCAGCGTCATCCCGAACGGCGAGTTGAGCCCGGTCATGAACGCGGTCTTGGTCTCTGCAGTGCCGTCGCCGTCGGCGTCGCGGAGCAGCGTGATGCGGTTGGCGGACGGCGAGCCGGCGCCCGCGCGGCCCATCAGGATCTTCATCACGAAGCCGGTGATCCCGCCACCCTCGCGCGGCGGCGAGTTGGTCTCGGCGACCAGCACGTCGCCGTTGGGCAAGCGGTACATCCAGCGGGGGTGATCGAGGCCGATGGCAAACGGCTGCACCTTCAGCCCGGCGGCGGGGGTTGGAGCGGCGTTGCCCTGCCAGCCGACCACCTTGGCGACATCGACGGTCGGGATGGACTGGATGCGCGGGGCGCTGATGTCGGGGCGCTTGCCGGTGACGGCGTCGAGCGGCAGCTGCGCCGTGTCGGGCCAGGCGAGGTACGTGACGCCCGCGGCGATCACGAGCAGGATCAAGCCGAGGACGATGAGGATGTGTTTGCGCATCGTATTGAGATAGGGCCCTGCGTGGCGGCGCGGAAGGGCTTATTCTTATGCTGTTCTCCCGCGAAAGCGGGAGCCCAGGGTTGCACGCGCTGCTGCCCGTGGCCCTGGGCTCCTGCCTTCGCAGGAGCACGGTGGCTTACGCGACCGCGGGCGTGCCGCGAACGTGACCCGAGGACAGGTCGAAGCGATCGGCGTTCATCACCTTGGTCCAGGCCCAGACGAAGTCCTTGACGAACTTCGGGCCGGCGTCGGCCGAGGCATAGACCTCCGCCAGTGCGCGGAGCTGCGAGTTCGCGCCGAACACCAGATCGGTGCGCGAGGCGGTCCACTTCTGCTCACCGGTCTCGCGCAACGTGCCGAGATATTCCTCGTCGCTCTCGTCGCTGAGCTGCTTCCACGCGGTCTGCATGTCGAGCAGATTGACGAAGAAGTCGTTGGTCAGCTGACCCTTGCGATCGGTGAACACGCCGTGATTCTCGGCCTTGGGGTGGTTCGCGCCGAGCACGCGAAGCCCGCCGACGAGAACCGCCATTTCCGGGCTGCTGAGCCCGAGCAGCTGCGCACGGTCGACCAGCAATTCTTCGGTCGGGACGCTGAACTTGACCGAGAGATAGTTGCGGAAGCCGTCGGCCTGCGGTTCGAGCACGTCGAAGCTCGCGGCATCGGTATGCTCGGCCGAGGCGTCGGTGCGACCGGGTTCGAACGGCACTTCGATTTCGGTGCCGGCCGCCCTGGCCGCCGCCTCGATCCCGACCGAACCGCCGAGCACGATCAGGTCCGCGATCGAGACCTTTTTCGCGCCCTTGCCGTCGAAGTCCGCCTTGATGGCTTCGTACGCCGACAGCACCTTGGCGAGCTGCTCGGGCTGGTTGACCTCCCAGTCCTTCTGCGGCGCAAGACGGATGCGCCCGCCATTGGCACCGCCGCGGTGATCCGACTGGCGATAGGTCGAGGCCGAAGCCCACGCAGTCGTGACCAGTTCCGCGATCGTCAGGCCAGACGCAGTGATCGCCTGCTTGAGCGCGGGCACATCGCTCGCGTCGATCTGCGGATAGTCGGCGGCGGGGATCGGATCCTGCCAGATCAAATCCTCGCTGGGCACCTCCGGCCCGAGATACCGGACGCGGGGACCCATGTCGCGGTGGGTCAGCTTGAACCACGCGCGGGCGAAGGCATCGGCGAATGCGGCTGGATCCTGCTGGAACCGGCGGCTGATCTCGAGATACTTCGGATCCTTCTTCAGCGCCATGTCCGCGGTGGTCATCATCGTGGGGACGCGCTTGCCCGCCGTGTGCGCCGCCGGGGCGAGCGTCTCGTCAGGGTTGCCGACCGGCTGCCACTGGTGCGCGCCGGCGGGGCTCTTCACGAGTTCGTACTCGTGGTCGAGCAGCATGTCCCAATAGGTGTTGTCCCAGGTGATCGGCGTCGGCGTCCATGCGCCCTCGATACCGCTGGTGATCGTCTCGTCGCCCATGCCGGTGCCGTGCGTCGACACCCAGCCAAGCCCCTGCGTAGCGATGTCCGCGCCTTCGGGTTCGACACCGACGAGCTTCGGATCACCCGCACCGTGCGCCTTGCCGAAGGTGTGGCCGCCAGCGGTCAGCGCGACGGTTTCCTCGTCGTTCATGCCCATCCGTGCGAACGTCTCGCGCATGTCGCGCGCCGAGCCGAGGGGGTTCGGGCAGCCGCCGGGACCTTCCGGATTGACGTAGATGAGCCCCATCTGGATCGCGGCGAGCGGATTTTCGAGCGCGCGGCCCGATTCTTCCTCGATCCGGGTGTCGCCGAGCCATTCCTGCTCGGTGCCCCAGTAAATGTCCTTCATCGGCTCGAACACGTCCTGACGACCGCCGCCGAAGCCGAAGGTCGGGCCGCCCATCGATTCGATCGCGACGTTGCCCGCCATGATGAAGAGATCGGCCCAGCTGAGCTTCTGGCCGTATTTGGACTTGATCGGCCACAACAGGCGACGCGCCTTGTCGAGGTTGCCGTTGTCGGGCCACGAGTTCAGCGGCGCGAACCGCTGAGAGCCCGACGACGAACCGCCGCGGCCGTCCCCGGTGCGATAGGTGCCGGCGCTGTGCCACGCCATACGGATGAAGAACGGGCCGTAATGTCCGTAGTCCGCCGGCCACCAGGGCTGGCTGTCGGTCATCAGCGCGGTGAGATCGGCCTTTACGGCGGCGTAATCGAGGCTGTTGAAGGCCGCGGCATAGTCGAAGTCGTCACCCATCGGGTTGCCCGACAGGCCGTTCTGCTGGAGAATTTCGAGACTGAGCTGGTTCGGCCACCAATCGCGGTTGGTGCGGCCGAGGAGCGATCGAAGCGCTGCGGGTTCCTTGTTCGGATCGCTCAGCGGGCTGCCTTCAGTGATTGCGTCCATGATCCTGTCTCCTGTTGGTCGTTCGCTGGTTGTCGTTGTGGGCCATCTTTCGTGACCTAGGAAACGACTTAATATTGTCGATGTAAGCGAGCCACTCGATCAGGCGTCCACATCCTCCGGTTCTGGACGAGGCGGATGGAGCCGTAGCCGGTTGACCCGGCGTTCGTCGGCATCGGTGACTTCGAGCTTCCAGCCGCTGGGGTGGTCGACGCATTCGCCGACCTGCGGGACGTGCCCGGCCAGCAGCGCGGCGAGACCGCCCAGCGTGTCGATGTCGCCGTCCACCTCGGCCAGGCGCGGGTCGATGAGTTCGGCGGCATCCTCCAGCTCGGCGCGCGCGTCGGCGTCCCAAGCGCCGCCGTCGAGCGGGGTCAGCAGCACCTGCGGCGCTTCGTCATGCTCGTCCTCGACCTCGCCGACGATCTCCTCGATCAAGTCCTCGAAGGTGACGAGGCCTTCGGTACCCGAATATTCGTCGAGCACGATGGTCAGGTGGACATGCTTCTGGCGCATGTCGGCCAGCAGATCGAGCGCGCCGCGCGACATGGGGGCGTAGAGCGGCTCGCGGATCAGACCGGCGATCGAAGCGGGGTGCTCGGCGCCGGTCGCCAGGATGTTGAAGACGTCCTTGATGTGCACCATCCCGATGATCGTATCGAGATTGTCGCGATAGACCGGCAGGCGGCTGTGCCCGGCATCGGCGAACAGCGCGACGAGATTGGCGAAGCTGGTACCTTCCTCGACCGCGACGATGTCCGCGCGGGGCACGCCGACGTCGCCCGCATCGCGCTCGCTGAAGTGGAGCAGGTTGCGGACCATCTGCCGTTCGAGCGGGGTGAGGTCACCCTTCGCATCGGGGGCGGGGTCGCCTTCGTGGCGGTCGATCGCGTCTTCAAGCTGGTCGCGCAACGATTCGTCCTGCGCGCCGAAGATCAGGCTCTTCAGCCCGCGCCAGATACTGTCGTTACTGTCGCCGGGCGCGGCGTTGGGGGCTTCGGCCATTGCGGTCGTTCAGTCCTCGCGAATGAGATACGGGTCGTGCAGACCGAGCGCGTGGAGCGCGTCGCGTTCGATCTGCTCCATGCCGTCGGCTTCGTCGTCGTCAATATGGTCGTATCCTAGCAGATGCAGCACGCCGTGCACCACCAGATGTGTGGCGTGATCCTCGACGGAGATGCCGCGTTCGGCCGCTTCGGCAACGCAGACGCCGTGGGCGAGGACGATGTCGCCGAGCAGGACTTCGCCGTCGTCCGAATTCTGGCTGATAGTCTCGAGCAGGTCGGCCTGAACCATCGGAAAGCTGAGGACGTTGGTCGGCTTGTCCTTCTGGCGATATTGCTTGTTGAGCGTGTGGACCTCGTCGTCAGAGGTCAGGCGGATCGAGATTTCCACCGTCGATGGCAGCGTCAGCAGCTGGCCGTGCGGTGTGCGTTCGAGTGCGGCGGTCGCGGCGCGGAGCGCGAGCGCGTCCCAGTCGGTGGTGTCTGACCAGGGCGGGTCGAAGGACAGTTCGATGGCGAGCATGGGGTTCCTTCAGGCCAGGTCGGTCAGGGCGAAATCGTCGCCCTTGTAGAGAAGTTCCGCGCCGTTGGTCCTGGCACAGGCGTAGGCGAAGCAATCGCCCATGTTGAGGCGGGCTGGGTGGCGGCCTTTCCCGTAACGTGCTGCCGCGATGACCGCTTCGCGGCCTTCGCTTTCGCCGATGGGGACGAGGCGAAGGCCGGCTTCGTATACAAAGCTTGCGACTGCGTCCGCGGCCTCCTGGAGACTGATGCCTCGTAACCGGGCAATAGCTTGTGCGGCTTCCCACGCGCCGACGGCGCAATAGCAACGGTCATTGTGCGATTCGATGATATCGGCGAACACGTCGGCCTCCGGTTCGCCGTACACGATCGCGACGATGGCGGATGCGTCGACGAGAATGGTCAATCGTCTTCTTCGTCGTTCAGCGAATCGTAGAACGCCTTGTCCGCTTCGAGTCCGGTCGGCTCGCCCAGTGGATGCGCCTCACGCCAGGCGCGGAGCCGTTCGCGCATAGGCACTACCGCAGCAGCCGGGGACAATTCCGCTTTGCGCTTCCGCAGAAGATCGCGGACGACTTCGGTTTTCGTGACGCCGAGTCGGGCCGCGAGTTCGGTTGCGAGCTCGGCGGTTTCATTGTCCTTGATATAGAGAGATGCCATTATCGGTCTCCGGGGATATCCCGAATATAATCCGGGATATCCTTCGCATCAAGACTCATTGCCTTCATACGCTTCGACGATCCGGCCGACGATCGGATGTCGGACCACGTCGCCCGCGGTGAAGCGGCAGATCGAGAGCGCCTCGACACCCTCCAGCCGGACCACCGCGTCGGCCAGGCCCGAGGCGCCGACGCCGCCGGGGATGTCGACCTGTTTCGGATCGCCGCAGATTACCATGCGGCTGTTCTCGCCGAAGCGGGTCAGGAACATCTTCATCTGCGCCGGCGTCGTATTCTGCGCCTCGTCGAGGATGATGAACGCATCCGCCAGCGTGCGGCCGCGCATGAAGGCGATCGGGGCGATCTCGATCTCGCCGCTGGCGATGCGGCGTTCGACCTGCTCGGCGGGCAGGCAGTCGTTGAGCGCGTCGTACAGCGGGCGGAGATAGGGATCGACCTTCTCCTTCATGTCGCCGGGCAGGAAGCCCAGTTTCTCGCCGGCTTCCACCGCAGGGCGCGAGAGGATCAGGCGCTGGATGCTGCCGGTGATGAGCTGCTGCACCGCCTGTGCGACGGCGATATAGGTCTTGCCGGTGCCCGCCGGTCCTAGCGCGAAGATGATGTCGTTGTTGACCAGCTCGCGCATGTAATGGGCCTGCGCTGGGGTGCGCGGGACGATCGTCTTTTTCCGCGTGCGGATCATGATCGGCGGGGCGCCACCGCCACCGGCGTCGGCGCGGATGATGCCGGTGAGCGTCGGTTCGGCGGCCATTGCGATCGAGGCGTCGACGAGGCCGGTGTCGATATCCTCGCCGCGCTGGATGCGGGCATAGAGATCGTGGAGCACGTCGCGCGCCATCGCGACCTGTTCGGCGGTGCCCTCCAGGCCGATCTTGTTGCCGCGGGCGGTGATGTAGACCCCGAGACGGTTTTCAAGCGCGACCAGATTCTGGTCGTACTGGCCGAAGAGACGGGAGAGCGCCTGCGGCTTGTCGAACAGAAGTTCGATGCGGCTGCGTTCACCGGGCTGGGCGGGGACGGGCTTGCGGCTCATGCGGTCCTTTCAGGACAGGGGAAAGCGCGAATGTTGTGAATGTTGAGACGATAACGCGGTTTCGGCACTGGAGATGAGGGGTGCGGAGGGCGCGTTCAACCGGTGCCGACCGGCGGGGCCAAAAAGGGTTGAGTCGCGCGGGCGCAGCTGCATCGGGAGTGAGTTTGGCAGGTTGGGCGGGTGTAGGACAGCTTCTTTTTTCGAAGCATCCGTCCCCGCGTCACCCCGTCCGCCTATTACCCTGCACCCCGTCACCCCGGCCCTGAGCCGGGGTCCCGCTTCTTCTTCGTCGCCGAGGTAGCGGGACCCCGGGTCAAGCCCGGGGTGACGAAAGGTTGGGGTAACGGCGTGACGGGTGACGGCGTGTTGGTCAGGCCGCCGCGCGCATTGCCAGCACGCCGGCCAGGCTGTTCGGATCCGCCCGGACCAGATCGACCGAGACCAGGTCGCCGATCGCCGCGTCGGTGATCAGATGCACCGATTGCAGCCAGGGCGACTTGCCGATCAGCTGGCCGGGCAGTTTGCCCGGGCGTTCGAGCAGCACGTCGCAGGTGCGGCCGACGCTGTTCGCGTTGAACGCCTGCTGGTCGCGGTTGAGCGCGGCCTGGAGGCGCTGGAGGCGGTCGTCCATCACCGCTTCCGTAATCTCGTCGGGCATGGCTGCGGCAGGCGTGCCCGGGCGTGCGCTGTATTTGAAGCTGTACGCCTGCGCATAGCCGACCGCATCGACCAGGCTCAGCGTGTCGGCGAAGTCGGCTTCGGTCTCGCCGGGGAAGCCGACGATGAAATCGCCCGACAGCGCGATGTCGGGGCGGACCGCGCGGAACCGGTCGAGCAGGCGCAGATAGTCGTCGCGGCCGTGGCTGCGGTTCATCGCCTTCAGGATGCGCGTGCTGCCGGATTGGACGGGCAGATGGAGGAACGGCATCAGGCTCTCGACGTCGCCGTGCGCGTCGATCAGGCCCTGGCGCATGTCGTTAGGGTGGCTGGTGGTGTAGCGGATGCGCGCGAGGCCGGGGATGCGGTCGAGCGCGCGGATCAGGTCATGGAGACCGCGTCCGTCGTCGTCCCAAGCGTTGACGTTCTGGCCGAGCAGCGTGATCTCGCGCGCGCCGGCATCGACCAGCGCCTTCGCCTCGTCGACGATCGCCGCGAACGGGCGGCTGACCTCGGCGCCGCGGGTGTAGGGGACGACGCAATAGGTGCAGAATTTGTCGCAGCCTTCCTGCACGGTCAGGAACGCCGACGGCGCGACTTTCCGCCGGGCCGGGAGCGCGCCGAATTTGGACAGGATCGGCATGTCGGTGTCGAGCGACGGCGTGCCCGCGGCGGCGCTGGCCACGAGCGCGGGGAGGTTGTGATAGGCCTGCGGGCCCACCACGACGTCGACCTTGGCGCGCGTGAAAATCTCGGGACCTTCGGCCTGCGCCACGCAGCCGGCGACCGCGATCATCGGGGTGCGGCCATGCTTTCGCCCCGCGTCCTTCCGCAGCCGGCCGATGTCCGAATAGACCTTTTCCGTGGCGCGTTCGCGGATGTGGCACGTGTTCAGCACGACGAGATCGGCATCGGCGGCATCGACTTGAGTCAGGCCGTCGGCGGCCATCAGTTCGGCCATGCGCTCGCCGTCATAGACGTTCATCTGGCAGCCGAAGGATTTGACGTGGAAGGTTTTGGGGGAGGACATGGGCGGCTCCTTACCAAATCCTCCCCTGCAAGGGGAGGTGCCATCGCGTAGCGATGACGGAGGGGGCCCTCCGCGAACGTAGCGTATGACGCACGCCCCCTCCACCAGCCTCGCTGGTCCCCCTCCCCGTGCCGGGGAGGATCTAGATCGACTCGATCCGGCGTCTCGCTTCGGCGGCGATGGCTTTGCGGCTGCCATAGTCTTCGGGGGCGAAGGCGTCGCAGAAGTGCAGCGTGGCCTGGAAAGTGCCTTTGCGCTTCAGCACCCGCGCCGCGTGATCCTTGCCGTGTTCGTCGCCGACCCAGGCGAGTTCGGTAGTCGCCGCGCCATAGTCGATCCGCACCGGCTGGACGCGGACTCCCGGCGGGGGTGGGTCCAGCGCAGCGAGGAGCGAAGCCTTGAACGGCGCGAGGACTATGCCGTCACCGGTGGTGCCCTCGGGAAACAGTGTCACCGGTCGGTCGGCGGCGAGCGTGTCGCGAATCTGCGCGATCTGGTCGGTGACGCCGAGCCGGTCGCCGCGGTGCACGAAGATCGTGTGGTTCAGGCGGCACAGCCAGCCGACCAGCGGCACGGTCTGGAGTTCCGATTTCGCGATGAACGCGGTGCCGGTCGCGCCCGACAGCAGCAGGATGTCGATCCAGCTGAGATGATTCGAAATCAGGACGACATCGTGGGTGAGCGGCGTACCGACGATCCGCGGCCGGGCGCCGACGATGCGCGCGACGAGGCCGAGGAAGCGGGGCGGCCAAGGCGAGCGGCGGCGGAACAGGCGCCAGATGCCGTGGAGGGGGAGCGCGATCGTCAGCGCCGCGATCAGCGCGGTGAGGCGGAGAGCGAAACGAAAACCGCCCACTCTACGTCACCCCAGCGAAGGCTGGGGTCTTCCGGTTCGGGCCGCATCGCTTCTTAACGGGGAGACCCCAGCCTTCGCTGGGGCGACGAGACCGGCGGGGTTGCAAAGCAGCGTCAGTCCTTACGGAGCAGGCTGACGCCGTACAATTCCATGCGGTGGTCGACCAGGCGGAAGCCCAATTTCTCGGCGATCGCCTTTTGCAGCTGCTCGAGCTCGGGATCGACGAATTCGATCACCTTGCCGCTCTCGACGTCGATCAGATGATCGTGGTGCGCCTCGGGTGCGGGTTCGTAGCGCGCGCGGCCGTCGCCGAAATCGTGGCGGTCGAGGATACCGGCCTCCTCGAACAGGCGGACGGTGCGATAGACGGTGGCGATCGAGATGCCGCGATCGATGGCGCTGGCGCGCTCGTACACCTTCTCGACATCGGGATGGTCCTCGGCTTCCGAAAGGACGCGCGCGATGACGCGGCGCTGCTCGGTGATGCGCAGCCCCTTCTGGTTGCAGAGCGCTTCGAGGTCGATTTTACGTGGCATGCCATGAGTTCCCTAATCGCCAAGTCCCCTACGCCCGAAGCGCTGTTGCGAAAAGGGATAGCGACTCGCAATAAGCCGATAACGTTGCGATCAGGGGATAAGTTTCCGCAAGTAGGTGTGCGCGTCGTGCGCTTCGCCGGTGCGGCTGCGATAATAGGCGCGGCGCTCGCCGACCTTCGCGAAGCCGTGGCCGGTGTAGAGTCGAACCGCGTCGTTGCTCGCGCGAACCTCCAGATGCAGCGTGGCGATGCCGGCGGCGCTGCACTCCGCCTCGACCGCGCGGAGCAGCGCGGCGCCGACGCCGCGGCGGCGGAACGCGGGCGCGACCGCGAGCAGAAGCAGTTCGGCTTCGTCGGCGACGCTGCGCGTCATCGCGAACCCCGCGGGGTCCTCGTCGACCATCGCCAGCGTCAGGCGGACGCCGGGCATCGCGAGCACGCCGATGCACTGGCTGCGCGTCCACGCTTCGCCGAAGCGCGGGTCGAACGCGGTCTGCATCAGCGCGTCGACGATCGTGATGTCGCGGGCGTCGCCGCTGCGCAGCAGGATCGTGCGGGTCGCCATCAGCGCGGGGTCTGCGGTTTGGCGTCGGGGGCGCGGCCGTAGATCGGGCGGGCGGGGAGGGTGGTCAGCGCGGGCGCCAACAGGATCGCGTCGGCGGCGTCGGGCAGCGCCTCGGTCAGGTCGAGCGATCCGTCGAGCGCGGCGAGCCAGCGGATGCCGTTGCCGACCGCGTGCAGGCCGCCGAGCGCCGCGAGCGCGGCGTCGGGCTTCAGCGACGCCAGATCGGCGTGCGGCGAGAGGTCGGCGGTGAAGGCCTGCATGAAGACCTCGCCATGCCCCCCTTCCATCACCACCGCAACGTCATCGGATGGACGCGCGGCGAAGGCGGCGGCGGCGACCAGCGACAGCGAGGAGAAGCCGGCGACCGAGGCGCCCCAGCCCAGCGCGAGCCCGCGCGCAGCCGCGATGCCGACGCGGACGCCGGTGAAGCTGCCCGGGCCGCAGTCGACCAGGATATGCGCGGCGCGGCCGCCGTCGGGAAGTGCGGCGATCATCGGGATCAGGCGCTCGGCATGGCCGCGGCCGACGACCTCGTGCGCGCGTGCGACAACGGTGCCCGATTCGATTAGGGCCACCGAGCAGGCGGCGGTGGCGGTTTCGATGACGAGCGTACGCATGGAGGTTTCCGTCACAGTAAAATCTGTCGACCGCAATGCTTCACGAACCAAACCATCGCTCGCCCCGCCAGCAATCCATTACCCCGCCAATCCGCCACCCCAGCGAAGGCTGGGGTCTCCAGGTTCGGGGCACACCGCTTCCCAACGGGGAGACCCCAGCCTTCGCTGGGGTGACGATGGGGGCGGGGGCGTCTTAGGTTGCGGCACTCGCGCGCGGCAACGAAGGACGGGCGATCAGACGATCGTGTTGAACTTGTCGAACGCCGGACGCGGCAGGCGCGGGTGGATGCTCGCAGGATCGCCGTGGCCGAGCGTCGCAATGAAGTTCGTCCGCACCGCCGGCGTATCGGAAAAGAACGCCGCGTCGACCAGTCCGGCGTCGAACCCCGACATCGGGCCGGTATCGAGCCCCAGCATCCGCGCGGCGATGATGAAATAGGCGCCCTGCAGGCTCGAATTGCGGAACGCCGAGGCGGCGCGCAGCTCGGCGTTGCCGTCGAACCACGCCTTCGCGTCGACGTGCGGGAACAGCTCGGGCAGGTGCTCGTGGAAATTGGTGTCCATCCCGATGATCACCGACACCGGCGCACCCAGCACCTTGGCCTTGTTGGTGTCGCTGCACGCGGCGGCGAGCGTCTGCTTGGCGTCGTCGCTCTTCACCCAGACCAGCCGCGCGGGCAGCTGGTTGGCGGAGGTCGGACCGAATTTCATCAGGTCCCAGATCGCGTGGAGCTCGGCATCCGCGACGGGCTGGTCGGTGTAATGGTAATAGCTGCGGGCGGTGCGGAAGACGGTGTCGAGCGCGGTGTCGTCGAGGATCATCAGACGGCCCTCACTTCGGTGACTTCGGGGACGTAGTATTTGAGCAGCTGTTCGATCCCGTTCTTGAGCGTCGCGCTCGACGACGGGCAGCCGGCGCAGGCGCCCTGCAGCTGCAGGAACACCTTGCCCTTGTCGAAGCCGCGATAGACGATGTCGCCGCCGTCGTTCGCGACCGCGGGGCGGACACGCGTCTCGATCAGCTCGCGGATCTGCGCGACGATGTCGGCGTCGGCGGGGTCGTCGGTCAGGACCTCGTCGCTGGGCACCGAGAAACCGGCGGCGGCGGGGCGGAACAACGGCATGCCCGCCGAGAAATGATCGAGCAGGATCGCGAGGATATCGGGTTTCAGGTCCGACCACGCCACGCCGGGTGCAGCAGTGACGGACACGAAGTCGCGGCCGAAGAACACGCCGGTGACGTCGCCCATGCGGAAGATCGCGTCGGCGAGCGAGCTCGCCTCGGCCTCTTCGGGGGTCGCGAAGTCGCGGGTCCCGGACTCCATGACGGTGCGTCCCGGCAGGAACTTCAGCGTCTGGGGATTGGGGGTGGGTTCTGTCTCGATCAGCATGGGGGACATGTGGCGCGGGGGGGCGCGGGGATCAAGCGCGGATGGGGAAACGGTTTCTTTCCCCCGACCACGTTTCCTGCGTTCGCAGGAACACCATATGTCAACCGTCCACGCGCCCGAGGCCGGCATTCCACCGCCCGATGTTGCGCACCGTATCCTGCACGAACGCCGAGCGCCGGACGACGCCGAGGAACAGTTCGGCGATCCACTTGCCGGGATTGCGGAGTGGCCGGGCGAACTGGATCAGCAGGACGACGCGGGTGCCGTCGGTGTCGTTCCAGACCTCGTGGTCATAGGTGTCGTCGAACACCAGAGTCTCGCCTTCGGCCCAGCGCACCACGCGACCGTCGAGGCGCATGCGGACATCACCGTCGCGCGGCACGATCAGCCCGAGATGACAGGTGATCAGCCCCTTGGTGACGCCGCGATGCGCGGGGATGTGCGTGCCGGGCGCGAGGATCGAGAAGAACGCGCTGGTGAGGCCCGGGATCTGCGCGACCAGCGCCGCGGTGCGCGGGCAGCGCGCGAGGTTGTCGGCGATCGGATAGCCGTAACCCCATAGGAAGAAAGAGCGCCATTTTCCGACTTCGGCAATCGACCGGTGGTCGGGCGAGATCGTCGCCAAGCTGGGCGAGGCGTCGCCGTCGAGCGCGACCAAGACCGCCTCGTCGCGGATCGCCCGCCACCCGTCGCGCAACGCTGCGGTCCAGGCGAAGTCGCGGACATCGAGGACGGGGGCGTTGGAGACCAGTGACGACGACGCGATCAACCGGTCGAAGCTGCCGCGCAGATGCTTGCCGACGCGGATGATCAGCGGGCGGTTCGGCTCGGCGACCATCGGCGTGACCGATTCCCGCAGCGTCGCGCGCTGTTCAAGCTCTGCCCCGACCGTCATGCCGTTCCCTGTTGCGTGGCCGCCTTCGCTGAAGCTGCCCGTGTGCGGCGGCTAGCGGCACTATGGGACCAAATGATGGCGCGGCGCAGGTGTTCGTGAACCCAAGCGCCGACGCTGGCGGTTGCGGCGCGCGACCGCTACAGAGGCGCCATGGTGTCTTTCCCGCGTGCGCTCGGCGCTCCCCTGCTGTTCCCCCTCCTCCTGGCGCTCGCGATCCCCGCGATCGGGCAATCCGTTGCCTCGCAGACCGCGCCGGGCAAGGAGACGCCGACGCTGCCGGAGCTGACGGGGATCGACACGACCGCGTGGCTCTACAAGGGCAGCGATCTGACGCGCGACGCCGACTGGAAGTTCGGGACGTTGCCGAACGGCCTGCGCTTCGCGGTGCGCAAGAATGGCGTGCCGCCGGGCCAGGTGTCGGTGCGCGTGCGGATCGACGCCGGCTCGCTGAACGAGACCGACGACGAACGCGGCTATGCGCATTTCATCGAGCATCTGTCGTTCCGCGGATCGCAATATGTCCCCGATGGCGAGGCCAAACGGGTGTGGCAGCGGTTCGGCGCGACCTTTGGCTCCGACACCAACGCGCAGACCACGCCGACCTCGACGACGTTCAAACTCGACCTGCCCTCGGCGACCGAAGCGGGGCTCGACGAGAGCCTGAAAATCATGTCGGGGATGATGGCCCAGCCGGTCATCACCGACGCCGCGGTCGCCGCCGAGCGCCCCGTCGTGCTCGCCGAACAGCGCGAGCAGCCGGGCCCGCAGGTTCGCTACGGCGATGCGATCCGCAAGGTGCTGTTCGCCGGGCAGCCGCTCGCCGACCGTTCGCCGATCGGCAACATCTCGACGCTGCAGGCCGCGACCGGCGCGACCGTGAAGGCGTTCCACGATCGCTGGTACCGGCCCGAAAACACCGTCGTGATCATTTCGGGCGACATGGACCCGGCGCTGTTCGCGCGGATGGTCGTCAAGAATTTCGCGGGCTGGAAGGGCATCGGCCCAAAGGTGCCCGCGCCCGATTTCGGCAAGCCCGATCCCAAGGCGCCGTCGTCGGGCACGATCGCCGAGCTGGCGATCCCCGCGGTGGTGACGATGGGCGTGGTGCGCCCCTGGGAATACAAGGACGACACCGTCAAGATGAACCAGGAGCGGCTGGTCGACACGATCGCGACGCGGCTGATCAGCCGGCGGCTCGAGACGCGTGCGCGCGCCGGGGGCAGCTTCCTGCAGGCGAGCGTCTCGATCGACGACGTGTCGCGCTCGGCGAACCTGACATCCGTCAACATCGTGCCGATCGGCGACGATTGGGAGGCGGCGTTGAAGGACGTCCGCGCGGTAATCGCCGACGCCGAGACGACCGCGCCGAGCCAGGCCGAGGTCGACCGCGAATATGCCGATTTCGACACGATCATGCGCACCTCGGTCGAGACCGCGCGGGTCGAGGCGGGCTCGAAACAGGCCGACGACATGGTCGGCGCGCTCGACATCCGCGAGACGGTGGCGAGCCCGCAGACCAGTTACGAGGTGCTGACCAGCGCCAAGGCGAAGGGGATGTTCACGCCCGCGACCTTGCTCGCCTCGACCAAGCGGATCTTCGACGAGGGCGTGACCCGCGTCATGGTCAACACGCGGACGCCCGACGACGGGGCGGCGGCGAAGCTCGCGGCGGCGCTCGCCGTCGACGTGAAGGGGCTGGCGGGCAAGCGCCGCACACAGGCCTCGGTCGATTTCTCGAAGCTGCCGTCGCTCGGCAAGCCCGGGACAGTCGCGTCGCGGACGAAAATCCCGCAGTTCGACATGGAGCAGGTGAATTTCGCCAACGGCACGCGGTTGCTGATGTTCCCCAACGCCGGCGAGACGGGGCGCGTCTATGTCCGCGTGCGGTTCGGGGGTGGCTATGCGGCGCTACCGGCGGATCGGCCGACGCCGGCCTGGGCGGGCGACCTCGCGCTGGTCGCGGGCGGGATCGGCAAGCTCGACCAGGGCGACCTCGACCAGCTGACCGCGGGGCGTCGGATCGGGCTCGATTTCGGGATCGACGACGATGCGTTCACGCTGGGCGCGCTGACGTCGCCGGCGGATTATGCCGACCAGCTGCGGCTGATGGCGGCGAAGCTGGCGTTCCCGGGTTGGGATCCGGCACCGGTGGCGCGCGCGCGGGCGGCGGCTTTGGCCGGGTTCGCAGGGTATGATTCGTCCCCCGACGGCGTGCTGTCGCGCGACTTGGAAGGCCTGCTGCGCGCCGGCGATCCGCGCTGGGGCACGCCGTCCAAGGCGACGGTCGAGGCGCTCAATGCCAAGGATTTCCGCAGCTTCTGGGAGCCGTTGCTCAAGACCGGGCCGATCGAGGTGTCGGTGTTCGGCGACGTCAAGGCGGACGACGTGATCGCCGCGGTGGCGAAGAGCTTCGGCGCGATGAAGCCGCGTCCCGCCACACCGGTGGTGGCGCCGGTGGTGCGCTTCCCCGCGCACAATACGAAACCGGTGATGCGCGCGCATACCGGCCCCGAGAACCAGGCCGCGGCGGTGATCGCGTGGCCGACCGCGGGCGGTATCGCCGACATCGCCGAAAGCCGTCGCCTCGACGTGCTGGCGCAGGTGTTCAGCGACCGGCTGTTCGAACGGCTGCGCCAGGCGGCTGGCGCGAGCTACAGCCCCAACGTGTCGAGCCAATGGCCTACCGGCATGACCAGCGGCGGGCGGCTGCTCGCGATCGGCCAGGTCGCGCCCGACAAGGTGCCGTTCTTCTTCGAGATCGCGCGGAAAATCGCGGCGGAGCTGGTGTCGACGCCGATCCCCGCGGACGAGCTCGAGCGGATCCGCAAGCCGATGGGGCAGTACATCATGCGCGCCTCGACCGGGAACCAGTTCTGGCTGCAGCAGCTGGGCGGCGCGACGTTCGACCCGCGCAAGATCGACGCGACTCAGCGCATCGCGAGCGATCTGGCGACGACGACCCCGGCGGAATTGCAGGCGACGGCTGCGCGGTGGCTGCGGCCGGACAAGGACTGGACGATGGCGGTGGTGCCGGCGGGGGCGGCGAAGAAGTAGACGTTTGGGGCAGCGTGTTGCGCCGTCTTGGGAGACCCCAGCCTGCGCTGGGGTGACGGGTTTAGCGTCACCGTCATGCCAGCGAAGGCTGGCATCTCTCGTTTGAGCCGGATAGCCTCGCCGCATGCCGTACGGCGGCTGGACCTACATCATGGCGAGCAAGCCGTACGGCATGCTTTACGTCGGTGTGACGAATCATCTCGCTGCCCGCGTTGACCAGCATCGGCGTGATGTCGGCTCTGCATTTTGTCGGCGGTACGGTATCAAGACACTCGTGTTCGCCGAGGCGCACGAGACGATCCAGGCCGCGATCTGGCGCGAGAAGGCCCTTAAAGCCTGGAACCGCGCGTGGAAGATACGACTGATCGAGGAATTGAATCCCGAATGGCGCGATCTGTACGAGACGCTGGCCTAGAACAGGTTGGTGACGAAGGGGGCGATGCCCTCTCCCAACTCGTCATGCCAGCGTAGGCTGGCATCTCTCGCTTGGGGCGGGTCGGTTGCCCCAAACGGGAGACCCCAGCCTAAGCTGGGGTGACGGGTGTGTGGGGAGGGGCGCCACGCCCCACTCCGTCATCCCCTACCCCGTCATCCCATACCCCGTCATGCCAGCGCAGGCTGGCATCTCCTGCTCGTGTCGGACCGGTTGCCCCAAACGGGGAGACCCCAGCCTTCGCTGGGGTGACGACCGGGGGAAGTGGCATGCCCCGCAGGTGCAAGCTTCACCCCTTGTACAACGCGTCCAGCCGGTCCCCATAGGCCTGCTTGATCACGTGCCGCCGGATCTTCAAACTCGGCGTCAGCTGTTCGTTCTCGATTCCAAACGGCGCATCCGCCAGCACGAACCGCCGGATGCGTTCCGTCACCGTCAGGTCCTTGTTCACGCGCTCGATCGCGGCCCCCAGCGCGGTGCGGTATTCGCTGTTCTCGGCCAACCGCGCGAAGCTGCAGGTGTCGCCGTTGGCAGCGCACCATTCCTGCGTCCATTCGGGATCGGGCACGATCAGCGCGACCATATAGGGGCGGCGGTCGCCAGCGATCATCGCCTGGACGATCTCGGGTTGCAGAGTCAGCATCCCTTCGACCTTCTGGGGCGCGATGTTGTCACCCTTGTCGTTGATGATCAGGTCCTTCTTGCGGTCGGTGATGCGGATCCGGCCGTTGGCGTCGATCTCGCCGATGTCGCCGGTGTGCAGCCAGCCGTCCTTCAGCACCCGCGCGGTTTCGGCCTCGTTGCGCCAATAGCCGTGCATCACGAGCTCGCCCTTGACGAGGATTTCGCCGTCCTCGGCGATGCGGACCTCGGTATCCTTCAGCGGCGGGCCGACCGAGTCCATGCGGACGCCGGCCTTGGGGCGGTTGCACGAGATCACCGGCGCGGCCTCGGTCTGGCCATAGCCCTGCAGGAAGGTGAGGCCGAGCGCCTCGAAGAACATGCCCACCTCGGGGTTGAGCGGCGCGCCGCCCGAGATCATCGCCTTCATCCGGCCGCCGAATTTCTTCGCGATCTTGGGCTTGAACAGCGTCGCGACCGCCGCCTGCATCGGCCGGTCGATCAGGCGCAACTGGCCGCGATAGCGCCGCGCGCCGACCTCGAGGGCCTGGCGCAGCAGATAGGCTGACGCGCCGCCCTGCTTCTCGATCGTCTTCGAGATCCGCGTGCGCAGCACCTCGAACAGCCGGGGCACGACGAACATGATCGTCGGGCGGGTCTCCTCGATGTTCGCGGCGAGCTTTTCGAGGCCCTCGGCGTAATAGATTTGGCCCCCGAGCGAGATCGGGAAATGCTGACCGCCGGTATGTTCATAGGCGTGGCTGAGCGGCAGGAACGACAGGAACACCTCGTTGTCCCAGCCGAAATCCTCCGAGATCACGTCCGCGCAGCCGGCGCAATTGTGCAGGATCGCGCCGTGATGCTGCATCACGCCGCGCGGCGATCCGCCGGTGCCGCTGGTGTAGATGATGCAGGCGAGGTCGCTGCGCGTGAAGTCGGCCTGCGCGGCGGCGACGTCGGGATCGGTCGGGTTGGCAGCGATCAGCGCGTGCCAGTCGTGGAAATCGACGCTGGCGGGCGAGATGCGCATCGAATCGATCCCGATCACGGTCTGCGCCAGGTTCGACTTGAGCACCGCGGGCATCAGCGTCTTGGCGAGCTTCGCGGTCGACACGATCACCGCACAGGCGCCCGAATTCTCGATCACGTGGATGTGATCGCGTTCGGTGTTGGTGACATAGGCGGGCACCGTCACGCACCCCGCGGCCATGATCGCCAGATCGCTAAGGCACCATTCGGGGCGGTTTTCGCTGACCAGCATCACGCGGTCGCCGCGTTTCAGCCCGCACGCCTTCAGCCCGGCGGCAAGGCTCGCGACCTGGCGCGCGGCATCGGCCCAGCTGGTCGCGACCCAGGCGCCGCTGGTCTTGGTCCACAGGAACGGCGCGTCGCCGCGCTCGCGCGCGCGCGTGAAGAACATCGTCACGAGGTTCGGGAAATATTCGAGCTGGCGGGCCATCGTCTCTCCTAACGCGCCCTGTGCGGGCGTCGTCCTTTATGCCGTCGGTGGTTTCGCGGCGTTATTCCGGTGCGCGTTGTAGCACACCGACGCGCTGGATCGGCGCGACTTTGCCATCCTCGTGCATCGCGACGCCTTCGCTGCGGGGATCGGCGGCACCGACCCAGCGATTGCCGACGCGCTCGATCGCGTTCGCCTTGAGGCCCAGCGCCGCGACCTGAACGGTCTCGCCGAGCGCCCGCAGCGCGGGGACCATCGCCTCGCGCTCGGTGCCCTTTTCGGCGGCGGCGACGGGGCCGGGCGCGTAGAGCAGCCCGAGCGCGATCGCATCCTGCGCCGACAGCCTCCAGTCGACCACGCCGACGATCGCTTTCGCGACCTGCGCGATGATCGTCGATCCGCCCGCCGCGCCGACCGCGAGGCGGACCTTGCCGTCGGGACCGTAGACGATCGTCGGCGACATCGAGCTGCGCGGCCGCTTGCCGCCCTCGACTCGGTTGGCGACCAGATAGCCGTTCTTGTCGGGCACGATGTCGAAATCGGTCAGCTGGTTGTTGAGCACGGTGCCGTCGACGGTCAGGCCCGATCCGAAATAGCCCTCGACCGTCGTCGTGACCTCGACGACGTTGCCGCGCGAATCGACCGCGGCGAGGCTGGTGGTGCCGGCGACCTCGCTGACCGGCGCGGGCTGGCGCTGCGGCGCGCCGGGGGGTGTGCCCGCCGACACGGTCGCCATCGTGGTGGTAGGCGAGATCAGCGCCGAGCGTGTGGTGAGATAGGCGGGGTCGAGCATGCCCTTGATCGGCACCGAGACATGATCCGGATCGCCGACATAGAGGTTGCGATCGGCATAGGCGAGCCGCGAGCTTTCAGCGAACAGGTGCCACGCCTGCGCGCTGTCCTTTCCCAGGCCGGTCATGTCGAAGCGTTCGAGCTGTTTGAGGATCATCAGCACGGTGACGCCGCCGGACGAGGGCGGGCCCATGCCGCACACCTTGTACACGCGGTATTTGATGCATACCGGATCGCGCCGCACGGCGTCGTAGGTGGCGAGGTCCCCGAGCGTCATCTTCGACGGATTGCGCGCGGCACCGTTGACGGTGGCGACGATCTTCTGCGCTTCGGGGCCGACATAGAAGCTGTCCGGGCCGCGGGTCGCGATGCGTTCGAGCAGCGCGGCCTGGGCGGGGTTCTTCACCGTATCGCCGATCGCGACAGGGCTGCCATCGGCTTTGGAGAACAGCGCGCGCGTCTCGGGCGTGACGTGCCCGCCGTACGCCGCCATGCCGTTGACGAGGCGCGGGGTGACCTGGAAGCCGCCCTTTGCGAGCCGAATGGCGGGCTGGAACAGCCGCGCCCAGGGCAGCTTGCCGCCGGCGCGATGCGCCATCGCCATGCCGCGCAGCGCGCCGGGCACGCCGACGCTGCGCCCGCCGGGGACCGCGTCGTCATGGCTCAAGGGCGTGCCGTCGGCGGCGTAGAACCAGCGCCCGTCGGCGGCGGCAGGCGCCTTTTCGCGGAAGTCGATCGTGCTGAGCGCGCCGTCGGCGCCTTGCGCGACCCAGAAGCCGCCGCCGCCGATCCCCGAGCTCTGCGGCTCGACGACGTTGAGCGCGAGCATCGTCGCGATCGCCGCATCGGTCGCGCTGCCGCCGGCGCGAAGCATCTCGACACCCGCGGCCGCGGCGCGCGGATCGGCGGCGCTGACCATGCCCTGGGGCTTTGCCGGCGCAGTCTGGCGCGCCTCCACGGCGACGGAGGGGAGGAGGAGGGCGAATGCTAGGAGCGAAGTCTTCATCGCCGGCGAGCCTAGCGCGGATCGGTCGCGAGGCAACCCGTCACGCCACCACGCCCGCCCCTACCACCCCGTCATCCCGGGCTCGACCCGGGATCCAGGGTTACGGGCCACAGCGCTCGTGGCTCTGGATCCTGACTTTCGTCAGGATGACGGCAATTAGGGGGTGCCTGTCCCGACCGCATCGGCGACGCTGGCGAAGCCGTCGCGGGCCAGGAGCGCCGACAGGTCGCGGAGAATGCGGGCGGGCAGGCCGGGGCCCTCATAGACCAAAGCGGTGTAGAGCTGGACCAGGCTGGCGCCGGCGCGGATACGGGCATAGGCCTCCGCGCCGCTGCCGATGCCGCCGACCGAGATCAGCGGCATGGCGGCACCGGTCGCCGCGCGGAAATCGGCGAGGCGCGCGCGGGCGAGGGAGGCGAGCGGTGCGCCGGACAGCCCGCCGCCTTGTGCGCCGTTGGCCGAGCGCAGGTTCGGGCGGGTGATCGTGGTGTTGTTGACGATCAGCGTGTCGATCCTGGCGTCCATGGCAGCGCGCGCGATGTCGTCGATCGCGGCGGGGGCGAGATCGGGCGCGACCTTCAGGAAGATCGGTGTCGCGCCCTTCGCCGCGGTGCAGGCGGCGAGCAGGTCGCGGAGCGCGGCGCCGTGCTGCAGGTCGCGCAGGCCGGGGGTGTTGGGCGAGCTGATGTTGATCGTGATATAGTCGGCCAGCGGCGCCGCATGGGTGATGCCGTGGACGTAATCGGCGATGCGGTCGGTGGCATCCTTGTTGGCGCCGACGTTGATGCCGAGCACGCCGGTGCGCTTCGCGGCCTTGGCGCGGGGCAGGGCGGCGTCGAGGCCGCCATTGTTGAATCCCAGCCGGTTGATGATCGCGCGGTCCTCGACGAGGCGGAAGATCCGCGGGCGCGGGTTGCCGGGTTGCGGCAACGGCGTGAGCGTGCCGATCTCGACGCTGCCGAAGCCGAGCCCGAAGAACCCGTCGATCGCGCGACCGTCCTTGTCGACGCCAGCGGCGAGGCCGAGCGGGTTGGGGAAGGTAATCCCGGCGACAGTTGTCGGGAGGTTCGGGAGGGCGGGCGCGGCGGGGGTGCCGGCCTTGCCCCAAGCCGCCAGCGCGGCGATCGTCAGGCCGTGCGCGCGTTCGGCGTCGAGGCGGAAGAGGAGCGGGTGGTAGAAGGCCATGTTCTGCCCCTAAGCGATATACTACGCCGTCGTCACCCCAGCGAAGGCTGGGGTCTCCCGGTTCAGGCCGCAGCATCTGCCACGCAGAGACCCCAGCCTTGGCTGGGGTGACGGAAAAGGCTGCGAGTCGTTCGCAGCCAAATCGGGTTGACGCCGCCCGTAGCCGGCACCATTTGCAATCGGACGAAATCGTTCCGATTGGATATCATGCGCCTTTCCAGCCTCGCCGACTATGCGGTCGTGATGATGAGCGCCGCGGCGCGTCATTGCGGTGGCGTGGCGCGGCTTAACGCGACGGTGCTGGCCGAGGAGACCGGTGTGCCGTTGCCGACCGTGCAGAAGCTGGTCAGCCGGCTGTCCGCCGCCGGGCTCATCGAGAGCACGCGTGGCACGGGTGGTGGGTTTCGCCTGTCGCGCCCGCCGGCATCGATCAACCTCGCCGAGATCATCGAAGCGGTCGAAGGGCCGATCGCGCTGACCTCCTGCGTCGACGGCGCGGCGCAGGACTGCTGCGTCGGCGACACCTGCCGGGTGAAGCCGCATTGGAACGTCGTCAACGGCGCGGTCCGCGGGGCGTTGGCAGGTGTGTCGCTCGCGAGCCTGTCCTCGTTCCCCGGCGAAGGCCGGGGCCCAGTTGGGGGACATTCCTTGGCTGAGGACCGTGCTCCCCTACTGCAACCTTCCCAACTGGACCCCGGCCTCCGCCGGGGAACGAAAGTGATCGCATAATGGCTACCCGCAACGCAGAGGCCTATGCGGCCGCGAACAAGACCTATGAGTGGGGCTTCTCGTCCGACATTGAGCAGGAGTTCGCGCCCAAGGGCCTGTCCGAGGACACGGTGCGCTTCATCTCCGCCAAGAAGGGCGAGCCGCAGTGGATGCTCGACTGGCGGCTGAAGGCGTTCGCCTTGTGGCAGACGATGGAGGCGCCCGACTGGTCGAAGCTCAACGTGCCCCCGATTGACTACCAGGACGCCTATTATTACGCCGAGCCCAAGGCCAAGCCGAAGCTCGGCAGCCTGGACGAGGTCGATCCCGAGATTCTCCGGGTCTACGAAAAGCTCGGCATCCCGATCGGCGAGCAGAAGATGCTGGCCGGCGTGGTCGAGGATCCGCTGAACGAGGACGGCACGCCCAAGCGCCGCGTCGCGGTGGATGCGGTGTTCGACAGCGTCTCGGTCGCGACGACCTTCCGCAAGGAGCTGGAGGCCGCGGGCGTGATCTTCCGGTCGATCTCCGAGGCGATCAAGGAATATCCGGAGCTCGTCCGGAAGTGGCTCGGCAAGGTCGTGCCGCAGCGCGACAACTATTTCGCGACGCTCAACTCGGCGGTCTTTTCCGACGGCACCTTCGTCTACATCCCCGAGGGCGTCCGCTGCCCGATGGAGCTGTCGACCTATTTCCGGATCAACGCCGAGAATACCGGGCAGTTCGAACGCACGCTGATCGTCGCCGACAAGGGCTCGTACGTCTCCTATCTCGAAGGCTGCACCGCGCCGATGCGCGACGAGAACCAGCTGCACGCGGCGGTCGTCGAACTCGTCGTGCTCGACGATGCCGAGATCAAATATTCGACCGTGCAGAACTGGTATCCGGGCGACGAGAACGGCGTTGGCGGGATCTATAATTTCGTCACGAAACGTGCGCTGTGCCAAGGCAAGAACTCGAAGGTGTCGTGGACGCAGGTCGAGACCGGCAGCGCGATCACGTGGAAATATCCGTCCTGCGTGCTGCTCGGCGACGGGTCGGTCGGCGAATTCTATTCGGTCGCGGTGACGAACAATCGCCAGCAGGCCGATACCGGCACGAAGATGATCCATCTCGGCAAGAATACCAGGTCGACGATTGTGTCGAAGGGGATTTCGGCGGGGCGGTCGGACAACACCTATCGCGGGCTGGTGCGCGTGGCGCCGACCGCGGAGGGCGTGCGGAATTTCACCCAGTGCGACAGCCTGCTGCTCGGCGACCAGTGCGGCGCGCATACCGTGCCGTATATCGAGGTCCGCAACCCCTCCGCGCAGATCGAGCATGAGGCGACGACGTCGAAGATCTCCGAAGACCAGCTGTTCTACGCGATGTCGCGCGGGCTGGACGCGGAGGCGGCGGTGGCGCTGATCGTCAACGGCTTCGCGCGCGAGGTGTTGCAGCAGCTGCCGATGGAGTTCGCGGTCGAGGCGCAGAAGCTGCTCGGGATTTCGCTGGAAGGGTCGGTCGGATGACCCCCATCCCCCGTCATTCCCGCGAAGGCGGGAATCCATGTCGCCTCTCGCGCAAGCGGATGGATGGATTCCCGCCTTCGCGGGAATGACGGGGTAGGGGTCGGCGTCTCGTATTTTAAGATTTGGAACTGGGCTGAATTCGATGCTGAAAATTGAAAACCTCCACGCCGAGATCGACGGCAAGGAAATCCTCAAGGGCCTGTCGCTCACCGTGAATGCGGGCGAAGTGCATGCGATCATGGGGCCGAACGGCGCGGGCAAGTCGACGCTGGGCTATGTGCTCGGCGGGCGGCCCGGCTATGAGGTGACTGCGGGATCGGTGACGTTCGATGGCCAGGACCTGCTCGAACTGGAGGCGCATGAGCGTGCGGCGGCGGGGGTGTTCCTCGGCTTCCAGTATCCGGTCGAGATTCCCGGCGTGTCGAACGTCCAGTTCCTGCGCGAGGCATTGAACGCCCAGCGCGCGACGCGGGACGAGAAGCCATTGTCGGGCGGCGAATTCCTGAAGCTCGCGCGTGGGCAGGCCGACCAGCTCGGCATGGACTACGACATGCTCAAGCGGCCGGTGAATGTCGGCTTTTCGGGCGGCGAGAAGAAGCGCAACGAGATGGTCCAGATGGGGATCATCGACCCGAAATTCGCGATTCTCGACGAGACCGACAGCGGCCTCGACATCGATGCGCTGCGGATCGTCGGCGACGGGATCAACCGGATCATGCGCCATCCCGACAAGGCGGTGCTGCTGATCACGCATTACCAGCGGCTGCTCGATTATGTTGAACCCGATTTCGTGCATGTGCTGGCCGATGGGCGGATCGTGCGGAGTGGCGGGGCGGAGCTTGCCAAGCAGCTCGAATCCGAGGGCTATGTGGGGATCGCGGCGTGATGTTCTCCCGCGCCGCAGGCGCTTTCAAGAGGAGGTTTCACGCGCAGGCGCGGAGACGCGGAGGTGTCGTCGCCGGGACGTCGCTCCCGCGGATCATCGCCGGCCGCGATTTGATAGCCCTGACGGGCCTTTCATCTTCTCTCCGCGTCTCCGCGCCTCCGCGTGAACCATCCTTCTTCTCGACGGAAATCGCACGATGAGCGACCTGCTCGACCTTCCCTCGACCCGCGAGGAATCGTGGCGCTGGGCGGACCTTTCGACACTCGTGGCCGCGACGCAGTTGCCGAAGACGGCTGCCGACGATGCGGATCATTTCCTCGATCTGCCCGGCGCGCGGCTGGTGTTCGTCGATGGCGTGCTCGACGATGCGCGGAGCGATCTGCAGGGCGTCATGCTGACAAGCATCGACGGCGGCGAGCATGTGCTCGGGCGCCGCGCGGGCGGCAAGGGCTGGGCGTTGCGGCTGGACGCGGATGCGGCGGCCGATCCGGTGCAGGTCGTGCATGTCGCGACCGGCGGCGCGAACCAGCTGCCGTGTGAGATCAGCCTCGCCGACGACGCGGTCGCGCAGGTCGTCGAGACCTATGTGGGCAGCGGCTGGAGCAACCGGCTGGCGCGGATCACGCTCGGCAAGGCGGCGCGGCTGATGCGCGCGGTGCGGATCCTGCAGGCCGACGGTTTCGTGTCGCTGCGCGAGGAGGTCGCGCTGGACGCGGGCGCGAGCCTGATCGCGACGTTCCTGGCGCTCGGCGGCGCGGGCGCGCGGATCGACGGCGCTGTGAGCGTCAACGGCGATGGCGGCTATGCGGAACTCGGCGGCGCGTTGCTGACGCGCGGGTCGGAGAACAAGGAATGCGCGGTGCGGCTGCGCCATGACGCGCTGAACGGGCAGAGCCACCAGCTATGGCGCGCGGTCGCGGCGGACCAGTCCACCGTCAGCCTGGCGGCTGCGGTCGAGGTCGCGCGGCATGCGCAGAAGACCGATGGCGAGCAGTCGCTGCGCGGGTTGCTGTTGCAGCGGACCGCGACGGTGAACCTGAAGCCCGAACTCGAGATCTTCGCGGACGACGTGAAGTGCGCGCATGGCGCGACGGTCGGGGAGCTGGATGCGAAGGCGCTGTTCTACATGGAGAGCCGCGGGATCCCGAAGCCGCGCGCGCAGGCGCTGTTGACGCGCGCGTTCGTCGGCGATGCGCTCGACCGGATCGGGAATGAGACGGTCCGCGAGGCCTTCGTCGCGGATGCGGATGCTTGGTTGGAGACCGCGTTGTGAGTGAGACCGCGCAAATCCTCCCCGGCACGGAGCGTCAGGTTGGATTGCCCCCGGCAATCCAAGATCGTGCTGGGAGCACGATCGACCTGACGCTGGGGACCAGCGAAGCTGGTGGAGGGGGTTCTCCCCTCGGTGCAGCGGCTGTGGCGAGCCCCCTCCACCACCAGCCTGCGGCTGGCGGTCCCCCTCCCCGTGCCGGGGAGGATTTGCCGCTCGACCGTGTCGCGGATTTCCCCGCGATTCCGGAGGGTTGGGCGTATCTCGATACCGCCGCCACCGCGCAGAAGCCGCAGGTGGTCATCGACGCGATCACCCGCGCCTACGACACCACCTACGCCACCGTGCACCGCGGCGTGTACCAGCGCTCCGCCGACATGACGGTCGCCTATGAGGCGGCACGCCGCACCGTCGCGCGGTTCATCGGCGCGGGGTCCGAGAATGAGATCGTGTTCGTCCGCGGCGCGACCGAGGCGATCAACCTCGTGGCGCGATGCTGGGCGGGGACGCAGCTCAAGAGCGGCGACCGCATCCTTTTGTCGATGCTCGAACATCATTCGAACATCGTGCCGTGGCAGATGGTCGCCGAACGGATCGGCGTCGCGATCGACGTGCTGCCGCTGACCGACGACCACCGCATCGATCTCGATGCGATGGAGCGGGTCATCACCCCGGCGCACAAGCTAGTCGCGCTCGGGCACGTCTCGAACGTGCTGGGCTCGGTGCTCGACGCCCGGCGCGCGACCGACATCGCGCATGCGGCCGGCGCCAAGATCCTGCTCGACGGCTGCCAGGCGGTGCCGCGGATCGCGGTCGACGTCGCAGCGATCGGGTGCGACTTCTACGTCTTTTCGGGGCACAAGCTCTACGGTCCGACCGGCATCGGCGTGCTGTGGGCGCGGCCCGAACTGCTCGACGCGATGCCGCCCTATCAGGGTGGCGGGTCGATGATAGACAAGGTGTCGTTCGCGAAGACCACCTACGCGCCGCCGCCGGGCCGGTTCGAGGCGGGGACGCCGCACATCGTCGGCGCGCTGGGGCTGGCGGCGGGGATCGACTATGTCGAGAGCATCGGCCTCGGCGCGATCCACGCGCATGAGACGGCGCTGGTGACCGCGACGCGCGAGGCGCTGTCGTCGATCAATTCGGTGCGGCTCTACGGCCCGGCGGACTCGGCCGGGATCGTCAGCTTCACGATCGAGGGGGTGCACCCGCACGACATCGGCACCATATTGGACGAGGAGCGGGTCGCGATCCGCGCCGGCCATCACTGCGCGCAGCCGCTGATGGAGGCGCTGGGCGTCGAGGCGACGGCGCGGGCGAGTTTCGGCGTGTATAACGGGCCGGCGGACGTCGAGGCGCTGGTCCGCGGCATAGAACGGGTTACGAGGATTTTCGGATGAGCGATCGGATCGAGATCGAGGAAGTGGACGCCGTGCAGGCACCGCCCAAGGCGCGTGTCGTCATGGAGACGGACTCCAACGCGGAGCGCAAGCGCGACTATCTCGAAGGGTTCCTGGCGCAGAAGCCGCAGGTCGACGCCGTCGGCGAGCCGGGCGGGGTGGTGTACGAGGCGATCATCGACGCGCTGAAGGATATCTACGACCCCGAGATCCCGGTGAACATCTATGACCTGGGGCTGATCTACGGTGTCGAGGTGACCGATGGCGGCCACGCGGTGGTGACGATGACGCTGACCACGCCGAACTGCCCGGTCGCAGAGACGATGCCGATGGAGGTCGAGATGCGCGTCGGTGCGGTGCCAGGCGTCGGCGTCGCCGAGGTCAATCTGGTGTGGGACCCGGCCTGGGACCCGCAGAAGATGTCGGACGATGCAAAGCTCGAGTTGGGCATGCTGTAACCGGAAAGCCCCCTCCCGCTGGCGGGAGGGGGTTGGGGGTGGGCTCGCGCTCCCCTCATGGCGTGCCGTTCGAGGCTGGCCGGGAGCCCACCCCCGGCCCCTCCCGCAGGCGGGAGGGGGGAAGAAGGAGGAAGATCATGGCGACCACACTTCGCGAACGCCCCGCGGCGCTGAACCTGACCGCCACAGCGCATGCGCGCATCGCGGACCTGATGGCCCGCGCGCCCGCCGACGCGATCGGCGTGAAGTTGTCGACGCCCAAGCGTGGCTGTTCGGGACTCGCCTATTCCGTAGATTACGTCACCGATGCCAAGCCGTTCGACGAGCGGATCGACACGCCGGGCGGCACGCTGTTCGTCGATGGTGGGTCGATCCTGTACCTGATCGGCTCGACGATGGACTGGGTCGAGGACGATTTCACCGCGGGCTTCGTGTTCCAGAACCCCAACGCCAAGGGTGCATGCGGGTGCGGCGAGAGCTTCACGGTCTGACTTCCACGCGTCACCCCGGGCTTGACCGGGGGTGACGGAGCCATTGATCGGCCGTCCCGTCCTGTGCCACTCACGCCCTGAGGAAAAGGGGACACGAGTGGCCGGCCTGTTACGCAAGAAGATCGTCACCGAGCAGCGACCCGAGCATCAGCTCGCGCGGACCTTGTCGTGGCCACACCTCGTCGCGATGGGCGTGGGCGGGATCGTCGGCACCGGCATCCTGACGCTGATCGGCGTCGGCGCGGGGCTTGCCGGGCCAGCCGTCATCCTCTCCTTCGTCATCGCCGGCGGCATCTGCGCCTGCGCAGCGCTCGCCTATGCCGAGATGGCGACAATGATCCCCGCGTCGGGCAGCGCCTATACCTATAGCTATGTCGTGCTCGGCGAGATCATCGCCTGGGTGGTCGGGTGGAGCCTGATCCTCGAATATTCGCTGGTGGTGTCGACCGTCGCGGTCGGCTGGTCGGGCTATGCCGCGCCGTTGCTGCGCGCGTCCGTCGGGTTCCCAGAGGCGCTGATGACTAGTCCCGAACTGGGCGGAATCCTCAATCTCCCGGCGATCGCGATCATCGCCGTCGTCGCGGCGTTGCTGTCGTTCGGCACGCGGGAGAGCGCGACGCTGAACGCACTGCTGGTGGGCGTGAAGATGATCGCGCTGACCGTGTTCGTCATCATCGCGCTGCAATATTTCGACGCGGCGAACCTGCACCCGTTCATGCCCTACGGCTTCCCCAAGGCGGTCGCCGGGGATGGCGCCGAGCGCGGGGTGATGGCGGCGGCGGCGATCATCTTCTTTGCCTTTTACGGTTTCGACGCGATCTCGACCGCGGCGGAGGAGACCAAGGATCCGTCGCGCGACCTGGCGATCGGCATCCTCGGGTCGATGGTCGCGTGCATCATCATCTACATCCTGGTCGCGGTCGCGGCGGTCGGCGCGTTGTCGTACACCCGCTTTTCGGGGTCCGCCGAGCCGCTCGCGCTGATCCTGCGCGAGATCGGACAACCGGGGTTCGCGACGTTCCTGGGCGCGAGCGCGGTGATCGCGCTGCCGACGGTGCTGCTCGCCTTCCTGTTCGGGCAGAGCCGCATCTTCTTCACGATGGCGCGTGACGGGTTGCTGCCGGTGAGCCTCGCAAAAGTGTCGCGGCGTGGTGCACCGGTGCGGATCACCTGGATCACCGCGGCGATCGTCGCGGTGATCGCCGGGCTGTTGCCGCTTGCCGAGATCGCCGCGCTGGCCAATGCGGGGACGCTCGCCGCGTTCATCGCGGTGTGCGCGTGTATGCTGGTGATGCGCCGGCGCGCGCCCGATGCCGAGCGGACGTTCCGCGCGCCCGCCGCGACCCTGGTCGGGACGACCGGCATCCTCGGCTGCCTGTACCTGTTCGTCAGCCTCCCGGCGAAGACGCAACTGTATTTCGGCGCGTGGAACCTGCTCGGGTTGCTGGTCTATTTCGCCTATGCGCGGCCGCGGGCACACGCGGTATGAGCGGCTGGACGATTGGCATCATCGGCGGCTCGGGCCTCTACGCGGTCGAGGGCATCGAAGACGGCCGCTGGCAGACCGTCGCGACGCCGTGGGGCGAACCGTCGGATGCGATCTTCACCGGACGGGTTGGCGATGTCGGCGTCGCGTTCCTGCCGCGGCATGGGCGCGGGCATCGGATTTCGCCGTCGGAGCTCAATGCTCGGGCGAATATCGATGCGTTGAAGCGGCTGGGGGTCACCGACGTGCTGGCGGTGTCGTCTGTCGGCTCGCTGGCAGAAGACCGGCCGCCGGGCAGTTTCACGGTCGTCGACCAGTTCATCGATCGCACCAAGGGGCGGCCGTCGAGCTTCTTTGGCACCGGGCTGGTCGCGCACGTCTCGATGGCGGACCCGGTCTGCCCGCGGCTGTCGGCGCTGGCGGTGGAGGCGGCGCGGGCGGCAGGCGCGCAGGTCGATTCCGGCGGCACCTATCTGGCGATGGAGGGCCCGCAATTCTCGACGCGCGCGGAAAGCCGGCTCTATCGCCAATGGGGCTGCGACATCATCGGCATGACCGCGATGCCCGAGGCGAAACTCGCACGCGAGGCCGAGCTGCCCTACGCGCTGGTCGGGATGGTGACCGATTATGATTGCTGGCGTGAGGACGAGGCCGGGGTCGATGTCGCGCAGGTGGTCGCACAGCTGGGCGCCAATGCGACCAAGGCGCGGGCGATGGTGATGCATCTGCTGCTGGCGTTGCCGGCGGAGCGGAGCGCGTCGCCGATCGACACGTGTCTGGATACGGCGCTGATCACGGCGACGGATGCGCGCGATGCGGGGTTGGTGGCGAAGCTGGATGCGGTGTTGGCGCGGGTGCTGGAGTGACCTGCATCCTCCCCTCCCTGGAAGGGAGGGGCCGGGGGTGGGTTGGCCTGGGGCGGGGCGTTCCCTCGATACCGACCCACCCCCAACCCCTCCCTTCCAGGGAGGGGGGCAAGAAGTTCGATCCTACCGCGCCGCCACCAGCGCCAGCAACCGCGTCATCAGCCCCAGGAACCGCAACTCGCTGACCTGATCGTCGCCGCGATGCCAGTTCCCCGTGGCGGCATACCAGCGGCCATCCTTGGCCTGGACGACGAAGTTCATCGCGATCACGCCCGGCTCGGATCCGCCCTTGTACCCGACATAGCGGAATCGCCCCGCGGTCGCGGCATCGACACCCGGGTTGATCGCCAGCATCGCGCGCACCGGATCGTCGACGCGGCGCAACCGGTCGAGCAGGCCCGCCATCGCCTGCGGGCTGGCGAACCATTCGACGGTGTCGATCGCGACCGGCTTGCCGCTGAACACGCTGGCGTCGAGCGGCTTGGCGGCGATGGCCGTCGCGCGGGTGTCGAGCAGCGCGCGCCGCGCCGCGGGCGTCGCGGCGTTCCAGGCGGCGAGCAGGGCAGGGTCCCCCTTCAACGCGAACGCCTCGCGCGTCGTCAGCACCGGCGTGCTGCCGCCGTTCGCCGCCGCGCGCGCGTCGACCGCGGTGCGCCCGAGCGTCGTCATCAGCGTGTCGGTCGCGGTGTTGTCGCTGATCGAGATCATCATAGTCGCCAGCGTCTGCACCGTTACCGGCGTGGCGGCGGGCCAGCTCTGGAGCACGCCCGAGGGCAGCGAGCGCGGGCCGACGCGCACCACGTCCGCCCAGCTGCGCGTGCCCGCTGCGACCTGACGCGCGGTTTCGTCAAGGACCCACAGCTTGAACGCCGACCCGATCGGCGCGGCGATATCGGCGCGGTAGGCGGCGATCGGCACGGGGGCGGCGTCGCCGAGTTCGTAGAGCCCGAACCCGCTGGCACCGGGAAGCGCGCGGAATTCGGCAGTCACCTTGGCGAGCGTGTCGTCGCGCGCACCGGTACCGGTGATGAACAACCCGGTCGCGAGATGCGGCGCCGCGGGGTCGAGTACCAGAGTCACATTCGCGGTGCCGCGCTGATAGCCGATGACGAGGGTGGCGGACCACGCCGTCGTCGCGGTCAGCGACTCCACTTTGACGGGCGTGCCCAACGTCGCCTTGAGCTGCGTCGCGATTGCCGCGAGCCGTTCGCGCGGCACCTTGGCGCGGAAGCTTTCGGCGAAATAGCGTTCATAGCCTTCGCCCTCGGTCAGTATGCCGACCAGCGCGGCGGCACGCGTGTGCAGGATCGGATCGGCGGCGACGCTAGGCGCCTGCGCTGCTGCCGCGATCGGCAGCAGCGCCAGCAGCAGCGCGACCAGCCGTCCGATCAACTCTTGAGCTTCCAGCCGCTGCGCAGCAGCGAATAGCAGAGCGCGGCGAGTGCGATGTCGATTACGAGGATCACGATCCCCCCCGTCAGCACCGGCGAATCGGCGACGCCGAGGAAACCGTAGCGGAACCCCGAGATGATGTAGAAGAACGGGTTGGCGTGGCTGAACGTGCGGAACGCAGGCGCGAGGCGATCGACCGAATAGAAGGTGCCCGACAGCAGCGATAGCGGCGCGATGACGAAATTGGTCACCGCCGCGGCGTGATCGAACTTGTCTGCCCAGATCGAGGTCATGACGCCGAGCAGCGCGAGGAAGATCGCACCGAGCAGCCCGAACCACAGGATCGCGAGCGGCGCGTGCGGCGTGACGTGGACGCCCGGATACAGCGCCATCGCCGCCCAGACGACCGTTCCGACGATCAGCGCGCGCGTGACCGCGCCGCCGACCAGCGCCGCGAGCAGTTCGGCCGACGACAGCGGTGGCTGCAGGTAATCGACGATCGTGCCCTGCATCTTGCCGACCAGCAGCGAGAAGCTCGCGTTCGCGAACGCAGGCCCCATCATCCCCTGGCTGATGATCAGCCCGGGGGCGATGAAATCGGCGAACGCGATGATCGTGCCGTCGACATGGACCGGGCTTTTCGCGCCCGTCGCGATCGTAAAGACGATCAGGAACAGCAGCGTGGTCATCGCCGGCGCCCATACCGTCTGCAGCTGCACCTTGAAGAACCGGCGCACCTCCTTGATATAGAGGGTTGCAAGGCCGCCCCAGTTCACGTTCCGGATCACCGGGACGCCGGGGGCTGCCCTGATTGCTGGATGGATTTCACCGATTGGGGGCTGGCTGCTCATGCGGGTTGCGGGTAATCGCTGCCGCTGCCGCCCGCAACCCGGCTGACGACTAAGGAACGACTATGTCCTGGACCGACGAGCGCATCGAAACGCTCAAGACCATGTGGGAGGCGGGACAGACCGCCAGCCAGATCGCCGAGGCGCTGGGTGGCGTCAGCCGCAACGCCGTGATCGGCAAGGCGCACCGACTCGAGCTGCAGGCGCGTCCGTCGCCGGTGCGGCCGAACGACCCCGAGGCGAAGTCGGTCGCGGCCGAATCGATCGATATCCCCGATGAGCCGTCGGTCGATCCCGTCGTGACGGCTCCGGCGACGACCCCTGCTGCGGCGCCCGTCGCCAAGGTCCAGCCGGTCGCTCCACCTGTGGTGGAGTCGGTCGAAGACGACGAGGACGAGGACGAAGAGGACGCCGTCCCGATCGTCGCGACGCCGCGCCCCGCCCCGCCGATCATGCGCTCGGTCGGCCCCGGCGGCTTCCTGCGCCAGGCGCCGGGCGAGCAGCAGCCGCCGAGCACCCCGGCGCCGCCGCGGCGTCTGGTCCCGGCCAAGCCGTCGGCCGAGATGGCGGGCAAGACCAGCCTGCTCGATCTCAACGATCGCATCTGCAAATGGCCGCTCGGGCATCCGGGTGAGCCTGACTTCCATTTCTGCGGCAAGACCGTGAACCCGGGATTCCCGTATTGCGTCGATCATTGCGGGCATGCGTACCAGGCGCAGCTGCCGCGGCGCGATCGCCGGCCGACTCCGCCGCTGCCGTTTGGCGGGCCGCGGGCTAGGTAAGGCGCAGCGCGGCCGGCGCCGTGCCGGCGCAGGTCTCGCGCAAGCCCGGCCGGCGCGGCCAGCCGCGACCGACGTCATGGGCTTCGCCCATGACGGGCCGAGACGAAAAATGGGGGCCGCTTCCGGTGTGGAAGCGGCCCCCATTTTTGTGTCCCGCCGCGGCTAAGCCGCGTCGTCGGACGCTACGTGCGTGGCGCCGGCCGGGCTTGCGAGGTTCGATCGTTTACCACCGAACCTCGCTGCGCCTTAGAACCGGAACGCCGCGACGGCGCGGACGCTGTGCCAGCGGAAATAATCGAAGCCGCGACGGAAATCTGTCCCCGCCGCGTTGCCGCGCGTGAACGGGCCGCCGGCCGGGCCGCCCGCTGCGCGCACGCGGTAGTCGGTGTCCTCGTAGCGGTGGAACAGATATTCCAGGCCGACCGAGAAGTTGCGGCCGATCTTCTGTTCGATGCCGCCGCCGGCAGTGATGCCCCACTGCTTCTTGTTGCCGTTGCTGGTGAACGTGTTGGCGGTGTTGCCGGTCGTGAAGCTGTTGTCGATATCGGCATAGCCGACGCCGCCGGTCGCGTAGAACAACGTCGTGTTGGCCGCATAGCCGGCGCGACCGCGGACCGAGGCTTCCCAGTTCAGCTGGCGCGTCATGGTGTAGAAGGCGGGCGTGGTCGAGAATGCGGTGACGCTGTCGCTGATCTCGGACTTGCCGAACTCGCCGACGACGCCGACGACGAAATTGTCACGCTGCACGTCGGCACCGACACGGCCATAATAGGCGATGCCGTTGTCGTCGTTGGCGCAGCCACGACCGCCGACCGCGGGCGCGGTGTTGCCGGTCGCGGCGCCGTTGCAGAAGCCGGGCGAGAACGCGTTGGGCGCTGTCGCGGTCGAAATCGTGTCACCGAACGATCCGTTGAGATCGCGATCGAAGCTGATGCTCTCACCGATATCGTTGGGCTGGACGTCGTAGCCGAACGAGCCGCCGACATAGACGCCGTTGAACGGTGCGTCCGCAGTGGTTTCCTGAGCGAACGCGGGAGTGGCCGTGAGCGCGGTGGCGCTGGCGAGGCCGGCGAGCAAAAGCTTGTTCATTGAAAGGATCCCCGATTGTACGAATGACACCCCAGAAACGCACGCAAGCGATCGAAATATGCATGAGATGACAAATCGTTCATGCAGTGTGGCTTTGCGGCATCACTCGGCGAGCGCGGGGTCTTTGGTCGGGGTCTCCGATCGCATGGCTTTGTCGCGCGCGGCGTTCTATATCGATCTGGCATGTCAGACGATCTCTTCGCGTCCCCCACCACGCCCGGCGGCAAAGCCGCTCCCACCTACGACGCATCGTCGATCGAAGTGCTGGAGGGGCTCGAACCGGTTCGCCGCCGCCCCGGCATGTATGTCGGCGGCACCGACGAACGCGCTTTGCATCACCTTGCCGCCGAAGTCCTCGACAACGCGATGGACGAGGCGGTCGCGGGGCATGCGACGCGGATCGAGATCTATCTCGAGACCGGCAACCGGCTGACGATCGTCGACAATGGTCGCGGCATGCCGATCGACCCGCACCCGAAGTTTCCGGACAAGTCGGCGCTCGAAGTGATCCTGACGATGCTCCATTCGGGCGGCAAATTCTCGGGCAAGGCCTATGCGACCAGCGGCGGGCTGCACGGCGTCGGCATCAGCGTGGTCAACGCACTGTCGTCGGACACCGTGGTCGAGGTCGCGCGCGACCGGCAGCTCTATCGCCAGCGTTTTGCGCGCGGGCTGGTGCTGGGGCCGATCGAGGCGCTGGGCGCGACGCCCAACCGGCGCGGGACCAGCGTCGCCTTCACGCCCGATACCGAGATTTTCGGGCCCGAACTGAACTTCAAACCGGCGCGGCTCTACAAGCTGGCGCGGTCCAAGGCGTATCTGTTCGCGGGCGTTGAGATCCGCTGGAAATGCGCGCCCGAGCTGATCGGCGACGACACCCCCGCCGAGGCGGTGTTCCAGTTTCCGGGCGGTCTTTCAGACCATTTGCGCGACCAGATCGCGGGTCGCGAATGCGCAACTTCCGATTTCTTCGCCGGGTCTCAGGCGTTTCCGGGCGAGGACCAGGGCCGCGTCGAATGGGCGGTCGCCTGGCCGCTGTGGAGCGACGGGTCGTACAGCTGGTATTGCAACACCATCCCGACCCCCGACGGCGGCACGCACGAGCAGGGGCTGCGCCAGGCGCTGGTCCGCGGCATCCGCGCGTTCGGTGACCTAGTGGGGCAGAAAAAGGCCAAGGACATCACCGCCGACGACGTGATGGTCGGCAGCGAGCTGATGCTGTCGGTGTTCATCCGCGAACCACAGTTCCAGAGCCAGACCAAGGACCGGCTCACCAGCCCGGAGGCCGCCGCGCTCGTCGACAAGGCGATGCGCGACCATTTCGACCATTATCTCAGCCACAATATGGAGCGCGGCAAGGCGCTGCTGAACTATGTGCTCGAGCGGATGGACGAGCGGCTGCGCCGGAAACAGGAGCGCGACGTCAAGCGCAAGACCGCGACCTCCGCGCGGAAATTGCGGCTGCCGGGCAAGCTGACCGATTGTTCGGCCAACTCGCCCGAGGGGACCGAGCTGTTCATCGTCGAGGGCGATTCGGCCGGCGGCTCGGCAAAACAGGCGCGTGATCGGAAAACGCAGGCGATCCTGCCGATCCGCGGCAAGATCCTCAACGTCGCGTCGGCGACCAGCGCGAAGATTTTCGCCAACCAGGAGATCGCCGACCTGACGCTCGCGCTCGGCTGCGGGACGCGCAAGGACTGCAATGTCGAGACGCTGCGCTACGAACGCGTCGTCATCATGACCGACGCCGACGTCGACGGCGCGCATATCGCGACCCTGCTGATGACGTTCTTCTTCCAGGAGATGCCCGACCTGGTCCGCCGCGGGCACCTCTACCTCGCGCAGCCGCCGCTCTATCGCCTGACCGCGGGCACCAAGAGCCTGTACGCGCGCGACGACGCGCACCGTGCCGAACTCGAACGCACCGCGTTCAAGGGTAAGAAGGTCGACGTCGCGCGCTTCAAGGGGCTCGGCGAGATGAATCCGATGCAGCTGCGCGAGACCACGATGGACCCGGCGACGCGCGGCATGCTGCGCATCACGCTGCCGCAGGAATATGAGGAGCGGGCGGGGGTGAAGGATCTGGTCGACCGCCTGATGGGCAACAACCCGGCGCACCGTTTCGCCTTCATCCAGGAAAATGCCGGGCGGCTGGACGAGGAAGCGATCGACGCGTGACGCGGTGTTCCTGCGAAAGCAGGAACCCAGGGTAACGAGGCGCGACACCCGCGATCCTGGGCTCCTGCCTTCGCGGGAGCACTCGCTATTGCCGGGTCGCGATCAGCGTCGACGTCTTGCCGAACTTGATGTCGTTGACCTTGGTGGTCATCGTCTTGCCGTCCGGCGAGACCGTCATCGTGTAGGTCGCGAGCGTCTTGCCGACGTGGAAATCGGTTTCGACCAGCGTGTCCTTGCCAAGCTGCTTCACCGAGACGGAGGTCCAGCCGGGATCGCCGGTGACGGGTGCCGCCGGACCGCCGATCGTCGCGGTATAGGCGACGCCGGTGGGGGTGGTGTATTTCAGCACCTTGCCGTCCAGCGCGATGCTGAAGACCAGGCCGCTGTCGGACACCTGCCCGGTATTGGTCGCGCGCCACGATCCGGACACCGCGTGCGAACCGGCGGGCCCTGCGGCGATGCGTTCGTTGGTCATGGTGCCGGTGACGGGTACGCCGTTGGCCGCGGTCAGATCGCTATAGGCGATCGAACTGGTCTTGCCGTCCGGCGCGACCGTGACGGTCGATTCGCCGACCAGCTTGCCGGCCTTGCGCGACGACCGCTTGATCGTCGTCGGATCGACGATCACGACCGACATTTCGTCATAATAGGGGTTGCCGACCACGGGATGGAACGCGCCGTCGGCCACGACGGTCACGGCGGGCTTGCACGTCGAACAGGTGTATTTTCCAGCCACCAGCGCAATGATCGAAGGTTTCGCAGAGAGTTGGCTCGCCGCGATGTCGCCCTTCCATGTGCCGGTAAAGAGATTCTGGGCCGCAGCCGGCGACGCCGATACGATTGCGGCGATCAGGCATGGCAGAAACGTATTCATATGTCGCTCTCCCCCTTTGCCGTGGCGCGACTCGAGTCCAGGAATACGCGCGATCTTGCCCCCACGTCGGCGCGAATGATGGCGCAATTTCGACTATAGTGGCAAGCGAAACGTCCGTGGCGCGACGGCAGGCCGGGTGGCCCGGTGTTGACCGCACCGGACGCGCGCCCGTATTAGGCCCTCCGGGCGGTCCATCGGGGCCGCCCTTCTCGTTTCGAAGAGGAAGCGCCCGTGACCATCACCCCGCTCATGCCCGTCTACCCGCGGTGTGGCGTGCGTCCGGTCCGAGGCGAGGGCGCCTATCTGATCGGCGAGGACGGCCAGCGCTATCTCGATTTCGCCAGCGGCATCGCGGTCAACGCGCTCGGCCATGGCCATCCGGGCCTGTCCAAGGCCATCGCCGATCAGGCCGCGACGCTGATGCACGTGTCGAACCTGTACGGCAGCCCGCAGGGCGAGCATTTCGCGCAGCGGCTGATCGACCACAGCTTTGCCGACACGGTGTTCTTCACCAATTCGGGCGCCGAGGCGGTCGAGTGCGCGATCAAGACCGCACGGCGCTATCATTTCGCCAACGGCAATCCGCAGCGGCATACGCTGATCACGTTCGACACGGCGTTCCACGGCCGCACGCTCGGCGCGATCTCGGCGACCAACCAGGCGAAGATGCGCGACGGGTTCGAGCCGCTGCTACCGGGGTTCGCGTACGCCAAGTTCAACGATCTCGACGGTGCGCTGGCGCTCATCGACGACAACACCGCGGGCTTCCTGGTCGAGCCGATCCAGGGCGAGGGCGGCATCCGCCAGGCGAGCCACGAGTTCCTGACCGGGCTGCGCAAGGCATGCGACGAGCACGGCCGGTTGCTCGTACTCGACGAGGTCCAGTGCGGCTATGGCCGGACCGGCAAGTTCTTCGCGCACGAGCTGTACGGGATCACCCCGGACATCATGGCGGTGGCCAAGGGCATCGGCGGCGGCTTTCCGTTCGGCGCGTGCATGGCGACCGAGGAGGCCGCCAAGGGCATGGTCGCGGGGACGCACGGATCGACCTATGGCGGCAACCCGCTGGCGATGGCGGCGGGCGAGGCGGTGCTCGACGTGATCATGGCGGACGGGTTCCTCGACCACGTCACGACGATGGGCGACCGGTTGCGGCAGGGGCTCGAACAGATGATCCCCAACCACGATCACCTGTTCGACAGCGTCCGCGGTACCGGGCTGATGCTGGGTCTCAAGCTCAAGAGCGATGCGCGAGCGTTCGTGGCGTTCGCGCGCGACGAGCATAACCTGCTACTGGTGTCGGCGGGCGAGAACGTCGTCCGCATCCTGCCCCCGCTGGTGATCGACGAGAGCCATATCGCCGAATGCATCGAGAAGCTGTCCGCGGCGGCACGCGTGTATGTGCCGGCGAGCGACGATTGAGCTAATCCTCCCCGGTACGGGGAGGGGGACCATGCGAAGCATGGTGGAGGGGGGCCGCCCCGAATGCAGCGCTGGTGGATAGCCCCCTCCACCATTCGCTTCGCGAACGGTCCCCCTCCCCGTGCCGGGGAGGAATTACGATGCGCCATTTCCTGAATCTCACCGACGCCGGCCCTGACGGCATCGCCGCGATGCTGGCCGATGCGATCGACCGCAAGGCGGCACGCGCGGGCTTTACCAAGGGCCGCGTCGACAGCGACGCGCCGCTCGCCGGCCACACGTTGGCGATGATCTTCGAGAAGAACTCGACGCGGACCCGGTTCAGCTTCGACATGGCGATCCGCCAGCTCGGCGGAACGTCGATCGTCGCGGACTCGGGCTCGATGCAGCTCGGCCGCGGCGAGAGCATTGCCGACACCGCGCGGATCCTGTCGGGCTATGTCGACGCGATCATGATCCGTACCGACGACCACGCGAAGATCGAGGAAATGGCGCACTACGCCAGCGTCCCCGTGATCAACGGCCTGACCGACGCGTCGCACCCGTGCCAGATCATGGCCGACCTGCTGACGATCATCGAAAGCGGCAAGGTGTTACCCGGCCTGAAGGTCGCGTGGCTCGGCGATGGCAACAACGTGCTGGCGTCGATTGTCGAGGCGGCGGGGCTGATGCAGTTCGACGTCGTCGCGGCGTGCCCGCAGGGGTTCCAGCCCGAGGAAGAGGCGATCGTCCGCGCCTCGGGTCGCGCCCGCGTCGTCGCCGATCCGCGCGAGGCGGTGGACGGTGCGGACATCGTCGTCACCGACACCTGGATCTCGATGGGGCAGGCGGAAGCCGAGACCAAGCTGGCAGCACTGGCGCCATACCAGGTCGACGACGCGCTGATGCTGCTCGCCAAGCCCGACGCGAAGTTCCTCCACTGCCTGCCCGCGCACCGCGGCGAGGAGGTGACCGCGGACGTCATCGACGGGCCGCAGTCGCTGATCTGGGCGGAGGCGGAGAACCGCCTGCACGCGCAGAAATCGGTGCTGCGCTGGTGCTTCGGGCAGATTGGTTGATCGCCGAACTACGAAACCTTATCTTCGGCAACCCACCCGCACACGTCATCCCAGCGCAGGCTGGGATCTCCCGTTATCGAGCGCGCGTTTGCCGCACAAGACCCCAGCCTTCGCTGGGGTGACGAAGTTGGTGGTACATACGAGGAGCCAGCGTGACCGACCCCAACACCCACGACCTCGACCGCGCGCTGGCGTTCGCCATTCCCCCGCGCAGCGCCCGTGGGCGCATCGTCCGGCTCGGGCCGACGCTCGACCGCGTGCTCTCGGCGCACGCCTATCCGCCCGCGATCGAGGCGCTGCTCGCCGAGGCGCTGACGCTCGCCGCGTTGATCGGCTCGACGCTGAAGGATGCAAGCGGGCAGCTGACGATGCAGACCCGAACCGACACCGGCGTCGTCCAGCTGCTCGTCTGCGACTATCGCGGTGGCGAGGTGCGCGGGTACGTCCAGTACGACGCCGAGAAGCTCGCCGAGGCGCCCGCGCAGCCCAGCTTGTTCGCGCTGTTCGGCAAGGGCTATCTGGCAATCACCTTCGACATGGCGACCTCGGGCGAACGCTATCAGGGGATCGTGCCGCTCGACGGCGAGACGCTGGCGGAGGCGGCGCAGAGCTATTTCATGCAGTCGGAGCAGATCCCGACGATGATCCGCGTCGGGATGCGCAAGGATGCCGACGGGCATTGCGTCGCGGGCGGGCTGTTCCTGCAGCATCTGCCCGAGGGCGAGGACGGCCGCGAACGGCTGCATACCAAGCTCGACCATCCCGAATGGGAGCATGTCGCGACGCTCGGCACGACGATCGGCGCTGACGAGCTGACTGACGCGACACTGCCACTCGAGACCTTGGTGTGGCGGCTGTTCAACGAGGAAAGCGACGTCCGCCTGCATGCCGACATCCCGATCGTGCGCGGATGCCGCTGCGACGCGGATTACATCGCCGGGGTGATCGCTAAATTCCCGGTCGAGGAACGCCGCGAGATGGCCGACGAGCACGGCATGATCGTGGTCGACTGCGCCTTCTGTGCGCAGAAATTTCCGGTGGCGGTCGAAGCGGTGGCGTGAACCACAGCCCCGTCACCCCAGCGAAGGCTGGGGTCCCCCGGTTCGGGCCACAGCATCCGCCAACGGGGAGACCCCAGCCTTCGCTGGGGTGACGGCGTACCAGGCGCACCCTTAACGCGATCTTCACACCTGCCGCGCTATCCCACGCAGGTGCTTTTTCTTCAGCACGTTTTCTCCCTTGAGGCGCCGTGGGCGCCAACCTGGGGCCGCTCGCAGGGGCGGCCCTTTCTTTTTGCCCGCCGCTGGCCTAGCGGGGCCGCATTATGACATCCTCCCCTATTGCGGTCGTGCTGGTTTCCGGCGGGCTGGACTCGATGGTATCCGCCGCGTCGGCGCGCGAGGCCGGGTATCGGCTGCTCGCGCTGTCGATCGACTATAACCAGCGGCACCGCGTCGAACTCGCCGCCGCGCGCCGGATCGCCGACGCGCTGGGGGCCGAGCGGCATATCGTCCTGCCGCTCGACCTCTCGGCATTTGGTGGCTCCGCGCTGACCGCCGACATCGACGTGCCCAAGGACGGCGTGGGCGCCCAGGGTGATGGGGGGATCCCCGTCACCTATGTGCCGGCGCGCAACACCATCTTTCTGAGCCTCGCGCTCGGCTGGGCCGAGGCGGCTGGCGCGCGCGACCTCTTCATCGGCGTCAACGCGCTCGATTATTCGGGCTATCCCGATTGCCGCCCCGAATTCATTGCCGCGTTCGAGAGGCTGGCCGAGATCGCCACCAAGGCCGGCGTCGAGGGCGAACCCTTTCGTATCCGCGCGCCGCTGCAGCACATGACCAAGGCCGATATCGTCCGCGAGGGCGCGCGACTGGGGCTCGACATGGGGATGAGCTGGTCGTGCTATGATCCGGCGCCCGGCGGCGTGCATTGCGGCGCGTGCGATAGCTGCCGGCTGCGCTCGAAAGGGTTCGAGGAAGCCGGGATCGCCGATCCGACGGTCTACGCGGTTCGGCCCGCCTGATTATGAGCTACGCGGTCAAGGAGATGTTCCTGACGCTGCAGGGCGAGGGCGTGAATGCCGGCCGGCGCGCGGTGTTCGTGCGCTTCGCGGGCTGCAACCTGTGGTCGGGGCGCGAACAGGATCGCGCTACCGCGGTGTGCCGGTTCTGTGACACCGATTTCGTCGGCACCGACGGGCTGGGTGGCGGCAAGTTCGCCGATGCGCAGGCGCTGGCGGCGGCGGTCGCGGGGTTCTGGGGCGACGGCGCGGCGGACCGCTTCGTCGTGCTGACCGGGGGCGAGCCGATGCTGCAGATCGACGACGCGATCGTCGATGCGCTGCATGCCGCCGGTTTCACGATCGCGATCGAGACCAACGGGACCCTGCCGGTGCATCCGGGGATCGACTGGGTATGCGTCAGTCCCAAGGCGGGCAGTGTCGTCGTGCAGCGCGCCGGCGACGAGCTGAAGCTGGTCTGGCCGCAGCTGGGGACGGATATCGTCGAGGTCGAGAGTTGGAATTTTGCACACCGGCTGCTGCAGCCGCTCGACGATCCGCAGGCGGACGCGAACCGCGATGCCTGCGTCGCGATGGTGATGCGGCGGCCGGCCTGGCGGCTGTCGCTGCAGACGCACAAGCTGCTGGGGCTGCGGTAAATCCTCCTCGCTTGCGGGGAGGGGGACCATCCGCAGGATGGTGGAGGGGGCGGGAGGCAAGCGTTGCGTTGGTGGTGAGCCCCCTCCACCCCGCTCTTCGAGCGCGGTCCCCCTCCCTGTGCCGGGGAGGAATCAGCGCTGCGCGATCCCCACGCCTGCGGGCGGCCAATTCTGCACGCCGCACTTCTTGGCGACCCATTCGCCCTTCTTGTTCCAGCAGATCGCATCGAGCCGCGGTTTGTACACGGTGTCGCGGCCGATGTAGCGCGGGAAGCGCTGTTCGCCGCGCGGGATCAGGCTGTTCCGCAGCTCGCGCGAGCGAGTCATCGCCAGGTCGCCAAAGTTGCCGCGTGGCGTGAACAGCGCGTCGCGCCCTATCGACGCCGCGGTCTGGCAAAAGCCATATTGCGCCGCGACCGTCGCGAAGCTCGAATAGGTCCGCGTGCCGAACTGGTCGAGCGCGGTCTGGCCGGCCTTGGGCGTCTTGTTGACGCGCGTGAAATATTTGGCGAGCGTGTCGAACGCGCCCTTCAGCTCGGTCTCGTGATCCTGCAGGATGCCGTTATAGTTGTCGACGGTCAGCAAGGTCGGCTCGAACTGGCACTGCAGCGCGGCGACGTTGAGCGCGGCGCGCATGTGCCAGACCAATGCGGCACGCTGTTCGGCCTTGGTCGCGCCCGGCATCGCCTGGCCCAGCCCGTCCTCGGTGCCGTCGACCGCGGCGGCGGAGAAATCATGCGACTGCATGAAGAATTGTGCCGATGCGGGGGCCGCCAGGGCCAGCGCGCCCGACCCGGCACAGACCGCAAGCGCGATACGCAACACCTTCATTCCAACAAACCTCCCCGGGGCATTCCGACCGCGCAAATCTAAAGCGTTTTCTGCGTGGTGCGATACCCATTTAACCACAATCGGCGGTGGGCGGAAGTGGCGGCACGCCGAACCGGGTACGCATTTGGTCGCAGGCGTAACGAGTTGGGCGGCCGTTTGACAACCCTCGCAAACGAAAAAGGCCGCCCGGTAGCCCGGGCGGCCCTTCCGCATCGTAATTCCCGGGTGGGAAATTACATGGCGTTGGTGGTGGTGGTGTCGTTCGACATCATCGTGTCGTTCGCCATCATCGTGTCGTTGGCCATCATGCCACCGTTCATGCTGCCGTCGACGGCGGTCATGTTGTCGGTCATGGTGTCCATGCCCTCGGTGGCGTTCATGTCGGTGACCATCGTGTTGTCGGTGGTCGTCTCGGTCTTCGGACCGCAAGCCGAAACAGCAAGTGCTGCGGCGGCGATCATCGAACCGGTCAGAACCTTGGAAAGTGCGCGCATGTGGAAGCTCCCTAGATAGAGGATCTGGTAGGGTCTGATTGACCTTAATACCCAAATCACAGTGGACATTAATCCGATAACGCCTTGGTCTCAAGCGCCGTTTTCGGACGCCAAAGAAAGTGTTTCAGCGAATGCTCCTGCCGTCAACGCCAGCGCGGCGTCAAAGGTTGCAAGGTCCGCCGAAATCTCCAGCGCTTTGAGGCTGGTAACAGGGTCGGATAAACCGCACGGCACGATCCCGCCGAAGTGCGACAGGTCCGGATCGACGTTCACCGCGAAGCCGTGAAGCGTCACCCAGCGCCGTACGCGCACCCCGATCGCGCCGATTTTCGCCTCCCGGCCGCGATCCAACGTCCAGATGCCGACGCGGCCGTCGATCGCGAATGCCTCGACGCCGATCTCTCCCAGGGCGGCGATAACCCAGCTTTCGAGTGCGTGGACGTAGCGGCGGACGTCGCGGCCGCGTTTGGTCAGGTCGAACACGACATAGCCGATCCGCTGGCCCGGCCCGTGATAGGTGTATTTGCCCCCGCGTCCGGTCTCGACCACCGGGAAGCGCGCGTCGATCAGGTCGACCGGGTCCGCGCTGGTGCCCGCGGTGTAGACCGGCGGGTGCTCGAGCAGCCAGACCAGCTCGCGTGCGCTGCCGTCGGTGACGGCGGCGGCGCGCGCCTCCATCTCGGCGAGCGCGGCATCATAGGGGGTGAGGCCGGCGCTCATGCGCCATTCGACGTTGTCGATCGGGGAGTGGGGAGAAGTCACGCATCCCAATTGCGCACTTGGCCCGGCGGTTGCAACCATGTGGCCAAGCGGCGGGGGTTGGGCTACGCCGCCGCCGTCCGGAACGGGAGCGTCGCGCATGGTGAAGATGGGGAACGTCTGGGATCGCACCGTCGAGGTGATGAACGGTCGTACCGGCATGATCGGGGGGATCGCGGCGCTTGGGCTGTTCCTGCCAGGCGTCGTGCGCGACGCCTATGTCGCGGCCGCGACGCCCGGCACCGCGGCGTTCGCGCTGATCGGGTCGGCGCTCAGCCTCGTCGCGCTGCTCGCGATGGTCTGGGCGCAGCTGGCGATCATCGCGATCGCGACGCACCCGGCGACGACGCAAAGCGATGCGGCACGCCAGGCGCGCGCACGGCTGGCGCCGGCATTCGGTATCACGTTGATCCTGGGGGTGATCGCGTGCGCGTTGATTCTGCCGCCGATCGTCGCGTTGGTCCTGTCGGGGTTCGACTTCGCCGCGGCGGCGCGCGGTGTTCCGGTCACGCCCGGAGCGTTCTCGCGCGGCACGGCGGTGTTCATAGCGGTGTATCTGCTGGCCCTCGGTCTTGTTGCGATCTGGTTGGCGGCGCGGCTGGTGTTGCTGAACGCGGTGATCCTCAACGAGCGGCTTGGGGTTGGCGCGATCCGCCGATCGTTCGCGCTGACCCGCGGGCTGACCTGGCGGATTTTCGGGATGATCATCCTGTTCGGGATCGTGCTGCTGGTCGCCGTCGGGGCCGCGCAGGCGGTCGTCGGCGTGATCTTCCGCCTGGTGCTGGGCGCGGACGGCGTCGGGCTCGCCGCGTTCCTCGCCGGTGTTGCCGGCACGGTCGTCAGCACCGGCTTCACCGCGCTCGCCACCGTTTTCACCGCGCAACTCTACGTCGCTACCGCCGGGGCACCGACATCCGAATGAAACTCGACTTTTCGACCGTGCTGACCGACGCCTGGGCGCTGTTCCGGCGCGACCGCGACCTGTTGCTGCGGATCGCCGCGCCGTTCCTGTTCTTGCCGGCCTTCGCGCTCGCGCTGGTCGTGCCCGATCCGCCGATGCCCGATCCGGCGGCGGGCAACAGCGAGGCGCAGGCTTTGGTCTGGGCGGATCAGGTCACCTCTTGGGCCAGCACCAATGGTGGTTGGTACGGGCTCGCCTATGCGATCAGTTTCTTCGGGACGTCGTTGCTCTACGCCTTGTATCTCGATCGGAGGGAGGGCGAACTGGACGTCGGGACTGCGATGACGCGGTCTGGCGCGCTGTTTCCGCGCTACCTGCTGGCGATGGTGCTGGTGTCGCTGCCCGCGGGCGCGGGGCTGCTGCTCTACGCGATTCCAGGCCTCTATATCCTGGGCCGGACGATGCTGACCGGTCCCGCGTTGTTCGCAGAAGCACCGGTCGGCGCGCTGGCAGCGATTCGGCGGAGTCTCACGCTGACGCGCGGGTCGGGGCTGCCGCTGATGGGGCTGGCGGCGTTCAGCTATATCGGCGGCTGGCTGATCGGCGAGCCGTTCATGATGGTCGACCGCTGGATGCGAACCAATGCGCAGGAAAATCCGGTCGTGCTCGCGATCGTCGATGCCGGCGCGGCCGCGGCGGCGATGGCGGCGGGGCTGGCGATGGCCCTGATCGCGATCAGCGCCTATCGGCGGCTCGCCAGATAGGGAATTTGCGGCGCGGCGTCGGGCGGTAGCAGCCCGGTCGCGCGTGGGTCGGGGAAGGTCTCGATCGTTCTCCCTATCGCTGCGAACCCCTGAGCACGGTAGAAGCCGAGCGCACCCGGATGGTCGAGCGTGCAGGTGTGCAGCCAGACGCGGTCCACCCCCTTCGCCCAGGCGCGCGCCAGCGTCTCGGCCATCAGCCAGCGGCCATGGCCTTGCCCGGCGAGCTCGGGGACGAGCCCGAAATAGGAAATCTCGCACACGCCCGCGGTGCGGAAGTCGAGTTCGACCATGCCGATCTCGATCCCCACCGCGTCGACAACCGCGTGCACCGCAATCGCGGCATCCTGGACGATCGCCGCCAGTGCCGCATCGGTCATCGTCAGTCGCGAGAACCACAGCCACGGCGCGCCGACCCGCGCGAACAGCGCGCGGTAGCGGTCGAGCGCCGGGCTCTCCCACCGCACCAGCCGGAACCGCGACGGTGGCATCGGGCGGAGCGGGGGGCGGCTACGCATTTCCAGCGTGGTGACGATCGTTGCCAGCTGGTCGTCCGCGACCGGGATCAGCGCCATCCGCTCACGCCCAGGTGGCGACGGGGGGCAGGCTCATCAGGATCGCATCGACGTTGCCCCCGGTCCGCAACCCGAACGACGTGCCGCGGTCATAGACCAGGTTGAACTCGGCGTAGCGGCCGCGCCATTCGCGCATCTGGGCGATGTCGGCGTCGTCGAACGGGGTGTCCATCCGCCGCCGCACGATCGCGGGATAGGCAGCGAGGAATGCTTCGCCGACGTCGCGGGTCAGCGCGAAATCGGCCTCGAAATCGCCGTCGAGATGATCGTAGAAGATCCCGCCCACGCCGCGGTGCACCTGGCGGTGCGGGATATAGAAATAGGTGTCGGCCCAGTCCTTGAAGCGGGGGTAATAGCTCGGGTCGTGCGCGTCGCACGCCGCCTTCATGACCGCGTGGAAGCTTTCGGTATCCTCGGCGATCGGCAGCGGCGGGTTGAGATCGGCGCCGCCGCCGAACCAGCGTCGCGTGGTGACCAGGAACCGCGTGTTCATGTGCACCGCGGGGACATGCGGGTTGGCCATGTGCGCGACCAGGCTGATCCCCGTCGCGAAGAAGCGCGGATCCTCGCCCGCGCCGTGGATCGACTTGGCGAACTCGCCCTCGAAGGTCCCGCCGACGGTCGAGACGTTGACGCCGACCTTTTCGAACACCTTGCCCTTCATCACCCCGCGCACGCCGCCGCCGCCGGGTTCGCCCGAAGGATCGATCCGGTCCCAGGGGGTATAGGTGAAGCTGGCGTCCGATCCCGCCTCGCGCTCGATCGCCTCGAACTCGGCGCAGATGCGGTCGCGGAGGGATTCGAACCAGGTTCGGGCGGCGGTTTGCTGGGCGTCGAGCGGTGTCATGGCGAGTGTACTATCAAATCCTCACCGGCACGGGGAGGGGGACCGTGCGAAGCATGGTGGAGGGGGCTCTCCACCAACGCGGCGCTCGTGGAGAGCCCCCTCCACCACGCCGCTACGCGTCGCGGTCCCCCTCCCCGTGCCGGGGAGGATTTACCACCGCGTCTGCCGCATCGCCTCGCCCAGCACCATCGCCGCCGACACGCCGATATTGAGCGATCGGAACCCCGGTCGCATCGGGATCACCACGCGAACGTCTGCGCGCGCATGCACGGGCTCGGGCACGCCGCGCCCCTCGGACCCGAGCAGCAGCACGTCGTCGTCGCGGAACTGCGCGTCCCACAATGGCACCGCGCCCTTGGTCGTCAGCAGCACGATGCGCCCGCCCGCGCTCGCCTCGAACGCGGCCCAGTCGACGTGCCGCGTGACCTCGGCCGCGTCGGCATAGTCCATGCCGGATCGCGCCATCGCCTGGCGACTCCACGGGAATCCCATCGGTTCGATCAGGTCGACGGGCACGCCGAAACAGGTCGCGGTCCGCAGGATCGCGCCGACGTTGGCGGCGATATCGGGTTCGTACAGGGCGATACGCATGGCGTTCCCCTAACCCGCGACGGTGCCGAAACAAAATGCTGTTGGCAAAGCGTGGATGCGCCGTCTATCAGAGGATAGCCTCCGTGGGGACGGTTGGGCATGGCGGGCGCCAGGACATTGGACTGCACGCTGCCATGTCACGATAAGAATACGTGCAAGGGCGAGATTGATGGCGACTGTCGACGACATGGTTCCTCCCGGCGAACTGCCAGAACCGTTCCGCGAAGAGACCCATGATCCGCGCCGACGCGATTTCATCAACATCGCCGCGGTGTCGTTCGCAGGGGTCGGCGCGGTCGCGATCGTGCTGCCGCTGATCAACCAGATGAACCCGAGCGCCGACGTGCTCGCGCAGTCGACCACCGAGATCGATCTCTCGAAGATCCTGCCCGGTCAGGCGATCAAGACCAGCTTCCGCAAGCAGCCGTTGTTCGTGCGCAACCTGACGCCGAAGGAAATCCAGGAAGCGGACGGTGTCGACGTCAGCACGCTGCGCGATCCGCAGACGCTGGAGCAGCGCACCAAGGCGGGCAAGAAGAACTGGCTGATCACGCTGGGCGTCTGCACCCATCTCGGCTGCGTGCCGCTGGGCGCGGGCGAGGGCGAGAACAAGGGGCCGTTCGGCGGCTATTTCTGCCCGTGCCATGGCTCGGCCTACGACACCGCGGCGCGCATCCGCAAAGGTCCGGCGCCGAAAAACCTGGCGGTCCCCGACTATGCCTTCAACTCCGACACCGTCGTCACGGTAGGCTGAGGAACAGACCATGAGCTTTCCCTGGGCCAAGCAATATCAACCCAAAGCGCCGCTGATGCGGTGGCTGGACGAGAAGCTGCCGCTTCCGCGCCTCGTCTACAGCGCGGTCGGCGCCGGCTATCCGGTGCCGCGCAACCTCAACTATTTCTGGAATTTCGGCGTGCTCGCCGGCGCGGCGCTGGCGATCCAGATCATCACCGGCGTGACGCTGGCGATGCATTATGCCGCCAACGGCGCGGTCGCGTTCGATTCGGTCGAGCACATCATGCGCGACGTCAACGCCGGCTGGTTCCTGCGCTATGCGCACGCCAACGGCGCGTCGATGTTCTTCATCGTCGTCTACATCCACATCTTCCGCGGGCTCTATTACGGATCGTACAAGGCGCCGCGCGAGATGGTGTGGCTGCTCGGCGTGACGATCTTCCTGCTGATGATGGCGACCGCGTTCATGGGCTATGTGCTCCCCTGGGGGCAGATGAGCTTCTGGGGTGCGCAGGTCATCACCGGCTTCTTCTCGGCGATCCCGGTGGTCGGCGAGACCATCCGCATCTGGCTGCTGGGCGGGTTCGCGCCCGACGATGCCGCGCTCAACCGGTTCTTCTCGCTCCACTATCTGCTGCCGTTCGTGATCGCGGGCGTGATCGTCCTGCACATCTGGGCGCTGCACATCCCGGGCTCGAACAACCCGACCGGGGTCGAGGTGAAGGGCGAACAGGATACCGTGCCGTTCCATCCTTATTATACCGCGAAGGACGGCTTCGGGCTCGGCATCTTCCTGCTGGTGTTCGCGGCGCTGCTGTTCTTCTTCCCCAATTATCTGGGGCATGCTGACAATTACATCCCGGCGAACCCGCTCTCGACGCCCGCGCACATCGTCCCCGAATGGTATTTCTGGCCGTTCTACGCGATCCTGCGCGCGTTCACCGCGGACTTCATCCTGCCCGCCAAGCTGTGGGGCGTGCTGGCGATGTTCGGGTCGATCCTGCTGCTGTTCTTTCTGCCGTGGCTGGACAGCTCGCCGGTGCGCTCGAACAATTTCCGGCCCAAGGCGCGGATTGCGTTCTGGGTGCTGGTCGCGGACATCTTCGTGCTTGGCTATTGCGGCGGTGCACCTGCGACGGCGACGTACGTCATCCTCAGCCAGGTCTGTGCGGCCTATTATTTCGCACACTTCCTGATCATCCTGCCGATCATCTCGCGGCTGGAGCGGCCACGCCCGCTGCCCAATTCGATCACCGAGGCGGTGCTGGGCAAGCATGGCGGCACGAGCCCCGCCAAAACCGCGCTCGCGCACTGATACGAACTCGAGGACACACACATGGTTCGTCTCATCGCATCCCTGGTCGGCGCCGCGTTCGTGCTGGTGCTGGGCATCGCGCTCTTCGGCAGCGTCTACGGGGCCATCACCGACCCCGCAGCGCCGACCGCAGAGAGCGAGTATCATCTGCATCCCAAGGAACTGGCGCTCGCGTCGAACGGGGTGTTCGGCAAGTTCGACCGGCGCCAGCTGCAGCGCGGCTTCCAGGTCTACAAGGAAGTCTGCTCGGCCTGCCACTCGCTGCGTCTGGTCGCGTTCCGCGACCTGCAGAAGATCGGCTATAGCGAGGCCGAGGTTAAGGCGATCGCCGGCCAATGGTCCGCCGAGCAGCCCTCGATCAATCCCGAGACCGGCGAGCCCGCGACTCGCAAGAACATCCCGAGCGATCATTTCCCGTCGCCGTTCGCGAATGAGGTCGCCGCGCGCGCCGCGAACAACAACGCGCTGCCGCCCGACCTGTCGCTGATCACCAAGGCCCGCGAGGACGGCACCGCCTATGTCCATTCGCTGATCACCGGCTACCAGGCGCAGTCGCCGGAGATGCTGAAGAAATTCCCCGACGCGAAGACACCCGAGGGGCTGTACTACAACCCGTATTTCGCGAACCTCAACATCGCGATGCCGCCGCCGCTCGGCCAGGATGGTCAGGTGACCTATGCCGACGGGACCAAGGCGACCGTCGATCAGATGTCGACCGACGTCGCGGCGTTCCTGACGTGGACCGCCGAGCCGAACCTCGAAGCGCGGCATGCTGCCGGGTTCGCGTCGATCCTGTTCATCCTGATCTTCTGCGGTCTTGCCTGGGGCGCGTATCAGAATGTCTGGCGCGATGTTAAGCACTGAGACAGCTTGCAAAGACTAAACGAAACGCCGGGCCAAGTGCCCGGCGTTTTGCGTTTGGGCCAAGACTCGGCCGATCCGGAACCGGGACCGCAGGTGGTCGTTTCTACACGCACGGCGGCGCGTATTGTCCGCTCTCCAGTATGGAAACTGTCAGATGAAGCTGAATCGCATGGGCGTAGTGGCGCTCCTCGGGCTCGGGATCGGCGTGGCCGGCTGCACCGACGGCTATGGATATGGCGGCGCTGGCGTCGGCTATGCGAGCGACCCCTATTATGGCGGCGGCAGCTATTATGGCGCGGGCTACGGCAACGGCCTCGGCTTCGGCGGGCTCGGTTACGGTGGCTTCGGATCCTATTACGGATGGTACGGCGACTATTATTATCCGGGCTCGGGCGCGTTCGTGTACGACCGCTATCGCCGCCCGCATCGCTGGAACGGCAACCAGCAGCGCTATTGGCAGGGGCGTCAGCAGTATCGCGGCAACGATCGCCCGAACGGCGGCAATTGGGGCGGGTTCGATCGCGGCGGCCGTGATGGCATTCGCGGCAACGGCATCCCGCGCGCACCCGGCGGCTATCAGGGCCATCGCGGTGGGCCACGCGGCCAGTATCAGGGCCAGCGCCCGGATGGTACGCAGGCTACCCCCGGGACAACGCAGCAGCGGTCCTATCAGGGCGGCCAGCCGACCGTGCGCGGGACGTATAACGGCACGCGCCCAAGCGGTGCGACGCAGGGCTATCGCGGTGGCGGCCCACGCTCCGGCGGCGGTGGCTATCGCGGCGGACGCCGCGGCACGCAGTAACGCGGTCGGTGACCGTCACCCCGGGTCGCTCCCGGGGTGACGGTCAACCTCAGGGCCGCGTCGCGATCATCACGCTCGACACGAACGTCATCACCAGCACGTCGTCTTGGTTGAACACCGCCATCCGGCTCTTGAAGATCCCCATTTCGGGCCGCGACGCCGATGCGCGCTTTTCGAGGATCTCGGTCTCGCAGCGCAGCGTGTCGCCCGGATAGACCGGCTTCACCCAGCGCAGATCGTCGATCCCCGGCGAGCCGAGCCCGGCTTGCGGTTCGACCTGCAGATAGTCGACCAGCATCCGCATCGTCATCGCCCCGGTGTGCCAGCCGCTTGCGGCCAGCCGTCCGAAATGCGTCCGCGCCGCCGCCGCGTCGGAGAGGTGGAACGGTTGCGGATCATAGGCCTCGGCGAACGCGATCACCTCGTCCCGCGTCACCGCATACGCGCCGAACGACGCGGTCGCGCCAACCTCTATGTCCTCGAAATACTTCACGCCGTGCTCCTTATCTGCGGAGCGCAGTCTTGAACGGCGCGTCGTCGCCGTCCAGCCCTGTCGCGGGCGGCAGCCCGATCAGGTCGCGCAGCAACGGCGTCACGTCGACATTGTCGAACGGCTTGAGCCGCTTGCCGGGCGCGAAGGCCGGACCGCTGGCGATGAACAGCGCGCGCATCTCTGGCGCCATATTGTCATAGCCGTGCGTGCCGCCGGTCTTCGGCTCCTTGGGTGCGGTCGGCACCACCAGCCAGCCGACATCGGCAAGGCAGAGATAGGCGGGGACGCGCGCATTGTGGCCGTAATGGAAGCGCGCGGGGACATCGGCCTTGGGCCAGCATTGCAGATGGTCGTGGCGCCGCAGCAGCGCGGCTTTCACCACCGCTTCGCGCCCCGGCATGGGGGTCAGCGTCGCATAGGCGCCGGCCTCGACCAGATGATAGTCCTTCGCGTCGATCATCGTATCGAGCGCGATCGTCCGCGCGCTGCTGGTCGCCGCCATGCCGTGATCGGCGACGATGACGAGGTTCGCGCTCTGCCCGATCGCCGCCAGGCCGTCGACGAGCATGCCGATCTTCGCATCGACGTCCGCCACCGCCGCGGTGGTCCGCGCGTCGTCGGGGCCGTTGGCGTGGCCGGCGCTGTCGACCGTGTCGAAATACAGCGTCACCAGCCGCGGCCGGATCGCGGCTGGACGCCGCATCCAGTCGAGCACCGCGTTGACGCGCTGCGTACCCGTGACCTGCTGGTTGAACTGTTCCCAATCCGACGGCCGCGTGCCGCCCTCGATCCGCCCGTGCGAATTGGGCACCGGCGTGCCACCGATCGCCACGTTGGCGCCCGGCCAGAACATCGTCGCGGTGCGGATCCCGGCACGCTCGGCATCCACCCAGATCGGAATGCTCTCGCTCCACCAGAACGGATCGTCGTTCGCCATCGTGAACTTCTCGCCCGGCCGCCGCGCATCCTCCATCGTGTTGCCGACGATCCCGCTGCGATCGGGGCGCAGGCCGGTGACGATCGTCCAGTGATTGGGGAAGGTGACGCTGGGGAAGGACGGCCGCATCGCCGCCTGCACGCCGCCCGCCGCCAGCCGCGACAGGTTCGGCGTGACGCCGCGATCGAGATAGTCGGAGCGGAACCCGTCGATTGACACGAGGATGGTGACGGGTGCGCGCGTTTCCTGCGCGGGCGCCGATACTGCATTGGACGCGGGGGCGGGGGCGGTGATGGGTGCCAGCGCGGGGGGCGTGTAGGGGTAGGCGCAGCCGGCCAGCAGCAGCGCCAGCAGCCCGGTCATCGTCGTCTTCATGGCAGTCGTCTCACATCGGTTTCGGCCGCCCTACGCCGCTGCGATGACAAGGAAAAGGCACTCCATTTTCCCCGTCATCCCGCCGCCTCGTCATCCCAGCGCAGGCTGGGATCTCCCGAGGCAGGCGCGCGCGCACCGCGAGAGACCCCAGCCTGCGCTGGGGTGACGGAGGTATTGGGCATTCGCCCCGCTACAGCCCCAGCGCGAACTTCGTGAACAGCGTCCAGCTCACGGGCGCCTTCCCATACGCCGCATCGAGCGCGTCGGGTTTCGCATAGGCAGCGACCGTACCGCCGAGCGCGATACCGAACGGCCCCGAGATCGGTATCCGGTACGCATAGCCCGCCTCCGCCTTGGTCACGCGAAAGGTCCGGTCGTGCAGCGGATCGTCATGGTCGGGGAAGAGCTCGTCATTGGCGACATTCTCGACCCGGCCGAAAATGGCGTGATGCCGGTCGATCTCCCATGTCGCCTCGGCCAGGAACGCGCTGAGCTTGGGGCCGGGTACGCGGTCCTTGAGCGCGTAGGCGAACGTCGTGGTCAGCCCGCCGCGGGCATATTGCACGCTGGCGGTGGTGCGGTTCTCGTCCTCGCCCGGATGGCTCTGCTCGGGGCTCTCCAGCCGGCCGTGACTCAGCTGTACCGCCCAGTTCGCGGTCGGCGTCCACGTCCCCCGCACGCTCCACGAATCGAGCCTTGGGCTCTCGATCCCCCAGCGGAACTCGTCGGGCTCGCGCCCCTTGAACGCCGATCCTTCCAGCTGGAACGCGCCGGTCTGGTACCCCGCAGTGACCACGCCATAAGTGATGTGCGTCGAATCGAACCAGTGATGCGTGATCGGCGACAGCGGCTGGTAGCGCGCCGAGCCGCGGTGCATGAACGCGCTCGGGCCCAGTGCGGGTTCGCCGACCGGCGCGGCGTACAGGAACACGCTGCCGTCACCGATTCGGTAGTCGACGCGCGCCGACAGCTCCATGAACAAGTCGTGCGGATGCTGGCGATCGACCAGCGGTTGGCCGTTCGCGACTTCGCCGGTGGCGAACAGATTGGGATAGCCGCGCGCACCCATCGCTGGCTCCAGGCTGCCCATCCCACGCAGCTGAAGATGCACGCGGTCGCGGAGATCGCGGTCCGCCATCAGCATCGCCATCGACGCAACAAACGCCTTGTCCGACCCGCGCGGCCCCCCCTGGTCGGTATAGGCGCCCCAGGCATAGCCATGCGCCATCAGCATCCAGTCGCCGGCATGAAACATCCGTCCGCGCATCATCCCCTCGGCGGCTGGCAGCCGGGCGGTACCGCTGCCCATCTGGTAGGACGTGCCGCCCATGCCCATCGTCATGGGGGGCATCGTCATGGGCATGGGCTGGCCGGGTGTGTCTGGCATGTCCGCCATGTCGTGATGGGCCATCGGCGGCGTGACGGGATCGGGCATGATCCGGTCGGATTTGGCCTGGTCCTTGACCGCATGGCCCATCTTGGAATGGTCCATCTGGGAATGGTCCATCTGGGAATGGTCCATCGGCATGGTCATGGTGGGGGCAGGGGACGGCGTGGTCTGCGCCGCCGCGGGATACGGCAGCGCGCTCGCGGCAAGGCCGGCGAGCAGGATCGGTCGATACATCGAGAAACTCCGGTGAAAGGCATGAACGGCAGGGCGGGTGCCCCGGTCGGTCACGCCAATCGCGGAGGCCTGCGCTCGGGTGCGATGGCGCCGCGTATATCGAGCATGGCAGCCGCCTCGATCAGCATCGCCGGCGCGCGGACGGGCGCATCGAGGCTCCGCGCCGCGATCCAGTTCGACGGCGGCACGCACCCGATACAGCCGTGCGGCGGGGTCGCCTTCTGCTCCGGTGCGTGATCCATCGGCATGCTGTGCGTCGCCGGCGCGTCATGGCACGCAGCCGGCGCCGACGCCGGAAACGCGAACGCGGCTAGAAGCAGGGCCAGGATCAGGCGGGCGAGCATGGTCCTAGAATAGGAGGTGCGACCTCCCCGAACAATCCTCCCACTGCAAGGGAGGATTCGCGCATGCGTAACCGTTCATCAATCAACGCCGCCGATACTCACCCGATGAGCCGTGCCTTCACCCTTCTCACCGCCATCGGTTCGGCCGCGACCTTTGCCGGCGTCTGGGTAGCAACCGCGCCCGCCCCGCCGCCGGTCGCGCTGGCGACGTCGGAGCCCGTCCTCCCGAACGCCGCGGTCCCAGCCCCGCGAAAGCCCATCGCGGCGGTGGTCCAGCAGCCGGAGTCGCACGTCGTCCGGGATTCGATCGGTTCCACGTCCGCGCCACAGGTTCGGCGCGTGGTATCGGCAGGCGCCGGATATTATTCCAACTGCAACGAAGCACGCGCCGCGGGGGTCGCGCCGATCTATCGCGGCCAGTCCGGCTACCGCGAAGGGATGGACGGCGACGGTGACGGCATCGCCTGCGAACCGATCCGTAACTGAACCGTTCTCTCGCGAAGGCGGGAGGCCAGGGTCACGAACGCCAGCGCCTGCGATTCCTGGACTCCCACCTTCGTGGGAGAACCGCGATCAGCTGTGCAGGAAGTGCATCACGTCGCCGTCCTGGACGACATAAGTCTTGCCCTCGGCGCGCAGCTTGCCCGCCTCGCGCGCCTTCGATTCGCCGCCCAGCGTGACGTAATCGTCGAACGCGATCGTCTCGGCGCGGATGAAGCCCTTTTCGAAATCGCCGTGGATTTCGCCCGCCGCCTGAGGCGCGGCGGCGCCCGCGTGGACTGTCCACGCGCGCGCCTCTTTCGGCCCGACGGTAAAGAAGGTCAGCAGGTGCAGCAGGCTGTAGCCCGCGGTGATGACGCGCGTCAGGCCCGTCTCGGTCAGCCCCAGCTCGCCGAGGAACTCGCCGCGCTCGTCGGGTGCCATCGTCGCGATCTCGGCCTCGATCGCGGCGGAGACGACCACCGCCTCGGCGCCCTCGGCCTTGGCCTTCTCGAACACTTTCGCCGACAGCGCATTGCCGTTCGCGGCATCCTCCTCGTTGACGTTGCAGACGTACAGCACCGGCTTGGCGGTGATCAGCTGCGCCTGCGCGAACACCCGCGCCTCGTCCTCGTCCTTCGGCACCGTCAGACGCGCGGGCTTGCCCTCGCGCAGCAGTTCGAGCGCCTGGCCGAGCACCGCGGCACCGATCTTGGCTTCCTTGTCGCCCTGCATGCCCTTCTTGGTGAGGTTGGGGACGCGCTTTTCCAGGCTTTCGAGGTCGCTCAGCATCAGCTCGGTCTCGACCGTCTCGGCGTCGGCGATCGGATCGACCTTGTTGTCGACATGCTGGATGTCGTCATTCTCGAAACAGCGGAGGACATGGACGATCGCGTCCACTTCGCGGATGTTGCCGAGGAACTGGTTGCCGAGCCCTTCGCCCTTCGACGCGCCGCGCACCAGCCCTGCAATGTCGACGAAGCCGAGCTGCGTCTCGATGATCTTCTGCGAGCCGGCGATCTTCGCCAGCTGGTCGAGCCGCTTGTCGGGCACGCCGACATTGCCGACGTTCGGCTCGATCGTGCAAAACGGATAGTTCGCCGCCTGCGCCGCCGCGGTCTGCGTCAGCGCGTTGAAGAGGGTGGACTTGCCGACGTTCGGAAGCCCAACGATGCCGCAGCGGAAACCCATGATATGCCCTTGGTACGGTGAAGCGCGCGCTTTAGGCGAGCGGAGAGGGGAAGGCTAGCGGGAGCCTACCAGCGATAGTTGAAGCTGATGCTGATCCGTTCGCCCTTGGCGGCGTTCGGCACGACTTCGTGGCGCAGCCAGCTTTCCCACAGGAACACGCTGCCGGGGTGCGGCACCGCGTAGACGAAGGTGGTCAGGTCCTCGGGCGCGTCGGCGGTGCGGGGCGGGGCGGCCATCAGCATCGGCAGGCGCGGGTCCTCCAGCTTCAGCGCGCCGGCGCCTTCGGGGATGCTGACGTACATCGTGCCCGAGACGACGCTGTGCGGATGGATATGCCCCGAATGCGCACCGCCCGGTTTCAGGACGTTGACCCACAGGCTGTCGAGTTTCAGCTTCCTGCCCGCAAGGTCGAAGGCGCAGTCCTTCGCGAACGTCGCGACGTGCTTGTTCAGCAATTTGACCAGATCGCCGAACCGCGGATCGCGCAGCGGCAGGTCGTTGAGCGAGGCGTAGGAGGTGTAGCCGCGATAGCCGTGCGCCTTCGACCAAGCGATGCCGGCGCGGTCGGCCTTGGCCAGCTCCAGCGCGGCGTCCTCCAGTTCCTCGACCAGATCGGCATCGCCCAGATCGGCCTCGTAGAAGCGCGTCGCGAACAAGGACCGCGTGCTCATGCCGCGAGCCTCAGCGCGACATCGTTCATGAAGCGCACGTCGTCGCCCTCCGCCAGCCATTTCGCCTCCGCCGCGACCGCGCCGAGCATGTCGCTCAAGGGATCGATCTCCGCCTTGGCATAGTTACCGAGCACATAGCCGGTCACCCGATCCTTGTGGCCCGGATGGCCGATGCCGAGCCGTACGCGGCGGAAATCGGGGCCGAGATGCGCGTCGGTCGAGCGCAGCCCGTTATGCCCCGCGGTGCCGCCGCCGGTCTTCACCTTCACGCGGAACGGCGCGATGTCGAGCTCGTCGTGGAACACCGTCAGCGCCTCGACGCCGAGCTTGTAGAAGCGCAACGCCTCGCCGATCGCGCGGCCGCTCTCGTTCATGAAGGTCGCGGGCTTCAGCAACAGGATCTTGTGCGTGCCGATCCGGCCCTCCTGGGTCCAGCCCTGGAACTGCTTCTTCGGGCTCGCGAAGCCATAGACCTCGGCGATCGAATCGACCGCCATGAAGCCGACATTGTGCCGCTGCATGGCATATTGTGCGCCCGGATTGCCCAGGCCGGCCCAGATCTGCATGTTGACTCCAGTACCAAACGACTCCGTCACCCCGGACGTGTTCCGGGGTCCATCGTGCCGCGTACTCACTGGCCGATGGCTATGCGGAACGATGGATGCCGGAACAAGTCCGGCATGACGATGGGGGCAGAACGAAAACGGGCGGGACAGCGTGTCGCCATCCCGCCCGCCAGATCATCCGAAGACGAAAAGGGAAACCCTTAGTCGTGCTTCTGAGTGGTGATCTTGTCGTCGTCGTTGTGGTCGTCGTTGGGCTCGACCGGGGTCTCTTCCTCGGCAGCGGCTTCTGCAGCCTGCGCCTCGGCGACTTCGGCCTCGAGAGCCTCGTCCTCGACGGTCGGCACGGTCGGCGGCACGATCGTGGCGATCGCGAAGTCGCGGTCGTCGATCGCCGGCGTCGCGCCCTTGGGCAGCTCCACGTCGCTGATGTGGATCGAGTCGCCGATTTCCTTGCCGGCGAGCGAAATCACGATCTCGCTCGGGATGTCCGACGCGTCGACGATCAGCTCGATCTCGTGGCGGGTGATGTTCAGCACGCCGTTGCCGCGCTTGATGCCGGGCGCCTCTTCCTCGTCGGTGAACACGATCGGCACCGCGACGGTGACGGTCGAATGCTCGCTGATCCGCAGGAAGTCGACATGGATCGGGCGATCCGTGACCGGGTGGAAGCTGACGTCCTTCGGCAGCGTGCGCACGCCGTTGACCATCACGACCGAATTCATGAAGTGGCCGGTCATCAGCGCCTTCATCAGCGCCTTTTCTTCGAGGTGAACCGAATCCGGCTCCTTGTTCAGGCCGTAGATCACGGCAGGCACGCGGCCATCACGACGCAGCGCCCGGGAGGCTCCCTTGCCAACCCGGTCACGCGTCTCGGCTGCGAGCGTCAATTGGTCGCTCATCGATAGTCTCCGAAACTCGTTTGTTGTCTTTCCCGCCCACGCCTCCAGGGATGACCATGGACCGGAAGCGGGCGCGCATAGCGGATCGGGGCGGGATTTGCAACGCATCCCGCCCATACCCGTCACCCCAGCGAAGGCTGGGGTCTCCCGGTAATGGACCGCGCGCGTGCCGCACGAGACCCCAGCCTGCGCTGGGGTGACGAGATGGGCAGGTGTTAATACTTAACCCGCGTCGCGTTCACCCCCAGTTTCGCCAGCTGCGCCTGCACGCTGTCGTTCCCCGCCAGATGTCCCGCACCCACCGCGACGAACACCGTCCCCGGCGTCTTCATCCGCTCGGCGACCCAGTTCGCCCAATGCTTGTTGCGATCGACCAGCAGCACTTTCGCCACCTCGGGCGAGTCCTTCAAACTGTCGTTCATCTCCCTGGCCAGTGCCTCTGGGTCGCCCTTCGCCCATTCGTCGACCATCGTCGCCATCGTCGTCTCGAGCTTGGGCAGTTCGTCGATCGTGCTGCTCAGGAACTCGATCTGCGCCTTTTGCGACAGCCCGCTGAAATAGCCGAGCTGCTGCTCCGCGGTCTCCAGGCCCGTGACCGGCTTGCCCGCCGCCTTCGCCGCCGCGGTGATCACCTGCTCGGGTCCGTTCGCGGCGTCGTAGCCGAGCTTCGACAGCGGTGCGATCGACAGGTTGGTCGCCGCCAGCCACGGCTTGAACCGGTCGAACGCGTTGGCGGGCAGGCCCAGGTCGGTCACCGCCTTCCCAAAGGCCGCGCGCTTGTCGGCGGGGACCTGCTCGGTCAGCGTCGGGCCGCTCGGCGACACGCCGGTCGCCATCACCAGGCTCTGCATCTTGGCGGTGTCCGGCATCACCAGTTCGAGCACCACCTGTTGCGAGCGATCGAACGCGGTCTTCACCGCTTCGTCGAACCAGGTCATGCCGGGTTTCAGCACGTGGATCGTCCCGAACAGGTAGACCGTGGTGTCCTTGTCCTTGACCACCCACAGCGCGGGATCGGCGTCGTTGGCGGCACGCGCCTGCTTCGGGGCCTGCGCGCAGGCGGGCAGCGCGAGAGTCATCGCGAACGCGGAGAGCGCGGCGCGGAAGGTTTTGAACGTCAAGTCCGGCATCCTTACCAGTCGGTGTCGGCCCCCATGTAGGATGCCGCCGCGCAACGCACCACTTGCCTGAAATCGCCTCATCCGCCAAAGCCGCCCACGTGACCGGCCTCTCTTTCCAGCGAATGATCCTGACGCTCCATGACTATTGGAGCGATCGCGGATGCCTGATCCTCCAGCCCTACGACATGGAAATGGGCGCGGGGACGTTCCACACCGCGACGACGCTGCGCGCGCTCGGGCCCAAGCCCTGGAACGCCGCCTTCGTCCAGCCGTGCCGCCGCCCCACGGATGGCCGCTACGGCGAGAATCCCAACCGCCTGCAGCATTATTACCAGTATCAGGTGATCCTGAAGCCATCGCCCGCCGACCTGCAGGAGCTGTATCTGGGGTCGCTCGCCGCGATCGGCATCGACATGCTGAAGCACGACATCCGCTTCGTCGAGGACGACTGGGAGTCGCCGACGCTCGGCGCCTGGGGCCTCGGCTGGGAAGTCTGGTGCGACGGCATGGAGGTGACTCAGTTCACCTATTTCCAGCAGATGGGCGGCTTCGACATGAAGCCCGTCGCGGGCGAGCTCACCTACGGGTTGGAGCGGCTGGCGATGTACATCCAGGACAAGGATTCGGTGTACGACCTCGCGTTCAACGACGCCGGCGTGACGTATGGCGAGGTCTTTCTGGAGAACGAGCAGGAGATGTCGAAGTGGAACTTCGAGATCGCCGACACCGACAGCCTGTTCGACCAGTTCCGCAAGCATGTCGCCGAGTGCGAGAACTCGCTGGCGGCAAAGCTCCCGATCCCGGCGTACGAGCAGGCGATCAAGGCAAGCCACATCTTCAACCTGTTGCAGGCGCGCGGGGTGATCTCGGTCGCCGAACGCCAGGCCTATATGGGCCGCGTCCGCGACCTCGCCAAAGGCGCCTGCGCCGCCTGGATGGACAAGCACGGATGGGCGGCGTGACCTACGGTCGCTCTCGTTCCCCGGCGAAGGCCGGGGCCCAGCCCCAAACCAACAACGCGCGCGGTAGCGCGCTTGAGAAGAAGGTTTTTTTCACGCGGAGGCGCGGAGACGCGGAGAAGAAGAGAGGAGGCGGCTTGTCGCCCGCATCGCGATTCTCCTTCGCAACTCCACCTCGGCATGATGATAGACGCCTGCGGGGTCGGCCAGCCGCGCGCAGCGCAATCCCTCTCTCTTCTCCTCTTCTGCTCCGCGTCTCCGCGCTTCCGCGTGAACCCCATTCTTCCTTCTTCCCCCGCGGAAAAAAATGACCGATTTCCTCCTAGAACTCCGCTCCGAAGAAATCCCCGCCCGCATGCAGGCGAAGGCGCGCGACGATCTCGCGCGTCTCTTCACCGCCGAGCTCGCCAAGGCCGGCATCGCCACCAATGAGATCGTCACCTACGCCACCCCGCGCCGCCTGACGCTGATCGCGCGCGACCTGCCGGTCGAGACCGACGCGGTGTCCGAGGAGATCAAGGGCCCCAAGGCCTCCGCCCCCCCGCAGGCGCTCGAAGGCTTCCTCCGCAAAACCGGCCTCGCCCGCGAGCAGCTGGTCGAACGCGACGGCGTGCTCTTCGCCGTCACCGAAAAGCCCGGTCGCGCCACCGCGGCGGTGCTGGCCGACGCGATCCCCGCGATCATCCGCGGCTTCCCCTGGCCAAAGTCGATGCGCTGGGGCGATGCGTCGGCCACCACCGAGAGCCTGCGCTGGGTCCGCCCGCTGCAGGGCATCGTCGCGCTGTTCGGCGAGATGATCGTGCCGTGCGAAATCGCGGGCATCGAAAGCGGCGCCGGGACGCTCGGCCACCGCTTCCACCATGCCGGCCCGATCACGATCGGCGGCGCGCACGACTATGTCGAGAAGCTGCGCATGGCCCATGTCCTGGTCGACCAGGACGAACGCGCCGACCTGATCCGCGACCGCGCACGCGAAGCCGCGGCGCAGGCCGGGCTCGAACTGGTCGATGACGAGGGGTTGGTCGCCGAGAATGCCGGCCTCACCGAATGGCCGGTGCCGCTGCTCGGGCAGTTCGACCCGGCGTTCCTCGACGTCCCGCCCGAAGTGATCCAGCTGACCGCGCGCGTGAACCAGAAATATTTCGTCTGCCGCTCGGCCGACGGCAAACTTGCGAACGCCTTCGTCTGCACCGCGAACATCGACGCGGCGGACGGCGGCGCGAAGATCGTCGAGGGCAATCGGAAAGTCCTCGCGGCGCGGCTGTCGGATGCGAAATTCTTCTACGACACCGATCTGAAGGTGCCGCTCGAGGAGCAGGCGGAGAAGCTGTCGAAGATCGTGTTCCACGAGAAGCTCGGTACGGTGGCCGACAAGGTCGACCGGGTGGCGAAGCTCGCGCGGTGGCTGGTGGAGGAGAGGATTGTCTGCGAAAAGCCCCTCCCCTTCAGGGGAGGGGTTGGGGGTGGGGGCTCTCCACAAACCCCCACGCCGGTATCTGAGGACAGCCCCCACCCCAACCCCTCCCCTGAAGGGGAGGGGCTAGCAGACCTCGCCGACCGCGCCGCCCGCCTCGCCAAGGCGGACCTCGTCACCGGCATGGTCGGCGAGTTCCCCGAGCTGCAGGGCCTGATGGGCGGCTATTACGCCGCCGCGCAGGGCGAAGACCCCCAGGTCGCCGCCGCGATCCGCGACCATTACAAGCCGGTCGGGCAGGGCGACGACGTCCCCACCGATCCGGTGACGGTGGCGGTGAGCTTGGCGGACAAGCTGGATACGATTGCTGGCTTTTTTGTCGAAGAGATGCCGCCGAGCGGATCGCGTGACCCTTTCGCGTTGAGACGCGCTGCCTTGGGTATCGTGCGGACAATATTGATTAATGATTTACGTGTTCCGCTCTTGCTGGCTACGTTCTTCGCTGCGTCGAATGTGACATTTCGTCAGCAGGTTAGCCCGATCGCGCGGATTATGCCCACAATAGACGAACTGTCGAGACTCAAGTCCAGCCTGGGCTGGATGCAAGTTTTCGACCCTCTCATCGAGGCGGCAACGAAGCAAGCTAACGCCGACGCTGCGATGTTTACGATCCGGGCCAAGGCAACAGCTATTGATTTGCTCGACTTCTTCGCCGACCGCCTCAAAGTCCAGCAACGCGAAGCCGGCGTCCGCCACGACCTGATCGACGCGGTGTTCGCGCTCGGGGGAGAGGATGATCTCGTCCGCCTCCTCGCGCGCGTCCATGCGCTGCAGGCGTTCGTCGCGACCGAGGACGGCGCGAACCTGCTCGCCGGGTACAAGCGCGCGGCGAATATCCTGAAGAAGGAGGGCGGGGCTCCCCTCCCTGCAAGGGAGGGGCCGGGGGTGGGTGCTGAGACTCGCGACGCCCGCGCCAAGATCGAACCCACCCCCGACCCCTCCCTTCCAGGGAGGGGAGCAGAAAAAACGCTGTCCTACACGCCCGAACCAGCAGAAGCTGCGCTCATCGCCGCGCTCGATTCGGCGGAACCCCGCGCGGCAACCGCCATCGTCGCGGAGGATTTCGCCGGGGCGATGGCGGCGCTCGCGTCGCTGCGCGCGCCGATCGATGCGTTCTTTGACAGCGTGATCGTGAACGACCCCGACCCCGCCAAACGCACGGCGCGGCTCGCACTGCTTGAACGGGTCCGTGCTGCAGTGCACAACGTGGCAGATTTCTCGAAGGTTGAGGGCTGACGCGAACACCGCGCCATCGTCTCAACATTCTCAACATTCGTTTCCGATTGTCCACAAGGACAACGACTTAAGAGGATAGGCGATGACGCAGTACGTATATCGATTTGGCGGCGGCGTTTCGGACGGCGGCAAGGGTGATCGCAACCTGCTGGGCGGCAAGGGCGCCAACCTCGCGGAAATGGCGTCGATCGGCCTGCCGGTGCCCCCGGGCTTCACCATCTCGACCGAATTCTGCGCGGTCTATTATGACGAGGGCGGCAGCTTCCCGCAGGGCCTGCGCGACGAGGTCGCCGCCGGGCTAAGGCATATCGAGGGCGTGACGGGGAAGACCTTCGGCAACCCCGCCGACCCGCTGCTCGTCTCGGTCCGCTCGGGCGCCCGCGCGTCGATGCCGGGAATGATGGACACCGTCCTCAACCTCGGCCTCAACGACGAAACCGTCGAGGGACTCGCCAGGACCTCGGGCGACGCGCGCTTCGCCTGGGACAGCTATCGCCGCTTCATCCAGATGTACGCCGACGTCGTGCTCGAACTCGATCACGGCGCGTTCGAGGAAGCGCTGGAGATCGCCAAGGAAGACCAGGGCTTCACGCTCGACACCGAACTCAGCGCCGACGACCTCCGCGCGCTGGTGACCGAGTACAAGGCGCTGGTCGAGAAGCAGTGGAACAAGCCGTTCCCGCAGGACGTCCACGACCAGCTCTGGGGCGCGGTCGGCGCCGTCTTCGGCTCGTGGCAGTCGGAGCGTGCGAAGGTCTATCGTCGCCTGAACGACATCCCCGCCGCCTGGGGCACCGCGGTCAACATCCAGGCGATGGTGTTCGGCAACATGGGCGACACCTCGGCAACCGGCGTCGCCTTCACGCGCGACCCGTCGAAGGGCGACCGCGCCTATTACGGCGAATTCCTGATCAACGCTCAAGGGGAAGACGTCGTCGCCGGCATCCGCACCCCGCAATATCTCACCAAGACCGCGCGCGAAGAGGCCAACGCCAAGCCCGCGTCGATGGAAGAGGCGATGCCCGAGGTCTACGCCCAGCTCGCCGGGGTGTTCGACACGCTCGAGACCCATTACCGCGACATGCAGGACATCGAGTTCACGGTCGAGAAGACCAAGCTCTGGATGCTCCAGACGCGCGCCGGCAAGCGCACCGCCAAGGCCGCGCTGAAGATCGCCGTCGACATGGCGAACGAAGGCCTGATCACCCGCGAGGAAGCGATCATGCGCGTCGAACCCGCCGCGCTCGACCAACTCCTCCACCCGACGCTCGACCCGACCGCGCACCGCGACGTGCTGACCAAGGGCCTGCCCGCCTCGCCGGGCGCCGCGTCCGGCACCGTCGTATTCGACGCCGACACCGCGGAGAAGAAGGCCGCCGACAACATCGCGGTCATCCTGGTCCGCACCGAAACCAGCCCTGAGGACATTCACGGCATGCACGCGGCGCGCGGCATCCTGACCGCACGCGGCGGGATGACCAGCCACGCCGCCGTGGTCGCACGCGGCATGGGGCGCCCCTGCGTCTCGGGCGCCGGCACGCTGTCGATCGATGCGAAGGCAAAGATCATGCGCTGCGGCGGCCGCGAGGTGAAGGAGGGCGACCTGCTCACCATCGACGGCACCACCGGTGAGGTCATGATCGGCGCGGTCGCGACCGTGCAGCCCGAATTGTCGGGCGATTTCGGCACGCTGATGGAATGGGCCGACGGCGTCCGCCGCCTCAAGGTCCGCGCCAACGCCGAGACCCCCGAGGATTGCCGCGTCGCGCGCGAGTTCGGCGCCGAGGGCGTTGGGCTGTGCCGCACCGAACACATGTTCTTCGAGAGCAGCCGCATCACCAACGTGCGGCAGATGATCCTGGCGACCGACGAGAAGGGGCGCCGTGAGGCGCTCGCCAAGTTGCTCCCGGAACAGCGCAAGGATTTCACCGAGATCCTCGAGGTCATGGCCGGCCTGCCCGTGACGATCCGCCTGCTCGATCCGCCGCTGCACGAATTCCTGCCGACCGAGGAAGCCGATTTCGCCGATGTCGCCACCGCGGCCGGTGTGTCGATCGACGTGCTCAAGCGCCGCGCGGCCGAGCTGCACGAGTTCAACCCGATGCTCGGCCATCGCGGCTGCCGCCTCGGCGTGACCTATCCGGAGATCTACGAGATTCAGGCACGCGCGATCTTCGAGGCGGCGTGCGACGTCGCCGACAAGACCGGCCCAGATGGTATTGGGGCCCCGATCCCCGAGGTGATGATCCCGCTGGTCGGCACCGCGCGCGAGCTCGACCTGATGAAGGCGGTCGTCGATAAGGCGGCCAAGGCGGTGTTCGCCGAAAAGGGCCGGACGCTCGACTATCTCGTCGGCACGATGATCGAACTGCCGCGCGCGGCACTGCGGGCCGGCGACATCGCCGAGGGCGCGGAGTTCTTCAGCTTCGGCACCAACGACCTGACCCAGACCACGCTCGGCGTCAGCCGCGACGACGCGGCGCGGTTCCTGGGCGTCTATGTCGAAAAGGGCATCTACGCGAAGGACCCGTTCGTCAGCATCGACGTCGAGGGCGTCGGCGAACTGATCCAGATCGCCACCGACCGCGGCCGCGCGACGCGGCCCGACATCAAGCTCGGCATCTGCGGCGAACATGGCGGCGACCCGGCGAGCATCGCGTTCTGCGAGCGTGTCGGGTTGGACTACGTGTCGGCCAGCCCGTACCGCGTGCCGATTGCGCGTCTGGCAGCGGCGCAAGCGGCGCTTGAGAAAAAGTAGGGACGACGAAACTGGGGCAGCCAAGTAGGCGCGGCGACACCGCCACCCCAGATTCGTCATGCCAGCGCAGGCTGGCATCTCCCCGTTCGGGCCGCGGCGCCCGCCTCGGAGAGACCTTAGCCTGCGCTGGGGTGACGGCTCTTGGGGGGCTACCGGTTAGGCTGCTCTACCGGTTGAACTGTCTTACCGGTTGAACTCGAACCACCCGCGGCGCTGCCCCGCCGGATACGCCACGCGCTCAACCCCCGTCCGGCCCACCACGGGCCGCGTCGCTACCGGCGCTGTGGTCGTCGTCACCGGAGCGACCACGGTCCGCGTCTCGGCCAGCCGGGCGTTGTCATGCTCCAGTTCCGCGACGCGCTTCTCGGCCGCGGTGGCACGGACGTCGCCGTCGCGGCGCGCGGCGGCATTGGCGTCGCGCTCGGCCAGATAGCGCGTCTTCCACTTGCGGCCGCCGGGATGGCTGGCGAGCCCGAACAGCCAGCCGGCGATGAAGAGCAGCGCGAGCACCGCGAACTGCGTGGGGGTGGAAAACAACGGCATCGAAGAACCCTCCTGTTACGGAAGGACAACGATCGATCGGGGTTACGGTTGCGAAGGGGGGGCGCGACGGCTCACCCCGTGTGCCTTTACCCCTTCAGCAGAGCATCCGAGATCGAGCATGCTGCAGGCCCCAGGATGACCACGAACAGCACCGGCAGGATGAACAGGATCAGCGGCACGGTCATGATCGCGGGCAGGCGCGCGGCCTTCTCCTCGGCACGCATCATGCGTTCGTTGCGGAATTCGCCCGACAGCACGCGGAGCGCCGACGCCAGCGGCGTGCCGTATTTTTCGGTCTGGATCATCGTCGTGACCACGTTCTTGACCGCGTCCAGCTTCACCCGCGCCGCCAGGTTCTCGAACGCGTGGCGCCGTTCGGTCAGGAAGCCGAGCTCGATCCCGGTCAGCGTAAATTCCTCGCCCAGCTCGGGATAGGCGCGCCCCAGCTCGCGCGCGACGCGGTGGAACGCGGCATCGACGGTCAGGCCGGCCTCGGCGCAGATCACCAGCAGGTCGAGCGCGTCGGGAAGCCCCTTGCGGATCGCATCCGTGCGCTTGTTGATCTTGTTGTCGAGATAGAGGTCGGGCGCCTTGTAGCTGAGGATGAAGCCCATCGCGACGAGCCCGTATTTCTTGAGCGGTCCCCAAGTCGCAAAGCCATCGGTGCCATAGACCCAATAGGCCATCGCGCCGCCGATCACGATCGGCATCACCAGCCGGCCGAAGATGACCGCGGGCGCCCATTCCTTCGAGCGTATGCCGGCCTGCAGCAGCTTGACCTGGACCACCTTCAGCTGGCTGTCCTGCAGCACCTTCAGCGACGACAGGATCGAGCGCATGCGGTCGGCGGTGTCGTTGCGCTGGACCAGCTTGGCGCGGCGCTTGGTCGAGGCGGTGATGCCCGCCTTCAGCTGTTCGCGCCGGTCGTTGAGCGCCTTGACGCGCTTCGTCATCGGATCGCGCACGGTCATCACCGCATAGATCGCCAGCATCACGGCGAAGGCGGCGACGCCCGACAACAGCGTCGCGACCCACAGGACGTCGATTCCCATGATGGTAGGTCCGGGGGTCTCGCCCATCGATTGCGTCCTAGATCTCGAAGTTGATCATCTTCGACATGATGAAGGCGCCGATCGCCATCCAGATCATGCCGCCGCCGCCGATCATCATCAGCCGCTCGTCGGTGAAGAATCGCTGCATGTACGTGCCGTTGATGAACCAGATCAGCGTGAACACGATGAACGGCAGCGCGCCGATGATATAGGCCGACGCCTTCGATTCGGACGACATCGCCTTGATCTTCAGGCGCATCTGCCCGCGCAGACGCAGCACGGTGGCGAGGTTGGCCAGCGTCTCGGCCAGATTGCCGCCGGTCTCGCGCTGGATCGCGATGGTGATGACGAAGAACTGGAATTCGGGCGTGCCGAGCCGATCCGCGGTTTCCTGCAGCGCGGCATCCATTGTCCGGCCGATCTTCATCTTGTCGCCGACCGCACGGAATTCCTCGCCGATCGGGCCATCGAGCTCCTGGCCGACGACCCCGATCGTCTCGGTGATCGGCAGGCCCGAGCGCAAGCCGCGTACGAGCAGCTCGATCGCGTCGGGGAATTTGGCGGTGAATTTCGTGATGCGCTTCTTGATCGCGCGGCCCACCACATAATGCGGCAACCCGACACCCAGGAACAGGCCGACGAACAACGCGAGCAGCAGCGGCATGCCCTTGATCAGCAACGCGCCCGCGACGACGACCGCGACGATGCCGGTCGCCATGCCATATTGGCCGACGGTCCAGGTCTTGCCCGTCATCGCGAGCCGCTTGGCGAGCAGCGCGGGATTGGGCAGGATGCGGCCGACCGCGACATCCATCTTGGTATCGCGCTTGTTGGCGATGCGGCGTGCCTGCGCCTCGGCGACGACCAGCGCGTCACCGTGGCGCTCGCGCAGCGACGTTACGCGCCGGGTCTGCGCCCGCGCGGTCGACGGGCCCGCGAACGCGAAGGCGATCATCCCCACGACGACGCAGGCACCGATCAGGACGAACAGCAGCGGCATCATGTCCATTACGGCGTCTTCACTTCTTGGCCGGGCGCTTCGGGATCAACCCTTTCAGGTCACCGAACTTGCCGATCAGCGAGATTCCCTTGCGCCGTTTGGGCGCGTCGTCGTTCGCGGCGTCGTCGACCGAGGCTGCGATCTCGGTGGCGAGCGCGACGATCGGCGCGACGGTCTTCGAATTCTTTCCCGCCTCGACCAGCGGTTTGCCGAGCTTGGCGGCCTGCGCCGCGAGCTTCTGGTCGAACGGTATGATGTAATCGAGCTTACGTTCGATCGAGCCTTCGAAATCCTTGCGACTGATCTCGAGCTGGGCACCGGCGTGCACCCGGTTGGCGATCACGAACACGGTGGTCTGCTGCGCGTTCGACCGCATCCACGACAGCAACCGGATCGTATCGCGCGCCGAGGCGAGCGTCAGTTCGGTCACGATCACCGCGATCTGCACGTCGGCCACCAGTTGCGGATGCTGCACCAGCATGCCGCGCGGCATGTCGACCACGGTGCATTCGAACGCCGCGCGCATTTCCTCCTGCAGCTGTTGGAAGGCGGCACCGTCGGTCATCAGCGGCGCGTTGATTGGCGCCTCGGCACTCAGCACCGACAGCTTTTCCGACGCCTTGACCATGGCGCGTTCGATGAACAGCCCGTCGATCCGGCTCGGATTGTCGATCGCGTCGATCAGGCCACGCCCGGGCTCGAGATCGAGGCCGAGCGCGCCGGTGCCGAAATGCACGTCGAGGTCGAGCAATGCCGTCGACCGCTTCTCCCGGTCGGCGAGCAGCCACGCGACCGAGGTCGCGATCGTCGACGCGCCGACCCCGCCGCGGGTGCCGATCACCACGACCGCGCAATGCGGGCGATCGACCGCGGCCTCGACGTGTTTGGGCGCATTCAGCATCGTCTGCGCGTGGACGAATGCCTCGCGCAGCATATCGGCATGCAGCGGCTTGAGCAGATAATCCTGGATGCCGCTGGCGACGAGGTCGCGGTACAGCCGGACGTCGTTGACCTGCCCCGCCGCGATCACGACGGTGCCCGGCTCGCACACCTCGGCCAGCGCGTTGATGTCGTTCAGCGGATCCCCCGATTCGGCGAGATCGACGAACAGGATCTGTGGGCTCGCCGACACCGACAGCGACTGGATCGCGTTGCGCAGCCCGCCCTTGTGGATCTTTTCGACCGGCCAGCCCAGTTCGCTCGCGATCGGACGCAGCGCCTCGGCGGTGGTCTCGTCGCAGACATAGGCGTTGAACGGTTCGCGGTGGGCGAGACCTGCGGGTTTCCAGGGTGCGTTCATTACTTTGCTCCCGAGCCTGCGGCTTCCAGGCCACCAGCGCCGCTCGGCGCCTTCTTGCGATAGGTGTCGATCGCCTTGTACGAGGTGGCCGCGTCGTTGGTCTCGTTGCCCACCGTGCCGCGAACCAGGTCGGCCGGGTTGGCGACCATTGCGGCCAAGTTGCTGTTGATCGCGCAACCGTAATTCGACGACGTATTGGCACTCGGATCATTGCCTGAATCGAGCGACCAGTCCGGGCATCCGGGCACGGTAGCGCGCATCCGGGTGACGACGATGCGGATTGTGCCCGGCGCTACCGGTGCCTGCGTCACCGGGGCGTCGGGGGACAGCAACAGCCCATATCCGCCCACCAGCCCGGCGACCTGAGCGCGCGCATAGCTGCCGTAAGGCGACGGATCGTCGATCGCGACGCGGTCGCCGTAACCGAGGTGCATCGCGTTCATCCACCCAGCGAGGCGGCGGTCTTCGCCCGGCGCCAGCGCATTGCCCGACGTCGCGACGTCGAAGGCATAGTCGCTGCGGTCGACGACCGGCTGATGAACCGATTCGAGTCCGTGGTTCTGCGTACCCGTGCAGGCACCGAGCAGAAGCGCGGGCGCGAGCGAGGCGAGGATGATGGTCTTGGTGATCATCGCGAAGGGATCCTTGGGTTGAACGCGCGGGCTCAATTCGAGAAGCCGGGGGCGGGCACGGTGCCCTTGTTCGATTTGGTCGATCGCGCATCGGCCCGCGCATCGGCCTTGTCGCGGCGCGTGTCGGGCTGCGGCAGGGGCTGGACGGGCGCGCTGGCGCCCACCGACGGCGCGGCGTAGCGCGGCGGCGTGATCGTCGGCACCGGCCGTGGCCCGCTCGACGGGCCGCTGAGCGTTCCCATCAAAACGCGCTCGATATCGCCCGGCGCCCGCGCGCCGTCTGTCGGCAGCGCGATGTCGCGCGCGTTGTTGACCGGCTTGACCAGATACGGCGTGACGATCACGACCAGTTCGGTCTCGTTGCGCTGGAACGCGTTGGAGCGGAACAGCGCGCCGATGATCGGCAGGTTGGACAGCCCCGGAGTCTTGTCGAACGAGTTGTTATGGCTGTTCGACAACAGGCCGCTGATCATCATGCTCTGGCCCGAACCGAGCTCGACCGTCGTCTCGGTGCGCCGTGTGGTGAGACCCGGAACGCGCGTGCCGTTCAGCGTCACCGCGTTCGAATAATCGAGCTGCGACACTTCGGGGCGGACGCGTAGCGAGATGCGGCCGTCCGACAGCACCGTGGGCGTATAGGCGAGGCCGACACCGTATTGCTTGTAGTCGACCGAAATCGAGCCGAGGCCCTGCGCGAGCGGGATCGGAATCTCGCCGCCCGCCAGGAAGGTGGCGGTTTCACCCGACAACGCGGTCAGGTTCGGGTTGGCCAGCGTGGTGACCTGTCCGGTCTGTTCGCCGAGGTCGATTGCGCCCAGCAGGTCGAGTCCCAGCAGCTTGCCGGCAATGCCCCCCGTTGCGCCGCTTGCCGCTTGGGTCAGCAGGCTGCTCCCGGTAGTTGCGGTGTTGAACCCGGTGAACAGGCCGCCGCCCGGAGCGAATTGCGTGCTCGGCGCACGGCCTTGGGCCAGGCCGAACTTGAAACCGCCGGTACCGTCGAACGACTGGATGTTCACGCCGATATTCTTGACGAAGCTCCGCGTGACCTCCGCGATGCGGACCTGCAGGTTGACCTGCAATGGTGTCGCGGTCTTCAGTCGTGACAGCACCTTGGTGGCGTCGCCGACATAGGCTTGGACCAGCCGCTCCGCCTCGGCCGCGTCTTCGGGAGCGGCGACCGTGCCGGTCAACAGCACGAGGCCGTTCATCGGCGTCGCGATGACGTTGGCCTCGGGCATCGCCAGGCTCAGCATCCGCGCGATCGAATCGAGGTTGTTGCCCACCCGGACCGTGCTGCCATAAACAACCGCGCCCGACTTGGTGGTCGCAGAGATCGTCGTTTCGCCGGTCTTCTTGCCGAAGATATAGAGCTGTGTCGGCGAGCGGACCTGGACGTCGGCGATCGAATCGTCGGCGACGAACAGGTCGCTCATCGGCCGCGCCAACGTGATCAGCCGTCCGCGTCCGATGTTGATCTCCACCACGCTTGCGGCAGCGACCGAGGTCCGCTGCGCGGTTGCGGGGACGTTCGGGACCGTGCCGGCCACGGCCAGGGCGGCGGCCAGCGGCCAGCCGATCGGCGTCATCGAGATGCGCATGTTACTTCTTCCCCCCGACCGGAACGACGGTGATTGCATTGCCGCGCGCCACCCGCACGCTGGGCCCCTCGACGATCGCGACGGGCGCGATCCCCTGCGCCTGGGCAGCCGGCATGCCGGCCATCGCGCTGCCTGCGGTCATTTCCGAGCGCGGCTTCCCGGGCACCGTGCTGCGCTGATAACGCGAAACGTCGGCGCCGGTCTGATAGCTCGATTTCCCTGTCGAAGGCTGGGTTGCCAGCTGGACCATCATTGCCTTTTCGGCCCGTGGATCGTTGCTGTTCGGCACCTTCACGGCGCCGGACGCGATCGCCTCTTCGAGTTCCTGCGAATTATCCGCGATCGATCGCAGCGACAGCGACAACGACCCCAGCGTCTGCGCGACCGCGATCTGCTCCGCCATCTTCGGCGTCGCCTCGACGGTGACGTTCGAGAAGGTCCGCACCTCCGTCTTGCCATCCTCGCCGACCAGATTGTCGGTGCGCTGGTCGGTGGCGAGCACGCGGACGTTGCGCATGATCGTTTCGGATACCTTGAGCGGATCGCCGTCGCCGCCGCCGGCCACTGCCTGCGTCAGCACCAGGTCGATCCGGTCACCTGGAAACACGAACCCTGCGACCGCTGCCTGCGCCGAGACCGGGACGGTGACGGCGCGCATGCCGGGTCCGAGTGCTGCAGCGAGGAAGCCGCGGTCGCCGGGCTTGACCAGAGCACCCTGCGTGACCGGCTGGCCCGCGGTGATCTCGCTGCGGACGACGGTGCCCTGCAGCGACTGCAGGTTGGTCTTGTCCTTGAGGTAATAGGCGTTGTCCACCAGTTCCTTGGGCCAGGGCTGATACTTCAGCGCGGTGGCGTCGAGGATCGTACCGACCGGCAACGCACGCGTCGCCACCAGCACCTCGGGCCCGTCGACGACGGGGGCCATGGCGACGGCGCCGGCCTGCGGTGCCGAACTGCCTGCGATCAGCGTTCGGGCAAAGAATGCCGTGATGGCGGCGACGAACAACGCGCCCACCAGCAAAACGATCTTGCGACTATCCATGACTCATCGTGCCTTTCGGGCGCCGGTTGATTGTGCCGACATCAAGTATCTAGGTAAACTGGTTAAGGAGTGGTTCGCGGATCGCCAGTATTCCGGCGATAGCAATTGCGACACCATAAGGTATTTCGATTTCGTTACTGTTCCGGGATATCCGGCGTTCTATCATCATCACGATCGTGACTATGCCGCCGGCGATCGACATCACCATCAACATCATGACGAATGCAGAAAATGGCAGCCACAACGATAGCGCGACGATCAGCTTTACGTCGCCGCCGCCCATCAGCCCGAAATGGAATATCGCTAGGAACACCGCAAACACCGCCAACGCGACCGCGATCTGCGCCGCCATGTCGGGCCATGGCTGCAGCCCGCTGGCGAACCACCAGGCGGGGGCGAGCAGCGCGATCGCCGCGCTCTTCCAGTTGGCGATCTCGCGCGTCCGTGCGTCCTCGATGCCCGCAGACACGAGCACCCCGCCAAGCGCGAAAATCAAAATTGGAAGAGCAATGTTCGATCCCATCGGCTAGTCCCTAACGGGCATGGCTTTCGAAAAAGTAACCGTCCCGCGCGTGAGCGCCGCGGACCGCGTCCGTCGGGCGATTCCGGACGATGCGCGCATCACGACCTGGACCACACCCGACGGCTGGCCGCTGCGGCGGTTCGACTGGCCCGCCCCGCATCCGCGCGGGCGGTTGCTGTTCCAGACCGGACGCGGCGACATCTTCGAGAAGTACCTGGAATCCCTGACGCACCTACACGCGCAGGGGTGGTCGGTGACCGCGTTCGACTGGCGCGGGCAGGGCGGATCAGGTCGGTTGTCGGAGGATGCGAACGTCGGACATGCCAGCGATTTCGGCGTGTTCGATGCCGATCTGGCCGCGTTCTGGGCGGCGTGGGTGGCGGAAGCGCCGGGCCCTACCGCGATACTCGGCCATTCGATGGGCGGGATGATGGTGATGCGCGCGCTCGCGAATCGTACGATCGCGCCTGATGCAGCGGTGCTGGTCGCGCCGATGATCGGGCTGCGCGCACCGCTGGGCGCACGCTTCGGCGGCACGGTGGCGCGGTTCATGGCGCGGCGGGGCAATCCCGCGCGTGCGGCGTGGCGCAGCAACGAACGCCCCGGCACCGTGGCCTCGCGCGAATCGCTGCTGACGCATGACGCCGCGCGCTATGCGGACGAACTCTGGTGGCATGCGCGCCATCCCGAACTGAAGCTCGGCCCGCCGAGCTGGGCGTGGCTGGCCGAAGCGTTCACCGCCGCGCGCGCGCTGGCCCGCGATCCGCGCGTCGAGACGATCGCGACGCCGGTGCTGTTGATCGTCGCCGAGGCGGACAAGCTGGTCGATCCGCATGCCACGCTGCGGCTCGCGGCACGCTTGCCCAACGCACAGGTGGTTCGATTCGGACGCGATTCGGCGCACGAGGTGCTGCGTGAGGCCGACCGCGTGCGAAAGCGCGCGTTCGCGGCGATCGACGCGTTCCTCGACGCCCATAGCACGCGATGATCCATGACATCGCGATCGTCGGCGCGGGCATGGCCGGCGCGAGCCTTGCGGCAGCGATCGGGACCCGCGCCAGCGTCGTTCTGCTCGAGAGCGAAACGGTGCCGGGCTATCATTCGACCGGCCGGTCGGCGGCGTTCTGGTCGGAGACCTATGGCGGTCCCGGGATCCAGCCGCTGACGAGCGCATCCGGCCCGTTGCTGCGCCAGTATCTGTCGCCGCTGGGGTCGCTGCATATCGGGCGCGCGGACGACGCCGCCAAGGCCGACGCCTTCCTGCGCGAATTCGCGGGGACCGGCGTGGCGTTGGCGCGCGTCGATCCCGCCGACCACGTGCCCGGCCTGCGCGATGCATGGACGATCGGCGTGATGGAGCCCAGTTGCGCGTATATCGACGTCGCCGAATTGCACGCGGCCGAGATCGCGCGCGCCCGGCATGCGGGCGCCCGGATCGTCACCGATGCCGCGCTGCGCGTCGCGTCGCGATCGGGCGACGTCTGGACGATCGAGACGAGCGCGGGGACGGTCCATACGCGCATCCTCGTCGATGCCGCGGGCGCCTGGGCGGACGTCGTCGCGGCGCGTGCCGGCGTCCGGCCGCTCGGCTTCACCGCCTATCGCCGGACGATGGCGCAGCTGCGCACCGACCCCGGCTCGCCGCCGACGATGCCGCATGTCGCCGATCTTTCCGGCAATTTCTATTTCAAGCCCGAGGCCGGCGGGCGGGTCTGGCTTAGCCCGCACGACGAAACCGCGACCGATCCGTGCGATGCGGCACCAGAGGAGCTCGACGTCGCGATCGCGATCGACCGGTTCGAAGGCGTCGTCGACTGGCGCGTGGCGGCGGTCGAGCGCCGTTGGGCGGGCCTGCGCACCTTCGCGCTCGACCGGCTGCCGGTGTACGGCTTCGACCCGGTCGTGCCCGGGTTCTTCTGGTGCGCGGGGCAGGGCGGTTTCGGTATCCAGACCGCGCCCGCAGGCGCCATGATCGCGGCTGCCCTGCTGCTCGGCGTGGCACCCGATCCGGCGATCGGGGGGGTCGACCTGGACCGCTATTCAGCGGCGCGCTTCTAGGTTAGCCTCCGCATCTCTCACCGGGGGATGCGACATGGCACACAAGTTCGTGATCGAGCAGAACAAGAGCGGCGAATATGTCGCCAAGTTCAAATACAACAACGAGTTGATGTTCTGGACCGAAGGCTATTCGAGCAAGGCGGGCGCCCGCAACGCAATCGAATCGCTTCTCAAGAACGGGCCGGGCGCGCCGATCGAGGACGCGTAACCTCTTCTTGCCTCACCCTTGGCGGGCGGCTATTTTCGCCCCGCCATCACCGCGGCATCGCTCGCCAGCCGGTCTGCCCGTTCGTTCTCCGGGTGGCCGGCATGGCCCTTGACCCATTGCCACTCGATCCGGTGCCGCGCGACCGCCGCCAGCAGCGCGTGCCAGAGTTCGGCGTTCTTCACCGGCTTCTTGTCCGCGGTCTTCCAGCCGTTGCGCTGCCAGCCCTTCACCCACTTGGTCAGGCCATCCATCACGTACTTGCTGTCGGTGAACAGCGTGACGATGCATGGCCGCGTCAGCGCGTTCAGTGCCTCGATCGCCGCAGTCATCTCCATGCGGTTGTTGGTCGTCTGCGCCTCGCCGCCCGACAATTCCTTCTCGTGCGCGCCCATCCGGATCACCGCGCCCCAGCCGCCGGGTCCCGGATTGCCCTTGCAGGCGCCGTCGGTATAGATTTCCACCTTGGTGGCGGGTTCATCGGTCACGCGAACAATCCTTGTCGATACGCTTCGAACCGCCGCCAATAGGCCAGCGGATCCTTCCGCGTCACCAGCGCATCCGCCGGGGTGTTGAGCCAGTCCCACGCCCGCGTCGCCAGGAAGCGCAGGCACGCCCCCTGCGCCAGGATCGGCAACGCCGCGCGCTCCGCGTCGGACAGCGGGAAGCGGTCGGCATAGCCGGCGATCAGCGCGCCGCCGACATCGGCGTCATAGCCTTCGCCACGCGAACCGAACGCCCACGCGCTGTGCATGATCGCGAGGTCGTAGGCGCGGATGTCGGTGCAGGCGAAGTAGAAGTCGATCAGCCCGGACACCCGGTCGCCAAGCATCAGCACATTGTCGGGAAACAGGTCGGCATGGATTATCGCGCGGGGCAGGGCGTTCGGCCAGCGCGCGACGACCGCGTCGGCCGCGTGCGTAACCTTCTCGAACAACCCCGGTTCGATCGCGTCGAGATCGCGCCCGCACCGCGTCAGCAGCGCACGCCAACCCTCCGGTCCCAACGCATTCGGCCGCTCCAGCGCCACCCCCGCCAAGCTCTCATGCATCGCGCCCATCGCCTGACCTGCCGCGCGGGCCTGTGCCGGCGTCGGATGCGACACCGACACGCCGGGCAGGAACTCGATCAGGCACGCCGGGCGTCCGCACAGCTCGTGGATCAGCACGCCGTCACGATCGGGCAGCGCACGCGGCACCGGGTTACCGTCGGCCGCCAGATGGTCGAGCACGCCCATGAAGAAGGGCAGGTCATCCGCCGACACGCGCTTTTCGTACAAGGTCAGGATGAACCGCCCCGTCGTGGTGTCGACCAGATAATTGCTGTTCTCGACCCCCTCGGCGATTCCCTTCAGCGATACCAGTTCGCCGTGATCGAACCCACGCAGGAACGCGCCCAGCGCCTCCGCCGATACCGTCGTATAGACCGCCACTCAGGCGGCCGCGTCGAGGCCGCGCGGCAGCTTGAAGGTGATCGTCTCGCGCGTCGTCTCGATCTCGCGTTCGGTGACCGTGAACCGCTCCGACAGGCGCGCGACCAGTTCGCGGACCAGCAATTCGGGGGCCGACGCCCCTGCGGTGATCCCCAGCGTCGCGACGCCGTCGAGAAAACCCCAGTCGAGCACGTCGGCGCGCTGGATCAGCATCGCGCGCACGCCCTCGCGCTCGGCGACCTCGACCAGCCGCACCGAGTTGGACGAATTCGGCGCGCCGATCACCAGCATCGCATCGCATTCCTGCGCGATCGCCTTGACCGCGGCCTGCCGGTTCGACGTCGCGTAGCAGATGTCCTCGCCGCGCGGCGGCTGCATCATCGGGAAGCGGCGCTGCAGCACCGCGACGACCGCGGCGGTGTCGTCCACCGACAGCGTGGTCTGCGTCAGGAATGCCATGTTGGTCGGGTCGGGCGGGGTAAAGGCCTCCGCGTCCGCGACCGTCTCGACCAGCGACATCGTGCCCGCCGGCACCTGCCCGAACGTGCCGATCACCTCGGGATGCCCGGCATGGCCGATGAACACGATATGCCGCCCCGCCGATACCAGCCGCTCGGCCTGACGGTGGACCTTCGACACCAGCGGGCAGGTCGCGTCGAGATAGTCGAGCCCGCGGCCTTCCGCCTCCGCCGGTACCGACTTGGGCACGCCGTGCGCCGAGAACACCACCGGCGCGCCGTCGGGCACGTCGCTCAGATCCTCGACGAACACCGCGCCCTGCGCCTTCAGCGTATCGACGACGAACTTGTTGTGGACGATCTCGTGGCGGACATAGACCGGCGCGCCGTGTTTCTCGATCGCCAGTTCGACGATGCGGATCGCGCGGTCGACCCCGGCGCAGAAGCCGCGCGGGGCGGCGATCAGCAGGTCGAGCGGCGGCTTGGGCGATGCGATCATGATGTCGCGTGCTCTACGCGATTGCTTGGTCCTACGAAAGCCGGTTATGGTGTCGCCCGATCGAGGGACGCGGCGTTGCGGCGGTCCTTCACGCTCGTTCGAGAAGGTACGCGTTCCCGTGAAAGCCCCCATCCTAGCCGCCTCCGCCTGTCTGCTCGTGCTCGGCGGATGCGCCGGCAAGGGCGAGATCGACGCCACCGGCGGGATCACCGCGATCCGCTCGGCCTGCCCGTCGGTCGCGGTCCCCGCCGCCACCGGCGACGTGACCCTGTTCGAAGGCACCGGCCGCACGCAGGGGGCGATCGATCTCGCCGCGCTGATGACCAATGTCCGCTCGACCTGCGCCGACGCGACCGACCAGATCGTCACCACCATCACCTTCGACGTCCGCGCCCGCCGCACGCGCACCGATGGCCCGCGCGACGTGCAACTGCCCTATTTCATCACCGTCGTCCGCGGCGGCAGCGCGGTCGTCGCCAAGCGGATCGGCCGCGTCGCGCTGCACTTCGACGCGGGCCAGGCGGTCGCCGAGGCGCACGGCCAGGCCTCTTCGACGGTCGCACGCTCGGCCGCCACGCTGTCGGACGAAGTCCGCGCCAAGCTGACCCGCAAGCGCAAGGCCGGCGACCAGGACGCCGCGGTCGACCCGCTCAGCCAGCCCGACGTCCGCCAGGCGGTGCTGCGCGCGAGCTTCGAGGCGCTGGTCGGGTTCCAGCTGACCGACGACCAGCTGAAGTACAACGCCACGCGGTAACCGTCCCTCCGCTGCAACCATCTACGTCATGCCGGGCTCGTCCTGGCATCCGGGGCCTCACGCGCGGCGCTCCGTAACCCCGGATCCCGGGACAAGCCCGGGATGACGACAGGTATTTCGGGTACGGACCAAAGGTCACGTTGACTTGATCACGGCGTGACGCCAGAGATTGGCGGTCGATGCCGGGCAACCGGCATGGCGCCGCGCGGGAGAGCGTGACCCGGTCCTTTCAGGGCCGGCGAGCCGCCGAAGGAGCAACCACCCCGGAATCTCTCAGGCACCGAGGACCGCGCGGGGCTCATCGATACTCTGGAAAGCGCCGCTCCCTCGGGGGCTGCCACCGAAGGTGTAAGCCGGACGCATCCGTAAAGGGGCCCGGTCAAAGCTCTCAGGTTCCGTGACAGAGGGGGTATGCATCGGTCGCCAAGGGTGGCCCGTGTCCCTTTTCGACGGAAGCCCCGAGCATGACCGATTTCGCCACCATCATCGATCACGCCGACGACTATGTCGCGCCCGAGCCGCAGGCGCTGCCGCTCGACGCCTGGCACCGCGCCCGCGGCGCTCGCATGGTCGAGTTCGCCGGCTATCTGATGCCGATCCAGTATGACGGCATCATGGCCGAGCACGCCTGGACGCGCGACAGCGCCGGCCTGTTCGACGTCAGCCATATGGGCCAGCTCGTCTTCACCGGCGGCGACGTCGCCGCCGCGCTCGAAACCGTGCTGCCGGGCGACATCGCCGGGCTTGCCGAGGGCAAGATGCGCTACTCGCTGCTGCTCGCCGAAGACGGCGGCATCCTCGACGATCTGATGGCGACGCGCCTGCCCGACGCCAATCCGTTCGCGGCCGAAGACGCCGAGCCCGCCGGCTACGATCCGCTGCGCGCGAGCGGAGAGGCCGCGACCGGCAGCTTCTACGTCGTCGTCAACGGCGCCACCAAGTACGACGACATCGCCTATCTGCTCGACCAGGTCTCGGACCACGTCACGATCAACCTGCTCGAAGACCAGGCGCTGATCGCACTTCAGGGCCCCAAGGCGGTCGACGCGCTCACCCGACTCGTTCCCGGCGTCGAGGCGCTGATCTTCATGACCGCCGGCGCGTTCGCCTGGGGCTCGGTGCCCCTGTGGATCAGCCGCTCGGGCTACACCGGCGAGGACGGCTTCGAAATCTCGGTCCCCGCGGATCAGGTCGCAGCCTTCGCCGACGCGCTCGCCGCCGAGCCCGAGGTCAAGCCGATCGGCCTCGGCGCGCGCGACTCGCTCCGCCTCGAGGCCGGCCTGCCGCTCTATGGCCACGATCTCGACCCCGAGATCACGCCGGTGATGGCCGATCTCGGCTTCGCGCTGTCCAAGCGCCGCCGCGAGGCCGCCGACTTCGCCGGGGCCGAGCGTATCCTCACCGAACGCGAGCACGGCCCCGCCACCAAGCGCGTCGGCCTGATCGTCGAGGGCCGCCAGCCCGCCCGCGAAGGCGCCGATGTGATCGATCATAGCGGCGCGGTGATCGGCCGCCTGACCAGCGGCGGCTTCGCGCCGACGCTCGGCAAGCCGATCGCGATGGCCTACGTCCCGCTGGCGCTGTCCGCGCCCGGCACCCGCATCGAGATCGCGCAGCGCGGCAAGGTCCACACCGCCACCGTTGCCGCGATGCCTTTCGTTCCTCACCGTTACGTCCGGAGCAAATGATATGAGCCGTTTCTTCACCAAAGATCACGAATGGGTCGATGTCACCGGTGACGTCGGCACGGTCGGCATCTCCGACTATGCGCAGGGCCAGCTCGGCGACGTCGTGTTCGTCGACGTGCCCGAGGCCGGCAAGCAGCTGACCAAGGGCGCCGACGCCGCGGTCGTCGAGTCGGTCAAGGCCGCCTCCGACGTCTATGCGCCGGTGTCGGGCACCGTCACCGAAGGCAACGCCGCGCTCGCCGACGATTCGAGCCTGGTCAACTCCGCGCCCGAGACCGAAGGCTGGTTCTTCAAGCTGACGCTCAGCGACCCCAGCGAGCTCGACAGCCTGATGGACGAAGCCGCCTACGCGACGTTCGTCGAAGGCCTCTGACCTGACTGCTCCCCTCCCTTTTAGGGAGGGGCTGGGGGTGGGTAGAGTGATCGCGAAACGACATCCGTCTCGCGCATGCTTTCCGTACCACCAGGACGCTACCCACCCCCGACCCCTCCCTGAAAGGGAGGGGAGAAGGATATCGAATGCGCTACCTGCCCCTGACCCAATCCGACCGCACTGCGATGCTCGCCGTCATCGGCGCCCCCTCGGTCGACGACCTGTTCGTCGACGTGCCCGAGGCCGCGCGTCTCGACGGCCCGATCCGTGACCTCCCGATGCACGCGTCGGAAATGGCGGTCGAGCGCCACATGACCGCGCTGTCCCGGAAGAACATCGCGGCCAGCGACGGCCCGTTCTTCCTCGGCTGCGGTGCGTACAAGCATCACGTCCCGGCTTCGGTCGACCATCTGATCCAGCGCGGCGAGTTCCTCACCGCCTACACGCCCTATCAGCCGGAAATCGCGCAGGGCACGCTGCAGATGCTGTTCGAGTTCCAGACGCAGGTCGCACGGCTGCTCGGCACCGACGTCGCCAACGCCTCGATGTACGACGGCTCGACCGCCTGCTGGGAAGCGATCGGCATGGCGCGCCGCGTCACCAAGCGGGGCAGGGCAATCCTGTCCGGCGGGCTCCACCCGCATTACGTCTCGGTCGCGAAGACGATGGCGAAGTTCACCGGCGACCTGCTGGAAACCTCCGAGCCCACGCTGACCGCGGAGACCGACATCGACGCGCTGATCGCGGCGATCGACGACACCACCTCGTGCGTCGTCGTCCAATATCCCGACATCCTCGGCCGTATCGCCGACCTCCGCCCGCTCGCCGATGCCTGCCACGCCAAGAAGGCGCTGCTGATCGCGGTCGTCACCGAGCCCGTCGCCTTGGGCGCGATCATGTCGCCCGGCGAGATGGACGCCGACATCGTCGTCGGCGAAGGCCAGTCGCTCGGCGTCGGCCTCCAGTTCGGCGGACCCTATGTCGGCCTGTTCGGCTGCAAGGAAAAATACGTCCGCCAGATGCCCGGCCGGCTTTGCGGCGAGACCGTCGATGCAGACGGCCGCCGCGGCTTCGTGCTGACGCTGTCGACGCGTGAGCAGCATATCCGCCGCGAAAAGGCGACGAGCAACATCTGCACCAACTCCGGGCTCTGCGCGCTCGCCTTCTCGATCCACATGACGCTGCTCGGCGAAGCGGGTCTTCGCCAGCTGGCTGAGATCAACCACAGCGGCGCCGTTGCCGCTGCGGAACGGCTCAGCCGCATCCCCGGCGTCGAGCTCGTCAACGACGGCTTCTTCAACGAATTCACGCTGAAGCTGCCGACCGAGGCACGTCCTGTCGTCCGCACGCTTGCCGATCGCGGCATCCTCGCCGGCGTCTCGCTCGGCCGGCTGTACCCGCAGATCGATGCGCTCGCGAACGGCCTCGTCGTCGCGGTGACCGAAACCACCAGCGCGGAGGACGTCGAGACACTTGCCGCCGCACTCGAGGAGATCCTGGCATGAGCATCAACCAGAGCGGCTGGCGCCCGACCACGCCCGAGGCGAACACCGGCGGCGTCCCCGCCAGCGTCACCGGCAACAAGGCCCTGATGCTGGAGGAAGCGCTGATCTTCGAGATCGGCGACACGCACACGACGGGCGTCGACTTCGACACCTTCGGTTCCCCGGCGAAGGCCGGGGCCCAGTTGGGAGACGCCGGTAACGAAGCGCACTCCTCTGTTACGACCACCTCTCCAACTGGACCCCGGCCTTCGCCGGGGAACAAGCTGGGGTCGCTGACCCGCAACGCCCCCATCGGCCTCCCCGGCCTGTCGGAGCCCGAAACCGTCCGCCACTACACTCGCCTGTCGCGCCAGAATTACGGCATCGACCTCGGCTTCTTCCCGCTCGGCTCGTGCACGATGAAGCACAATCCGCGCCTCAACGAGAAGATGGCGCGGCTCCCCGGCTTCTCCGACGTCCACCCGCTCCAGCCGGTCGACACCGTGCAGGGCGCGCTCGAGGTGATCCACCAGCTCGCCCACTGGCTGGTCACGCTCACCGGCATGACCAGCGTCGCGATGAGCCCCAAGGCCGGCGCGCACGGCGAACTCTGCGGCATCCTCGCGATCCGTGCCGCACTCGAAGCCAAGGGCGAGGGCGCGCGGAAAGTCATCCTCGTCCCCGAATCGGCGCACGGCACCAACCCCGCCACCGCGGCGTTCGCCGGCTACAGCGTCGAGGACATCCCCGCGACCGCCGAGGGCCGCGTCGACACCGCCGCGCTCAAGGCGCGCCTCGGCCCCGACGTCGCCGGGGTGATGATCACCAACCCCAACACCTGCGGGCTCTTCGAGCGCGACATGCGCGAGATTTCGGACGCGGTGCATGCGGCGGGCGGGTTCGTCTATTGCGACGGCGCCAACTTCAACGCGATCGTCGGACGCGTCCGCCCCGGCGATCTCGGCATCGACGCGATGCACATCAACCTGCACAAGACCTTCTCGACCCCGCATGGCGGCGGCGGTCCCGGCTCGGGCCCGGTGGTGTTCTCCGCCGCGCTCACGCCCTTCGCGCCGCTCCCCTTCGTCGAGAAGCAGGGCGACCATTTCGCGCTGATCGAGGAAGAAACCGCGGGCGAACACCATGCCGGCAGTTTCGGCCGCATGGTCGCGTTCCACGGCCAGATGGGCATGTTTACGCGAGCCTTGACCTACATCCTCAGCCACGGCGCCGACGGTCTGCGCCAGGTCGCCGAGGATGCGGTGCTCAACGCCAACTACATCCTGCGCTCGCTCGACTCGACGCTCGACGCCCCGTTCGGCCCGTCGGGTCCGTGCATGCACGAAGCGTTGTTTTCGGACGCGGGGCTGGCGGACGGTTTCTCGACGATCGACATCGCCAAGGGGCTGATCGACGAGGGCTATCACCCGATGACGATGTACTTCCCGCTCGTCGTCCAAGGCGCGATGCTGGTCGAACCGACGGAAACCGAATCGAAGGCGGCGCTCGATCAGTTCATCGCTGCCCTCCGCTCGGTCGCAGACCGCGCCAAGGCCGGCGACCCGGCCCTCAAGACCGCCCCCCACTTCGCGCCAAGGTCGCGCCTCGACGAGACGCTCGCGGCCCGGAAACCGGTACTGGTGTGGAAGGATCCCGCCCCGCTGGCGCAGGCGGCGGAGTAACCAACGCCGTCACCCGGGCTCGACCCGGGGTCCCGCTTCTTATGCGACGACCGAGAAGCGGGACCCCGGCTCAAGGCCGGGGTGACGAAAGGGTTACGGACGGATACAGGCCACCCATGATCAAGCGCGCACTCACCGTCACCCGCGAGGCGGATTTCTCCGCCTGGTACCAGGCCGTCATTTCGGAAGCCGACCTCGCCGAGGAATCCGGCGTCCGCGGCTGCATGGTCATCCGCCCCTGGGGCTATGGCATCTGGGAGCGCATCCAGCGGCTGCTCGACGACCGGATCAAGGCGACCGGCCACGAAAACTGCTATTTCCCGCTCTTCATCCCGCTCTCCTATTTCGAGAAAGAGGCGGAGCATGTCGACGGCTTCGCCAAGGAAATGGCGGTGGTCACCCACCACCGGCTGAAGGCCGACGGCTATGGCCGCCTCGTCCCCGACCCCGAGGCCAAGCTCGAAGAACCGCTCGTCGTGCGGCCCACCTCGGAAATGGTCATCGGCGCCGCCTTCGCCCGCTGGGTCCAGTCGTGGCGCGACCTTCCCGTGCTCATCAACCAATGGGCCAACGTCGTCCGCTGGGAGATGCGCACCCGCATGTTCCTGCGCACCAGCGAGTTCCTCTGGCAGGAAGGCCATACCGCGCACGCCACCGCCGACGAGGCGCGCGACGAGACAATCAAGATGCTCGAAGTCTACCGGGACTTCGCCGAAACCTGCCTTGGCCTGCACGTCGTCGCTGGCGAGAAGCCGGAGAACGAGCGTTTCCCCGGTGCCGTTTCGACCTATTCGATCGAGGCGATGATGCAGGACGGCAAGGCGCTCCAGGCCGGCACCTCGCACTTCCTCGGCACCAATTTCGCCTCGGCGCAGAACATCCGCTTCCAGAACGCGGCCGGCGAGTTCGAGCTCGCCAACACCACAAGCTGGGGCGTGTCGACGCGGATGATCGGCGGCGTCATCATGGTCCACGGCGACGATGACGGCCTTCGCGTGCCGCCGATGATCGCGCCGTGGCAGGTCGTCATCGTGCCGATGCTGCGCGACAATCCCGACGACGCCGCGATCATCGACTATTGCAAGGCGCTTCAGGCCGATCTCGCCAAGCAGGTCGCACTCGGCGAGCCCGTCCGCGCGCTGCTCGACCTTAAGCCCGCCAAGGCCGCGACCAAGCGCTGGGGTTGGGTCAAAAAGGGCGCACCGATCGTCATTGAGGTCGGCGGGCGCGATGTCGCCGGCGGCAACGTCTCGGTCATTCGCCGCGACCGCCTCTACCGCGAGGACGGCAAGCTCGACAGCGCGGTGATGCCGCGCGACGCGCTCGTCGACGCGGTGTCGGGCATGCTCGCCGAGATCCAGACCGGGCTGCACGTCGAGTCGATGGACCGGCTGAAGGCGAACATCGTGCCGGTCAGCGATTTTGCCGAGCTGGAGACGCATTTCGCCGACAGCGTGAAGAATCCCGGCTGGGTCGACGTCCGCTGGTCGAAGCCGACCGGCGCCGCGCTCGACAAGGTTGTCGAGCGGCTCAAGGCGCTGAAGCTGACGATCCGCAACGCGCCGCTGGGGCAGACCGGCGCCGATCACGGTCCGTGCATCTTCACCGGCGAACCGGCGGTGGAACGGGTACTGATCGGGCGGTCCTACTGAGCTCCTGTTCCCCGGCGCAGGCCGGGGCCCAGTTGGGAAGGCCGATGTAACAGGGCGCGTCTTCTCGTTACTGCCGTCCCCCAACTGGGCCCCGGCCTGCGCCGGGGAAGGATCAGTGACGCCCGCTCAATTCGCCCGGCGGTGCTTTCCGCCATATTTGTGCCCGACATAGTCGCCGATCTGCGCGATTTCGTTCGCTGCCGCCTTGGCGCTGCTGGCCGCGCAGGGCAGCTTGTCATGTGCATGATCGGCGGCGCGGGCCTGAACGGTCGCGCACAGGTCCTCGATGTCGGCGCGCGACAGGATGTTCTTTTCGCGCAGCAGGCAGATCAGGCTCTGCAGGATCACGAGGTTCTTGTCTTCGGGATCGGCTTCGAGCGTCGGGTACGGAGTCATGGCTCTCTCCTGGGGTCTCGTGCCGTCAGACTATGCCGAATCGCGGCGCATGCAAGCGCGCAGATCGAGCTCCGGGTCCGTCGCGCACATCGCTGCCGCCTGTACCGACAGCGATATTGCCCTGCGGCGATTTGGCGAAGCGCGCGCGACCCCCTATCTGCAAGCGATGCACAAACCCAAAGCCGGGCTTCCGACCCGCGAACAGATCCTCGACTTCATCGCCACCTCCGACGTTCCCGCGGGCAAGCGCGAGATCGCCAAGAGCTTCGGGCTCAGCGCGCAGGAGAAGATCGGCCTGAAGGCGCTGCTCAAGGACATGGCGGACGAGGGGCTGATCGATTCGGCACCGGGTCGCGCGTTCCACAAGATGGGCGGTGTGCCCAAGGTCACCGTGCTGCGGATCGTTGACGTCGACGACGGCGGCAATGTCTGGGCGGTACCCGAGCGCTGGGAAGCCGAAGGCGTGCCGCCGCCGCGGCTGCGGGTCCGCGAACGCAAGCGTGGCGCATTGGGCGTCGGCGAACGCATCCTCGCGCGCACCGAAGAGGCGGGGAACGGGTGGATCGCGCAGCCGATGAAGGTGCTGGCGCCAGCCTCCGAACAGGTGCTCGGCGTGCTCCGCGAAGAGGCCGGGCGTATGTGGCTGACCGGCGTCGACAAGCGCGAACGCCGCGAGTTCGCGGTCGCGGATGCAGGGCAGGCGGCGCCGGGTGACTTGGTGCTCGCCGAACTCGCTGGCAAACCGCCGCGGATATCCGCGCGCGTCGTCTCGCGGCTCGGCGACCCGTTCGCCGCGCGCAGCTTCTCGCTGATCGCGATTCACAAGCTCGGCATCCCCGACGTCTTTTCGCAAGAGGCGCTCGACGAGGCGACCCGAGTGGCCGAACAGCCGCTTGGCGATGGTCGCGAGGACCTGCGCCACTTGTCGATTGTCGCGATCGACCCCGAGGACGCGCGCGACCATGACGACGCGGTCTGGGCCGAAGCCGACGACGATCCGGCCAACCCCGGCGGTTGGAAGGCGATCGTCGCGATCGCCGACGTCAGCTTCTACGTCCGGCCCAAGTCCGAGATCGACCGCGAGGCGCGCAAGCGCGGCAATTCGGTCTATTTCCCCGACCGCGTCGTCCCGATGCTGCCGGAGATCCTGTCGGCGGACATCTGTTCGCTGAAGGAGAACGAGGACCGCGCCGCGCTCGCCTGCCACCTGCGGATCGGCAAGGACGGCACGCTGAAATCCTGGCGCTTCACCCGCGCGGTGGTCCGGCTGGTCGCGAACCTGTCGTACGAGGACGCGCAGGCCGCGATCGACAAAAGCTCGTCACCCCAGCGAAGGCTGGGGTCTCCCGTCACGGAGGGCGACCTTGCCGCACGAGATCCCAGCCTTCGCTGGGATGACGAAGGGGGCAGGGCGGGAACTGCCGCCGATGATCTGGCCGAGACGGTCCTCACCCCCCTCTGGTCCTGCTGGCACGCGCTGGCCAAGGCCCGGGATGCGCGCGCGCCGCTCGATCTCGACCTCCCCGAACGCCGGGTCGTGCTCGACGAGACCGGCCGCATCATGTCGGTCGCGCCGCGCGAGCGGCTCGACGCGCACCGACTGATCGAGGATTACATGATCGCCGCCAACGTCGCTGGCGCCAAGGCGCTGGAGGCGAAGAAGGCGCCGGTGATGTACCGCGTCCACGAACCCCCCAGCCGCGAGAAGCTCGCCGCGCTGAAGGAGTATCTGGAAACGTTCGAGGTGCCGTTCGCGCTCGGTCAGGTCGTGCGCCCGGCAACGTTCAACCACGTCATCGAACGGATCGGTGACGCAGATTTCCGTCCGCAGGTGATGGAGCAGATCCTCCGCACCCAGACCCAGGCCTATTACGCGCCCGCCAACCACGGCCATTTCGGGCTGAGCCTCGGCAGCTACGCGCATTTCACCTCGCCGATCCGTCGCTACGCCGATCTGCTCGTTCACCGCGCTCTGGTTGGCGCCTATGCGCTCGGGCCGGGCGCTTTGCCGGCCGACGATGCCGCGAACATGGAATCGGTCGGCGAAATCATCAGCCGCCTCGAACGCCGCGCGATGGAGGCGGAGCGCGACACCACCGATCGCTATGTCGCAGCGTTCCTCGCCGAGCGCGTCGGCCAGATCATGGACGTCCGCATCACCGGCGTCACCAATTTCGGCTTCTTCGCGACCGTCGAGGGGATTGGCGGCGACGGGCTGATGCCGGTGCGCGATCTCGGCAACGACTATTTCCGCTTCGACGAAGGCGCCCGCACGCTGACCGGCGAGAACAGCGGTGAGGTGTTCGCGCAAGGCCAGCGGCTGGAACTCAAGCTGGCCGAGGCGAACCCGGTCTCGGGCGCGCTACGCTTCGAAATGCCCGAGGGCAAGCGCGCCGCGCCAACCACGCGCGACGCGCGCAAGCCGACGCGCGTCATCAAGCACCGCGGCCGTCCGACCAATATCCGCCATCAGGGCAAGCGGCGTTAGGATTTCGGCAAACGCGTTCGACTAAGCCTCCGTCATCCCGATCATCGCTGGGATGACGGACATCCGGGGGGGAAGATGCAGGGAATGCTTATCGGCGCGCGACGGCGGCGGATCGTCAACGATTTCGTCGCAGCCGGCGCGACCAGCCCGGCGACCGCGATCTCCTATGTGCCCGCCGAGTCCGCGACCTTCCGCCGCTTGCGCGGCTATGGCGCGATCGTCGATGATGGACAGGGCCGCTACCATCTCGATGTCGAGCGCCTCGGTGCGTTTCGCGGCGCCGTGCGCCGACGCGCTGCCGCGGTGGCCGGGGCAACCGGTCTGCTCGCCAGTGCGGCGGCGGCGATGACGGTGTTCGCGCTCGCCGAATAGGTTTTACGCGGCCTCGTTGAACTGCAGGCTCGCCAACCGCGCGTACAGCCCGCTGTTGGTCATCAGGCTGCCATGGCTGCCCTGTTCGACGATCCGGCCCTCGTCCATCACGATGATCCGCTCCGCCGCGCGCACCGTCGCCAGCCGGTGCGCGATGACCAGCGTCGTGCGGTTCGCCATCAGCCGTTCGAGCGCTTCCTGCACCAGCCGCTCGCTCTCGGCGTCGAGCGCGCTGGTCGCTTCGTCGAGCAGCAGGATCGGGGCATCGCGCAGCAGCGCGCGTGCGATCGTCACGCGCTGGCGCTGGCCCCCCGACAGCCGCGCGCCACCCTCGCCAAGGAAGGTGTCGAGCCCCTCGGGCAGCTTGCGCAGGAATTCCGCGGCGTTGGCGGCTTCCGCTGCGGCCCACAATTGGTCGTCGCTCGCGGTCCAGTCGCCATAGCGGAGATTGTCCCGCGCCGACGCGCCGAAGATCACGGTTTCCTGCGGCACCATCGCGATCCGCCCGCGAACCTCGGCTGGATCGGCATCGCGCAGGTCGACGCCGTCGAGCGTCACGCGGCCCTGGTCGGGATCGTAGAACCGCTGGACGAGCTGGAACAGCGTGCTCTTGCCCGCCCCCGACGGGCCGACCACCGCGACGGTCTCACCGGGTCGGATGTCGAGCGAGAAGCCGTTGAGCGCCGCCACCTCACGCCTAGTCGGATAGTGGAAGCGGACATCCTCGAACGCCAGCGCGCCGATCGGCGGCTGCGGCAGCGCCACCGGCTGTGCGGGCGCGGCGATCTCCGGGGTCTCGCGCAGCAGCTCGTTAAGCCGGCCGGCCGCACCGGCACCGCGCAGCAGGTCGCCATACACTTCGGTCAGCGCGCCGAACGCGCCCGCAACGATCCCGCCGGTCAGCACGAAGGCCGCGATCGCACCGCCGCTGATCCGCCCGGCGGCGACGTCGATCGCGCCTTCCCACAGCACCATCGTGATCGACCCGAACACGAGGCCGATGACGATCGCGGTCATCACCGCGCGCAGCAGAATCCGCGCGCGCGCTGCGGCGAAGGTCGCCGACACGGCATCCGAAAAGCGGATCGCCTCGCGTTCTTCCTGCCCGAACGCCTGCACCACCTTCATCGCGCCCAGCGTCTCGGTGGCGATCGATCCGACGTCGGCAACGCGGTCCTGCGAGGTGCGCGAATAGGTGCGGACACGCTTGCCGAGTACCGCGATCGGCAGGATGATCAGCGGGATGCCGATCATCAGCATCCCGGCAAGTTTAGGCGAAATCGCGAACAGGTAGATCAGCCCGCCGATACCCGTGAAGGTGTTGCGCAGCGCGATCGACACCGTGCTGCCGACCACCTGTTCGATCAGCGCGGTATCCGACGTCAGCCGCGACGCGATCTCGGACGGGCGGTTTTCCTCGAAGAAGCGCGGCGTCAGGCGGAGCAGATGGCTCTGCACCGTGGTGCGGATATCGGCGACGACGCGCTCGCCGAGCCACGAGACGTAATAGAAGCGCACTGCGGTCGCGAGCGCCAGCACGGCGACGATCACTAACAGGTAATGGAACGACGTGCCGACCGATCCGCTCGCGCCCGGGCCGAACCCACGGTCGATCACGCGCTTGAAGCCGTAGGGGATGCCGATCGTCGCCGCCGACGTCGTGATCAGCGCAAGCCCCGCGAACCCGATCTGGCGGGGATAGGCGGCGGCATGCCGCCAGACCATCGAGAGGTCGCCGATCCGGCGGCTGGGTTTTGCGTCGGAATCCGGCTTTGCCATGGCCATGGCCTAGCAGCGCCGCCCGCGGGGCTCAACGGTCTGGATGTCGGTATCCCTATGTCCATCTGTTGCACTGCAGCGCGAATCCGTTACGCCGTGTGCGGCGATCTCGTGCTACAGGATACCGAATGCTCTACGATTCTTACGAACTGCAGCGATCCTTCCTGTCAAACGCTAGCGCGATGGCCAGTTTCGGCGCCGATCTTCTCAACAATCCAGCAAACCCGTTTGCCTATCTCGGCGGCGGCACGGTGGTGGCGTCCGCTTTGGAGGTGTTCGCGCATGCGAACGCATCGCGCGGCAAGCCTGCGTTCGGACTCGACCATGTCGTGATCGACGGACGCGAAGTCTCGGTGCGCGAGGAGATTGTGCTGCGCCGTCCGTTCGGGCAGCTGAAGCGGTTCGTGCGCGAGGGCGTGACCGGCGGGCCCAAGCTGCTGATCGTTGCGCCGATGTCGGGCCATTATGCGACTCTGCTACGCGGCACGGTGGAACGCATGCTGCCGAGCGCGGACGTCTACATCACCGACTGGCGCGACGCGCGCAGCGTGCCGCTCAGCGACGGCCGGTTCGATCTCGACGATTATATCGACTATCTGATCGCGTTCCTCGAGACGATCGGCGAGAATGTGGGCGAGGGTGGCACGCACATGCTCGCGGTCTGCCAGCCGTCGGTGCCCTGTTACGCCGCGGCGGCGCTGATGAGTGCCGACGCCAATCCCTGCCGGCCCAAGACGCTGACCCTGATGGGCGGCCCGGTCGACACGCGCGAGGCGCCGACCGCGGTCAACACGCTCGCGACCGAACGACCGCATTCCTGGTTCGAACAGAATGTCATCGCAACGGTGCCTGCGAATTACCCCGGTGCGGGCCGCAAGGTCTATCCCGGTTTCCTCCAGCTCGCCGGGTTCATGTCGATGAACCTCGGCAATCACATGATCTCGCACTGGGAAATGTACCGCCACCTGGTCGCGGGTGACGGCGAAAGCGCGGAGGCCAGCAAGGCGTTCTACGAGGAATATCGCTCGGTCTGCGACATGACCGCCGAATTCTACCTGCAGACGATCGACGTCGTCTTCCAGACCCATGCGCTGCCGAAAGGCGAGTTCTTCCATCGTGGCCGGCGCATCGATCCGGCCGCGATCACGGATATTGCGCTATTAGCGGTTGAGGGCGAACGCGACGATATTTCGGGTCTGGGTCAGACCCGCGCCGCGCTGACGCTGGCGACGAGCCTGCCCGACGACAAGAAGCGCTATCTGATGGCAGAGGGTGCCGGGCATTACGGCATCTTCAACGGCTCGAAGTGGCGCGACACGATCGCGCCGGTGGTCGAGGAGTGGATCGCCGCGCACGGCTAGTATCCCAGGCGTGACCCCCGAAATATCCACCCGTCACCTCAGCAAAGTATTTCACCCGCCGCTTAGCGATGTACGCCAACCGTCACCGCCGACGTACCCTATCCGTCACCCCAGCGAAGGCTGGGGTCTCTGTCGGTTCTGCGCAGTGGCTCGAACGAAGAGATGCCAGCCTACGCTGGCATGACGGATGGTACGCATGGATGACGGGTGAGAGGTGGGCTAGCCGACCGAGTTGACGGTCGCGTGGCTGCTCGATTCGCCGGACGTGATCGTCCCGCCGAGCAGCATCTTCACCCGGCCGGTCAGCGAAATGTCGGTTTCCCACAGCTCGGCGCTGTCGACGTCGAAGCGCAGCAGCGTCAGATTGGGATCCTCCTTGCCGCCCGGAAACCAGGCCTCGACCTGGTTGTTCCAGAGCTTGTCGATCTGCGCGCGGTCGTTGTCGGTCGACACGGTGCCCGCCATGCAGGCGAAGAAGTCATGCCCCTTGCCGACGAACTGCGCCATGGCGCCACCGCCGCCCGCGATGCGGTTGTCCTTGCCCGCGAAGAAGAACAGCGTGTTGGGCTGATCGTCGTCGAGCTGCGCGGTCATCGGCTCGCTATGCCCGCCGCTGTTCAGCCCGACCATCACGAATGGGCTGGCCTTGAGCTTGGCGAGGAAGGTGTCGGCAACCTGCTGGGGGGTATGCTGGTCGGCCATGATCGATCTCCTGTGCTTGCGTCGGCAGCAGAACGGGCGGGGCGGGCGTTGGTTGCGGGCGCCCGACCGATCAAAGCACCTCGAACAGCCCCGCCGCACCCATGCCGCCACCGACGCACATCGTCACCACGACATGCTTCGCGCCGCGGCGCTTGCCCTCGATCAGCGCGTGGCCGGTCGCGCGGGCGCCGGTCATGCCGTACGGATGGCCGATCGAGATCGCGCCACCGCTGACGTTGAGCAGCTCGTCCGGGATGCCGAGTTTGTCGCGGCAATACAGCACCTGCACCGCGAACGCCTCGTTCAGCTCCCACAGGCCGATATCGTCCATCTTCAGGCCGAAGCGCTTGAGCAGCTTGGGGATCGCGACGACCGGGCCGATGCCCATCTCGTCAGGTTCGGTGCCGCCCACCGCCATGCCGATATAGCGCCCGAGCGGCTGCAGGCCGCGCTGCGAGGCGATCTTCTCCTCCATCAGAACGCTCGCCGACGATCCGTCCGACAACTGGCTGGCATTGCCCGCGGTCACGGTCTTGTCGGGGCCCAGCACCGGCTTGAGCGACTGCAGTCCCTCCAGCGTCGTTTCCGGGCGATTGCCTTCGTCCTTGGCGATCGTGACGTCCTTGTACGAGACCTCTTTGGTCTCCTTGTCGACGATCGCCATCGTCGCGGTGACGGGCACGATCTCGGCGTCGTAATAGCCCGCGGCCTGCGCCGCGGCGGTGCGCTGCTGCGACTGAAGCGCATAGGCGTCCATCGCGTCGCGGCTGATGCCGTACCGCGCGGCGACGACCTCGGCGGTCTGCAGCATCGGCATATAGACGTCGTGGTGCATCTTGATCAGCTCGGGGTCGGGGGCGACGCGCATCTGCGGCGTCTGGACCAGGCTGATGCCCTCGACACCGCCGCCGATGGTGATGTCCATCTGGTCGATGACGATCTCCTTGGCGGCGGTCGCGATCGCCATCAGGCCCGAGGCGCACTGGCGGTCGAGCGACATGCCAGCAACGGTCACGGGCAGCCCGGCGCGCAGCAGCGATGTGCGCGCGATGTTGGTCGATTGATGCCCCTGCTGCAGCGCGCAGCCCATGACGACGTCGTCGACCTGGCCGCCTTCGATCCCGGCACGCTCGACCGCGGCGCGGATCGCATGCGCAGCGAGCGTGGGCGAGGGCGTATTGTTGAACGCACCGCGATAGGCGCGGCCGATCGCGGTGCGGGCAGTGGAGACGATGACGGCGGAGCGCATGAAAGAATCCTTTCGGAGGGGATGTTCAGGAGGGTGACGTGTCGGTGACGATGAGGCTGATCCACTCGGCAACCAGCGCGGGCTTGTCGGATCCTGCGATATCGACCGTGAACTCCACGGTTTGCAGCCACTGCCCAGGGTTCTTCTCGCGAAACTGCAACAGCTTGAACCGCCCGCGAACCTTGGATCCGGATCGCACAGGGGTCAGGAATCGCACCGAATTGCCGCCATAATTGACGCCCATGCGGACGCCCTCGATCATTGGCGCATCCGGCACCTTCGCCGCGAGCAACGGCATCAGCGACAGCGTGAGGAAGCCATGCGCGATCGTGCCGCCGAACGGCGTCTGGGCGGCGCGCTCGGGGTCGATATGGATGAACTGATGATCGCCAGTCGCCTCGGCGAAGGCATCGATCATCGCCTGCGTCACCTCGACCCAGTCGGACACGGTTTCGGTCCCGATGCGGGTGGCCATTTCGTCTGTGCTGATCGTCGCCACGGCAATCCTCTCGGCATGCCGGGAGCGGATCATGCGCCTGCACCTCTAGTCCTGCACGGGGTGTCACCGCAAGGGGCGCCTGACCCCGGCAACGAAAACGACCGTGCTGTAAGGCCATTTTGCGGGTTTTCAGCGAACTCGATCTTCAAACCCGCGATCTTCGCGGCGCGAAGCTAGCGCGGCAGCTCGATCACCGCATCCAACCCGCCGCCGACGCGGTTCACGAGCCGGATATTGCCCCCGGCCTCGCGAACGATCGCGCGCGCGAGCGCCAGGCCCAGGCCGATCCCGCCGGTTTCGCGGTTGCGCGAGCTCTCCAGCCGGGTGAAAGCGTCGAACACGTCGGTCATCCGGTCCTCGGGAATGCCGGGGCCCTGATCGGCCACCACGATCGCCACCGTCTTCGCGCTCGCTTCCACGCGAACCTCGGCGGAGACCCCGTATTTCACCGCATTCTCGATCAGGTTGCGCACCGCGCGGCGGATCAGCGATGGCCGCAGCCGCATCGGCAGGCGGTCGGCTTCGACGAACGCCACCGCGTGGCCGATGTCGCGGAAATCCTCGACCACCGCATCGACCAGCGCCGCCAGGTCGACGTCGGTCAACGGTTCGCTCGGTCTCCCGAGCCGCGCCAGCGACAGGATATCGTCGAGCGTGCGGTTCATCTCCGCGATCGTGTCGGCCATCTTCGCGCGGTCGCTCTCATCCTCGACCGATTCGATCCGCACGCGCAGCGCGGCCAGCGGGGTACGCAGGTCGTGACCGATCGCGCCAAGCATCCGGTCCTTTTCGTCGAGCATCCCCCCGACGCGCAGCCGCAGCGCGTTGAATGCGACGATCAGCCCGGCGACATCGTCGGGCCCGCGCGGCGACAGCGGGACATGCGGCTCGCCGGGGCCGAAACTCTCTGCCGCCGCGCGCAGATCGCGCAACGGTCGCGACAGCCGTCGCACGATCCACAGCACCGGCAGCAACACGATGATGTAAAGAATCGCGGTCTGCGCCAGCAGCGTCCACAATAGTCGCGATCCCGGGCGCGGCCACGGCGACGTGATCGTCAGCCAGCTGCCGTCCGACTGTTCCACCGCGATCAGCAGCACGTCCGTGTCACGGCCACCACGCCGCCGCGCCGCGGATCCCGATCGGTCGTTCTGTTCTGACCTGGTCGTCGATGCCGCGCGGAAGCCGGTGTCAATCCGCCCTGCGGTCAGGTCGAGTTCGGCCAATTGCCGGCGAATCTCGCTGGCGACCTCGGGGTGGCGCTCCAGCGCCGGCGGGATCGGATTGGCGGCGACGCGTCGCACCCGACCGCGATCGGGGGTCAGCGGGCGATGGTCCCGCACCTCGCGTTCCAGGGCGTCGGCGATCCGCGTCGCCGCGGGCCGCGTCGCCTGCGCCAGTCGGAATTCGGCGCGATCCCGCATTGCCAACCCCAGGTTGATCGCCTGCGCGACGAACAGCGCGATCGCGATCAGCAGCGCCATCTGCCCGGCCAGGCTGCGCGGCCAGGGGCGCGTCACGGTCGGCTCACAGGCGCGTCACCTCGGCCGCCAGCGTGTAGCCGCCGCCCCAGACGGTCTTGATCAGTTCGGGGTTCTTGGCATCCGCCTCGATCTTGCGCCGCAGACGGCTGACCTGGTTGTCGATCGCCCGGTCGAAAGCCGCCGCCTCGCGGCCCTGCGTCAGGTCGAGCAACTGGTCGCGCGTCAGCACTTGGCGCGGCCGCGTGACGAGCGCGAGCAGCAGGTTATACTCGCCCGTCGACAACGGCACCGACACGCCCTCGCGGTCGATCAATGCGCGCTCGCCCGATTTCAATACCCAACCCGCAAAGCCATAGCTGCTGCTCTCGGGTGCGTGCTGGCGCGCGCCGCCCGCGGTCGCGCGCCGCAACACGACCTTCACGCGCGTCGCCAGTTCACGCGGCGAAAACGGCTTCACGACATAGTCGTCGGCGCCCATCTCCAACCCGACGATCCGGTCGGTCTCTTCGGCGCGTGCGGTCAGCAGGATGACAGGGACGTCGCTGTTCGCCGCGATATGGCGGCACAGCGACAGCCCGTCCTCGCCCGGCATCATGATGTCGAGGATGACCAGATCGATCGCATAGGCGGTCAGCCGCGTCCGCGCGCTTTCCGCGTCACCGCACTGGGTGACGCGAAAGCCCTGCTTGGTCAGATACGCTGCGAGCGGCTCACGGATCGAACGCTCGTCGTCGACGAGCAGCAGATGTGGCATGTCCCCCATGGGCTCGGCCTCTAGCACGACCGTGCGCCGCGGGAAGCGCCGGACGGTAATTCGCCCGACAGCCCGGTCACTTGGTGGGAACGGCCGGGGCGAGGGGCTGGCCGGCGCGCAGTCCGCGGCGGCTCGCGATCGCCGTCAGCTCGGCCTGGTCGATCTTGCCGTCATGATTGGCATCGATCCGATCGAACCGTACACCGGCCTCTGCCAGCGCTTCGGCCCGCGTGACGATACCGTCGCCGTTGGCGTCCGCCCGCATCATCGCAGCACCCGGGCCACGCATCGGCATGTCCTGCGCGGCGGCTGCGGTGAACGCGCTGGCACCGAGCGCGAGCGACAGAATGGCCTTCCTCATGATCTGGTCCTCGACTCGGACGCGGGGCCGATCCCCGATCCGACGATGTCGATATCGGACCGGGTTGTCGTGATGGTGTGTCGGCATTGGCCAAGAGTGTCGCAAAATGTGGCATCACAAGTCGTGACGATCACATAGCGACAACGGACCGGCTCAGCGCGCCGTCTGCCCGAACAGGATCTTGCGCTGCGCCTCGTCGACCGGCGTGCGGGCGTCGTTGATCGGCTTGGCCTTGGCATAGGCCGCGATCGTCGCCGGGCGCTCGGCGACGGTTTCGAACCAGCGCTTCAAATTCGGGAAGTCGGCCAGTCTCTGCCCCTGCGCCTCGTGCGGCACGATCCACGGATAAGCCGCCATGTCCGCGATCGAATAGTCGCCGGCGATGAACGCGCGGTCGGCCAGGCGCCGATCGAGCACGCCGTACAGCCGGTTGGTTTCCTTCACGTACCGGTCGATCGCGTAGGGAATCTTCTCGGGCGCGTAGAGGTTGAAATGATGGTTCTGCCCGAGCATCGGCCCCAGGCCGCCCATCTGCCACATCAGCCACTGGTTGATCTCGGTGCGGCCGCGCAGGTCGTCGCCGCCGAATCGTCCGGTCTTTTCCGCAAGATACAGCAGGATCGCGCCCGATTCGAACACCGATATCGGCGCGTCGCCCACCGCCGGCGCGTGATCGACGATCGCCGGCATCCGGTTGTTGGGCGCAATCTTCAGGAAGTCTGGCGCGAACTGCTCGCCCTTGCCGATGTCGACCGCGTGGATTGCGTAGGCGAGCCCGGTTTCCTCCAGCATCATCGTGATCTTGTGCCCGTTGGGCGTGGGCCAATAATGCAGGTCGATCACGATGCGTCTCCTTGAACGGTTCCGCGCAAATGGGGTCGAGGCCGGACGCGTACAACAGGCTTTGCATTCGTGCGCGATCCGTGGCAATGCGCTGCCCGTACCCGATATTCAGTTTCGCTTCGGACGCGCCACCAGGCCCCGAAGCGCCCGCAGGTTGGAGAGGGGATAAGGCGGAAGGACGGCAACGTACCTTCCGCCGTCCTTCTGTTCCGAACCGTATCGCGAATTTTCCAAGTCGACGCTTCGCTCACATCCGTCACCCCAGCGTAGGCTGGGGTCTCTCGCGGCTGGTGCGGTACGTTCGCCTCGCGAGATCCCAGCCTTCGCCAGGATGACGGTAACGCGGCTGGTGTGACTGGTTGGTCGCAGCCGATGCAGGCGGCTAAGCCGCCATCCGGTCGTCGAATAGCCCATAGAACAACGTCGAGGCATACATCGCGGTCGCGCGGTCGCGGGGCATCGTGCCGGCCCATTTGCGCATGTCGAACGCCGCATTCTGCAACGCCATCAGCATCTGCGCGGCGATCAGCGAATCGACCGGCCGGATCGATCCTTCCGCGGTGCCGTCCATGATCGTCCCGGCATAACGCCGTGCGATCCGGTTCGACCGCTCGACCATCGCGTTGCGCTCGCCGACCGGCAGGCCACTCAGCGCCGTCGTCCGCAACAACGGGCTGCGTTCGGCGAACTGCACGTCGAGCAAGGTCGCGACCGCGCTCGACAACCGCTGCCAGTGCGTGCCGCCGCCGGCATCGCTCAGCGCCTGCGCGTCGGCGATCGTGTCGAAGCTGCGCCGGTAACAGGCAACGACCAGGTCATCCTTGGCGTCGAGGTGATGATAGAAGCTGCCCTTGGTCACGTTCAGTTCGGACGCGATCTTCTGCACGCTGGCACCGCGATAGCCGAGCGCGTTGATCAGCCGGGTCGCCGCAAGCAAGAAGGCAGCACGCCCGGGCTCGGCCTCGGCGTGGTCGAGGTTCAGCAACGTGGGGGACCAGTCTACCCCGGGCCCCGCGAGGCCGTGCGCGAACACATCCATCAACCGCGCCTCGACCCGCGCATATTGATCGGGTTCGTAGCGCGTCAGCCATATCGGCAGCCAGAAGGTGTTTTCGAGCAGCACGTGCGCGCGTGCGCTGTTGAGGTCGGTCTGCGCGCGCGTCGTCGTCGCACCCCACAGCATCCGCGTCCGCCGAAACACCTCGCGCCAGCCCGACATCAATCGCCCGCGCAGCGGCTCCTCGGTCGCGCGCAGGTCGGACAGGACCGCAAACGCCGTCTCTTCGCCGCGCTCGATCCGCGCCAGCCGTTCGATGTTGAGCCCGACATAGCGGCGCACGCGCGCGATCGGCGTCGCTTCGGCCATTGCGGTGTCGAGCATCGCCATCAGCGTGTCGAGCGTGTGTTCGAACGCCGCGGCGGCAAGGTCTTCCTTGCGCTTGAAATAATAGGTGACGCTGGTGGTGTTGAGCCCTACCCGGCGGGCGACGTCGGCAAAGGTCATGCCCTTGGCGCTCTGTTCGTTGATCGCCTCGGCCGCGGCCGCCAGGATCGCGTCGCGCTTCGCCCGGAACCGCTTGGTGCCGTGTTCGCCGTCTTCCTTTGCCGTGCCCGAACCTTGCATCACGCCACAGTACCAGCTTGGTTTTGAAGATACAGTGTTTTTCTGCATTCGCCGGGTCAGGACGAAGGAGCGGCGGTTCGTCGGGCTTTGCCGGCTTTACCGAAAACACGGTATGGTCTACCCGCCATTTTGACGATGGCCGGACGGAGGACCCGATGGATTTCACCCTGAGCGAGCGCGAAACCTATTTTCGGGATCGCGTGAAGGCGTTCATCGACGCCGAGATCCGTCCGCGCCAAGCCGAATACGATGCCCAGGCCCACCATGGCGAGCGCTGGAAGGTGCTGCCGGTGATCGAGGACGCGAAGGAAAAGGCCAAGGCAGCCGACCTCTGGAATTTCTTCATGCCGCCGCATTCGGGGCAGACCCATGTCGACGATTCGTTCGCGTTCGAGGGGACGCAGCTGACCAATCTCGAATATGCGTTATGCGCCGAGGAGATGGGCAAGGTCGGCTGGGCGAGCGAATGCTTCAACTGTTCGGCGCCCGACACCGGCAACATGGAGGTGTTCCACCGCTACGGAACGCGGGATCAAAAGGAGGCGTGGCTCGGCCCGCTCATGCGCGGGGAAATCCGCTCGGCGTTCCTGATGACCGAACCCGCGGTGGCGTCGTCGGACGCCACGAACATCGAAACGTCGATGGTCCGGGACGGCGACGACTATGTCATCAACGGCACCAAATGGTGGTCGAGCGGCGTCGGCGATCCGCGCTGCAAGATCGCGATCGTGATGGGCAAGACCAGCTTCGAGGGATCGCGCCACCAGCAGCAGAGCATGATCCTGGTGCCGATGGACACGCCCGGCGTGACGATCAAGCGCATGCTGAGCGTCTATGGCTACGACCATGCGCCGCACGGGCACGGCGAGGTCGTGCTCGACAATGTCCGTGTGCCGGTCGAGAACGTGCTGCTCGGCGAGGGGCGCGGGTTCGAAATCGCGCAAGGCCGCCTCGGGCCGGGCCGCATCCACCACTGCATGCGCACGATCGGGGTGGCGGAGACCGCGATCGAGGCGATGGCGAAGCGCCTGCTCAGCCGCGTCGCGTTCGGCCAGCGGATCGCCGACTTTTCGGTCTGGGAAGAACGCATCGCCACCGCGCGGATCGATATCGAGATGACGCGGCTGCTTTGCCTGAAAGCCGCCGACATGATGGACCGCGCGGGCAACAAGGCCGCGCAGCAGGAAATCTCGATGATCAAGGTCGCCGCGCCGAACATGGCGCTGCGCATCCTCGACGACGCGATCCAGGCGCATGGCGGCGGCGGCGTCTCCGACGATTTCACGCTTGCGCACGACTGGGCGGCGATGCGCACGCTGCGCTTCGCCGACGGCCCCGACGAGGTCCACAACCGCGCGATCGCGCGCGCGGAGTTCGGCAAATATGGTGACGCCGGCGCGCGGCGCTGATCTGCCTTTCCCGTTCTGACAGCCGGAGCCTGAACGCCGATGAAAGCCGCCGTCCTCTTCGAAGCCAAGACCCCGCTCAGCATCGAAGACGTCACCGTCTCCAACCCGGGGCCGCGCGAAGTGCTGATCCGCACCGTCGCGGTCGGCGTGTGCCGGTCCGATCTGCACTTCGTCGACGGTGCCTATCCGCACGCGCTGCCCACCATCCCCGGCCACGAAGCCTGTGGCGTGGTCGAGGCGATCGGTAGCGAGGTCGGCACGGTCAAGGTCGGCGACCATGTCGTCACCTGCCTGTCGGCGTTTTGCGGCCACTGCGAATATTGCGTCACCGGTCGCATGGCGCTGTGCGTCGATCCCAGCGTCAAACGTCCGCGCGGCGCGCCGCCGCGACTGATGCTCGGCGATCGTCCGATCGCGCAGATGCTCAACCTGTCCGCCTATGCGGAGATGATGTTGATCCATGAACATGCCTGCGTCGCGATCGACCGCGACATGCCGATGGATCGCGCGGCCTTGCTCGGTTGCGCGGTCACGACGGGGGCGGGCGCGGTGTTCAACGTCGCCGACGTGACGCCAGGCGAGACGGTGTGCGTGGTCGGCTGCGGCGGGATCGGGCTGGCCGCGGTCAACGCCGCGAAGATCGCCGGCGCCGGCAAGATCATCGCACTCGATCCAGTACCCGAAAAGCGCGCGATGGCCGAAAGCCTCGGTGCCACCCATAGCATCGACGCGCGCGACGACACCGCCGCCGAGCAGGTCGTCGCGATCACCAGGGGCGGCGTGCATCACGCGATCGAAGCGGTCGGGCGATCGGAATCCGCGGCCACCGCGGTCAAGGTTCTGCGCCGCGGCGGCACCGCGACGATCCTTGGGATGATGCCGCTCGGCGAAAAGGTCGGCCTGTCCGCGATGGACCTGCTGTCGGGCAAGCGGTTGCAAGGCGGGTTCATGGGTGCCAACCGCTTCCCCGTCGACATCCCGCGACTGGTCGATTTCTACCTGCGCGGGCTGCTCGATCTCGACACGATCATCGCCGACCGAATGCCGCTGGAGCGGATCAACGACGCGTTCGACGAATTGCGGCGCGGCGACACCACGCGCAGCGTGATCACCTTTTCATGAGCGGTACGATTCCCGCCGAGGGCAAGGACCGTCTCGACGAGGCCAACCTCACCCGCTGGATGTCGGAGAACATCCCCGGCTTCACCGGTCCGCTCACCTACGCCAAGTTCGCGGGCGGCCAGTCGAACCCGACCTACCGCATCGACAGCCCGTCGGGCGCCTATGTCCTACGGCGCAAGCCCTTCGGCCCGCTGCTGCCATCGGCCCACGCCGTCGACCGCGAATATCGGCTGATCGCGGGGCTTCACCCGACCGGCTTCCCGGTCGCCAGGCCGTACGGGCTGTGCACCGACGACGGCGTGATCGGATCGATGTTCTACGTCATGGGCCTCGCCGACGGCCGCAATTTGTGGGACGGCACACTGCCCGGCGTCGCGCCCGTCGAGCGCACCGGCTTGTACAACGCGATGTGCGACACGCTCGCCGCGCTGCACGGCGTCGATTACGACACCGCCGGGCTCGGCGATTATGGCAAGCCCGGCAATTATTTCGAACGCCAGGTCGCGCGCTGGACCAAGCAATATCGCGCCAGCGAGACCGAGACGATGCCCGCGGTCGAGCGGCTGATCGAATGGTTGCCGCGCACCATCCCGGCGCAGACGCGGACCTCGATCGTGCATGGCGACTACCGCATCGACAACATGATCTTCGCGTCCGCCGAGCCGAGGGTGATCGCGGTGCTCGACTGGGAATTGTCCACGCTCGGTGATCCGCTCGCGGACTTTTCCTATTTCCTGATGAGCTGGGTCACCCCGCCCGAAGGCCGTTCGGGACTGCTCGGCGTGGCGGGCGGCGACAGCGGCATTCCGACGATCGAGGCGATGACCGAGCGCTATTGCGCGGCGACCGGACGCGACGGGGTACCCGACCTCAACTGGTATTTCAGTTACAACCTCTTCCGCCTGACGGGCATCGTCCAGGGCATCAAGAAGCGCATCGTCGAAGGCACCGCGTCGAGCGCGCAGGCAGCCGCATCCGCGGCGCAGGTCTACCGCCTGGCCGACGCCAGCTGGCACTTCGCGGAGAAGGCGGGAGCGTGATGCCCGTTCGTCATCCCAGCGAAGGCTGGGATCTCCCGGTTCGAGCCGCGGCGCCCGCCCCACAGAGACCCCAGCCTTCGCTGGGGTGACGAATAAGGACGAGTAGAAAGGACCCGCCATGCGCTTCACCGACCGTTCGATCATCGTTACCGGCGCGGGCTCCGGCATCGGCCGCGCCGCCGCGATCCTGTTTGCGGCCGAGGGCGGCAGCGTCGTCGTCGCCGACCTGACCGACGGTGCCGACCAGACCGCGCGCATGATAACCGAATCCGGCGGCACCGCGGTTGCGATCCGGATGGACGCCGGGTCGGAGGACGATGTGATCCGCACCGTCGCGCTCGCCTGCGACCGGTTCGGCGGACTCGACATCCTGTTCGCCAACGCCGGGATCTCGGGCGGGATGGCGAACATCTTCGACACCGACGTCGCGCTGATCACCGAGGTGCTGCGCGTCAACCTGGTCGGGCCGTATCTGGCGATCAAGCACGCCGCGCCGCGGATCGCCGAGCGCGCGGCTGCAACCGGCCACGGCGGCGCGATCGTGCTCACTGCCAGCGTCGCAGGCCTCCGCTCCGGCGCCGGCAGCCCCGCCTACTCGGCCTCCAAGGCCGGCGTCATCAACCTGGCTACCGTCGCCGCGCAACAGCTGTCGGGATCGAACGTCCGCGTCAACGCGCTCTGCCCCGGGCTCACCGAAACCGGCATGACCAAGCCGACCTTCGATTATGCCCGCAGCGCCGACAAGATGGACCGGCTCGGCCGCCTCAATCCGCTGCACCGCGGCGCCCAACCCGAGGAGCTGGCGCGGGTCGCCCTGTTCCTGGCCTCCGACGACGCCAGCTACGTCAACGGACAGGCGCTGGCGGTCGATGGTGGCCTATCGTCCAGCCATCCGGTCACCCGGCAAGACTATGGCAAGACCGCGGTCTAGCTGGCCGCGTGCAGATCGGCGAAGCCGGTGAAATTGGCGCGCAGATTGGGGTCGTCGATCGTCGCGGTCAGCGACCGGACGATGTCGGGCAGCGCGGTGCCGCTGGGATCCGGCCCGGCGCGATAGCCCATCGCCCAGCCGTCGAACATGCGACGGTCGGTCGCCCGTTGCGACAGCATCACCACCGCGAAGTGGCGCGGGTCCGCGCAGATCCGCCGATAGGTCTGCTCGACCGCATCGGCCGGGCCCTCCAGCGCCTGCAGGAACCGCCGACCGCCGACGACCAGTAGCCCAGTGATGTCGCCCCGCGCGTTGTTGCGCCGCGAGATCCGCAGAATCTCTTCGATGTCCACGGGGGGCAACGGCTTGCGCGCGGTACTGATGTAGAGAAGGCGTTGCATGATCGCTCCGGCTGGTCGACCGTCACTGTCGCCGAAATCCACGAAAAAGCCGTTAATGAACGGCTTAACGCGAATCAGTCACGCATCCGGATCAGCCCCTCCTGTGCGACGCTCGCCACCAGCCGGCCGTCGCGCGCGAAGATTTTGCCGCGGTTGAAGCCGCGCGCATGCCCCGCCCAGGGGCTATCGCAGCTGTAGAGCAGCCAGTCGTCGGCGCGGAAATCCTCGTGCAGCCACAGCGCATGGTCGAGGCTGGCGGTCTGGAACCCCGGGGTGATCCAGTTGACCGCGTGCGGCAGCGTCGCAGTGCCGAGCAGCTGCATGTCGGACGCATAGGCCAGGATCGCGCGGTGCATCGCCGGATCGTCGCCGATCGGCGCGATGATGCGGAACCAGCTCTGCTGCCGCGGCGGCTGCGCCACCGGCGACAGCCAGTCGCGCTGCACGATCGGGCGGATCTCGATCGGCCGCTGGCGCGCGAACATCGCGCGGAACCGTTCGGGAATCTGCTCGGCCGACGCGGCGCGAAGTTCATGCTCGGATTTAAGCCCCTCAGGCGCCGGCACCTCGGGCATCGTGTCCTGATGGCTGAGCCCGCCCTCGGGCGCCTGCAGCGAACACGCCATGTTGAGGATCGGCTTGCCCTTCTGCATCGCGATCACGCGCCGCGTGGCAAAGCTGCGCCCGTCGAAATCGCGCACCACGCGGTACAGGATCGGCAGCGTCTCGTCGCCCGCGCGCATGAAATAGGCGTGGAGCGAGTGCGCGACCTTGGGCGCGTCGGTGGATCGCTGCGCCGCCTGCAACGCCTGCGCGATCACCTGCCCGCCGAACACGCGGCCGACACCGCCGGGCTGGCGCTTGCCGCGATAGAGATCGGTGTCGAGCTCTTCGATCTCGAGCAGGTCGACAAGGCTGGTCGCAAGCGCGGCGGGGGAGGCGTCGGTCATGATGTTCCTTCATTCCTCCCCGGTACGGGGAGGGGGACCGCCCGCGTCTTCACGCGGGTGGTGGAGGGGGCTTTCCTCCCGCGTAGCGCGTGCGGCGCTCCCCCTCCACCACTTCGTGGTCCCCCTCCCCGTGCCGGGGAGGATTTAGTACCCCGCGCTCCGCGCGAGCTTGTCCGCATGGAAATTGGCGTCGCCGAACATCTCCGCCAGCACCCGCGCGCGCTTCATGAAGAAGCCGACGTCGTATGCGTCGGTCATGCCGATGCCGCCGTGCATCTGCACGCTTTCCTGCACCGCCAACGTGGTCGCGAGCGACGTCATCGCCTTGGCGACCGACACCGCCTCGTCCGCCTGCGCGCTACCCGTATCGAGCAGCTGCTGCGCCTTCAACACCGCGGCACGCGCGACCTCCATCTCGGCATAGAGGTGCGCGGCGCGGTGCTGCAGCGCCTGGAAGCTGCCGATCGTCGTGCCGAACTGCTTGCGCTGCTTCAGATAGCCGATCGTCATGTCCATCGCCCCGCCGCCGACGCCGAGCAACTCGGCCGACGCCCCCGATCGCGCCGCGCGCAGCAGCCGGTCGAGCCCGACCCGCCCGCCATCGACCTCGCCAATCACCGCGTCGCCGTCGACCTGCACGCCGTCGAAGTCGATCCGCGCGGCAAGGCTCGCATCCGCCAGCCGTTCAGCGTCGACGGAAAGCCCGGCGGTATCCTTCGGCACCGCGAACAGCGTGACGCCGTCCGCCTCGTCGGCGGACCCCGCGGTACGGGCGGCGACGATGATCAGATCGGCGACATGGCCATGCGCGACGAACCGCTTCTGACCGCTCAACCGAAAGCCGTTGCCCGATCGTTCGGCGGTCATCGCGATCGCGGTGCCATGCTTGGCGCGCTCGTCGATCGCCAGCGCCGCAACGGTGTCACCCGCGAGGATGCCGGGGAACCAGCGCGCGGCATGCGGTGTGCCCTTGAGCGCCTCGACCGCCGCGACCGCGGTCGACAGGAAGGGGGAGGGGGCAAGGTTGCGGCCGATCTCTTCGAGCACGATCCCCGCCTCGACATGACCCATGCCCAGGCCGCCTTGATCCTCGCCGATCAGGATTCCGGTGAAACCCATCTCGGCGAACTGCTTCCACAGATCGCGCGAAAAGCCGGTGGGGTCGTCGGCGTCGCGTAGCGCGCGCATATGGCTGACCGGTGCGGCTGCGCCGATGAAGTCGCGGATCGTGTCCTGCAGCGCGGTCTGGTCGTCGTCGAGGAAGAGGGGCATTTCAACACTCCGTCACCCCAGCGAAGGCTGGGGTCTTGTGCGGCACGGGCACGCTTCGACTAGCGGGGACCCCAGCCTTCGCTGGGGTGACGATAGGGCGGTGGCGGCGTTCAGCTCGGCAAATCCAGGATCCGCTTGGCGACGATGTTGAGCTGGATCTCGCTGGTCCCACCCTCGATCGAATTCGCCTTGGTGCGCAGCCACGACCGCGCCGCAGCCCCACCGCGCGAACGGTCGCTGTCCCATGCGAGCGCGTTGGAGCCGCCCGCGCTCATCATCAGTTCGTGGCGGGTCTTGTTCAGCTCGGTGCCGTAATATTTCATCATGCTGGGCTGTGCGGGGTGCGCCTTGCCGGCCTTCAGTTCGTCGATGAAGCGTTCGGACATCGCCCCGAACGCGCGCGCGCGCACCTCGAACAGCGCGATGCTCGCGCGTAGCAGCGGATCGGCGAGACGCCCGTCATGACCGAGTCCGACGGTCGCGATCGCCCCCTCGATCAGCGGGTTGCCGCCGCCGCTCGACGCCAGCCCCATGCCCGAGATCATCTCGCGTTCGTGCCCGAGCAGATATTTGGCGACGTCCCAGCCCTTGTTCTCCTCGTGCACGAGGTTGGCCTTGGGCACCTTCACGTCGTCGAAGAAGGTTTCGCAGAACGGCGAATTGCCGCTGATCAGCAGGATCGGCTTGGTCGACACGCCGGGGCTCGCCATGTCGAACAGCACGAAGCTGATACCGCCCTGCTTGCTGCTCTTGTCGGTGCGGACGAGGCAGAAGATCCAGTCGGCCTGGTCGGCATAGGACGTCCACACCTTCTGACCGTTGACGAGATAATGGTCGCCCTTGTCCTCAGCCGAGGTCGCGAGGCTGGCGAGGTCGGAGCCGGCATTGGGCTCGCTATAGCCCTGACACCAGCGGATCTCGCCGCGCGCGATCTTAGTGAGATGCTCGACCTTCTGCGCTTCGGTGCCATATTTCAGCAGCGCCGGCCCGAGCATCGAGATGCCGAACGAATTGAGCGGATTCCGCGCCGTGATCGCCGCCATTTCCTCGCGAAGAACCTTGGTCTCTGCGGCGTTTAGCCCGCCGCCGCCATAGGCCTTGGGCCAGTCGGGGACGGTCCAGCCGCGCGCGGCCATGCGGTCGAGCCACAGCTTCTGCGCCGGGCACGACGGGACGTAGTTGCGGCCGCCCCAGCAGATGTCCTTCTCCGAGCGCAGCGGTTCGCGCATTTCGGGCGGGCAGTTTTCTGCGAGCCAGGCGCGGGTTTCGGTGCGGAAGGTGTCGAGGTCGGTCATGGTGCTCTCCGTCAAACGCGGCCCGCTATTTCGTCACCCCAGCGAAGGCTGGGGTCTCTCGGTTCTGGCCGTGGCATCTGCCCCACAGAGACCCCAGCCTGCGCTGGGGTGACGGGGGGCGTTTTCGCGCATTGCGCATCACGTGAACCGGCCGCCGTCCGCCGCCTTGTCCTTCAGGGACGCCGCGACCGTGAAGCCGTGCTTCTCAAGCCCGGCGACGACCTTGGCCAATCCTTCGGTATCGGCCCAGAACATCGGCCCGCCGCGATACACCGGCCAGCCATAGCCATAGATCCACACCACATCGACGTCCGACGCGCGCTGCGCCATGCCTTCTTCGAGGATCAGCGCGCCTTCATTGACCATCGTGTACAGCGTCTTCTCGATGATCTCCTGATCGCTGATCTCGCGCGTCACGGTGCCGGATTTCGCGCGGAAGTCGTCGATGATCTCGGCCACTCGGGGCGAGGGCGTCGGGTTCCGCTTCTCGTTGTAATCGTAGAAGCCCTTCTGTGTCTTCTGGCCCCAGCGCCCTTCGGCGGCGAGCGCGTCGCGGATGCTCTCAATGCGGGTCGGGTCGCGGTGCCAGCCGATGTCGACGCCGGCGAGGTCGCTCATCTGGAACGGGCCCATCGGCATGCCGAAAGCGACATGGACACGGTCGATCTGTTCGGGCGTCGCGCCTTCCATCAGCAATTTCATCGCCTCGACCTGCCGCGGCATCAGCATGCGGTTGCCGATGAACCCGTCGCAGACCCCGGCGACGACCGCGACCTTCCGGATTGTCTTCGCCAGCGCCATGACCGTCGCCAGCACGTCGTCGGCGGTCTTTTCGCCGCGTACGACTTCGAGCAGCTTCATCACGTTGGCGGGCGAGAAGAAGTGCATACCGAGCACGTCCTGCGGCCGCCCGGTCGCCGCGGCGATCGTGTCGATGTTCAGATAAGAGGTGTTGGAGGCCAGGATCGCGCCCGGCTTGCAGATCGCGTCGAGCTTGCCGAAGATCTCCTGCTTCACGCTCATCTGTTCGTACACGGCCTCGATCACCAGGTCGCAGTCGGCGAGCGCGGCGAAATCAAGCGTGGGGGTCAGCACGCCCATCGCCGCGGTGACCTGCTCGGGCTTGAGCCGGCCCTTGGCGGCGGAGGCTTCGTAATTCTTGCGGATCACGCCGGTGCCGCGATCGAGTGCGTCCTGCGCCATCTCGACGATCGTCACGGGAATACCCGCGGACAGGAAATTCATCGCGATTCCGCCGCCCATCGTCCCCGCGCCGATCACGCCGACGCGGGCGATCGGGCGCAGCGCGATGTCCTTGGCAATGCCGTCGATCTTCGACGCTTGACGCTCGGCGAAGAAGATGTGGCGCTGTGCGGCCGACTGTACGCCCATCATCAGCCGCATGAATTCGGTCCGCTCGAACGCGACGCCGTCGGCGAAGCTCGATCCGTCGGCGGCTTTCTCGACGCACGCGATATTGGCGGCGGGCGCGTCGAACCCGCGGAAGCGGCGGGCGTTGTCCTTCTTGAATGTGGCGACCGCATCGGGATCGGCAGCAGCGGTCTTCTCCGACGCCCGGGGCAGGGGGCGCTTGGCGGCGATCTCCCGGGCGAAGGCGATCGCATCGGCTTCCAGGCTGTCCTCCCCGACGATCCGGTCGATCAACCCCGCGTCGAGCGCGCGCTTCGCCGAGATCGGATCACCCTTCGCAGTCATCTCCAGCGCCAGCTGCACGCCGGCGATCCGCGGGATCCGCTGCGTGCCCCCCGCGCCCGGCAGCAGACCTAGCTTCACTTCCGGCGTACCGATCTTCGCGCTGGGCACCGCGACGCGGTAATGGCACCCGAGCGTCACCTCGCAGCCGCCGCCCAGCGCGGTGCCGTGGATCGCGGCGACGATCGGTTTGGGCGATGCCTCGATGCTGTCGACCAGCGTCGGCAGCGCGGGCTCCTGCATCGGCTTGCCGAATTCGGTGATGTCCGCGCCGGCGAAGAAGGTGCGGCCATCGCAGCGGATGACCATCGCTGTGACGCCGTCGTCGGCAATGCCGTCGCGCACCGCGGAGTCTAGACCCTGCCTTACCGCCGCGCCGAGCGCGTTGACGGGCGGATTGTCCGAGATGATCACGAGGACGTCGCCATGGCGTTCGGTTCGAATGGGGGCGGTCATGGCAGGCTCCTGGCTGATATCCGCGTCATCGCCGGAGTCCGGAAACGACGCTGGTCGGGCGATGCGTCCATACCCTGATTTCTAACAACCCTGCAATATCGCAGTTGTGTCTCGACCGCCCCCAAGCCCGCTCGCGGCAAGTATTGCATAGGCCAAACTCGATATTCAGATCGCCTCTATGCCCTGTGGAGTTCGCGCCGGCCATGAAAGATGCCGCCAGGCCCTGCCGCGCATCCTCATCGCTAACGGTTTCTTAAAGCCCCGTTTCGAGTGTAAGGCCTGTTCCGGGTCGGTGGCGGGGGCCACGACAATGCGGGCGGGGTAGTAACTGTAGATGAGTCACTGTGTCGGACGGAGCGCAGCCGTGCTGCCCGCTCCGGTTGAAATGCCCGCCGGGATGGCGATTCGGTACGATATGCCGTGTTCGTCGCTGGCGTCCGCGATCACGGGTTACACCGCCTACAGCAACGAAAGCCGGGACCCGCAGGTCGACTGGTTCCTGCCGGCGCCGGTGATGTTGTGCGTCGCGCTCGACGCGGGTCCGATCCATCCGCGCATCGGCAACCGGCCTTTCCCGCCGATGCCGCAGGCGAGCGTGATCGGCCCGACCAGTCGCGCGCTGAGCGTCACGACGCATGGCGGGACGATGGTAGGCATCGGCATCAGCGCGGCAGGCTGGGCGGCGCTGACGGGGCGTAGCGCGGTGGATTTCCACAACCGGATCGTCCCGGCCGACACGGTGCTCGATCCCGCGATCGTCGAGGCGCTGGTCGCCACGCTGAGCGCCGCGCCCAGCAGCGCGGAATTCCGCCCGTTGCTCGATGCGTTTCTGCCGCCGCTGTTCGTCCGCGAGGATCCCAACGACGCGCTTGTCCGTGCGCTGATGCGGCTCGTCGTGCGCCCGGGGATGATCGAGGTCGGCGAGTTGGCGGAGGAACTCGGGATCACCGCGTCGACGCTGCGTCGCCTGGCGCACCGCTATTTCGGGATGCCGTCTAAGCTGTTGCTGCGTCGCGCGCGGTTCCTGCGGTCGTTTCTGCAACTGTTCGTGTCGGGCAATCCGACCGATGTCAGCGCGATCGACCCGAGTTATCACGACATGCCCCATTTCCTCCGCGATTCGAACACCTTCCTCGGCACCACCCCGCGCCGGTTCATGCAGCTCGCCAACCCGTTCCTCGAAGCGAGCGTCCGCACGCGCGCTGCGGTCCTGGGCGCGCCGACCCAGGCGTTGCACATCGCGCCGCTCGATGTCGATCAGCTTCGCTGACGACTTGAATGCTGACGGCCTTTGCTGAAAGGATAAGGCCGAAGGATCAGCGATATGGTGGACGACGACAGCAGCCTGGCCGACCAGGAGCCGGGCGATACCGGTACGGACGAGGCCGCCGAAATGCCGATCGGCGTCCGCGCCGACGAGGCACGCCGGATCGCGCAGCGACGCGACCGGTTGCTGGCGGCGTTGACGCTGACTGCCGGCATCGGGCTGGTGATCGCGCTGCCGTTCGCGCTCAAGGCGGGCGCTGAGTTCTTCCTGCCACTGACCACCGCCCTCGTGATCGCGGTGGCGCTGGTGCCGGTGCTCGAATGGCTCGAGCGCCGGGGGCTGCCGTCGCCGGTCGCGGCGCTACTGTGCATCCTGGTGTTTCTGATCGCCGCGAACATCGCGATCGCGGCGATCGTCGTGCCCGCCACCGACTTCTTCCGCCTGCTGCCAACGCGGCTCGACCGGATCCAGGACAATCTGGCGCCGCTGCTCGACCTGTACTCCAGCCTCGAAAAATATGTGAACCGCACGCTGCGACAGGTCGCGTCGACGCCGATCCGCCAGCCGGCGACCGCAGGCGTCGCCGCGCCGGGATCGATCCTCGAGGTCGCCGCGACCTCGGCGCCCGCGGTGATCGTCCAGTTCCTGTTCGGGACGCTGATCGTGTTCTTCTTCCTGTCCGGGTGGACGCGGATGCGGCGGCAGACGATCACCGGCCGCACCAGCTTCGACGGCGCGATGGCGACGGCTCGGGTGATCCAGGACGTCGTCGACGACGTCTCGGCCTATCTGGGCACGATCACGGTCATCAACGTCATTCTGGGCATCATCACCGGTACTGCGCTGTGGGCGATAGGCATGCCCTATCCGGCGATGTGGGGCGGGATCGTCGCGCTGCTCAACTACATCCCCTATTTCGGGCCGGTGATCGGCGCGTTCCTGCTCGCGCTGGGTGGGCTGATGACGTTTTCGGATATCTGGATGGCGATGCTCCCCCCGGCGCTGATGTACGGCCTGCACCTGGTCGAAGCGAACGCGATCACGCCGTTCGTGGTCGGACACCGCCTGACGATCAGTCCGTTGCTGATCCTGATTTCCCTGAGCTTCTGGGGATGGGTATGGGGCACGCTGGGCGCGCTGCTGGCGGTGCCGCTGCTGATCATCCTCCAGACCGTGCTGGGCGCTGCGGGCAAGCCGGACATCGCCGGATTCCTGTTCGAGCACGGAACGCTCGTCCAGCAACGCGCAAGAAATCGCGGGAAAAGCGAACAACGCGAAACGGGGGGTTGACGGTTCGGGGCGCCCGACGTAGTTGCCCGCCACCACGCTTCATAAGCGGGTGTAGCTCAGTTGGTTAGAGCGCCGGCCTGTCACGCCGGAGGTCGCGGGTTCGAGTCCCGTCACTCGCGCCACCCTTCAAAAGGGTTGGCGTTTGTGGTCTCCAGATCGTTGAAAACAATAGGTAACGCCTCTATTCCGTTCGTCCTGAGCGTAGTCGAAGCACATGCCCCGAACGACGGCCCTTCGACTTCGCTCAGCGCGAACGGATGGGAAGGATGGTGGGCGCTACCGCCAGCTACCCACCTCCATCCAGCGCAGCACGGGCTTCAGCGGCGCGATCCAGATGATCCCGGTAAACAGATAGAACGCCAGCTGCACCGTCCAGTGCCAGCCGCCGACCACGCCCGACAGGCTGGTGATCGCGACACACCACAGCAAGATCAACAGAAGGATGCCAAGCATCCCGACGGGTTTGCGCCAGCTTGGCGTCATGGCACGATCCAGTCCTGTTCGGTGGCGATGGCGTGGAGCGGGACGTCCCACGCGTCGGGGGTAAGAGTCGAGACTTCCTGCACGGACAGCGCCACGCCGACGCGCCAAGCGCTCGGGTGCACCGCGAAGGCCCGGTCGTAATAGCCGGCGCCCTGGCCGATGCGGTTGCCCCTCCTGTCGAAGCCAACCAGCGGGGTCAGGATGATGTCCGGCTCGAGCTCCGCAGCGTCCTGTGCGGGCTGGCTGAGCCCGTAGGGGCCTGCCGCAAGCGCTGCTTCGGTATCCCAGCTGAGAAACCGCATCAGTTGCGTCCGGTCGACGACGTGCGGCAGCGCGATGACGCAGCCGGCATCGACCGCGGCGCGGGCGAGCGGAGAGGGGTCGGCTTCGCTGCCGATCGGAACGTAGGAGGCAACCGTCAGGCCGGCGGAGAGGCGGGCGAGGAACGCCGGCGGCACGACGATCGTCTGCATGCCGAATCCATCGCGCGCGGTGCGAAGCGCCGTACGCAGGGCGCGCTTGTCGGTCATGCGAGCGTCCGCCCGGTCAGGATGGTGGATGTGGCGGGCCCACCATGGCCGTGTGCCGGGTTATCCACTGACGCACGGTACGTCAGGTGGGGACCATATGCTTCGGACCAGGGTCCTAACAGGGACAGACCCCTATGGATGATGAATAGCCTCAGGGATAATAAAGGCTCGTACCGGGCAGAACCCGCCACCACCAATCTAGGCGCTTGGCGGGCTATGCTCAAGGGCTTCGGCCAGGCTTTCGAGACGATCGGCGATCCGGGCGAGCGCGGTTTCGCTGACGGCTGCCCCCTCAGGCGGGCGCTGTTCGATCTCGTCGAGGTCGTCGGCGAGCATCAGCGCCACGAACAGCATCGCGCGTTCGGCGCTGAGGCCGCCTGCGGCGCGCTGCGCTGTTGCCCAGCGCGCGTCGATCATCGTGCCGAGGTGCCGGACGCGCGGCTCGTCGCCATCGGCGCAGGCGATCGGGTGGTTGCGGCCACCGATATTGAGCATGATCTCGGCCATCAGCCGGCGTTCCCGCGGGCGATGACGTCGTCGAGCGCCGCGACGGCTTCGGCCATGCGCGCCTTCAGCGCCGCATGACGGCGGGCGAGCGCGTCGCCGCTTTTCGCACGCGCGTCGATCGCCGCCTCGATACGGGCGATCGCCCCATCGATGCGATCGACTGCGGAAGGAGTGTCTGCCATGCTCCCCGGATAGCACGCAACGATCCCGCGGCAAGGCGGTTTCGGCGCGGTTTTGGGGCGCGTCCCACGGCTCATGCGGTTGACAGGGCAGCCTGCCGCCCCGCAAAGGCTGCGCGCCTGCCCGGCGGAGTCTGCCCCAGACTCTTTGGGGCCGTGGCGCTGGAAATTTCAGGAGACACAGATGACGGTCAAGGTAGCGATCAACGGCTTCGGACGCATCGGCCGTCTCGTCGCGCGCGCATTGCTCGAAACCCCGGGTGAGCTCGAACTCGTCGCGATCAACGATCTCGCCGACGCCAAGTCGAACGCCTGGCTGTTCAGTCGTGACAGCGTCCATGGCCGCTATCCGGGTGAGGTGTCGGCCGAGGGCAACGACCTGGTCGTCGACGGCAAGCGCATCCGCGTCACCGCCGAGCGCGACCCGGCGAACCTGCCGCACAAGGAACTGGGCGTCGACATCGTGCTCGAATGCACCGGCTTCTTCACCGACAAGGCGTCGTGCCAGAAGCATATTGATGCGGGCGCCAAGAAGGTGCTGATCTCGGCGCCGGGCAAGAATGTCGACCTGACCGTCGTCTACGGCGTCAACCACGACCAGCTGACCGCCGACCACACCATCGTCTCGAACGCGTCGTGCACGACCAACTGCCTGGCGCCCGTCGCCAAGGTGCTGAACGACGCGATCGGTATCGAGCGCGGGCTGATGACCACGGTCCATGCCTATACCAACGACCAGAAGATCCTCGACCAAATCCACCCGGACCTGCGTCGCGCCCGCGCTGCGGCAATGAACATGATCCCGACCACGACCGGCGCCGCGCGCGCCGTCGCCGAGGTGCTGCCAGAGCTCAAGGGCAAGCTGGACGGCTCGGCAATCCGCGTGCCGGTGCCCGACGTGTCGTTGATCGACCTGACCTTCACCCCCAAGCGCGACACCACGCGCGACGAGGTGAACGCGGTGCTGAAGGCGGCGGCGGAGAGCGGTCCGCTCAAGGGCATCCTCGTCTACACCGACGAGCCGCTGGTCTCGATCGACCTGATGCATTCGCCGCAGTCGTCCACCGTCGACAGCCTCGAGACCGCGGTCATCGACGGCAAGCTGGTGCGCGTGCTCAGCTGGTACGACAATGAATGGGGCTTCTCGAACCGCATGGTCGATACCGCGACGGCGATGGCGAAGTTCATCTAAGACGCGTGGGACTGCCTTCACTCCACCGTCATTCCCGCGAAGGCGGGAATCCATACTGGCCAGCCTGGCGATTCAATTGCCAGCGTCAGAGTTTATGGATCCCCGCCTTCGCGGGGATGACGGATGGGGGAATGACGGACGGGGGCGTGACGGCATGACCGGCACCCTCACCGGCATCGCCCGGCACGGCCGCGCCAAGGGACCGATGGAGACGATCGACCACGTCGAGGTCACCATCGCCGGCGGCCTGCACGGCGACTATCGCGGCGCAGTTAAGCCGGGTGGCAAGGGTCGGCGGCAGGTAACGCTGATCGAACGGATCGACTGGGATACGGCGATGACCGAGGTTGGCCACAACCTGCCATGGTACGAACGCCGCGCCAATTTGCTGGTCGAGGGACTCGACCTGCCGCAAGTCGCCGGTGTGCGGCTTCGGATCGGGCGCGACGTCCTCCTCGAAGTGACCCGCGAGACGGATCCGTGCCATCGCATGGAGGCGCTCGCGTCCGGATTATGTGCAGCGCTCACCCCCGATTGGCGGGGCGGGGCCTGTTCGCGCGTTTTGGCCGGTGGCATCATCGCCATCGGTGATCAAATCAGGATCGAGACATCATGACCAAACCCTTCAAGACGCTCGACGACATGGGTGAGATCACCGGCAAGCGCGTGCTGGTCCGGGAGGATCTGAACGTGCCGATGGCCGATGGCGCGGTGACCGACGACACCCGGCTGCGCGCCACCGTCGCGACGGTCGGCGAGTTGGCCGACAAGGGTGCGATCGTCCTGATCCTCGCGCATTTCGGCCGCCCCAAGGGTGTCCCGAGCCCCGACTTCTCGCTGTCCCAGGTGGTGAAGCCCTATAGCGAAGTGCTCGGCCGTCCGGTGCGCTATGTCGATTGGGAGGGCGCGGCCGACGCGGTCGCGATGCTGCAGCCAGGCGACATCGCGGTGCTGGAGAATACGCGCTTCTTCGGCGGCGAAGAGACCAACGATCGGGCGGTCGTCGACCGCTTCGCGGCGCTCGGCGATCTCTACGTCAACGACGCCTTCTCCGCCGCGCATCGCGCGCACGCGTCGACCGAAGGGCTCGCCCATGTCCTCCCCGCCTTTGCCGGCCGCGCGATGGAAGCCGAGCTCGACGCGCTGCAAAAGGCGCTGGAGGCGCCCGAACATCCGGTCGCGGCGGTGGTCGGCGGCGCCAAGGTGTCGTCCAAGCTCGACGTGCTGCGGCATCTGGTCGGCAAGGTCGATCACCTGATCATCGGCGGCGGTATGGCCAACACCTTCCTCGCGGCGCGCGGCGTCGCGGTCGGCAAGAGCCTCTGCGAGCATGAACTGGCCAGCGTGTGCGAGCAGATCCTCGAAGCCGCCGACAAGGCGAACTGCACCGTCCACCTGCCCTACGACGTGGTCGTCGCCAAGGAATTCAAGCCGAACCCCGCAACGCGGACCGTCAACGTCCACGAGGTCGCCGCGGACGAGATGATCCTCGACGTCGGGCCCGCCGCCGTGGAATCGCTCGGCGACGTGCTTAAGAACTGCCGCACGCTCGTGTGGAACGGCCCGCTCGGCGCGTTCGAGACGCCGCCGTTCGATACCGCGACGGTTGCGCTGGCCAAGACCGCCGCGGCGCTGACGCAGGACGGCAGCCTGGTCTCGGTCGCCGGGGGCGGCGACACCGTCGCCGCGCTGAACCACGCCGGCGTGGCGGATGCGTTCACCTTCGTCTCGACAGCTGGTGGCGCGTTCTTGGAATGGATGGAAGGCAGGGATTTGCCTGGGGTCGCGGCCTTGCGTCACTGAGCCTTGCGATCGCCCGGTCGCTCGCTTATGTTTAACATGTTAAACGGAGCAGGCCATGCTGGGCGTTCGACTCGACGACGATCTGGAGCGGCGGCTGACCTCGGTCGCGCGTACGCAGGGGCGTAGCAAAAGCGACATCGCGCGCGACGCAGTTCGGCGCTATGTCGATCTGCATGATGCGGCGTTCCTAGCCGAAGCCAAGCGGCAGTCGTTGCGGGCGGCCGCCCGCGGCTGGACCGAAGAGGATCGGGCGTGGGAATCGTTGGCTGCAGTCGATGATGACCTTAGCGACCTTCCCCCGCGGACCGAATGAAGCGCGGCCAAATCATATCGACGGTGGGTCGTGGCGATTTTTCCCGAAAACCGCGGCCGAGCCTCGTCATCCAGGCCGAGCTGTTCAGCGCGTATCACCCCGCGATCACGGTCTGCCCGATCACGAGCTTTGAAACTGGCGACACCCTCTACCGCGTCCCCATTCCCCGCACCGACGATAACGGTCTGCTTGCCGACAGCGAGATCGAGATCGATCTGATCCAAGCTATCCGCCGCGAGCGGATCGGGTCTGTCATTGGCATGGCATCCGACGAAATCATGTTCACGGTCGACCAAGCGCTTCGGCGCTGGTTGGCACTCTAATCCGCGCCTTAGGAGACCATCATGACCCCGATCGTAAAATCCATCCTCGACAAATACGAAGCCACCAGCCCCGCGGTGAAGGCGAATCTGACGCGCATCCTGATGCAGGGGCATCTCGGCGGCACTGGCAAGCTCGTGATCCTGCCCGTCGACCAGGGCTTCGAGCACGGCCCCGCGCGCAGCTTCGCGATCAACCCGCCGGCCTATGACCCGCATTATCATTACCAGCTCGCGATCGACGCCGGCCTGTCGGCCTATGCGGCACCACTCGGCATGCTCGAAGCGGGCGCCGACACCTTCGCCGGGCAGATCCCGACGATCCTCAAGTGCAACAGCTCGAACAGCTGGGCGACGAGCGTCGATCAGGCCGTGACCGCGACCGTCAGCGACGCGCTCCGCCTCGGCTGCGCCGCGATCGGATTCACCATCTATCCGGGCGGCGACAACATTTTCGAGCAGCTGGAGGAGATTCGCGAACTGTCCGAGGAAGCCAAGTCGGTCGGCATCGCGACGGTGATCTGGAGCTATCCGCGCGGCGGCGACCTTTCGAAGGAAGGCGAACTCGCGCTCGACGTCGGTGCCTACGCCGCGCACATCGCAGCACTGATGGGCGCGCACATCATCAAGGTGAAGCTGCCGACCGCGCATATCGAGCAGAAGGATGCGCAAAAGGCCTATGAAGGCACCGACTGGTCGAAGCAGGCGGACCGCGTGAAGCACGTCGTGCAGTCGAGCTTCGCCGGACGCCGGATCGTGGTGTTCTCGGGCGGCGCGGCCAAGGGGTCGGACGCGGTCTATCAGGACGCGCGCGACATCCGCGACGGCGGCGGCAACGGCTCGATCATCGGCCGCAACACCTTCCAGCGCCCGCGCGCCGAAGCGCTCGAGATGCTCGCGAAGATCGTGTCGATCTACAAGAACGATGAATAACCCCTGGTGCCACGGGCATTTCACTATCATCGCGCGGTGGCGCCGATGATGTGGGTGCTCGTGGCGCTATGCTCGATCGAGCTGATCGTCGATCATCTGGTGCTGATGCATTGGTATCCGGGTGTGGCGGCGATCCTGTCGGTCGCCACTCTGAGCGGGCTCGTGTGGCTGGTCCGTGTGATCCTCTCGTTTCGGCGCCTGCCCGTTTTGCTGACGGAAGACCGGATCGTCATGCGGGTTGGGACATTGCGCGAGGTCGTCGTGCCATTGGCATCGGTGAAGGCGTTGCCGACAGACTGGACGGCGGAAAGCCTGAAGGCGCGCGGCGTCGTGAATCTGGCGCTGATCGCCTATCCCAATATCGTGATCGAACTGGACCCGCCGATTGTCGGCGAGCGCCGTACGATCACCACGGTTGCACACCGGCTCGACGATCCCGCGGCTTTCACCGCGGCGCTGAACGCTGTAGGCGCGGCTGCATGACCGATATCGATCCGCTGGGTCCGCTCGACCCCAATTTCGCCGCCAATTTCTCACGCGACCTGCGCCGGCCAAAGTGCCAGCTCTACATCGTCTCGCCACTCGACGTGACGGGTGGCTTTGCCGACCGGCTGGCGCGCGCGCTCGATGCCGGGCCGGTGGCGGCGTTCCAGTTCCGTGTGAAGGACGTTGACCAGCACGCCGCCGCCGCGCTCGCCGAGCCGTTGCAGCGCATCTGCGCCGACCGCGACGTCGCGTTCATCGTCAACGACAGCATCGCCCTGGCCAAGCGTCTCGGCGCGGACGGCGTGCATCTGGGGCAGGGCGATGGCGATCCGCGCGAGGCGCGCGCGGAACTCGGCCCCGAAGCCCAGATCGGCGTCACCGCGCATGCCAGTCGGCATCTGGCAATGGACGCGGGCGAGGCGGGCGCGGACTATGTCGCGTTCGGCGCGTTCCACCCGACCACCACCAAGACCGCCGAGCATGTCGCCGAGCCGATCCTGTTGTCCTGGTGGTCGACGCTGTTCGAGATCCCGTGCGTCGCGATCGGCGGGATCACGCCGGCCAACGCTGCGCCGCTGGTCGCCGCAGGCGCCGATTTCCTCGCGGTCTCGAACGGCGTGTGGGGCGGGGACGAGGTGGAAGCCGTGAAGGCCTTCGCCGCGTTGCTCGGCGATCGCGCATCGCTTAGCGCCGGCTGATCTTCGCTTCGTCGTCGGGAAACAACGGCTCGTCAAACCGTTGATGCGCAAGCGTAACGGTTAGGAATGACGATGAAGGCGATTGCGGCGACGGTTCTCGGTTTGGCGCTTCTTGGCGGCACGGCATCGGCAGCGCCGATCCCGCCGCTCGATCGCGGGGTGCTGAAGGTCCAGGTCATCCTCGACAAGCTCGGCTTCTCACCGGGTGTGCTCGACGGGCAGCGCGGGATGACGTTGACCGCGGCGATCAAGGGGTTCCAGGAAAGCCGCGGAATCCCGATCACCGGCGACCTCGACACGGCAACGCGCGCCGCGCTGAAGCCCTATGCCGGGGTCGAGGCGACCAAGACGTTGACGCTGAGCGCGCAGGCGCTGGCGGGTCCGTATTTCGTGATTCCAAAGGGTGAGGACGAACAGGCGAAGCTGCCTGCACTCGGCTATCGCTCGCCGATGGAAAAACTGGCGGAAATGTTCCATACCACCCCGCAGGTGCTGATGGCGCTGAATTCGCCGCAGACGCGGCTGACGCCGGGCACCAAGGTCGTGTTCCCCAACGCACTGCCGACATCGCGTGCCTATGATCGGAAGCTGACGCCCGAATGGCTGGCGACGCTGGCCATGCTCAACGTCGACGCCAACCAGCCGCAGGCGGCCAAGCTGGTGGTGGACAAGTCCGACAAGGTGCTCCGCGCCTATGACAAGGCCGGCAAGCTGGTCGCACTGTTCCAGGTGACGACGGGCAGCACGCACGATCCGCTGCCGATCGGCACGTGGAAGATCAACGGGGCCGACTACAACCCCAAATTCCATTACAACCCGGCGCTGTTCTGGGATGCGAAGAAGGACGATAAGAAGGCGATGCTGCCGGCGGGGCCGAACGGTCCGGTTGGCGTGGTGTGGCTCGACCTGTCGAAGCCGCATTACGGTATCCACGGCACGCCGGTGCCCGAGCTGATCGGCCGGACCGCGAGCCATGGCTGCGTGCGACTGGCGAACTGGAACGTCGCACGGCTGTCGATGATGGTGAAGCCGGGGACGCCGGTGGTTTTCCAGGAATAGCCCGGTGACACGCACGTTCTGGGTGATCCTGGCGCTGATCGTCATCGTCGTCGGCGGGTTCGCATCGGTGGTGTCTTTCGGTCCGGGAAATGGGCGGCGGCTGCCGTGGCGGGCTGAGCCCGCGGCCACCCCGGCGCCGGTGCCTCAGGGCCTGCTCACGGTCCCGGTCCAAGGCGTTCGCCGCGACCAGATCGCGGACAGCTGGAACGACGCGCGGGGCGGCGGCACGCGCGAACATCACGGCGCCGACATCATGGCGCCTGATGGCACCCCGGTCGTGGCGGCTGCGCCTGGCCGGATCGAGAAGCTGTTCCAGAGCAACTTGGGCGGTACGACGCTGTACGTCCGGTCAGCCGACGGTGCGTGGAACTATTATTACGCGCACCTTGCCGGCTACGCCCCCGGCGTGCACGAAGGGCAGATCGTCAAAGCCGGCGATCCGCTCGGCTTCGTCGGCGATACCGGCGACGCGGGCGCGGGCAATTACCACCTGCATTTCGGCGTCACGCGGATGGCGCCGGGCCAACGCTGGTGGGAGGGCGAGAACGTCAATCCATACCCGCTGCTTGCCGGTAACGGCGCTGGCAGCTAAAGGGCGCGCTTCGGTTCCCGGCGAAGTCGTGTTGCTGGGTGCCCTTTCGCTCTTTCCAGCAGGTATAGGTCATGAAGATCAACGCGGTCGAGATTCGTCCCGGCAACATCCTCGAATATGAAGGCGGCATCTGGCGCGCCGTTAAGATTCAGCACACGCAGCCCGGCAAGGGTGGCGCGTACATGCAGGTCGAGATGAAGAACCTGATCGACGGTCGCAAGAACAATGTCCGATTCCGCTCGGCCGAGAGCCTCGAGAAGGTCCGGCTCGACACCGTCGATTTCCAGTATCTGTTCCGCGACGGCGACGCGCTGACCTTCATGGACAAGGTCAATTACGAGCAGATCACGCTCGACGCCGACATCCTGGGCGACGCCGCGGCGTTCCTGCAGGATGGCATGGACGTGGTGATGGAGCTCTGGGAAGAGCGGCCGATCTCGGTCCAGCTGCCCGACACGATCGAGGCGATGATCGTCGAGGCCGATGCCGTCGTTAAGGGGCAGACTGCCTCGTCCAGCTACAAGCCCGCGATCCTCGAGAACGGCGTGCGCGTGATGGTGCCGCCGCATATCGGCGCGGGGACCAAGATCGTCGTCGACGTGTACGAGCAGACCTACGTCCGCCGCGCGGACTGATCTTCTGCTCCCCTCCCTGAAAGGGAGGGGCTGGGGGTGGGTGGCGTGCTCGTGATACAGCCGCTGCGCTTGCTTGACCGTCCGTACCCCCCGGACGCTACCCACCCCCGACCCCTCCCTGAAAGGGAGGGGGGAAAGTATGTGACATGGCATCCCATTCCGGCATCATGACCGTCATCGAACGCGCCGCGCGCAAGGCCGCGCCGCGCCTGCGTCGGGACTTCAACGAGGTCCAGCAGCTACAGGTCAGCCGCAAGGGGCCCGCCGACTTCGTCAGCCAGGCCGACCAGCGCGCCGAGCAGACGCTGTACGAAGAGCTCGTCCATGCCCGCCCCGACTGGGGCTTCCTGATGGAAGAGCGTGGCGAGATCCTCGGTGATCCGAACAAGCCGCGCTTCATCGTGGACCCGCTCGATGGCACGTCGAACTTCCTCCACGGCATCCCGCATTTCTGCATCTCGATCGCAGTCGAGGAGCCGATGCCGAACGGCAAGCGCGAGATCACGACGGCGCTGGTGTACCAGCCGCTGACCGACGAGAGCTTCTGGGCCGAGAAGGGCCGGGGCGCGTGGCTGACCGACCAGCGTCTGCGCGTGTCGTCGCGCCGCGATCTGTCGGAATCGTTGATCGCGACCGGGATTCCGTTCCTGGGCCACGGCGACTTCGCCCAGTGGAGCCGCATCTTCGGTGCGGTTGCGCCCGAAGTCGCCGGCATTCGCCGTCTCGGCGCCGCGGCGCTCGATCTGGCATGGCTGGCGGCCGGACGGTTCGACGGCTTCTGGGAATCGAACCTGAAGCCCTGGGACGTCGCGGCCGGCATGCTACTGGTCAAGGAGGCCGGCGGCTACGTCACCGATTTCCGCGGCGGCGACAAGCCGATGGAGCGCAACGAGTTCCTGGCCGCCAATGACGCGCTGCATTCGCGGCTGCACAAGCTGGTGGCCGGCGCGCTGCGCTGATCGGCGGGTCACAGCCTGACGCTTCCCAATCGTCATCCCAGCGAAGGCTGGGTTCTCCCGGTTCGAGCCAAGGCGCGCCCCCCAGGAAGACCCCAGCCTTCGCTGGGGTGACGGTTTGGATCGCCGGCGCCTCGCCTTTCACCGATACCTTCAATCGCTTTTGCGCCCCGCCAATTGCGAGTGATTCTCACGGCCTCACCGCCTTGCCCCTGTCGGTCCATCGGCCTACAGCGACCCCGTTCCGTTCGCATGTGCGAGATGACCCTTGGTTGACCTGTCGCAATACCTACCGATCCTGTTGTTCCTGGGGGTCGCAATCGCGCTTTCGAGCACCTTCGTGTTCCTGCCGATGGCGGTGTCGCGCCTGACCGGCGCGCACAAGCCGACGCCTGAAAAGCTGAGCGAATATGAGTGCGGCTTCCCCGCGTTCGAGGATCCGCGCAGCCAGTTCGACGTGCGCTTTTATCTGATCGCCATCCTGTTCATCATCTTCGATCTGGAAGCGGCGTTCCTATATCCGTGGGCAGTCAGCGTCTTCACGCTCGGCTGGACCGCATGGATCTCGATGATGGTCTTTATCGCCGAGCTGGCACTCGGCCTTGTCTATGCCTGGAAGAAGGGCGCGTTGGATTGGGAATGATCATGAACGCTGGGCACTCCGGCCCCGTCGAGCTCGACCGTAACCTCGGTGGCGGCGCGATCACCGCGCCCGACCAGGGTTTCTTCGACGGCTTGAACGGTGAACTGACCGACAAGGGGTTCCTCGTCACCTCGACCGAAGACCTGTTCCAGTGGGCGCGTACCGGCTCGCTGTGGTGGATGACGTTCGGGCTCGCCTGCTGCGCGGTCGAGATGATCCACGTCAACATGCCGCGCTACGACCTCGAGCGCTTCGGCGCTGCGCCGCGCGCGAGCCCGCGTCAGTCGGACGTGATGATCGTCGCCGGTACGCTGTGCAACAAGATGGCACCTGCGCTCCGGAAAGTTTACGACCAGATGTCGGAGCCGAAATACGTCATCTCGATGGGGTCGTGCGCCAATGGCGGCGGCTATTATCATTACAGCTACAGCGTCGTGCGTGGCTGCGACCGCGTGGTGCCGGTGGATATCTACGTCCCCGGGTGCCCGCCGACCGCCGAGGCGTTGCTGTACGGGATCATGCAGCTGCAGCGTAAAATCCGCCGTTCGGGGAGCATCGAACGGTGAGGGCGCCGGCTCCAGCCTATACGTCGAACGACGGCGTGATCGACGCGGCGCGCAGCGCGCTGGGCGGCAGCCTGATCGACGCGGTCGAGCGGGTCGGCGAGGTCGCGCTCTACGTCGAACGCGATGCTATCTACGATGCGATGATCACCCTGCGCGACACGCCGGGGTTGGTCTATCAGCAGCTGATGGAGATCGCCGGCGTCGACTATCCGGAGCGCACGCCGCGGTTCGAAGTCGTCTATTGTCTGCTCTCGCTGACGCGCAACCACCGCATCCGCGTGCATGTCGCCGCCGACGAGGACACGCCGGTTCCGTCGGTGACGAGCATCTGGCCGGTCGCCGGCTGGCTTGAGCGCGAAGTATACGACATGTACGGCGTCCTGTTCAGCGGCAACACCGACCTGCGTCGCATCCTGACCGATTACGGCTTCAGCGGGCACCCGCAGCGCAAGGACTTCCCGCTCAGCGGCTATGTCGAGATGCGCTATTCGGAAGAGGCTAAGCGCGTGGTGTACGAACCCGTGCAGCTGGCGCAGGATTTCCGCACCTTCGATTTCCAGAGCCCGTGGGAAGGCGCGCAATATGCGCTGCCGGGCGACGAGAAGGCGGCGATGCCGCAGGCCAAGGGTGCGCCGACGCCGCTGAGCGCGGATGCGATCCAGAAGGCCGATGCGGCGCAGAGCGGGACCAAGGCGCCGACCGCGCCGAGCGAGCCCTATGCCAAGAAGGATGCGACCAGCACCGCGCAGACCGGCGCGGGCGATCGCGATGCCGGCAACCAGAAGCAGGACAAGCCCGTCGAGTCGGATGTGATCCCGACCAAGGGTGGAGGACAGAACCAGTGAGCGACTATGTCGACGAACTGCTGCACCGCGAGGACGCCGCCGATCCCACCACCGGCGACGTCGCGATCCAGAACTATACGATCAACTTCGGTCCGCAGCATCCCGCCGCGCACGGCGTGCTTCGGCTGGTCATGGAGCTCGACGGCGAGATCGTCGAGCGCGTCGACCCGCATGTCGGCCTGCTCCACCGCGGCACCGAGAAGCTGATCGAGTACAAGACGTACCAGCAGGCGCTGCCCTATTTCGATCGGCTCGATTACTGCTCGCCGATGTGCATGGAGCACACCTATGTGCTCGCGGTCGAGAAGCTGCTCGATCTCGAAGTGCCGATCCGCGCGCAGTATCTCCGCGTGTTCTTCGCCGAGCTAACCCGTATCAAGAACCACATGCTGAACCTCGGTTCGCACGTGATGGATGTCGGTGCGATGACGCCGAACCTGTGGCTGTTCGAGATCCGCGAAGACTGCATGAACTTCTATGAGCGCGCCTCGGGCGCGCGCATGCATGCGAACTATTTCCGCGTCGGCGGCGTCCATCAGGACGTTCCGCTCAAGCTGCTGACCGACATCGCCGACTGGCTCGACACGCGCCTGCCGCGGCTGTTCGAGGACGCGATTTCGCTGGTCGCCGACAACCGCATCTTCAAGCAGCGTAACGTCGACATCGGCACGGTCAGTCGCGACGACGCGATCAAATGGGGCTTTTCGGGGCCGATGATCCGCGGGTCGGGCATCGCCTGGGACCTGCGCAAGTCGCAGCCCTACGACGTCTATGCGAAGATGGACTTCGACGTGCCCGTCGGCACGCGCGGCGACTGCTACGACCGGTTCATGGTGCGCGTCGAAGAGGTCCGCCAGTCGGCGCGGATCATGAAGCAGTGCCTCGCCGAAATGCCCGAGGGGCCGATCGCGAGCCTCGATCGCAAGGTCGTGCCGCCCAAGCGCGCCGAGATGAAGCATTCGATGGAAGCGCTGATCCATCACTTCAAGCTCTACACCGAGGGCTTCCACGTTCCCGCCGGCGACGTCTATGTCGCGACCGAGAGCCCCAAGGGCGAGTTCGGCGTGTATCTGGTCGCCGACGGCAGCAACAAGCCGTACCGCTGCAAGATCCGCCCGACTGCCTTTTCGCATCTGCAGGCGATGGACTTCATGATGAAGGGCCACATGCTCGCGGACACGACCGCCGTGCTCGGCGCGATGGATATCGTGTTCGGGGAGTGTGACCGGTGAGCGAAGCCGTCACCAATGAGCTCATATACTCGGTCCTGCAGAAGATGCAGGGCGACATGGCCGAGATGAAGTTCGACGTGCGCGACCTCAAGCTGCGCATGACCATGGTCGAGGAACATCTCGGCAGCTCGATCATCGCGATCTCCGGCGTCAACAGCCGGCTCGATCGTCTGTCCGACCGCGTCGAGCGGATCGAACGTCGCCTGGAACTCACGGATCACGCCAATGGCTGAAGCACCAAAAATCCCCGACGAGGCCGAGACCCGCGCACGCTGGGGTTCGTTCGCCTGGAGCGAAGAAAACCAGATCAAGGCGAACGAGATTCTCGGACGCTACCCTAAGGGCCGCGAGCAGTCGGCGTCGATCCCGTTCCTCGATCTCGCTCAGCGGCAGGTCGGCGCGGAGACGCAGACGCAAGGCTGGCTGCCCGTTCCGGTGATCGAATTCGTCGCGCGCCAGATCGGCGTGCCGTATATGCGCGTTTATGAGGTCGTGACCTTCTACACGATGTTCAACCTGGCGCCGGTGGGTCGGTATCACGTGCAGGTCTGCGGGACGACGCCGTGCATGTTGCGCGGGTCGGACGACGTGCTGGCCGCGTGCAAGAACCGTGGGCTCGTCAAGGGCGGCACGACCCCCGACGGCATGTTCACGCTGACCGAGGTCGAGTGCCTGGGCACCTGCGCCAATGCGCCGATGGTGCAGATCAACGACGATAATTTCGAAGACCTCGATTACGACAAGACCACCGAGATCCTCCAGGCGCTCGCCAATGGCGGTACGCCGACGCCGGGGCCGCAGTTCGGCCGGCGCGCGAGCTGCCCCGAGGGCGGCCCGACGAGCCTGACCGCGATGGTCGGCGAGAACCACGATTATCGGGGGGAGTGGGCCTGATGCTCGCTGACAAGGACCGCATCTTCACCAACGTGTACGGGTTCCAGCCCTGGAACCTCGACGCGGCGATCATGCGTGGCGACTGGGACAACACCAAGGCGCTGATGGCGCTTGGCCAGGACGAGATCATCGACATCATGAAGGCCAGCGGTCTGCGTGGTCGTGGCGGCGCGGGTTTCCCGACCGGCACGAAATGGTCGTTCATGCCCAAGGAGCCGAAGCCCGACCGGCCGAACTTCCTGGTCATCAACGCCGATGAATCCGAGCCCGGCAGCTGCAAGGATCGCGAGATCATCCGCCACGATCCGCACAAGCTGATCGAGGGCGCGCTGATCGCCGGCTACGCGATGCGCGCGCGCGCCGCGTACATCTACATCCGCGGCGAATATATCCGGGAGGCCGAGACGCTCTTCGCGGCGGTTGCCGAGGCCTATGATCGCGGCTTCATTGGCAAGAATGCGTGCGGGTCGGGCTACGACTTCGACGTGTTCGTCCACCGTGGCGCCGGCGCGTACATCTGCGGCGAAGAGACCGCGATGCTCGAAAGCCTCGAGGGGAAGAAGGGCCAGCCGCGGCTGAAGCCGCCATTCCCGGCGGGCGCGGGCCTGTATGGCTGCCCGACGACGGTGAACAACGTGGAGTCGATCGCAGTCGCGCCGACGATCCTGCGGCGTGGCGCAACGTGGTTCTCCAGCTTCGGCGCGGAGAACAACCGCGGCACCAAGCTGTTCCAGATCAGCGGCCATGTGAACAAGCCCTGCGTCGTCGAGGAAGAGATGAGCATCTCGTTCCGCGAGCTGATCGAGACTCATTGCGGCGGCATTCGCGGCGGGTGGGACAATCTGCTCGCGGTAATCCCGGGTGGTTCGTCGGTGCCTTTGGTGCCGGCCGCGCAGATCATGGACTGCGTGATGGATTTCGACGGCCTGAAGGCTGTCGGATCGGGCCTCGGCACCGCGGCGATCATCGTCATGGACAAGTCGACCGACATCGTCCGTGCGATCAGCCGTCTGTCCTATTTCTACAAGCATGAGAGCTGCGGCCAGTGCACGCCATGCCGCGAGGGCACCGGCTGGATGTGGCGCGTGATGGAGCGGATGCGCACCGGCGATGCCGAGATCGCCGAGATCGACATGCTGCAGCAGGTCACCAAGCAGGTCGAGGGCCACTCGATCTGCGCGCTCGGCGACGCAGCCGCGTGGCCGATCCAGGGCCTGATCAAGCATTTCCGCCCCGAGATGGAACGCCGCATCACCGAGAAGCGCGGTGACGGCGGCCTGGCACCGATGATGGAAGCTGCCGAATAATGCCTACAGTCAAAGTCGATGGCGTCGAGATCGAGGTGCCGCAGGGCGCCACCGTGCTGCAGGCGTGCGAGCTTGCCGGCAAGGAGATCCCGCGCTTCTGTTATCATGAGCGCCTCAGCATCGCCGGCAATTGCCGGATGTGCCTGGTCGAAGTGAAGCCGGGCCCGCCCAAGCCGCAGGCGTCGTGCGCGCTGCCGGCGGCGGACAAGCAGGAGATCTTCACCAACTCGCCGATGGTGAAGAATGCCCGCGAGGGCATCATGGAATTCCTGCTGATCAACCATCCGCTCGATTGCCCGATCTGCGATCAGGGCGGCGAGTGCGATCTGCAGGACCAGTCGGTCGCCTATGGCCGCGGCCATTCGCGCTACGACGAGAACAAGCGCGCGGTCACCGAGAAATATATGGGTCCGATCGTGAAGACGATCATGACCCGCTGCATCCAGTGCACGCGCTGCGTCCGGTTTGCCGAGGAAGTGTCGGGCGTCGAGGAGATCGGCGCGATCTTCCGCGGCGAGGACATGCAGATCACCTCGTATCTCGAAAATGCGGTCAAGAGCGAGCTGAGCGGCAACGTCGTTGATCTGTGCCCGGTCGGCGCGCTGACGTCGAAGCCGTACCAGTTCGAGGCGCGCCCGTGGGAGCTGCGCAAGACGCTGTCGATCGACGTGATGGACGCGGTCGGCACCAACATCCGGCTCGACAGCCGCGGCCGCCAGGTGCTGCGCTGCGTGCCGCGGATCAACGAGGACGTGAACGAGGAATGGGCGTCTGACAAGACGCGCCACGCGGTCGACGGCCTTGTGCGTCGTCGCCTCGACAAGCCCTATGTCCGCGTCAACGGCAAGCTGGTCCCGGCGACCTGGGACGAGGCGTTCGCGGCGATCAAGGCGGTCGAAGCGGGGAGCAGCGTCGCGGCGATCGCGGGCGACCTGGTCGATTGCGAGACGATGTTCGCGGCGAAGGCGCTGCTGGCCAAGATGGGCTCGACGATGCTCGAGGGTCGCCAGACCGGCATGGCCTATGACACGTCGAGCATGGCCGCGGTGAACTTCAACACCACGATCGCGGGCACCGAGCGTGCCGACGCGATCCTGCTGATCGGCACCAACCTGCGCTGGGAAGCGCCGCTGGTGAACACGCGGATCCGCAAGGCGATCAAGAAGGGCGCCAAGGTCTTCGCGATCGGGCCAGAGACCGAGCTGACCTACAAGGTCGAATGGCTCGGCGACGATCTGGCGTTGCTCGGCAATCTGCCCGACGCGGTGACCGAGCTGTTCGGCAAGGCCGAGCGCCCGATGGTGATCGTCGGTGGCGCCGCGCTGAAGGACGGCCACGGCGCCGCGCTGAAGTTCGCGCAGACCTTCAACATCGTGCGCGAAGGCTGGAACGGCTTCAACGTCGTCCACATGGCGGCGTCGCGGATGGGCGGGCTGATGCTCGGCTATGCGCAGACGGGCGGCATCGCCGACGTGATGGGGGCGAAGCTCGGCTTTTTCCTCGGCGCCGACGAGGTCGATTTCAGCCAGTTCGCCGGCTTCAAGGTGTTCGTCGGCCATCACGGCGACAAGGGCGCCGCGGCGGCCGACGTGATCCTGCCGGGCGTCACCTATGCCGAGAAGTCGGGTACCTGGGTGAACCTCGAAGGCCGCGTCCAGCAGGGCGAGCGCGCTGTGTTCGCCCCCGGCGACGCCCGCGACGACTGGTCGATCTTCCGCGCGCTGTCCGAAGTGCTTGGTCACACGCTGCCGTTCGACAGCCTCGCTGGCCTGCGCGAAGAGATGTACGCAGCCGTGCCCGCGCTACGCCACCAGGCGCTCGCAACGTTCGACTGGAACCCGCCGGCGTTGGCCGAAACGGGTGAGGGCATCCTCGCCGGCTATCCGATCAAGGATTTCTACCTGACCAACGCGATCTGCCGCGCATCGCCGACGATGCAGCGCTGCTCGGCCGAACTCCTCCACGGCGAAGAGTTCGCGGAGGCAGCGGAATGACCGACTTCTTCCAGAACACCGCCGGCCTGCCCTATGGCTGGGCTTGGTTCGTTGCGACGATCGTCGGCATCCTCGTCATCGCGTTGCCGCTGATGCTCGCGGTCGCGATGATCATCTACGCCGACCGGAAGATCTGGGCGGCGATGGCGCTGCGTCGCGGCCCCAACGTAGTCGGGCCGTTCGGCCTGCTGCAGAGCTTCGCCGACGGTCTGAAGGTGTTCCTCCAGGAAACCATCATCCCGGCGGCCTCCAACCGCACGCTGTTCCTGCTGGCGCCGATCATCACCTTCACGGTCGCGCTGATCGTTTGGGCAGTGGTACCGTTCCAGACCGGCGTCGTGCTGGCGGACATCAACGTCGGCCTGCTCTATGTGCTCGCGGCGTCATCGCTCGGCGTGTACGGCGTCATCCTGTCGGGCTGGTCGTCCAACTCGAAATATCCGTTCTATTCGGCGCTTCGTGCCGCAGCACAGATGGTCAGCTACGAAGTCGCGATCGGCTTCATCCTGATCTCGGTGGTGATGTGGTCGGGCACGTTCAACCTGTCGGGCATCGTGCTGGCGCAGCGGAACATGTTCGGCATCCATATCAATGGGTTCATCATCAATCCGCTGATGATCCCGATGGCGGTGATGTTCTTCATCTCCAGCCTCGCCGAAACGCAGCGCGCACCGTTCGATCTGACCGAGGCGGAGAGCGAGCTCGTCGCAGGGTATCAGACCGAATATTCGTCGATGGCGTTCGCGCTGTTCTGGCTCGGTGAGTACGCCAACGTCATCTTGATGTGCGCGCTGAACGCGATCCTGTTCTGGGGCGGGTATCTGCCCCCGGTCGACTGGGCGCCGCTCTATTATGTGCCGGGCATCATCTGGCTGTTTGCCAAGATGCTGTTCTTCTTCTTCCTGTTCAGCTGGGTGCGTGCGACCGTGCCGCGGTATCGCTACGACCAGCTGATGCGGCTCGGCTGGAAGGTCTTCCTGCCGGTATCGCTGTTCTGGGTTTTCCTCGTGTCGGGCGTGTTGATGCTGATGCGCGTTGGAGTGGGTTCATGAGCGTCGCTCAGATCATCAAGTCGTTCACCCTGTGGGAATTCGTGAAGGCGCACGCGCTGACGCTTCGCTATTTCTTCAAGGAAAAGGCGACGATCAACTACCCGTATGAGCGCAACCCGCTGTCGCCGCGGTTCCGCGGCGAGCACGCGCTGCGCCGCTATCCCAACGGCGAGGAACGCTGCATCGCGTGCAAGCTGTGCGAAGCGGTGTGCCCAGCATTGGCGATCACGATCGAGGCCGAGCCGCGCGACGACGGCAGCCGCCGAACCACGCGTTACGACATCGACATGACCAAGTGCATCTATTGCGGTCTGTGCGCCGAGGCGTGCCCGGTCGATGCGATCGTCGAGGGGCCGAACCTGGAGTTCGCGACCGAGACGCGCGAGGAACTGATCTACGACAAGGCGAAACTGCTCGATAACGGCGATCGTTGGGAAAGCGCGATCGCGGCGAACCTTGCCGCCGATGCGCCGTACCGGTAGGCGGCCCGCGATGATTCACCTTCTATCCGTCATCCCAGCGAAGGCTGGGATCTCCCTGTTGTCGAGCGCGCGCGTGCCGCACGAGACCCCGGCCTTCGCTGGGGTGACGAGGACCGTATGATCCAGGCCATTGCCTTCTATCTCTTCGCCATCATCGTCATCCTGTCGGGTGCGATGACGATCGCGTCGCGCAATCCCGTGCATTCGGTGATGTGGCTGATCCTGGCGTTCTTCAACGCCGCCGGCCTCATGATCCTCGTCGGGGCCGAGTTCATCGCGATGCTGCTGGTCATCGTCTATGTCGGCGCGGTCGCGGTGCTGTTCCTGTTCGTGGTGATGATGCTCGACATCGACTTCACCGAGATGCGGGCAGGGGTCGCGCGCTACTTCGGCATCGGTCTGGCGCTCGCCGTCGCGCTCGCCGCGGAAGTGATGATCGCGGTGGGTGCGTGGAGCACGGGGCCGATCCAGCTCGCGCGGCGCGCGGCGCCGATCGACGACGCGGTTCCCAACATCCAGGCGATCGGGAACCTGCTCTACACGCGCTATCTGTTCGTGTTCGAAGGTGCCGGACTCGTGCTGCTGGTCGCGATGATCGGTGCGATCGTGCTGACCCACCGCCAGCGTGGCGGCGTCAAGGCACAGAACATCAGCCGCCAGAATGCGCGCCGTCCGCAGGACGCGACGCGCAACACGCAGCCGGTCGTCGGCGGGGGTGTCGAAATATGATCGGTCTCGTCCATTACCTCGTCGTCGCGGCGATCCTGTTCACCATGGGGGTGCTCGGCATCTTCCTGAACCGGAAGAACCTGATCGTCATCCTGATGGCGATCGAGCTTATCCTGCTCGCGGTGAACCTGAACCTTGTCGCCTTCTCGGCCTATCTGCACGATCTGGTCGGACAGGTGTTCGCGATGTTCGTGCTGACCGTCGCGGCCGGTGAAGCCGCGATCGGGCTCGCCATTCTCGTCATCTATTTCCGCGGTCGCGGCACCATCGCGGTCGACGATGTCAACCGGATGAAGGGGTAACTCGGTTGATCCTCCTAATCGTCTTCCTGCCGCTGCTGGCATCGATCGTCGCCGGGTTCGGCAATCGCGCGATCGGCGCGGTGACCGCCAAGGTCGTCACGACCGGCGCGCTGTTCGTCTCGGCCGCCTTGTCGTGGCCGATCTTCATCGGCTTCCTGTCGGGCGGCAGCGCCGCGTCGGTCACGCCGGTGCTCGACTTCATCCATTCGGGCGACATGAACGTCGCCTGGGCGCTGCGGGTCGACTCGCTGACCGCGGTGATGCTCGTCGTGATCACGTCGGTGTCCGCGCTCGTCCACCTCTATAGCTGGGGCTATATGAGCGAGGACCCGGACCAGCCGCGCTTCTTCGCCTATCTGTGCCTGTTCACCTTTGCGATGCTGATGCTCGTGACCGCGAACAACTTGGTGCAGATGTTCTTCGGCTGGGAAGGGGTTGGCCTCGCGTCCTACCTCCTGATCGGCTTCTGGTTCCGCAAGCCCTCGGCCAACGCCGCGGCGATCAAGGCGTTCGTCGTGAACCGCGTCGGCGATCTGGGCTTCATGCTCGGCATCTTCGGCACGTTCCTGGTGTTCGGCACGGTCTCGATCCCCGAGATCCTCGCCGCCGCGCCCGGCATGACCGGATCGACGATCGGCTTCCTCGGCAGCCGCTTCGACACGATGACCGTGCTCTGCCTGCTGCTGTTCGTTGGTGCGATGGGCAAGTCGGCGCAGCTTGGCCTGCACACCTGGCTGCCCGACGCGATGGAGGGGCCGACCCCGGTGTCGGCACTGATCCACGCGGCGACGATGGTCACCGCGGGCGTCTTCATGGTCTGCCGCCTGTCGCCGATGTTCGAACAGAGCCCGTTCGCGCTGCACATCGTCATGGGCGTGGGTGCTGCGACCTGCATGTTCGCGGCGACCGTCGCTTTGGTTCAGACCGACATCAAGCGCGTGATCGCCTATTCGACCTGTTCGCAGCTCGGCTACATGTTCTTCGCCGCCGGCGTCGGCGCCTACGGGGCGGCGATGTTCCACCTGTTCACGCACGCCTTCTTCAAGGCGTTGCTGTTCCTGGGTGCGGGCTCGGTGATCCATGCGATGCATCACGAGCAGGACATGCGCTTTTATGGCGGCCTGCGGAAGCAGATCCCGCTGACCTTCTGGGCGATGATGATGGGCACGCTCGCCATCACCGGCGTCGGCATTCCCGGCATCTTCGGCAACACGGCGATCGGCTTTGCGGGCTTCCATTCGAAGGATGCGATCATCGAGGTCAGCTGGGCCGCGGGCGAGCAGGGGACGTGGTTGGTCGGCGTGCTCGTCGCGCTGCTCACCAGCTTCTATTCGTGGCGCCTGATGTTCCTCACCTTCTGGGGCACGCCGCGCTGGGCCGCGTCGGAGCATATCCAGCACGCGCTGCATGATGCGCACGGCCATGGTCACGACGACCACACGGACGACGCGCACCATGCGGACGATCATCACGCCAACCCGGCAAAGGCCGAGGACGCCGGTGGTACGCCGTCGACGCATGCCCCCGCGCAGCACGACTTGCCCGCCGGCACCGGTGGCTATCACCCGCACGAGAGCCCGCTCCCGATGCTGGTGCCGCTGATCCTGCTGTCGATCGGTGCGATCGCCGCGGGCTTCGTTTTCCACGGCTATTTCATCGAGCCGGAATCGGGCGAGCATTTCTGGAAGGGCGCGATCGCGTTCCGCGAGGAGCTGATGCATCACATGCACGGCGTACCGACCTGGGTGAAGCTGTCGGCAACGATCGCGATGCTGATCGGCCTGGTCAGTGCCTGGGTGGCGTACATCAGTTCGCCGACCCTGCCGGCGCGCGTCGCGTCGCACATGCGGATCCTGTACGGCTTCCTGCTGCACAAATGGTATTTCGACGAGCTGTACCATCTGATCTTCGTGCGGCCGGCCTTCGCGCTCGGGCGGGTGCTCTGGCACCGCGGCGACGAGCAGACGATCAACCGGTTCGGGCCCGACGGCTCGGCCTGGGCGGTCCAGCTCGGCAGCCGCGTCGCCAACCGCTTCCAGACCGGATATCTCTACACCTATGCCTTCGTCATGCTGATCGGCCTGACAGCCGCCGTAACCTGGGCGATCGGACTCTATAAATGAGCGACTTCCCCCTTCTTTCGCTGATGATCGCGATCCCCGCGGTCGCGGCGCTCGCCTGCCTGTTCGTGTCCGCTGGGGCAGCACGCACGTTGGCGCTGGCCGCCACGCTGATCGATCTGGCGCTCGGCGTCGTGCTCTGGTCGAGCTACGACATCGGCGGCGCGCAGTGGCAGTTTGTCGAGGCGCATAACGGCGTGTTCGGGCCGTTCGGCTGGAACCTCGGCGTCGACGGCTTCGCGCTGCTGCTGATCATGCTCAGCGTCTTCCTGATGCCGATCTGCATCGGCGCCAGCTGGCGCTCGATCACGACGCGCGTGCCCGAGTACATGGCGGCGTTCCTGTTCACCGAAGTGCTGATGATCGGCACCTTCGCGGCGCAGGACCTGTTCCTGTTCTACGTGTTCTTCGAAGCCGGTCTGATCCCGATGTACCTGATCATCGGCATCTGGGGCGGCACGAACCGCATCTACGCGTCGTACAAATTCTTCCTCTACACGCTGCTCGGCTCGGTGCTGATGTTCGTTGCCATGCTCTACATGGCGAAGACCGCAGGCACGACGAGCATCCCGGCGCTGATGACTTACGACTTCCCGGCCGGTGTGCAGACCTGGCTGTGGCTGGCGTTCTTCGCATCGTTCGCGGTGAAGATGCCGATGTGGCCGGTCCACACCTGGCTGCCTGACGCGCACGTCCAGGCCCCGACCGCGGGGTCGGTGATCCTTGCGGGCGTGCTGCTGAAGCTCGGCGGCTACGGCTTCCTGCGCTTCCTGTTGCCGATGTTCCCCGAAGCGTCGGGCCAGCTGACCTGGCTGATCTTTGGCCTGTCTGCGATCGCGGTCATCTACACCAGCCTCGTGGCGCTGGTGCAGTCGGACATGAAGAAGCTGATCGCCTATTCGAGCGTAGCGCACATGGCGATCGTCACGATCGGCTTGTTCGCGTTCAACCGCCAGGGCATCGAAGGCGCCATGATCATGATGCTCAGCCACGGGCTGGTATCGGGCGCATTGTTCCTGTGCGTCGGCGTGATCTACGACCAGCTGCATACGCGTGAGATCGCGCGCTATGGCGGTCTCAGCATCAACATGCCGCGCTACGCCGTGTTCTTCCTGTTCTTCACCATGGCGTCGATCGGTCTGCCGGGCACCAGCGGCTTCGTCGCCGAGTTCCTGTCGCTGATGGGCACCTATCAGGTGTCGACCTGGACCGCGCTGCTCTGCACGACCAGCATCATCCTGGGCGCCGGCTACATGCTGTTCCTCTATCGCCGCGTCGCGTTCGGCGAGATCAAGTCGGACGACGTCCGCGCGATGGTCGACCTGTCGAGCCGCGAACTGTGGCTGCTCGCCCCGATCGCTGCCGTCGTGCTGTGGATGGGCGTGTATCCAGAGAGCTTCCTCGCGCCGATGCGCAAGGATGTCGCGGTGCTACTCCAGCGCATCGACCGCGCGGCGCCTGCCAGCGATTCCCAGCCGACCGAGGGGCGCGTCGCCCCGATTGCAGCGCACGCGGAGGCGCACTGATGGACTATTCCGCAAATCTGGCGATGATCCTGCCGGAGATCGTCCTCTCGCTCGGCGCGATCGTGTTGATGCTGGTGTCCGCATGGGGCGGTAACGCGTCGACGCGCGCCGTTTCGTGGACCGCGGTCGCCGTGCTCGCCGGTGCCGGCATCGCGCTGATCGGCCCGGCCTCCTATGGCGGCTCGGCGTTCGGCGGCTTGTACCGCGCCGACGCATTCGCAGCGTTCGCCAAGGTGCTGATCTACATCACCACCGCGGTCTCGATCATCATCGCTCCCAACTTCTTCCAGAAGTCGGCCGGCGAGGATCTGCGTCCCGAATATCCCGTGCTGATGCTGCTCGCCGCGGCGGGCATGGGGATGATGGTCTCGGCGGGCGACATGCTGACGCTCTATGTCGGCCTCGAGCTGCAGAGCCTCGCATCGTACGTGCTGGCCAGCTTCATGCGCCGCGATGGTCGGTCGGCCGAGGCGGGCCTGAAATATTTCGTGCTCGGCGCATTGGCCAGCGGAATCCTGCTCTACGGCATCAGCCTGGTCTACGGCTTCTCGGGGACGACGCTGTTCTCAGGGATCGCCGACGCCTATGCCGGCACGCATTCGATGGGCCTGTTGTTCGGTCTGGTGTTCGTGTTCGCCGGGCTGGCGTTCAAGATCGCCGCGGTGCCGTTCCACATGTGGACGCCCGACGTTTATGAAGGCGCGCCGACCCCGGTGACGGTGTTCTTCGCCTCCGCGTCGAAGGTGTCCGCTCTTGCGCTGGCGCTACGCGTCGCGATCGAGGCGATGGGTCCGGCGACCGACGAATGGCGCCAGATCGTGATCTTCGCCGCACTCGCCTCGATCATCCTCGGCGCGATCGGGGCGATCGGGCAGACCAACGTCAAGCGGCTGCTCGCCTACTCGTCGATCAACAATGTCGGCTACGCGCTCGTCGGCCTTGCCGCTGGCACGCAGGAGGGCGTCTCGTCCGTCCTGATGTACCTGGTGATCTACATCGCGATGACGCTCGGCTCGTTCCTGGTCGTGCTGCAGATGCGTGGCGAAGACGGCCAGCCGATCGAGAGCATCGCCAGCCTGTCGGGTATGTCGCGCACGCGGCCGGCACTGGCGGCGGCGCTGGCGATCTTCATGTTCAGCCTCGCGGGCATCCCGCCTTTGTTCGGCTTCTACGCCAAGTTCGCGGTGTTCAACGCGGCGATTGGTGCGGGGCTCTTCCCGCTTGCGGTGATCGGCTATGTCGCCTCGGTGATCGGCGCGTATTATTATCTGCGCGTGGTGAAGACGATGTACTTCGACGATCCCGCACCGGCGTTCGCGCCGATGGACAGCCGGATCGAAGGCGGCCTGATCGCGGTCGCCGCGGTGTTCGTCTCGCCCTTGGGCTACCTCGCCATTCCGTTGCTCGGTAGCTGGACGATGGTGGCGGCACGGGCGCTGTTCTGAGCGTCGAGACCGTCGCGGAGACGGGCTCGACCAACGCCGACATGCTGGCGCTCGCGCGCGGCGGCATGGCCGAGGGCGTCTGGTTGCGGGCCGAGCGTCAGCGCTCGGGGCGGGGCCGGATGGGGCGGGAGTGGGTCTCGCCGGTCGGCAATTTCTACGGGAGTACGGTCGTACGGTTGCGTGCGACCGATCCCTCGCCTGCGACTCTCGCGTTGCTCGCGGCCGTGGCTCTTGAACAGACAGTCTCTACCTGCTTGTTCCCCGGCGAAGGCCGGGGCCCAGTTGGGAAGGCGGATGTAACCGCGCGCACCGCAAACCAATTGCCGCTATCCCAACTGGGCCCCGGCCTCCGCCGGGGTGGGGCAGGGGGGGGCGTACGGCTCAAATGGCCCAACGACCTGCTTCTCGACGGCGCGAAGCTTTCCGGCATCCTCCTCGAACGCGCGGACGACGCCGTCGTCGTCGGCATCGGCGTGAACCTCGCCCACCACCCGGACCTCCCCGACCGCCCCACCACAAGCCTCGCCGCGCACGGCACCCCCGTCGACCCCGCGCAGTTCGCCGAAACCCTCGCCGAAACCTTCGCCCGCTGGCTCGCCCGCTGGCGCAGCGAAGGCCTCGGCCCCGTCCGCCAGCGTTGGCTCGACCGCGCGCACCCGATTGGCACCGCGCTCACCGCACGCCTCCCCGACGGCACCGCGCAGGACGGCCTGTTCGACGGGCTCGACGCCGACGGCGCGCTCATCCTCCGCTTGGCGGACGGCGGTCGGCGTGTCATTCACGCCGCCGACGTCTTCCTGATCTGAAAGCACAGGGCCCATGCTGCTCGCGATAGATGCCGGCAACACCAATGTCGTGTTCGCGCTCGTCGAAGCGGGGCGCATCGTCGCGCGCTGGCGGATCGCCACCGATCCGCGCCGCACCGCCGATGAATATGCGGTGTGGCTGAGCCAGCTGCTCCAGCTCGAAGGCTATGACCGCAGCGTCGTCGAGGGGGTGATCGTCGCCACCGTCGTCCCCCGCGCGCTCCACAACCTCCAGGTGCTGGCGAGCAAATATTTTGCCACCGAGGCACTGATCGCCGGGTCCGCGGCCGCCCCCTGGGGGTTCGAGATCGACGTCGCCGAGCCGCAGTCGCTGGGCGCCGACCGCGCGGTCAACACGATCGCGGCGCACGCGCTGTACGAGGGCGACCTGATCGTCATCGACTTCGGCACCGCGACCACGTTCGACGTCAGCGACTATTCGGGCGCCTACAAGGGCGGGATCATCGCGCCGGGGATCAACCTGTCGCTCGACGCGCTGGTCACCGCCGCCGCCAAGCTGCCGCGCATCGCGATCGAGGCGCCTGCGACCACCAGCGTGATCGGCCGCAGCACGATCGACCAGATGAACATCGGCATCTTCTGGGGCTATATCGCGATGCTCGAGGGGCTCGTGACGCGGCTGAAGGCGGAGATCGGCCGGCCGTCGAAAGTCATCGCCACCGGCGGGCTCGCCACCTTATTCGAGAAGCAAACCAAGGTGTTCGATCATATCGAACCCGACCTGACCATCCAGGGACTGGCGATGATATGGGATCGTACCCATATCGCCATCTGAACGCTCGCGCCGCTGAGCCGCTGGGCATTTCCCGACATCATCCGACCGGCCATCTGGGCCATATTACTGTACTATCTGAAAGCATTTGAATGACTCCCAAGAACGAACTCCTTTTCTGCGCGCTGGGCGGCTCCGGCGAAATCGGCATGAACGTCAACCTGTACGGTTGTCAGGGCAAATGGGTGATGGTCGATCTCGGTATCACCTTCGCCGACCCGCAATATCCCGGCGTCGACGTGATCCTGCCCGACCTGTCCTTCATCGAGGAACGCCTCGACGACCTGGTCGGCATCGTCATCACCCACGGGCATGAGGATCATATCGGCTCGCTGCCGTATCTCGCCGAAGACCTGGGCGTGCCGATCTATGCGACCCCGTTCACGATGGGCCTGATCCGCGGCAAGCTCGAGGAAGAGGGCATCGCCAACCGCGTGAAGCTCAAGATGATCCCGATGGGCGGCAACTTCCAGCTCGGGCCGTTCGGCTTCACCTTCGTCGAGATGTCGCACTCGATCCCCGAGGCGAACGCGCTGATCATCGACACCCCCCACGGCCGCGTGTTCCACACCGGCGACTGGAAGCTCGACGCGCATCCCGTGATCGGCAACCCGACCAAGCCCGAGGGCTTGATGGCGATCGGCGACAAGGGCATCGACGTCCTCGTCTGCGATTCGACCAACATCTTCAACACCACCGCGTCGGGCAGCGAGAGCACGGTCCGCCAGGGGCTGCACGAGGAGGTCCGCAAGGCCAAGGGCCGGGTGATGATCACCAGCTTCGCGTCGAACGCGGCGCGCCTGCACACCTTCGGTGAGGTCGCAAAGGAAACCGGGCGCAAGCTCTGCGTGACCGGCCGGTCGCTCGACCGGATCATCAAGGTCGCGCGCGCGACGGGCTATCTGAAGGACTTCCCCGAGACGATCGATCCCGACACCGCGATGCGCTTGCCGCGCGACAAGGTGCTGATCATCGCGACCGGCGGGCAGGGCGAGGAGCGCGCCGCGCTCGCCCGCGTCGCCAATGGCAGCCACACGATCCAGCTCCAGGCCGACGACACGGTGATCTTCTCGTCCAAGCAGATCCCCGGCAACGAGGTGCAGATCAGCCGTATCCAGAACACGCTGGCGGCCAAGGGCATCAAGATGGTGACCGAGCGCCAGGCGCACGTCCATGTCTCCGGTCATCCGGGTCAGCCCGAACTCGCGCAGCTCTATGACTGGCTGCGTCCCGACGTGCTCGTCCCCGTCCACGGCGAGATGCGTCACATGATGGAGCATGGCCGCTTCGGACTCGCCGAGGGCGTTCCGCGCGCGATCGTGCAAAGCAACGGCGACATCATCCGCCTGGCGCCCAAGGGCCCTGCCAAGATCGGCAACGCTACGGTCGGTCGCCTGGTGCTCGACGGCGATGTGATCCTGCCGGCCGACGGCTCGACTATCGCCGATCGCCGCAAGCTCGCGATCAACGGCCAGATCTCGGTCGGCGTCGCGATCGGCAAGGACGGTCGCATGATCGGCCAGCCGCAGGTCCGCGTACAGGGCGTGCCCGTCGAGGAAGACCGCGCGGCGTTCGTCGCCGATGCGGTCCAGGCGACGGCGGACGTCGTTCGCGGTGGCAAGCGCGATGCCGACAAGGTGCGCGAGCAGATCCGTCTCGCGGTCCGGAAAGTCGCCAGCCGCTGGACCGGTAAGAAGCCGATCGTCGACGTCCTGCTGATCCAGGCCTGACGCCATGCGCTGGACCTCGGCACTCGCGATCTACATCCTGTTCTGGTCGTTTTCGGTGTTTCTGGTCCTGCCGTTCGGCGTGCGCACGACGCGTGAGGCCGGGGGCGAGCACGTCCCCGGCCAGGCCGAAAGCGCTCCGCACGATTTCCGTGCGGGACGCACCGCCTGGCGCGTGACGATCGTTGCGACGATCCTGTTCACGCTGTTCCAGCTCAACTACGCCTATGGCTGGATCACGCCGCAGACGGTCGACCTGTTCGGCCGCGGGAATATGGTCATCCGCTGATACCGGGCCTTCGAGAGCCGAACGCGCGATGAACGAAACGCCCTCGTAACAACTTGCCGCGCGGCTTTTGTCGCGGCAGGATGTGGCAATGACAGACATCTTATCGCCTCCGCCCGAACAATTCCTGCGGGAAGACGCAATCCGCGGCGGGATGGATCTGATGTTCTTCGCGCATACGCGCCATCTGCGGCACGCCGATGAAGAACTCGCCAAGCGCGGCCTGGGCCGGGCGCATCACCGCGTATTGTATTTCCTGGGGCGCAAGCCCGACATGCCCGTCAGCGATGTCCTGACGATCCTGGCGATCACCAAGCAGTCCTTCGGGCGTGTCGCCAATGCGCTCACCGAGCAGGGTTTGATCGAATCGCGCCCCGGCGACCGCGACCGCCGCCAGCGACTGCTGCGGTTGACGCCTGCCGGCGCCAAGCTGGAAAAGGATCTGTTCATCGTCCTCCACGAGAATATGGCGCGAGCCTATGCCGCGTCGGGCGGGCAGGCCGTGGCCGGTTACTGGGTGGTGATGCAGCATCTGATGGGCGGGGACGCGCAAGGCATCTTCTCGCAGATCCAACGCACCTGAGCAGTTCGCTTCGTCCCCGCTTTCTCACGATGGCGGCGCCGAACACGAATCGATTGATCGAGGTTGAGACGCGCGGCTTCGCGCGGAACCAGTCGCGCGGCCGAACGTTGGCGCCTCGAACCCCGCACGCTCGCGGGGGAGGATGAGCCTGCCATGTCGACCCCCGAAGACCTGAACGACATCTATGTCGACGAGCTGAAGGACCTGTGGTCCGCGAACGACCAGATGCTGAAGGTGCTCAAGAAGATCACCACGAAAGCGAGCGACAAGTCGCTGAAGGACATGCTGACCAAGTCGCACGAGGGCATCACCGCGCACACCGCGATCCTCAAGGAACTGATCGCCGGCCAGGACGAGAAGGTCTCCAAGGAGCATTGCAAGGGCATGGAAGGCCTTACCGCCGAGGCCACCAAGCACGTGCTCGAGGAAGGCCCCGGCAAGGGCCCCGTTCTCGATGTCCTGATCATCGCGCAGTATCAGCGCATGACGCATTACGGCATCGCCGGCTTCGGTACCGCGGCCGCCTATGCCAAGGCGCTCGGGTTAAAGGACGACGTCAAGAAGCTGAGTCAGGCGACCAAGGAAATCTACGGCGGCGACGAGTATATGACCAAGCTCGCCGAAGCCTCGGTCAACGCCAAGGCCGACGACGCCGAATAACCGGCATCAGCCATCGGCCCCGTCGTTTCGGCCTATGCCGGGACGACGGGAGCGTGGCCTTTCAAGGGCTTGCATGACATCGAAGTCATGGAACGCGAGGACATTGCGAGACGTAGGGTAGAATTACATCTCTACGAAGGTCCGCTAATGGCCACTGTCTATCCGACCCGTACGGTTCCGCCCCGCAAGCACGGTGCCCACCCGATCCACGGCATCCTGTCCGCGTTTCCGCTCGCGCTGTTCACCGCCGCGCTGGTGAGCGACATCGCCTATGTGAACTCTGCGGAGATCCAGTGGGCGAACTTCTCGATCTGGTTGATCGCCGGCGGCCTGCTCATGGGCGTGCTCGCCGCCGTTGCCGGGATCGTCGATGCGGTCGCCCACCGCGGACAGGGGCGAGTGCGGCGACCCTGGCCGCATAGCATCGGGACCCTCGCCATGATGGTACTCGCACTGGTCAACGCCTTCGTTCACAGCCGCGATGGCTGGACCTCGGTCGTACCGGCCGGAATCATCCTGTCCGCGATCGTCGCCATCCTCGCGCTCGCGACCAGCTGGTCGGGCTATACCCTTGAAGCACGGCAGGACTCGAACTGATGCGTAACGCTCTTGTCGTATCGCTGGCGACCGCCGCGCTCCTGTCCGGCTGCAGCGGTAAGGGCGGTGATGCCACCGCACAGCTTGGCGCCAATCCGGGGCTGCCGGGACTGCAGCAATACCTGCTGCCACCGATGCATATCGCCACGCCGGTGCCGTGGGGCGCGCAGGTGCCGACTGTGGCGCCCGGCCTGAAGGTCGCGGCATTCGCGACCGGTATGAAGAACGTCCGCTCGGTCTACGTCTTGCCCAATGGCGATGTGCTCGCGGTCGAGCCGAAGGGGCCCGAAGAGCCGATCGCCCGGCCCAAGGACATTCTGGTCAACTGGATTCAGGGCTTCGGCCACAGCACGGTGCACGGCGCAAACCAGATCACCCTGCTCCGCGACACCGACGGTGACGGCAAGGCCGACGTCCGTACCGTGCTGCTTGATAATCTGGTGTCGCCGTTCGGCGTCGCGCTTGTCGGGAGCGACCTGTACGTCGCGAACACCGACGCGATCGTCCGCTATCCCTATGTCACCGGGCAGACGCGCATCACCGCGCCGGGCACCATCCTGACCGAGTTGCCTGGTGGGCCGATCAACCATCACTGGACTAAGAGCCTGGTCGCGAGCCCCGATGGCACGAAGCTGTATGTCGGTATCGGATCGAACAGCAACATCACCGAACGCGGTATCGAGGCTGAGCGTGATCGCGCGAAGATCTGGGAGGTCGACCGCGCGACCGGCGCGCATCGCGACTTCGCCACCGGCTTGCGCAACCCCAACGGGCTCAGCTGGAACCCGCAATCGGGTCAGCTCTGGGCGGTCATCAACGAGCGCGACGAGATCGGGCCCGATCTGGTGCCCGACTACATGACGTCGGTACGTGACGGTGCCTTCTACGGCTGGCCTTACAGCTATTGGGGCCAGCACGTCGATCCGCGCGTCATGCCCAAGCGGCCCGACATGGTCGCCAAGGCAGTGATGCCGGATTACAGCCTCAGCAGCCATGTCGCGCCCTTGGGCCTGGCCTTCGGCACGGCACAGACCCCGGCCGCATTCCGCCAGGGCGCGTTCGTCGCCGAGCATGGCAGCTGGGATCGTGGCCACCTCAACGGCTACAAGGTCGTGTGGATTCCATTCGCGGGCGGCAAGCCCAACGGCAAGGCGCGCGACGTCGTCACCGGCTTCACCGAAGGCAACGACAAGGCCCGCGGCCGCCCGGTCGGGCTGGCCATCGACCGCACCGGCGGACTGTTGATCGCCGACGATCTGGGCAATGTCGTATGGCGGGTAACGGGCGCCTAGAAACCTCGGTCGCCCTACCCGTCGCCCCGCCCTCGACCCGGGGTCCCGCCTTGTTCCGGTCGGCGCAAGCGGGCCCCCGGAACAAGCCCGGCGTGACGCCTACCGCCGCGCCGGCGGCCGTCCCCCCGGACGCCGCGTGACCGGCACCCCGGCAGGCCGCGGCGGTCGCGGTTGGCCATTGGTCTCGGCGATCGCATATCCCTCCTTGCGGAGCTTGCCGAACGCGTCGCGGACGCTCGCCGCGACAGCGGTCTGCACGGCTGCGGGCAGGTCGGTGAACGCGGTGTTCGCGTGCACCGCGTTCATGTCGCGGAGCAGCGCATTGGGCAGGCCCTTGGCGCTGTCCTTCAGGGCGACGATCGCGTCGACGACGGCGGCGTTGATGATGTCCTGCATGAGGTCGGTGGCTGATTTCGGCATGCCGCCCAAGCGCACGGGACGCGCGGCACGTCAACCCGCCGAACTTGTGCCTTGATACCGGACGTGCCCACGGCCTAGGCGGTTGCGATGGCTTCCACCCCGCCCGACGACGCCCCCGACTTCGTCGTCGTCGATGTCGAAACCGCCTGTTCGCGCGTCAGCAGCATCTGCCAGATCGGCATCGTCGGTTTCCGCGGCGGGCGCGAGGTCTTCGCCTATGAAACGCTGGTCGACCCGCGCGACGAATTCCACCTGTTCAACACCCGCATCCACGGCATCGCCGCCGACCATGTCGTCGGACAGCCGCATTTCGGCGACATCCACAGCATTATCGACGGACACCTGGCCGGGCGGACGACGGTCGCGCATTCCTATTTTGACAAGGGCGCACTGGCGGCGGCGTGCCGGGTTCATGACCGCAGCGTGATCGACACGACCTGGCTCGACAGCGTTCGCGTCGCCAAGCGCGCCTGGCCCGAACTCGCCAGCCATCGGCTCAACGTGCTGACGCAGCATCTCGGCATCGCGCACCGCCATCACGATGCGCTGAGCGACGCACGCGCGGCGGGAATGGTGGTGGTCAAGGCGATCGAGCATACCGGCATTCCGCTCGCCGGCTGGTTGCTGCCGACACCCAAGCAACGTGTCCGTCCCGCGCCGAAGCCCGCTGCGACCGGTCCGCTCAAGGGCGAACGCATCGCCATCCTCGGCGAACCGCGCGACGGACGGTTGGCGCAGGCGCTCGCCGCGCTGGGCGGACGCGTGGTGTCGTCTGTCGGGCTGACCACGACGATGCTGGCGATCGCGGGCACCGAACCCTATCCGGTCGACATCCGCTACAATGCGCAGTTCCTGAAAGCACATGGTCTGCAGCGCGGCGGGCATGCGATCCGGATTCTTCCCGAAGCCGCGGTGCTGGGCGGATAGTCAGGGTTTCGACGGACCGCGCGCGCGACCGTCCGCGATCTCGTCGATGCGGCTGGCGAGGTCGAGCAGGTCGCGGTGCAGTCGGTCGATCGCGAAGGCGAGCCCGAAGATCCGCCCTGACTCGTCGAAATCGAGCGTCCGCGATTCGGGATCACGCCGGAACGCGTCGAAGCTCGCGGTGAACTTGGCCTGCCCGGCAATCACCGTCCCACGGTCCACCGTCGACACCGCTGTCAGCGCCGCCGCGCACCGCTGCGCGAGCGCACCCTCGGCGCGCAACGACGCCGCCGCGGCGGCGGCGAGCCCCGCGGCGGCCTTGCCCGGCAGCGGCGCGTCGATCGCGCGACCGACCTGCGTCAGGTCGTTGCGGACGCGCCACAGCGTGCGCGGCACCGCCGACGGGATGCCGTGATCCGCCAGCCACGACGCACGCTCGCGGTCGGCATCCTTCATCGCCGCCTCGACCGCCGCCAGCGCGTTGCGCAGCGCGCGGTGATGCGGGGAGGAGGGGAGTGCCTTGCCCGTCTCGAGCGCCTCGGCCTGTTCGTCGAGCATCGTGCCGATCCGTTCGAGCACCACCACGGTGCGCTCGACGACGATGTCGCGCGACCGCGCCGGCAGGATCAGCAGTGCTGCGAGCACGCCGATGATGCCGCCAAGCCCGATCTCGACGATCCGGTCCGCGACGAACGCCTGCACCGGCAGCCCCGGCGGCGCGGTCAGCAGCATGATCGCGGCGGTGACGGGCGCGATCCGCAGCTGCGGTCGCACCGTCGCGACGAACCCCGCAATGCCGGTCACGACGACGAGGATCGCGCCGAGCTGCACCGGACTCCCGGCGTGAAAGGCAAGCCCGATCCCGCCCAGCGCCGCGCCGATCAGCGTGCCGAGCAACCGGTCGAGTGCCGCGCCCAGCGTGCTGCCGATCGACCCCTGCATCACCACCAGCACGGTGAACACCGCCCAATATCCCTGCGCGAGGCCGAGCAGCTTGTAGGTCGCGAACGTCGCCGCGACCGCGACCATGATCCGCAGTGCCTGCCGGAAGCTGGCATCGTGCGTCTGGATCCAGGCGCGGGCGATCGGGACGGGCGATGGCATGGCCCGACTGATAGAGCCGCGGACGGGCAGGGCAACCATGCTGACAGCGGCGGGGGGCTGCGCTAGGTCGGGGCATGGCCCTTCGATCTTCGCTCGCCGCGATCGCGCTCTGCATCGCTTCCGCCGTGTCCGCGCAGGAGGTGGCGTCGCCGCCGCCCGCGGTGCCCGCCGTCCCCGCCGATGCGGTGCGCGTCGTGCTGACGACCAGCGAGGGGCCGATCGTTTTCGCGCTCGACAAGGATCATGCGCCGAAGACGACCGCGAATTTCCTGCGCTATGTCGATCAGAAGCGCCTCGACGGCGTGACCTTCTACCGCGCGATGAAACTCGCCGGCGGCACCGGGCTGATCCAGGGCGGGATCAACGGCGATCCGAAGCGCGCGCTGCCGCCGGTCGCGCACGAGCCGACCACCGTGACCGGCCTGACGCACGACGACGCGACGATCTCGCTCGCGCGGTTCGCACCGGGGACGGCGACCGCGGATTTCTTCATCACGGTCGGCGCGATCCCGTATCTCGATGCCGATCCGAAGCGGCCCGGCGACAACACCGGCTTCGCGGCATTCGGGCACGTGGTCGAGGGGATGGACGTGGTCCGCCGTATCCTCGAGGCGCCGACCTCGCCGACCGCAGGGTCAGGCGCGATGAAGGGGCAGATGATCGCCGCGCCGGTGCGGATCCTGACGGTGCGGCGGGAGAAGTAACGCTTTGCCCCTGGCGACTTCCCCGGCGAAGGCCGGGGCCCAGTTGGAAAGGTCGCGGTAACGGAGCGCCGCCCGCCGTCACGCATGTCCCCCAACTGGGCCCCGGCCTCCGCCGGGGAAGAAGAAGGAGCGAACGCTCAGGCTGCGATCGCGCCCGCCATCCAGGCCTCTGCCTTGGCCAGCGCCGCCGCGTCATCCACGTCGATCCAGTCGAGATCGCTGCAATCCACCACCTTCGCGGCTCCCTCGGCCGCGAGCAACCGAACCCCCTCAGTCAACGACGGCGCCTCCAGCGTAGCGAGCGCGCCCATCAACGCGGGCCCGATCGCGAACACGCCCGTATCGTAACAATCGTGCGGCTCCAGCCCCTTGCCGATCGCCACGATCGCCTCGCCCTCGGTCGCGACGCAGGTCACGTCCTCCGGATCGACCCAGTCATGCCCGAGCCGCCGGTCGATCCCGAGCCGCAGCCCGGACCCCGCACCGGCACGCGCCAGCCGCGCATAATGCGCCGGCGTGACGAGATGGTCGCACATCGTCAGCACCGCCTCAGCGCCATCCAGAACGGGGACTGCCGCCAGCACCGACACCCCGTTCGGCCGCCGCGGATCGCTCCGCACGGTCTCGACCGCAACGTCCCAGCGCCGCGACGCCAAATGCGCCGCAATGGCGTCTTCACCATAGCCGAGTACCACGATCACGCGCCTCAGCCCGGCCGCGGCCAGTCCCTCCAGCGCATGATCGATCAGCGGCCGCCCCGCCACCGGGCAGAGCGGCTTGTATGGTGCCGAGCTACGAAGGCGGCTGCCCTCGCCCGCGGCGAGAATGACAGCCGTTTCGATCATCTTATGCTGCCTTGATGAACTTCTCGACCTCGATCTGCGCGAGATCGTCGGTCATCTGCGTGCGCGGATGCTTGCAGAAATAGGCGCTCGCCGGATCGATGACGCCTGCAACGCCGCGGTCCTTCGCGATCTTGGCGCAACGGATCATGTCGATCGCGACACCCGCCGAATTGGGCGAATCCTCGACCGACAGGCGCAGCTCCAGGTTCATCGGCACGCCGCCGAACAGCTGGCCTTCCATCCGCAGGAAGCAGACCTTGTTGTCGTTCTGCCACGGCACATAGTCCGACGGACCGATATGGACGTTGTCGTCGTCGAGCCGCTCGGCAGCGACCGACTGCACCGCTTCGGTCTTGCTGATCTTCTTCGATTCGAGCCGGCGATGGTTCGACATGTTGAGGAAGTCGGTGTTGCCGCCGGTGTTCAGCTGGTACGTCCGATCCAGCTTCACGCCGCGCTTGGCGAACAGGTCGGTCAGCACGCGGTGGACGATCGTTGCCCCCAGCTGCGCCTTGATGTCGTCGCCGATGATTGCGACGCCGGCATCCTCGAACTTCTTCGCCCAGACGGGGTTCGACGCGATGAACACTGGGATGTTGTTGACGAACGCCACGCCCGCCTCGATCGCGCACTCGGCGTAGAACTCGGTCGCTTCCTGCGAACCGACCGGCAGGTAGTTCATCAGCACGTCGGCGCCCGATGCCTTCAGCTCGGCGACGACGTCGGCCTTGGTCGGCTCAGGCGCGTCCGCGACCAGAAAGGTCCGGTCGTCCTTGAAATCGGCCATATGATCGGCGACGCCGTCCAGCTTGCGGCCCATCTTCACGACGGTGCCGGTGTTGCCGATGTTCGCGGCGAAGACCGCGGTGCAGTTGGGCTTGGCGAAGATCGCCTCGGCGACGTCCTTGCCGACCTTGCGCTTGTCGACGTCCCAGGCCGCCACGACCTTGATGTCGCTCGGCTTGTAGCCGCCCATTTCCCAGTGCATCAGGCCGACGCTGTCGTTCGTGCCCTCGCGGTAATGCTCGAGTCCCTGGACGAGCGAGCTCGCGCAGTTGCCGATGCCGACGACGGCGATCCGAATGCTGTTCATTAGTAAACCTGTTCCCTTACGATAAGTGCATGCGCGACGCGGCGCTGGGCCGCGACGTGGATCGGACGAAGGCGCGTTCGACACGGCGGTGCCAGACGAGCCCGACGATGGCGACGATCGTCAGGACGACGATCTCGAACCACCAGAAGATGCGCGGATTCCCTGCGAAGCACGCGACGAAGATCGCCGCGACGCGGACGTTCGCGGTCAGCAGCGACAGCAGCCGCAACGGCGGAGTCGCACGCGCGCCATAGCTGCGACCCATCGCCACCGGATGACTGGCCTGCGCGAGCGTGCGTTCGAACGGCATCGCGACCCGGTCGATGCTGCCGGCCAAACTGTCGTAGAGGCGTACCAGCGCGTTGCCGGTCGGCACCGCGGGCGCGGCGAGCGCGACGCCCTTCACGCGCCGGTGGAACCGCGCGCGCTCGCCCTCGTACAGGCTCGACTGCACGGCATGCGCGCCGCCTGCGGCGAACGCGAGCACCCAGCCCTCGGGCGTGTTCACCGTAATCGCCAGGGCGGTGTAGATCATCGCGAACACGCCGTGGTCGACCAGCCCGTCGAGCATCCGCCCGAACGCGCTCGCGCTACCGGTCGCGCGCGCGACCATGCCGTCGAGTCCATCGGCGATCAGCCAGCCGATCGAGAGCAACAGCCCGAGCACCGCGAACCGGCCGTCATGCCACTGCGCATAGGCGAGCGCTGCCCCTGCACCCAGGCACAAGCCGACGCCCGAAACCGCGTTCGCGGATATCCGGCGCGCGATCGCGAACGGCACAAGGGCCCGGCTCGCTGGGTGGATCAGCCAAAGATTCGATGGGTCCTCGATCCGGCGATCGCGCGATCCATCCGGTGGAGGCACTGTCATAGGATTTTCACAATGCGCCGATGGGGCGATTTATGCAAGGCGTCGCGGCAGTTTGCGACCAATCGGTATGAAAGCTCGGCGCCGGACGTCGCAATACAATCCTCCCCCTTCCGGGTAAGGAATGTAGTTCGCAGACACCCGCCCACGATCCTCCCCCGCCAGGGGGGGTGGCAGGCGCCGCCTGACGGAGGGGGCGGCAAGCGCTACAACCGTTTCGTGTCCGCCCCCTCCGACGCCTTCGGCGCCACCTCCCCCTGGCGGAGGAGGATCTGGGGGTCAGGGCACCGCCGCCCGCAATTCCCGCAACCACACCTCCGCGGTCCCATCCGACGGCGCCCGCCAGTCGCCCCGCGGCGACAGCGATCCGCCCGCCGACACCTTCGGCCCATTGGGCATCGCGGAGCGCTTGAACTGGCTCGTTGCGAAGAACCGCACGAGGAACTTCTCCAGCCAATGCAGGATCGTCGGCAGATCATACGCCACCCGCGCCTCTGCCGGGAAATCCTCCGGCCAGCGCCCCGCATTCACATCGCGCCAAGCATGCCACGCCAGGAACGCGATCTTCGACGGCGCCAGCCCATGCCGGATCACATAATGCGCGAAGAAGTCGTTGAGTGCGTACGGCCCGACCATCGATTCGGTGCTCTGCATCGCGCCGTCTGCGCTCGCCGGGACCAGCTCGGGCGAAATCTCTTGGCGCAGGATGGCGGTCAGGATCGCATCGGTCGCCGCGTCATATTGATCGGTCCGGATGCACCAGCGGATCAGGAACTGGATCAGCGTCTTCGGCACGCCTGCATTGACCGCATAATGACTCATCTGGTCGCCGACGCCGTACGTGCACCAGCCGAGCGCCATCTCGCTCAGGTCACCCGTCCCAACCACGATCCCGCGCCGCTGGTTGGCGAGGCGGAACAGGTAATCGGTGCGCAAGCCGGCCTGCACATTCTCGAACGTCACGTCGTAGACCGGCTCGCCGACACCGTACGGATGGCCCATGTCGGCCAGCATCCGCTCCGCCGCCGGACGGATGTCGATCTCCTCCGCGGTGATCCCCAGCGCGCGCATCAGCGCCCAGGCATTGGCCTTGCTCGCGTCCCCGGTCGCGAACCCGGGCATTGTGAACCCGAGGATGTCGGTCCGCGGCCGCCCCAGCCGGTCCATCGCTTTGGCCGCGACGATCAGCGCATGCGTCGAATCGAGCCCGCCCGACACCCCGATCACCAGCGTCTCGCTCCGCGACGCCGCGAACCGCTTGGCCAGCGCCTCGACCTGGATGTTGAACGCCTCGTAACAATCGGCGTCGCGCTTCTCGGGCGTGTTGGGCACGAACGGAAAGCGCCGGATGCTGCGCTCCAGCCCGATATCGGCGAGCGGCGCGGCGTGCTCGAACCCGATCCGCCGGAACCGCGTCTCGGGATCGCCCGCCGCGCGCGCCGCGTCGTTGAACGTGCCGTTACGCAGTCGCTCCTGCTCGATCCGCTCGACGTCGACATCGACGACGATCATGTCGGCCTCAGCTACGAACCGCGTCGATTCGGCGATCAGCTCGCCCAGTTCGTGGACCATGCCCTGGCCGTCCCACGCGACCTCGGTCGTGCTCTCGCCCGGCCCCGCGGCGGAATAGACGTACCCACACACCCCGCGCGCGCTCTGCGCCGCGCACAGCATCGCCCGCTCGCGCGCCTTGCCCACGACGATGTTCGACGCCGACAGGTTGCAGCAGATCAGCGCCCCCGCCAGCGCGCCCATCGTCGACGGCGGGGTAGGGGCCCAGTAATCCTCGCAGATCTCGGCATGGAACACGAAGCGCGGCAGGTCGGTCGCCGCGAAGATCAGATCAGTCCCGAACGGCACGCTCTGCCCCGCGACGTCGATTGTCAGCCCGGTCAGCCCTGCGCCGCTCGCGAACCAGCGCTTCTCGTAATATTCGCGGTAGTTGGGCAGGAACGTCTTCGGCACCACGCCCAGGATCTTGCCCCGTGCCACGACCGCACAGCAATTGTACAACCGCCCGTTCCGCCGGAGCGCGATCCCCACCAGTACCACCGGCCGCAACCCCGAAGTCGCCGCCGCCACCTCGGCCAGCGCCGCTTCGCTCGCTCGCTGCTGCGCGGTCTGCAGATGCAGGTCGTCGACCGCATAGGAACTGAGGTTCAGCTCCGGAAACACCAGCAGGTCGACCCCGCGCGCATCGGCCTGCTCGGCAAGCGCCACGGTCTGCGCGGCGTTGAGCGCGGTATCCCCCACCGACCCCACCGGCGTCGCGGCGGCGACGCGGATCATGCCGTGGCGGTGAAGCGCGTAGAAGGGGTGTGTGCTCATGGCCGGTTAGATACGCGGGGTGAGGGACATGCGCTACCGGGTTGCTGGTGGCGTCATCGCGACGATTGGTATGCCGAGCCGTTACGGCTGAATGTGGTGGAAAGCGGACCTAAAGCTGCAACCCGAACCGAGGGGCCAGCCATGTCATCAGAACGTATAAGGCGATCGTCAGCGCGCATCCCAGCGTCAGTGCTAGCCAGAACGAAAGTCCATGGCGAAGTAGCATGGGAATAACCAAAAACATCGGCAACGACGGCAGCACATACCAGAAGGTTGCTCCGGCGTGAGCCGCCATATTTTCCGCGTCGGGTTCTTCTGACCAGAGCCATACCATGCCTAAAACCGATACGAGCGGAAGCGATGCTACCAGTGCGCCAAAGCCGGGGTATTTCTTTGCGAGAGTGGAGGCGATGGCGATTAGCGCCCCGGAGATCAGTGCCTTTAAAGCAAGGTAATACATGAGCCCATAGTGCCGACCCCGGCAGAAAGGGCAATGTCCGAATATGGGCGTTAGCGGAACGTCCGCTCGCTACACCGCGGCTGCGATCAACTCACTTGCAGCGCTACCTTGAAGAGGTGCATCCGAGAGCACGACCGACGTCGCGATCTGGCGATCCGGCACGTTCCAGTAACAGCGGAGGAGCGGTGCGATATCCTCTTCCCGGACCAGGTTGAAACCGTGTCGCTGGTAGAAGCGGATCGCCCATTCTGCAGCGCGCCAGGTTCCGATCAGGATCGGTCGATGGGTTTCCTGACGAAGTTGGCCAAGCAGCGCTGCGCCGATGCCATGCCCCTGGTATTCCGGATCGACATAAGCATGCCTTATCAGGTCGACATTGAATCGACGCTGCACCCCCATAACACCGATCAATCGCTTGTTCGCCCAAGCGCCCAGGAATACGACACCATCATTTATCTCGGCTGTCAGCTCGTCGGCCGGCATGTACGGGTCATGCCATCTTGGGCAGCCCCCACCGGGTGGTCCGGATAGATAGTTAGTGCATTGTTGTCTCCGCCGCCATTGCCGGGCGTAGGTGGAGCGAAGCGGAGCCGGAGGCCGGCAATGGTGGTGTCGCGGCTACTGGCGCCGGAGGTCGATAGCCCAGACTGCTGTGTGGTCGGATGGTGTTATAGTGACGCCGCCACGCCTCGATCAGCACCCTTGCCTCGGCGAGGCTGTAGAAGATCTCGCCGTTGA
>NZ_JAXOJJ010000008.1:0-170294 GCF_036663615.1 Sphingomonas rhamnosi
CATCAGATTGTTTGCGACTGCAGAAGCGAACCATCCGGTCAACCGCTGCGGTGACACCCCTCTAAGACCACCTCCCCGACCCGTCAAACACTTTTTGACACACACATGACAGTTTTTGACGGAACTGCGCTGCTGACGGCCGGTGGCGCCCTGAGGGCTATTCGATACCGATCCGTTTCGCGCGGTCAGCGACCCGTTTGTTGATCGCCAGCGCCGCGGTCTGGTTTGCAGTGGCCTCGGCCGCCCTTCCCGCCCGCTTGGCGGCGATGCCGCGCGCGTAGAGCGACCAGGCGTTGCGCGGGTTGAGCTTCAACGCGGCGTCGTAATCGGCAAGCGCCGCATCCAGCTCGCTGCGGCGCAGGTGGACCAACGCACGGCTGTCGAGATAGGCGGCGCTCCCCGGGGACGCCTTCACCGCCGCGTTGCAATCCGACAACGCCCTGTCGAGTTCGCGTCCGAGCTGCCCCCGTGCCCAGCAACGACCGTTGAGCGCGGTCGGACGCTTGGCATCCTCGGGATGGTCGCGCAGCCAGAGATCATAATTCGCGAGCGCGGCCTCCGGCATCTCGAGCCGGTCGTACAAGCCGCCGAGCGTCATCCGCGCGTTCGACGACGGCGCGAGCACGGCGTTCGCGGCCTCGACATCGGCCTTGGCACCGTCGACGTCGCCGCCACCGATCCGCAACTGGGCACGCGCGATGTGCGAGTCGCTGTCGGTGGGTACGAGCGCGATCGCGCGGTCGAGATCCGCCAACGCAGGCAGGATCTGGCGGTTGGCGAGCCGCGCCATCGCGCGCTGGTGGAAATAACGACCCTGGTTCGGCGCCATCGCGATCGCCCGGTCGAAGTCGGCGACCGCCTCGTTCAGACGCCGATTCGACGCGAACACCGCGCCGCGCCGGCTGAAGCCTTCCGCGTCGGTCGGTTCGCCGCTCTTGTCGGTCAGGTCGATCGCGACGCCTTCGGTGGTCCTTGCGCCCTTCGGCGTGATCCCGAACAGCGGGCCGCCCTCATAGGTCATGTACAGCATCCGCGTCGCATTGGAAACGAAGATGCGGTGGGTCAGGAAGAAGTCGGCGCCGATCAGCATATCGCTGGTGCCGATCTTCACGTCCGCGATGGTGATCTTCGGTTTTGGGATCGCCTCGCCACCGATCTGGAGGCTCTCGAATGGTGCGTACCAGGTCCGGACGCGCTTCGTGCCGATCCCGGTGCCCGTTCCCGCCGGCACCACCCCGGGGGTTTCCGGCATCACACCGAGCCGCTTGGCCGCCTCGAGAGTCAGCAGCGACGACGGTGCGCCGGTATCGAACACCGCGCGGATGCTCTTGCCGTTGAGCAGCACCGTGGCGATCGTATGCGGCTTGAAGCGATCGGAGTCGGGGCGTTCGAGCTTGATCGCGGTCACGGGCTTGCCCGCGGCCCAATAGGCAAGCCCGGTCTTCGCACAATCCGTGGTGCGCATCAGCCGGACCATGCCGTGCGGCAGATCATATTCGACATCGGCGACGCCGAGGATGTTCTGGCCGAGCAACCCTGCAGACCCGGTGTCGCTGCCGCCGACGATGAACGAAACTTTCGGGATCGACACGCCGCCGAGCGAGAAATTCTGCGCGACCGTCGAGCCGGCCGAGGTGTCGCCGTTGATCCCCTGGAGCCGAAATTGCGCCGGTAGCGATTCGACCTTCAGTCCGAACTCAGCGGCGCTGGCGCGCGCGATCGTGCTGAAGAAGGCCCCGCTGTCGACGATGAACCGCGCGTCGCGCCCCCCGAACTGCGCGGTCACCATCGGTCGGCGTCCCGCCATCACCACGGGGAGATCGAGAATCTTGGTGACTTGGCATGCGGCGAATGCCGGTGACGGCGCCGACAACGCGGCCGCTAGGAAGGGCAGCGTCTTCACGCCGATTATCGTTGGTCGCCGCATTTGAATCGCCCTGAATCCGTCGCTGATGTAGCAGACCGTGCGATCATTCCCGGTCGCTCGGCATATGGCGATTGATCCAGTTGTGCCTGGTCGGAAACGGCGTTCAGGCGGCGTTCTCGGGTCCGGTCCACACGTCGAACGCCCGCGCGCGAATCCAGCGGGTGGCGAGCCATTTGGTGCCGTGGGTCACCGGTTCGCCGGCATGTTGCGTGGTCGGATCGACGGCGCCGGCCGCAGTGACGTTGTCGAAGATGATCGCACTGCCGGTGCGCGGCGTCACCCGGAGGGCGTTGCCGACGAAATAGGTCGCCCCGCCTCCGAAACCGTCGTTCAGATAGACGAGCACGGTGCGAATCCGCTGGTTGGTGGTCGCCGGAAGCGCATCAACGTGCGCCCGGAACTGCTGTCCGACACGGTAGCGCAGCACCGATAGCGCCTCACCCTGCCGCCAATCGGTATCCGTCACATGCGCGATCCGGCGATTGAGCGCCTGCACGACCAAGGTTTCGCGCGTCGGGCCGATCACCGCGCCATCCGAGGTACGCACGGGGTTCGCGACGTTGCGGCCGGTTTTGGGGTCGGCGACTACGGCGGGCTGGAGCATGTCGACAGCGCATTCCGCGACGTGCCGGCATTCATCGGGGGTGAAGAGCTGGGGTACATGCCAGACGTCCGGCCGCGTACCGATCCTTTCCGCAACGGGAGGATCGATCGGTGTGCCGTCGTCAGTCAGTGCCATGGCGCTCAGCAGATCGCGCTGCGTGCCGGCGACATCGCTACGCTCCGCCGCCCGTTCAAGCAGCGCGCGCGCGCGCGGCCAGTCCGCGGGAGCACCGCTGCCGTTGCCGGTCAACGCGATCTCGATGAGTGCGGCGTCCAGATCACCAAGCTCGGTCGCGCGACGCAGCAGGGCGCGCGCGCCGGGCAGATCACGCGCGATCGGCTGACCGGCCAGCTTCCAGATCGCATGGCGGAACAGTGCGGCGGAATCGCCCGCGGCCCCTGCCCGCTCGATGAGTGCCACCGCGTCGCGTGCGCGGCCTAGGCCCAGCAGATGGTCGGCGTCCGCGACGGCGTCTTCGGTCATGCGTTACTCAAGAAAAAGGGGCCGGCGGAAACCGCCGACCCCGATGATAGCTTGCATGCGGATCGTTTAGAACCGCGCGCGGAAGCCAGAGTAAAAGTTGCGGCCGCGGATGTCGTAGATCGCGCTGCCCGCACCCGTCGCCGTGCTGCCTAGCGGCGGCTTGCGGTTCAGCACGTTGTCGACACCCAGGTAGAACTGGAAGTCCTTCCCGAAACCGCCGAGGTCGCGCAGGTTCCAGGTTGCACGCAGGTCATGGTAGAACACGCGCTCGTACTTCTGCACGTCCGCATAGTCGGCGTTGTTCGGCGGACAGATCGTGCCGTTGCATGCCGATGGCAACACGTTGAAGTCCTCGTACGTGTTCACATACATCGGACCGATGTAGCGCATGCGATAGCCGAACGACACGTCGCCAACGGACAGATCGCTGTCGAAGCGAACCTCGTCGATGGGATCGCCGAGTTCGCCGAGCAACCGGTTCTCGAACGACGGGATAGACGGATTCTCGAAGTTGCTGGACTTCAGACCGTGGACGTAGATCACGCTGGTGTCGAAGCGGACGTTGCTGGAAATCTCAGTGCGATAGTTCAAATTGACGTCGATTCCGCGACGCGTCCGGGCGGCGAAATTAACCGGTGCAGAAACCAGTGAATTGCCTAGGATCTGGCCGGCGGACTCACCGAGAGGACCGTTACCGGGTCCGCGGAAACGGGTGAACACTGCGCACAGCGGGTTGTCGAGCGATGGCTGGTCATAACAGCCATTGGCGATCGCTTGCGCCGTCAGCGAAACGATAACGCCCTTCACCTTGATGTCGTAATAGTCGACGCTGACCGAGAAACCCGGGACGAACGACGGGGTGAACACGCCGCCTACCGTCAACGAGTTCGAGGTCTCTGCATCGAGGTTCGGATTGCTGCCGCTGATGATGTTCAGCGAGTAGGCCGTGTTCGGCAAGCCGGCGAGCAGCGTTGCTCCCAGATCGGCCAAGCAGTTCGCCTGACGATTGGGGTTGTTCGCGATCTGCCCCGATGCGCAGGGATCTAGGAAGCCGGGTGCGAAGTTCGCCACCGCGGGAAAGCCGGTTTCCGACACGTTTGGTGCGCGGACCGACTTACCGTAATTCGCGCGGAAGCGGATATCGCGGATCGGTGCCCATTCCCCACCATAGTTGAACGTGTAGATTCTGCCGACGGCCCCCTTATAGTCCGACACGCGACCAGCGCCGCTCAGCGTCAGTTCGTGGAAGAACGGCATGTCCTTCAGCAACGGAATGTTGACTTCGCCAAAGGCTTCTTTGACCACGAACGAGGGTGGGTCGAACCGGCCGATGATCACCGCGTTGGTGGCGCCGCTCTCGACGAACGGATCGTTGATGTAGCTCGCGCGCTCGCGACGATATTCACCGCCGAGCGAGAAGCCGATCGGCCCGCCGGGCAACGAGAACAACTGACTCAGGTCGCCGGCGACGAAGCCCTGGATGTCGAGCTGCGACAGGCTTGCCTGATGGCGCGCGTTGTAGGTGAAGTAATTGGCCGCGGCGCGGTTATCCGAGCCGCCGAACGGATTGTACGGAACGCAGGCGGCGATGTCGCTCGCGAGGCGAGCGTTGCTGCCGGCATAAGGAACCGCCGCTGTCGGATCGAACTGCGCTCGGCACTGGATCGCGCCGGTGGTTGGGTTACGGCCCGCATCGAGCGACAGCAGGAACTTCTGACGATCGAGATAGCCGAACGTCGTCGTGTTTTCCTTAAATTTGCCATAGTTGACCGAGACTTCGTAGTTCCAGTCGTCGTTGAAACCGCCGCGGACGCCGCCGACGATGCGGTAGGTGTCACGCCGGAACTTTTCGTCGCGGATGCCCGCATCGGCGAGCGTGCGCGCGTCGACAAACCGGTAAGTGCCGGCGGCGATCGCGGCGCGGTCCGCGTCATTGAGCGGTCCGCCTGTTCCCTGCGTGCCGGCACCAAAGTTTGCCGTGCGGTTAAAGCTCGACGCCACGCCCGTCACGTTGCACGCTGCGTTGAGACTGGTGTTGCAGCCCGATGCCAGGATCGCATTCGCGATCGTCGTGCGGTCGGCAGGGTTCAGGAACGGGTTGTCCAGGCGCACACGCTCACGCAGATCGAGCTGGCCGAACGTACCCTGTATGAACGAAGGACCAGCGTTCGAGCCCAAGGTGTCGACGCGGTTCCACTTGGCTTCAATGAACGGCTCGAACGCCTTGCTGACGGTGAAGTGCCCTAACAGGTTGAAGTTCAGGCGCTGCTGATAGGGGATGACTGACAGCAACTGATCCTCGCGGCCCGTCTGCCCGTTGCCCCCCGTGATGCCGCCGATGATACCCTGGCCATAGCGCGTCCCCGTCTGCGGCGTCAGGCGCCCCTCCGGCGTAAAGACGTAGGTGCAGTTGTAAGGTGTACCCACCGAGGATCCCGAACCGATGCCGGGAGCACCGTTGGTCGATCCGATGCCGGTGCCGCAGAGCGGCGCGTTGCCGGATTGAGTAATCGGCACCAGACCGTAGCGGTTGATGCTCGCGCTCCGGATGTCGCGGATCAATACGCGGTCTGGAAAGCCGTCGCTGCCGTTAGCCAGACCGGCGGTGTCGACGTCGACGACACCCAGACCATCCTGACGGCGCAGCGCAGGGATGTCCGACGCGAACACGCGCTCGGTGTGCGAGTATTCGCCGTGCAGCGTGATGTTGGCGCGATCGTCGAGGAAGCTCTTGCCGATCATCGCGGAAACATACTGGTTCCCGCCGAAGCCCGCGCCGGCAACGCCAGCCTGGCCGCGGATCTGAGCGCCATTAAAGTCCCGACGCAGGACAAAGTTGACCACGCCAGCGACCGCGTCCGAGCCGTAGACCGACGATTGCGCCCCGGTGACGATGTCGATGCGTTCGATCAGGTCGCTGGGGATGCTGTTGACGTCGGGCGACACCGCGTTGTTCAGGATGTCGGCGGGTACATGGCGGCGGCCGTTGACCAGCACCAGCGTGCGCGACGTGCCAAGCCCGCGCAGATCGAGCAGATTGAGGCCGGCAATACCGATGCCGAGCCCTGGGTTTTGCTGCGAGAAGGTGCTGCGCAGCTGCGGCAGATCGTTCAGCGTCTCGCCAACGTTGTTGTTGCCGCGCTGGAAGATCACGTCACCCGCTATCGAGGTGATCGGGACGGCGGACTCGAGGTTCGGACGACGGATGCGCGAACCGGTAATGACGATCGTGCCGCCCTCCTCTTCCTGCCCGTCAGCGCTAGCCGGCTTAGCGTTCGGTGCGGCAGAGTCGGGAAGCTGCGCGGCCGGATCGGCCTGGGCGAAGGCGGGTGCTGCGGCGAAAAGCGAACTGGCGAGCGCGGTCGCGCCCAAAAGGCGTGAAAAATTCATGTGAAACCCCCGTTTCGGTAAGCTGTGCTGATGAGCATCACGTGCTCCGGCGCCCGCCAGGACGCAACGGAATATTGCTGCACGGTTACAACCGCGCAATCTTTGGCCAGCTATTGTATCCTTGCTGCAACAATAGGTCAGCAATGAACCCATTTAAACTGCGGGCATTACGTCTGTGTGCGTCCTGTCGTGAGATTTATTGCTGCAGTGCGGTAGAGATTGTCAGACCGGCATCACGTCCGTCAGCGGTGCACGCGGCCGCGCCAGCGTGGCGCCGATCGACGCGGCGACGACGCCCGCCATGCCCAACCATTGCAGTCCGCCGAGGCGCTCGCCCAGGATCACGAACGCCGCCGCCGCGCCGATCGCGGGTTCCAGGCTGACGACGATGCCGAAGACCTGCTTCGGCAACCGCTTGATCGCGAACATTTCGAGGGAATAGGGCAAGGCGCTGGAGAACACTGCGACGACGCAGCCCGCGAGCAGCACGCGCGTGTCGAGTAGCGCCGCACCCGCCTGGACGATGCCTGCCGGCACCGCGATCAGCGCTGCGGCGCACAATCCCAGGCAGACGATCTGCCGTTCGGGCACCAACACGGTGGCGTGCTTGCCGACGACGATATACGCCGCCCATCCGAACGCGGCGAGCAGCGCGAATCCGACGCCGATGGGGTCGATTGGGTGACCCGAGGCGCCGGGCAGCATCAGCGCGACGATTCCGCCTGCCGCGAGCGCGACCCACAGCATGTCGAGCCGTGAGCGGGAATAGGCGACCGCCACGCCCAACGGCCCGAGGAACTCGATCGCGATCGCGACTCCCAGCGGCAACCGGCTGAGCGCGGCGTAGAAGCTGAGGTTCATGAAGGCCAGGACGACGCCGTAGCCGATTACCGCGCGCGCCTGGCGCGCGTCGATCCGCCAGCGCCACGGCCGCTGGAGCGCGATCAGCAGAAGCGCGGAGATGCCGATGCGAAGCGCGGTCATCCCCGCCGGGCCGGCGACCCCGAACAGCGTCTTGGCAAAGGAGGTGCCGACGCACAGCGAGATCATCGACAGGACCAGCGGCGCGATCGGGCCGAGACGGGACGCCACGCCGTTGGTGTGTTCGGTCATCGCCGGCGCTCCCGGTACGCTTGGTTCAGGGTCGCGCCTGGGATGGGGGTGGTCCAGCGCATCATTTCAGCCTCAGCGGTAAGCCGGCCGCGACCAGATAGACACGGTCGGCTGCGGCGGCGACACGCTGGTTGAGGATCCCCGCCGCGTCGCGGAAGCGGCGGGCCAGCGCGTTGTCGGGGATGATGCCGTAGCCGACCTCGTTCGACACCAGCACGATCGTCCCTCGCGCCGCCGCAATCGTCGAGACGAGCGCGTCGACGGCCGCGTCGATATCGTGGTCGCCGAGCAAAAGGTTCGACGCCCATAGGGTCAGGCAGTCGACCAGAATCACCACCCCCTCGCCATCCGCGGTACGGATCGCTTCGGCAAGCGCGAGCGGCGCCTCGACCGTCCGCCATCGCGCATCGCGATCGGACCGATGTCGTGCGATCCGCTCGCGCATTTCGTCGTCAAAGGCTTGCGCGGTCGCGATGAAGACCAACCGGTCGCCGCGTGCCTCGGCGACCGCCTGCGCGTGGCGGCTCTTGCCCGATCGGGCGCCCCCCAGCACCAGCCAGCTCCGATCCTCCGGTCCGTCCATGCGCGTTTGCCCTTGTCGTGTCGCGATCGATTGGCGATGGCGGCGAATGATCGACAAGTCGAGGTCCCCCGAACCGCTCACGGCCCATGGCGGACGGATCGATCTGGCGACGGCGCGGTTCCCGGACGCGCCGCGGCCGTGGGTCGATCTGTCGACCGGGATCAATCCCCATGGCTGGGACGCAAACGGGGTTCCGATCGCCTGGGGCCCCCTGCCCGATCGCACCGCGCTCGCCGAACTCGAAGCCGCGGCGCGCAGCGCGTTCGGCATGGCGACCGGCGCGATCGCGGCACTGCCCGGCACCGAAATCGGGTTGCGCCTGTTGCGCGACATCGGCCTGCCGCAGCCCCGCCGCTATGTCACGCCGAGCTATCCAACGCATGCTGCCGCGCTGGCTGATTCCGGCCCGATCGCGATCGACGCCATCGGCCCCGGTGGCACCACGTTGCTCGCCAACCCCAACAACCCCGACGGCGGGGTCATCCCTCCCGGTCACCTGATCCAGATAGCGCGGACGGCAGGCGGCGGATGGCTGGTGGTCGACGAGGCGTTTGCGGACGTCGATCCCGGGCTGTCGATCCTGCCCCGCCTTGCCGACGACGATCGCGTGCTGGTGTTCCGATCGTTCGGCAAGATTTTCGGGCTCGCCGGGCTTCGGCTCGGATTCGTCTGCGGACCGCCGGCGATGATCGCGCAGTTCCGCGAGCGGTTGGGCGACTGGCCGGTGTCGGCCGCGGCGATCGCGATCGGCACGGCGGCCTACCGCGACACGGACTGGATCGCCGCCATGCGCCTTCGTCTCGTGGCGGCGGCAGACCGGCTCGATACGTTGCTTCGCGCGCACGGCTTCGATCCTCAAGGGGCCTGCCCCCTGTTCCGGCTGGTGTGCGACGACTCGTCGCCCCGCCTGTTCGAACGGCTCGGCGCGGCCGGGATTCTGACGCGTCCGTTCGACTATGATCCGCGATGGCTCCGCTTCGGGCTTCCGGGCGCCGAGGCGGACTGGGTGCGGCTGGCGGAGGCGCTCGATCATGGCTGACCCGATCGCGATCCTCGCGCTTGCAGTCGATGCGACGCTGGGCTGGCCGCCGAAACTCTATGCGCGCGTCGGGCATCCGGTAGGCGGGTTCGCGCGGATCATCGGATGGTGCGAACGCTGGAACGCAGGGTCCGACCGACGGCGCCGGATCCTGGGGATCGTCACGCTGGTGCTCGTCGCCGGGATAGCCTTCGGGGTCGCGTGGCTGGCGCAGGCCGGGATGGTCGCGCTGCTGGGACGTTGGGCGTGGATCGGCATCGGCCTGCTCGCGGCGCCGGGTCTCGCGCAGCGCAGCCTCGACGCGCATGTCCGCCCGGTCGCCGATGCGCTGCTGGTCGGGGACATGGCGGGCGCGCGCCGTGCGGTCAGCCAGATCGTCGGGCGCGACACCGCACGGCTCGACGAAGCCGGGATCGCACGCGCCGGGATCGAAAGCCTGGCCGAAAGCTTTTGCGACGGCATCGCCGCGCCGCTGTTCTGGCTGATGCTGCTCGGGCTGCCGGGACTTTGGGCGTACAAGGCGATCAACACCGCCGACAGCCTGATCGGCCACCTCGAACCGCGCTGGCGTGCGTTCGGCTGGGCGTCCGCGCGGGCCGACGACGTCGCCAACTGGATTCCGGCGCGGCTCGCGGGCCTGATCGTCTGCCTCGCCGGCGCGAAGGGGCTCCGGATCATGTGGCGCGATGCACGCAAGCATGCGTCGCCCAACGCCGGCTGGACCGAGGCGGCGATGGCGGGGGCGCTCGACCTACGGCTGGCCGGACCGGTCGCCTATGACGGCATGACGCATATCAAGCCGTGGCTGGGCGATGGCCGCACCGCCGCCACCGGGCATGACGTGATGCGTGCGCTCGCGGTGTTCCGCCGGGCGTGCCTGATCTTGTGGATCATTGCCGGGGGGATCGCATGGGTGCTGTGATGCTGCAGGGCACCGGGTCGGACGTCGGCAAGTCGGTGCTTGTCGCGGGGCTGTGCCGTGCTTTTGCCAATCGCGGGCTCCGCGTGCGGCCGTTCAAGTCGCAGAACATGTCGAACAACGCCGCGGTGACCGCGGACGGGGGCGAGATCGGTCGCGCGCAAGCGACGCAGGCGTTCGCTGCGCGGGTCGATCCGCATGTCGACATGAACCCGGTGCTCCTGAAACCGCAGGGCGACCGCACCTCGCAATTGATCGTGCGCGGGCGGGTGCGCGGGACGCTGGCGGCGTCGCGCTGGCGCGAAGGGCGCGAGGGACTGCTGGTCGACATCCTCGACAGCTATCGGCGGCTGCGGCGGGAATCCGACATTGTCGTCGTCGAAGGCGCGGGAAGCCCGGCCGAAATCAACCTGCGCAGCGGCGACATCGCCAATATGGGCTTCGCGCGCGCCGCGGGGGTGCCGGTGATCCTGGTCGGCGACATCGACCGCGGCGGCGTGATCGCGTCGCTGGTCGGCACGCGTGCGGTGATCGACCCCGCCGACGCGGCGATGATCCACGGATTCCTGGTCAACAAGTTCCGCGGCGATCCGGCGCTGTTCGACGACGGGTATCGCGCGATCGAGGAGCGCACCGGGTGGCGGGGCTATGGGGTCGTGCCGTGGCTGGCCGAAGCGGCGCGCCTGCCGAGCGAGGATGCGGTGATCCTCGAACGCCGGGGCGAGGCTGGCGGCGGACGCACCGTCATCGCCTGCCCGATCACGCCGCGGATTTCGAACTTCGACGATCTCGATCCATTGAAGCTCGAACCCGGAGTCGATCTGGTCATGGTGCCGCCCGGGACGCCGATCCCCGATGCGGCGCTGATCGTGCTGGCGGGGTCGAAGGCGACAATCACCGACATGGCGTTCGTGCGTGCGCAGGGCTGGGATATCGACATCCGCGCGCATCACCGCCGCGGGCGGCCGGTGCTGGGATTATGCGGCGGGTATCAGATGCTCGGCCGGACGATCGCCGATCCCGGCGGGATCGAGGGGCCGGCGGAGTCGGTCGAGGGACTCGGGCTGCTCGACGTCGAGACCGTGCTGAGCGCGGACAAGACGCTGGTGCACGTCACGGGCTGCGCGATCGGCGCACGCTTCGATGGATACGAGATGCACATGGGGCGCACCACCGGCGCCGACACCGCGCGGCCGGTCGGCCGGTTCGACGATGGGCGCACCGACGGCGCGACGAGTGCCGACGGGCTGGTGGCCGGCAGCTATGTCCACGGGTTGCTCGCCGATGCGGCGCAGCGCGGTGCGTGGCTGGCGCGGATCGGCGTCGAGGGATCGGGACCGGATCATCGCGCGTCGATCGACGCGGCGCTCGATTCGATCGCCGAGACGCTCGAACGCCATGTCGATATCGACGCGCTGCTCGCGCTGTCAGAGACGGCCCGCGACGAGTAACGCCAGCAGCAGCCCGGTTTCGACGAGCTCGATTCCGGCGCCGTGGCAATCGCCCGACACGCCGCCGAGCCGGGCCCTGAGCCACCACCACCAGCCGGCGATCAGCAGCGGCGCGACGACCAACGCAGGCGCCAGCACCGCGGCCCCTGCCAACGCGAGCGCCCACCCGGCCACGTCGCGCGTACGAACCGCCCCTGCGACGGCCGATCCGAGTCCCTCGCGCAGAGGCGGCAGCCACCGTGCCCAGACCAACGGACCAATCCGCGCGGCGAGCGGGACCAGCGCGACCGGCCACCATGTCACTACGACATGCAGCACCACGAGTTTTGCCAGCAGTTGCACAACGATCGCGACGACGCCGAAGCTGCCGACGTGCGGGTCGGCCATCACCGCCAGCAGCCGCGTCCGGTCGCCATGCGCCGCACCGCAGCCGTCGGCGAGATCGGATAGGCCGTCGAGATGCAGCGCCCCGGTCACCGCAATCCACGCGACGAGTGCGGCCAGCGCACCGACCCACGGATCGACTTGCGCCCCTGCCCACCCCGCCAGCGCGACCAACGCGCCGATCGCCAGCCCGACGACCGGATAGCAGCGGATCGCTGCGGCGAAATCGTCCATGTCGGCGGCGACGCGCGGCATCGGCAGGCGGGTCAGAAACCCGAACGCGACGACCAGCCGCTTTACCACAGCCCGGCGATCTGCGCCGACGGGGTCGGTCCTGGCCACAGCTTGAGCGCCAGTACAGAGGCGTAGGGCAGCTCGAACGCCCATAGCTCCCGCTGCCCGAACCCGCATAGCCCGGCCAGCGCCGCGCGCATCGCGCCGCCGTGCGTGACCACCAAGGTCGGCTGCGTCACGTCGGCGACGGCGGCGGCGACGCGCGTGGTCAGCGCCGACCAGCGCTCGCCCGCCGGCGGTGGGTTCGCGTCGGGATCGTCCCAGAACCGGCCGAGCGGCTCGGGTGCGATGTCGGCTCCGGCCAATCCATCCCAAATCCCGAAATCGAGTTCGCGCCAGCGCCCATCGACGTGCACTTCCAGCCCCAAACGATCCGCAATAGGCGACGCACAGGCGCGCGCGCGCGACAGGTCGGACGCGACGATGGCGTTAACCTCCAGGCCCTCCGCCTGCGCGATACACGCGGCGATCCCCGCCTCGGTCGCGGGACTGTCGGTCCGGCCGAGCATCCGCCCGGTCAGCGCGGGTTCGCCGTGCCGCATCAGATAGAGCGGAACGGCGGCGCTCACGCGGCCGACACGCCGGCTTCGGCGAAGGTCGCCATTTCGGCGTGGGTCGCGACCGCCGCCCGGACGATTCCCGCGGCCAGTGCCGCGCCACTCCCCTCGCCCAGCCGCATGTCGAGGCAGAGCAACGGTTCGAGCCCGAGCTGGTCGAGCAACCGCCGATGACCGGGCTCGGCGGACCGATGCCCGGCGAGGCAGTGCAGCACGATATCGGGCGCTTGCGCAGCCAGCGGCGCCACCGCGGAGCAGCAAATGAACCCGTCCAGGATCACCGGCACGCCCGCGATCCGCGCCGCGACAGCCGCGCCGGCGATCGCCGCGATCTCGCGCCCGCCCAGCCGACGCAGCGTCTCGAACGCGGTGCGCGGCGCGTCGGCGTGGCATGCCAGACCCGCGTCCACCGTCGCGACTTTCCGCATCAGCCCGTGATGATCGACGCCCGTCCCCGGCCCGACCCACGCGGCGCCGTCCCCGCCGAAGCTGCGCGCGCACAATGCCGCCGCAGCGGTCGAATTGCCGATACCCATCTCGCCGAGCACCAGCAGGTCTAGGCGATCGTCGACCACCGCAGCCCCGGCCTGCAGCGCGGCGAGGCACTCGGCTTCGGACATCGCCGGGCCTTGCGTAAAGTCGGCGGTTGGCGTGTCGAGCGCGATCGGGACGATGACGAGTTCCAGCCCCGCCACGAGTGCGAGCGCGTTGATCGCCGCGCCCCCAGCTTCGAAGTTCGCAACCATCTGTGCGGTCACCGACGCGGGAAACGCGCTGACCCCGCGTGCCACCACCCCGTGATTGCCCGCAAAGATTGCCGCCCGCGCATGATCGAGCTGGGGGATCGCGCGACGCTGCCACCCCGCGAGGAACAGCGCGATCTCCTCGACGCGGCCGAGCGACCCACGTGGCTTGGTCAACCGATCCTGCCGCGCCGCGGCGGCCGCGCGCGCGTCGCTGTCGGCGGCAGGCAAGCGCGCGAGCGCGGCGTCGAAGGCGGCGACCGTGTCGAACATCGTCATGCGACGACATAGCCTTCGGGGGGCGTGCGAGTGATGAAATGCCCCTTCACCCCCGCCGGCCATTGCTTGAAGGGAACCTGCCCCATCTCGCTCTCTGCATAGAGCCGCGCATAATCGAGGATCGCGCGCGCCGCGTCTTCGTCCGGCGTGAAGCGGCCGAGCACATACCCCACCTTGCCCGCCGCGCGCAGGTGAACGGTGCAGAAGTCCTGGCAGGCGAACAGGCACGGCATCTCCTGCACCGCGACGCCGGCATAGGCGGGGTCGGCCGCCTGTACCGCGCGCAACGCCGCAACCAGGCGCGCGCCGCCGCGTGCTCCGGCCGTATCCTCACGCGCATCGTCGGACAAGCGGCAGGTGTTGCAGGCGACTACCGCGGGCCCGTCGGCGGCGGGAACCAGCATCACGCGAGCGCGCTCCGGCGTGCAGGGGCGGGTATGCCCGCCCCGCGCAGCGCATGATACAGCGCGAGCAGCCCGATCAGGATCGCGCCGTTGCGCACGAATTGCCGGGTCATGATCTCCACCGACAGCGCGGTGCCGACCCCGCCCAACGCCAGCGACGCCACCAGGATCGCGAGCTTGAAGCCTGCGAACGCTGCGACATAGGCAAGGACCAGCCGGACCGCTGGCGTCCCCCTAGCCGCTGCACCGGCGGCCAGTACGCCGGCGATCGCGGCGAGCCCGATCGCCGCGCCCCAGGCTAGAGTGCTCGCGTCACGCGGATAGCCGAGCACACAGAACCCGACTGCCTGGCTGGCGACCCACGAAGCGATCATCAGCATCACGCCGTCGCGCCGGTGCATGTGCACCGCTGCCAGTGCCGCCAGCGCGGGAAACGGCGTCGCGCAGGCGAAGACGAGGGTCGTCGCCGTGCTCGCGATCGTCAGCAATAGAATCCATGTGGTCGATGCACGCGTCATGATCTTGCCCCCCATTAGAACCGCCCCCGCAGGCCGGCGTAGATGCTCCGGCCCAGCGTGCCGTACCGATACGTCGTCTGATACTGCTCATCGAAGAGGTTTTCCGCACGCGCGAACAGCCGAACCTCGGACGACAGCGGCAGCTCCGCCCGCAGGTCGACCAGCGTGTACGCGTCCAGCCGGGTGGTGTTCGCGGCGTTGTCGAACGTCCTTCCCGACCAGCGCACCGCCGCGCCGAGCGACGCGCCCCCGGGCAGCGTGTAGGTCGCCGATGCATTCGCGCTATGGCGCGGACGGCGCGGCAGCCAGTTGCCATAGGTCGCGCCGGCCGAGCGATCCTCCGATACCGTCCAGCTGTAATTGGCGTCGGCGCTGACGCGACTGCCGATTGCCACGCGCCCGACCGCCTCGATACCGCGCGCGAACGCCCGCGCGATGTTCTGGTAGTAGCCCGATCGCGCGACCGTCGTGCCGGGCTGGAAGCAAAGCGGGTTCGCCGCTTGTGTAGGCCGCGCCGGGCAGCCTGAAAATACGATCTGGTCGCCGGTCCGCCGCTCGAAATAGGTGCCGCCGAACGCGACGGCGCCGTCCAGGAACCGTTGCTCGGCCCCCGCTTCCCAACCATGCGCGCGCTCCGGTGCCAGCGCCTGGTTCCCGTATTCGGAAAAGAGCTGGTACAGCGTGGGCGCCTTGAACCCCTCGCTGTAGTTGGCGCGGAGCACGGTGCCGGTCGGCAGCACCCAGACGCCCCCGCCCGACACCAGCGTCTTCGACCCGAACCGGCTGTGGTCGTCGTTGCGGATTCCGCCGGTCAACGTCAGGCCGTCGACGATCGTCCCGCTGAGCTGGCCATATACCCCCGTGATCTCGGCCTTGCCGCGCGAGGCCGCAGGGATCGGTACCGCCAGCGAGGCGGACGGCGACACGCTGCGGAAGCGCGAGCGTTCGTTCTCGACGCCGAAAGTAGCATCCCAGCCCTTGGCGATCGCAAGGCTGCCCTGATACTCGATCCGCTCGTTGCGACCGGCGGAATCGAACGACTTCTGTCGCGCGCGCGCCGGCCCGTAATTGTCGCGGTCGGTGTCGGTGTAGCCATAGGCCACCCGGTTGCGCAGGCGCGCGTCGAACAGGTCGAGGTTCAGTCCGGCATAGCCGACGAATTCGCGGTTGAGCGTATAGTCGGCGGTGTCTCCGCTGGTCGAATCGAGATCAGCACGACCGTCGGAATAATAGCCGCGGACGTCCGCTGTGAGCCCCTGCGCGATGTCGAGCACCGCGCGGCCCGTGACGGAGCGGTTGGTGTAGCCGTCATGCTCCTTGCCCCCGAACGCCGGCGCGATCGCCGAGACGCCATCGGTGGTGAAGGTCTGCCCGCCGATCCGCCAGGCGAGCGGTCCGGTGCGGCCACCGAGACCGGCGCGGGCGCTGACCGTCTCGCGCGATCCCGCCTCGACGTCGAAGCTGCCTTCCAGATCGCGGGTCGGCAGCGGCGTGACGATGTTGACGACGCCGCCGATCGCCTGGCTGCCCCACAGGATCGATTGCGGCCCACGCAGCACCTCGATCCGGCTCGCATCCCCCACCAGCAGGTTCGCGAAGTTATAGCCGCCGCCCGCCGACGACGGGTCGTTGAGCTTGACCCCGTCGATCACCACGACGGTCTGGTCGGTCTCGGCGCCGCGAATGCGCAAGCTCGTGTTGGTGCCGTACCCGCCGTTGCGCGACAGGCTGACGCCGGGCGTGCGGAGCAGCAGGTCGGCGACGCTCAGATCCTGATTGCGATCGATCGCCACCTTGTCGAGCACGGTGACCGACGCGGCGACCCGATCGAGCGCGGTCGGTGTACGTGTCGCGGTGACGACGATCATGCCGGCGTCGCTGTCGGCGGCGGCGTCGGGTCTGGAGGCTTCCTGGGCAAACGCCGATATTGGCGCCAGCAGGCCGGTGCATAATCCGGCGAGTAACAATGTCTTCACGATCAACCCCTTCATGACTTCGGGACCCGAGCCACGAAGGGGGAAGAGGCGCACACCTCCGACCCCTGCGAAGCGCAGGTCGGCGATGTCGTCACGCGGGTTTTCCCCGTCCGTTCGGCGCACCCTGGCCGGACGAAAGACGACCGCGTCGGGCAGGTCTCCTGGCTAGCGGGTCAATGTCGATCGTGCCGCCTTCTCAGGACCGAAATCCCAATGGCATGTGGCATGGCGACTCGCCGCTTACAGTTGCAGGGGCAGCCGGGGTTTTCCCGTTCCCTTTTCATCCCCATCGCTGGGGAACCTGACGCGATCCCCGTGCTACGGCGGGCCGGCCACCGCGTCAATCCGGGGTCGGATCAGGCGATCAGGTGAAAGAACGACCCCGTTATCTGTCCTTCGCGGTGCCCCGCGACGGGCAGGACCGCGCCCTCGCCGTCGGTGATTTCCGCGAGATTGGCGGGCGCACCGCCGGTGATGGTGGCATAATGGAATTCGTGCCCGCGACGCGTCTCGCCAGCGTCGGAGAACGCGGTCGCTTCGCGCCACGTCACGCGGCGATAGCCGAGCGTCAACCGCCGGTCGGCGAAGCTGGTGTCCACTGGCAGCAGCCCGGCCATGGCGTGGACGACGCCATCGGCATCGCGCAGCGTCTGCCCGAGCACCATATAGCCACCGCATTCGCCGTGTACCGGTCGCGTCCGCGCGAACGCCCGCAGTCCACGCAGGAACCCTGCGTTGCCTGCCAGCGTCCCGGCATGGAGTTCGGGATAGCCGCCGGGAAGCCAGCACGCATCGGCGTCGTCCGCTGGCGCCTCGTCGGCCAGCGGTGAAAACCATGCGATCTCGGCGCCGGCGCGTCGCCAGCCGTCGAGCAGGTGCGGATACAGAAACGCGAAGGCGGCATCGCGCGCGATGGCGATCCGCTGACCCGGCGGGCGGAACCTCGTCCCTGCCAGGCGCACCTCTGCCGCCACTGCTTTTACGCCGCCGCTCGCCGCAATGATCGACTCCAGATCGAGATGCTCGTCGACGCAGTCTGCCATCGCCTCGATACGCGTCTCCAGATCCGCCGTCTCGCCAGCCTGCACCAGGCCCAAATGTCGCGACGGCAGCGTCATCCGCGGATCGGTCGGCAGAAAGCCGAACAACGGCATCCCGATCCGCGCGAACCCGGCCTCGATCATCCGCCGGTGGCGCGGGCTGGCGCACCGGTTGATGACCGCGCCCATGATGGCCGGCGCCCCCGGAAAGCGCGCCAAGCCGTGCGCGACCGCCGCCACGGTCTGTGCTGCTGCCGCCGCGTCGAGCACCAGCAAGACGGGCCAGTCGAGCGAGCGGGCGATGTCCGCGGTCGCACCGGTCGCGGCACCGTGCGGGAGACCGTCGTACAAGCCCATCGCGCCTTCGGCGACGATCAGGTCGACGTCATCGGCGAGGTCGACGACCAGCGCCGCAATCGTTGCGGGCGTCATCGCGAACCCGTCCAGGTTCCGTGACGCGCGTCCGGTCGCGGCGGCATGAAACGCCGGGTCGATGTAATCCGGCCCGGTCTTGGCGCCACCGACGCGGAACCCACGGCGGATCAGCGCACGCTGCAACCCTATCGTCACGACCGTCTTGCCGCCGCCCGATCGCGGTGCCGACACGATCAGCCCGCGGGCCGATGGCTCGCGCATACCCGTTCCCCCCAATATCGCCGCCGCCGCGTGCCACCCGTGCCCAGCGCGCACAACCGGCGCATCCGGCACAAAACGCCGACGTGGAGATTTCATGCTTGATACGTTGTATCATTAAGCGCTAGCAGCGCCGCGACATTCAGGAGTTCGGCGTATGAAGATGATTCTCGGTGCCAGCATGCTTGCGATTCTGGTCGCGACCCCGGGGCTGGCGCAGTCCGTGCCCGCCAATCCCGCCCCCGCCCCGCCGCAGGACATCATCGTCACCGCGCCCGTGTCGCGCAGCGAGGCCGATGTGCTGCAGGGCACGTCGGTGCTGACCGGCGCCGAACTGACCCGCGAACTGCGCCCGACGATCGGCGAGACGCTCGCGCGCCAGCCGGGCGTGTCGGCAACCTCGTTCGGGCCCAACGCCTCGCGGCCGATCCTGCGCGGTTTCCAGGGTGATCGTGTGCGCGTGCTGACCGACGGGATCGGATCGATCGACGTGTCGAACACCAGCGTCGATCACGCGGTGATCATCGACCCGCTGCTCGCCGAGCGGATCGAGGTGCTGCGCGGACCGTCGGCGCTGCTGTTCGGATCGTCCGCGGTCGGCGGCGTCGTCAACGTCATCGACACGCGTATCCCGCGCACCGTGCCCGCCAACGGCTACCGCGTGAACGGCATCGCCAATTACGGGTCCGCGGCGAACGAGCGATCGGGCGGCATGGTAGGCGACGTCGCGGTCGGCGAGCACCTCGTGCTCCATGCCGATGGTTCGTATCTGAAGTCCGACGATCTGCGCACCGGCAAGGGCTATCTGCTCTCCGCCCCGGCGCGCGCCGCCGCGCTCAGCCAGGTCGGGCTCCCGCAGGATACCGACGAACCGATCGACTTCGCCGCCAATGCCGGCCTGCGCAACACGCTGCTCAATTCGGCGAGCGAAACCTGGACCGCGGGCGTCGGCGCCGCGATCATCACCGATACCGGCAATCTCGGCGTGTCCTACAGCCATTACGACAGCCTGTACGGCGTTCCCGTCCGCTACGCGACCGCGGTCGGCCAGGAGCAGGAGGCGCCGCGGCTCGACGTCGTCCAGAACCGCTTCGACATCCGCGGGGAAGTGCAGACCGGCGGCGGTTTCCTCGACCGCATCCGCTTCCGCGCCGGCCAGGCGAGCTATCGCCATTTCGAGCTGGAAGAAGACAATTCGGTCGGCACCGCCTTCTACAACAAGGGGCTCGAAGGACGGCTCGAACTCGTCCAGGCCGATCGCGGCGGTTGGCAGGGCGCATCGGGCGTCCAGTATTTCAACCGGATCTTCAACGTCGTCGGCGATGAGGCCTTCCTGCCCCGGAACGAAACCAACCAGACCGGCCTGTTCACGCTGCAGCAATATGCCAGCGGGCCGATCCGGCTGGAGGGCGGATTGCGCTATGAGCATACCGATCTGGCGGCACGGACCCCGGGCGACGATCTGCGGTTCTTCCGCGGCGATCGGCAGTTCGACGCGGTGTCGGGATCGATCGGCGGGTCGTACGGCGTGACCGACGGCATCCGCCTGGGCCTCAACGTCTCGCGGACCGAGCGTGCGCCGTCGGCCGAGGAACTGTTCGCCAACGGTGCCCATGCGGGCACCCAGGCCTATGAGTTGGGCAGCCCCGATTTTCGGCTCGAAAAGAGCTGGGGTCTGGAGGGGACGTTGCACGCGCATGGCGATGGCTTCAGCCTGGACGCGTCGGCCTATTACACGTGGTTCTCGAACTATATTTCGGAAAACCAAGTCGACGCGTCGGTTTGCGACGCCGCCGCCGCGCCATCGGGCCGCGTCGTCGATCTGCCCTGTTTCCAGTCGCAACAAGCGGACGCGCGCTATTACGGGTTCGAGGCCAACGCCTCGCTCCGCCTCGCGCAGGTCGGCGGATATGTGATCAACGCCGACGCGCTGGGTGACTATGTCCGCGCCAACATCGTCGACGAGGGCCCCGTTCCGCGCATTCCCCCGATGCGGGTACTGGGCGGCATCGAGGCGCAGGGCGACCGCGCCAACGCGCGGCTCGAGGTCGAGCACGTGTTCGACCAGAACCGCGTGACGGCGTTCGAGACCGAGACCAACGGCTACACGATGGTCAACGCGACGATCGGGTTCAGCCCGTTCGGCAAGGACAGCAAGACCAGCCTGTTGCTCAGCGCGAACAATATCTTCGACGTGGTCGCGCGGCGCCACGCCAGCTTCCTGAAGGATTTCGCGCCGCTCGCCGGGCGGGACATCCGCGCGACGTTGCGGTTCGGGTTGTAAGGCACATTCCGGGGTTCCGGGCTTGTCGCGGCCCCCCGGGTTACGCGGCGCGACACCCGTAACCAGAGGTCCTGACGTTCGTCAGGATAACGGCTGCCGTTCCCAATCCGTCATCCCAGCGAAGGCTGGGATCTCGTGAGGCCAGCACGGAACCTCACCTTGAGAGACCCCAGCCTTCGCTGGGGTGACGGATTGGGGGTGGCGGTAACGGTTGACGATTAGGGATGGCGGCACGGGTCACTCGGTCCGCCGGGCAGTCGCGGCCCAAAGAAAAAGGGCGGAGACTTTCGTCCCGCCCTCGATCTTTACCCGTCGCAGCGCCGTATCAGCGGCCGCCGGCTCCCGGCGGCATCGCACCCGGTGCGCCCGCACCGCCCGGTACACCGGCACCGCCGGGCATTCCGGCCGCACCCTGCTGCGCCTGCATCTGCCGCACGACGCTCTCGGGCAGGAAGTCGAGCAGCTTGACGTCGAACACCAGCGCCGAGTTGGCCGGGATTGGGCCCGTGGCCTTGTCGCCGTAACCAAGCGACGGCTTGATCCAGACGCGGTACTTTGAGCCCTTGGGCATCAGCTTCAGCGCTTCGCTGAACCCCGGGACGACGCCAGCGACCGGCATCGGCGTCGGCTGCTGCGACTTGTCGAAGGTGGTGCCGTTGAGCAGCTTGCCCTCATATTCGACCAGCGCGACATCGGCATCGGTCGGCTTGGCGGTACCGGTGCCCTTTTCGAGCACCTTGTACTGCAGACCCGACGGCGTCGTGATCACACCCTTGGCGCGAGCATTGCGCGCGAGCGGATCATCGCCCTGCCGCGCCAGCGCGAACGCCGACACGACCAGCAGCGCGATGCCGATCCACAAATAGATGAGGTAGCTGCGCTTGACGGGCAGCAGCGGAACGGCGGTCACGGTCGACATGGGAAGCCTCGATATCGTGGCGCCGCAAACGCGGCAGTCCGGCCGGTGTCAGACACCGGCAAAAAGGTCGGCGGGCGCATGCGACCCGCCGGTTCCCTTACCGTGCGCCGTCGCGCTCGGCGCGCTTGCGGTCGAGCTTGCGCGAACGGCGAACCGCTGCGGCACGCTCACGTGCGCGCTTTTCCGACGGCTTCTCGTAATGCCGGCGCAGCTTCATTTCGCGATACACGCCCTCGCGCTGCAGCTTCTTCTTGAGTGCGCGAAGGGCCTGGTCGACGTTGTTGTCGCGTACGATGATCTGCATAAACCCGTTTAGCTCCGGTCCAAATAGAGATTGCCGTCGCGAACAGGTCCGCGCCGCATGAACTGGGGGCCCTATCAGCGGTGCGGGCCGTTTTCAAGCCAAACACGCCGTTCTGCACATACGTCGATCTGGAATTTTGGCGCGGACCTTGTCAGCCCTGTCAGTCTGACGGAGCGGACGACCTGAACAGCATCGTCTCGACGGCGGACAGGTCTGTTCGCGCAGGAACGACGAGCCACCGGTCGGGCTGCGCCGCGTCCATCACCACCACGGCGTTCTTGGGGCAAACCCCCAGGCATTTGGTCTCGACGACGCCGAGCGTTGCCTTGCGCCCCTTCTTCAGTCCCAGTTCTTTGCGCAACGCCTTGGCCAGCGGCGTGCGCCCACCCTTGCCGAAACCGCCGTCGAGCTTCTTCGAGCATTTGCCGCAGACCAGCACGGCATCGGCCCAGTTCGCCCGGACCAGACGGATCATACAGGCTTCCACGTCCGCGCATCCTCGGCGGCGCGTAGCACTTCGTACGCGGCCTGGACGCCCTGGAAGCGCGCCGCGGCGTCCTTGTCGCCGGGGCGGACATCGGGGTGATTCGCCTTCGCCATCCGCCGCCACGCCGCGCGGACATCCTCGAACGTCGCGTCGACCTCGAGGTCCAGGACTTCGAGCGCGCGCATTTCGTCGCGCGAGCGGCTGCCGTCGCCCGAGCCCGCCCAGGCATTGTGCCGCGAGCTGGTATATTCGTCGGCGGTTCGCGTTTCGGCGGCCTCGCGCTCGGCGGCTTCCTCGGCGCTCAGACCCTCGAAATAATTCCAGCCGCGATTGTATTCGCCGGCATGCGTCGAGCAGAAATACCAGCGATCCGGGCTGTTGGGCGATTTCGGCGCCGGGCAGTTGCCGGGCTCGTTGCAGCCGTGCCGATCGCACAGCCGGACGGTGACCGCCTCGTTGGCGGAGCCATAGCCGCGCCAGCGCGGGAAGCCCCAATCGGACGATCGTGTTGTGGTGCGCGCCATAAGTGGTTCGAAATAGGCTTCCTCGCGCACAACGCAACCACGCGCACCGAAACTGCCGCACTGCAGCATCTGGTCGTACGTACGCCACGGCTCGTCGATTAACGAACATGAACATTTTGTCATGTGCCAAGACGCACTGTGCCCGGTTCGGGCATTCTAGGCTGCGTGCCCAAGCGCCGCAACCAAGCCGACACCTTAGTGACAGGAACCCTGGTGCCGACACTTATTCCGAATTTCAACAACTGGCGCGCGGATCTTCCCGCGTCGATCGTGGTCGCGCTCGTCGCGCTGCCCCTGTGCCTCGGGGTCGCGCTGGCGTCCGGTGCGCCCCTTTTTGCCGGTCTCATCTCGGGGATCGTCGGCGGCATCGTCATCGGCGCGCTGTCGAAGTCGCCGCTTTCGGTCAGCGGGCCCGCTGCCGGGCTGACCGTGATCGTGCTCGCCGCGATCGAAAGCATGCCCAGCTACCAGATTTTCCTGCTCGCCGTCGTCCTAGGCGGCGTGCTGCAGATCGGCTTCTCGCTGACCCGCGCGGGCGTGCTCAGCGAATTCGTGCCGTCGTCGGTGATCACCGGCATGCTCGCCGCGATCGGCCTGATCCTGATCCTCAAACAGATCCCCCATGCAGTCGGCTACGACTCCGAATCCGAGGGGATATTCGAATTCTCGACCGGAGACGGCGTTAACACCTTCACCCGGGTGTGGGACAGCTTGACCGGCAGCCTGACCCCTGGGGCGGTCCTCATCGCCGGGATCAGCCTGGCGTTCCTGTTCTGGTGGGAAGGCGCGCGGCCTAAGACCGGTCCGCTGCGCTTCGTGCCCGGCCCGCTCGTCGTCGTGCTGATCGGCGTCCTCGGCAACGCGCTTCTCGGGCTCGTCATCCCCGCATGGCAGCTGCAGGCGACCCACCTCGTCCAGGTGCCGATCACGCAGAGCCTGTCGGAATTCCCGTCGCTGTTCACGCGGCCCGACTTCAGCGGGATCGGCCTGCCGGTGGTGTGGACCACCGCGATCACGCTCGCGATCGTCGCCAGCCTCGAATCGCTGCTGAGCGTCAAGGCGGTCGACGAGATCGACCCACGCCGCCGCCGCACCGACAAGAACTGGGAGCTGATGGCGCAGGGCGGCGGCAACATCGTCTCCGGCATGATCGGCGGCCTGCCCGTCACCTCGGTGATCGTGCGGTCGTCCGCGAACGTCGATGCGAAGGCGGAAAGCAAGCTGTCGACGATGCTCCACGGCTTCTGGCTGCTGGTCAGCGTTGCGCTGATCCCGTCGGTACTCAACCTGATCCCGCTGTCGGCGCTGGCCGCAGTGCTGATCGCGACGGGGTACAAGCTGACCAAGCCCAAGCTGTTCATCGAACGCTACAAGCAAGGGTGGACGCAGTTCATCCCGTTCGTCGTCACGGTGGGCGCGATCCTGTTCACCGACCTGCTCGAGGGCATCGTGATCGGCATCGTCGTGGGCTTCGTGTTCGTCATCGCGCGCAACTTCCGCACCGCGATCACCTTCGCCTCCGACGGCACCGACTGCCTGGTCCGCGCGCGCCGCAACCTGTATTTCATGCACAAATACGAACTGCAGAAATCGCTCGACCGCGTGCCCGATAATGCGACCGTGCTGATCGACCTGTCGTCGACCAGCTATGTCGACCTCGACAACGTCGACATCATCAACGCCTTCATCAAGGGCGCCGCCTATCGCGGGATCACGGTCAGCGTACGCGGCGACATCGCCGGCAAGCGCGCGCAGTTGATCAACGCCCCCTCCACCGAGGTGAGTTACGCATGAGACGCTACAAACAGCTGTTGCTCGCCAACAAGGCCTGGGCGGCCGAACTGACCGACGAAAACCCCGCGTTCTTCGCGCGCCAAGCCGCCGGGCAGAAGCCCGAATTCCTGTGGATCGGCTGTTCGGACAGCCGCGTCAGCCCCGAACAGATGACGATGACGCAGCCGGGCGGGATGTTCATCCACCGCAACATCGCCAATCTGGTCAACGACGACGACCTGAACCTGATGTCGGTGCTGCAATATGCGGTCGACGTGCTGGGCGTGAAGCACGTCATCGTCTGCGGCCATCATGGCTGCGGCGGCATTCGCGGGACGCTGGACGGGGGGACCGACGGACCGGTCCACGAATGGCTCGCAACCGCGCGCGACGTGCTGCGCGCTCACCAGGACGAGATCGACGCGCAGGAGTCCGAGGAGGCGAAGGTCAACCGCCTGGTCGAGGTCAACGTCCGCGACCAAATCGTCCGGCTGGCACGCACCAAGACGGTGCAGGCCGCGTTCGCCAAGGGGCAGGACCTGGCGCTGCACGGCTGGGTCTACGACATTCGCGACGGCCACATCAAACCGCTGATGGAGGTCGATGCGGCCACCGTTCTGGAGGAGATACCGCGGCCGGAGAAGGTGCTTCACTGAAAGCACCCGTCCTCCTGACCATGGTCAGGAGGACGGGCCGTTTACGGCAGCCGAAACGCAACCCGGCGCGTCAGCCCGCCGCAACCGACTCCCCCGTCGGGCCGGAAGGTCTTGCTGAACCGCGAGTCCGACATGGTCTGCACCCCAGCGCGCGTGAAGATGAACGGCGGGTAGCTCAGCACCGCGCGCTCGTTGAGCACCTTCCCATCGGCCGCGACGTCGAACTGGGTCTGCGTCCATCCCTCGAACCCCCACATATGCGCTTCCTCGGGAAAGGTCCCGCCGGCGGACACCAGCCGCGGAGGGTTGTCGAGGATGGCGCACTGATTCGCCGCCAAGCCTGATTTCTCGAACGAGGCCCGTGCGGCCTGCTTGTTGCCGTTCGCCTCTTCGGCGGACGCGAGCCGGATCAGCGCGCCGACGCGCATCGGATCATTGCCCGGCAAGGCCGAATCGTCGGCAACTTCGCGCAACAGAGTGCGCGAGCGCTCGCTGTTGGTGCGGCGTTCGTTATCGGCCAGCAACAGCCGGATGGCAGCGCGCGCCGACGGATCGGCGGCGTAGACGGGATCGGCCAGCAAAGGAGTCAGGACGCGGCGATACACATTGCCGCGCCAGTTGTCCGACGTCGCGGTCAGGCGCTCCGGCATCTCGAAGGTCAGGCGCACGAGCGGCGGCGCGGCGTTCGCCTGCGCGACGCCGCGGGCCCGGCTCCACAGGGCGTGCGATTCCTCACGCCCGACGACGCTGTTGGCGGCGAGCGCGTATAGCGCGGGTAGCACCGCAAGCGCCGTGGCCCCCGCCTTCGCCTCGGCCGCCGCAAGGGCCGCGCGCTGTCGCCCAACCGCCGCGGCGTCACCTCCATGCTGGTCGTCGGGCGCGATCAATCCCTTGGTCGCGAGCCAGGCGCGGGTTTCGGACTGGAGCAACGTGGTGAGCGAGGGCCGTTCGAAGCTCGTCGAGCAGCGCATCTCGACGCGGACGTTGGCGCGAAAGAACGGCGGCAGTTCCTTGACCTGTTCCGGCGTCCACGACCAGCCGCGCGCGGCACGCGCGAACTCCATCGCGACCTTGCCGCCGCCCGCCGCGTAAATCGGTGCGACGCCGAACACGGTGCCGTCATTCGCGATACTGAACTCGACGACCGCCATGTCCTGCGGCTTCAGTCCCGCCTCCCCGCCACAGTCGGGCGGGGTCATCTGCACCGCCGGATCGAACGTGCCCTTGGTCAGTCGCCCCGCCCCGGTCATCGCCATGTAGCGGCGCGCCTCGTCGCTCTTGCCCGCAAGCAGCGCCGCGATCGCCGCGTCCGACCGCGCCGAGACGTCGCGGATGTCGGTCTGCGACGTCAGTCCGCCCAGCAGCTTGACCGCCTCTGCGGCATGCGTTCGCGCGCCGGCAAAGTCGCCACGGTTGAGCAGAAGCAATGCGTGGCGGCGTGCAATGACCGCTTTCGACACCTTGTCGAAAGGCTCGGCGGCCGCGAGCGCGTCCGCCCGCGCCAGCATCGCCGTGGCTGCCGCGGGATCGACGAAGACAGCGGTTTCGACGAACGCCGCCATCGCCGCCATGCGGTGCGCGGAATCGGGCGATGCCTTTTCCGCAGCGGCATAGGCTTCGTCGGCGCTCGCATAATCGATCGCGTCCTGCGCCACGCCGCCGAGGTTGAAATAGGCACGCCAGCGATCTTCGGCGAGCGACGGGTCGCTGGCCGGTAACAAAGCGAGTCCCGCGCGGGCCGCCTGCACCGCGTCGTCGGATCGCTGCAAGGCGAACAGCGCGCGGCTCTTGCGCACCAGCGCGATTCCGCGGCTGCGCGAGCCAGGCTTGGTGCGCGCCTCGAGCTTTTCCCACGCTGCCAGCGCGGCTGCCTTGTCGCCTTTCGCGTCGAGCGCCGCGGCGGCTTCGAAGTCCTGTTGCAAGGTCGGCACCTGTGCTGCCGCAGCAGAGAGGGCCAGACACGCCGTCCCCAGCGCGCCAATCGATCGAATCCGCATCATATCCCCCTGATCCCTCGGGAGATTGTGCGCTGCTTTGCGCGAAAGTGCCAGAGGGTCTGTAAGCCGGGTTCTGTCCATTCCCGGTCCTTCGACCGGAAGTTGGGCGACCATTCCTCTAGGACGACGCTTGCGCGCCGCCTCAAGCAACCAACCCGGGTGACGAGCTGGAACGAAGCCCATGTGCCACCCCTATTCGGTCTTGCTCCCGGTGGGGTTTGCCGTGCCGCCCCTGTTACCAGGCGCGCGGTGCGCTCTTACCGCACCCTTTCACTCTGACTGCCCCAGCCTGCGCTGGAGTTTAGCCGTCTGCTCTCTGTGGCACTGTCCCTGGGGTCGCCCCCGCCGGGCGTTACCCGGCACCGTCGTTCCGCGGAGCCCGGACTTTCCTCGCGTGCTCTAAAACACCCGCGGCCGCCCGACCCTCTGGCGCGCAGACCCCTAGTCGTCCCCCAGCGGTTTGGGAAGCAGCAACGCGAGCAGGATCATCCGGCATTCGGCGTCGATCTCACCGTCCACCAGTTCGGGGCGAAAGCGGCGCTGGAACGCCATGATCGCCGCCATCCGGTTGCTGACATCGTAGCCGAAGCGTTCGAGCGCGAGACAGAAGCCGCCCTCGGTCCAGCACGGGTCCATCAGATGCTTGGTCGGCCGCGGCAGCGCCAGGCGACGCCTCGATAGCTCGTGCCAGGGGAACAGCTCGCCCGGGTCGCGCTTGCGGGCGGGCGCGATGTCGGAATGGCCGACGACGTTGCCGCGGGTGATCTCGTACCGATCCTTGATCTCCGCGACCAGCGGCAGCAGCGCGGCGATCTGTTCGGGCGGAAACGGACGATAGCCGAACTCGTGGCCGGGATTGACGATCTCGATCCCCACGCTCGCCGAATTGACGTCCTCGATCCCGCGCCAATGCGATCGGCCAGCGTGCCAGGCGCGCTTGTCCTCGTCGACCATGCGCACCACGGTGCCGTCCTCGTCGATCAGATAATGCGACGAGACCTTCGCTTCGGGGTCGCGCAGCCGCGCGATCGCCGACGCGCCGTCCTGCATGCCGGTATAATGCAGCACGATCATCGTGATCGGCAGCAGCCGTTCGTCGAAATTGGGCGAAGGCGTATCGATGATCCTCAAGCGCGCTGTCCCTTCGCCATTCGACGGGACCGTAGCGGCAACCGACCGGCGAGGTAATAGGGCTTGCCGTTCTGCGCGGTCACCCGCAACGCTAGCCGACCTGCTCGTAGCAGCCGCGGAAGCGCCGGCTCGGTTCGAACGCGCGCGTCTGGCCGATCACCGTCTCTCCTGCCCCCAGTATCAGCAACCCGCCGGGCCGCATCGCCGTTGCGATCCGCGGGAATACCTGCGCCTTGGTATCGGTCGACAGATAGAGCAGCACGTTGCGGCAGAGCACGACGTCGAACCGGCCCGGCGGCGGCGCGTCGGCGACCAGATTGGCGCGACGGAATGCGACCATCTGTACCAATTCGGGCTTCGCGACCCAGTCGCCCTCAGCACTGTCGAACCAGCGCATCATGCGGCGGATCGGCAGTCCGCGCTGAATCTCGAACTGGCTGAAGCGGCCGGCACGCGCGCGGGCGATCGCGGTGTTCGACACGTCGGTCGCGACGATTTCGGGTATTGGCGCGCCGCTCGCCTCGTGCCGTTCGGCGAACAGCATCGCCAGCGAGAGCGGTTCCTGCCCGGTCGAGCATCCTGCGCACCAGATCCGCACGCGGCGCCGTTCGGCCTCGGCCTGCGCGACCGCGGCGGTGATTGAGTCGAAGACCTGCGCGTCGCGGTAGAAGCTCGTTTCCTGGTTGAGCAACGCGTCCACGATCCGGTCGCCGATCACCCGATCGTTCCCCTCCAGCAGGTGAGTCACGAGCTGATCGAGCGTATCGAGATCGCGTTCGCGCAACAACGGTTTCAGCGCGGTGTCCATCCGCCACGACCGATAGGCGGCGATCTGCTGCCCCGTCCGGGCCTCGAGCAGAGCGGTCAGGACGGTGATGCTGCTCGCCGACGCGACCGGCGGAGGCGAAAAGGCGGGTTGCGGTTGGACGCTCATGGACGGCGGCGCGACGCGACGAGGCGGCCGATCGCGTAGGGGGTCATTACCGCATCGGCGATGCCGGCCGCGGCGACGGCACCCGGCATGCCCCACACCACCGAGCTCGCCTGGTCCTGCGCGATGACGCAGCCCCCCGCGTCGTGCACGCGGCGCGCACCGTCGGCGCCGTCACGGCCCATGCCGCTCAACACGACCGCCAGCATCCGTGCGCCGTAGACGTCCGCCATCGATGCCAGCATCGGATCGACCGAGGGCATGCAGCCGCTTGCCGCGGGGTCCGTCACCAGCCGCAACGCCGCGCCGCCGTCGGCGAGCTTCACGCATTTGAGATGCGCGTCGCCGGGTGCGACGACGATGCGACCGGCGCGGATCCGCAGGCTGTCGGTCGCGACATCACAGGGGCGTCCGCCAAGCACCGCGAGCTGCGCCGCGAAATAGGGCATGAACGAGGTCGGCAGATGCTGGGTGACGACGATCGGCAGGCGAAATCCGACCGGCAGTGCACGGAGCAGCTGGCTCAGCGCGTGGATTCCGCCCGTCGAGGCGCCGATCGCGACGATGTCATAGTCGTCGCTGGTGGCGTTGGGGATCGTCGGCGCCGAACTCACGGGAAGCGCGACGACCTGGGCCGCGGTCCGCGGTGACGGCAGGTGGGGGTCGCGGAGCCGTTCGAGCTTGTCGAGCAGCGCGCGACCGAACTGCGCCGACAGCGCCGCGCTCGATTCCGGCTTGGCGAGCGTTTCCGCGGCACCCAGCGCCAGCGCCTGGATCGTCGTGGCGGCGCCCTCGTCTGCCGAAGACGAAACGATCAGCACCTTCGCGCTACCCCCGGCTGCGATCAGGTCGGGCAACGCGGTCAGTCCGTCGATACCCGGCATCGCTATATCGAGGAGGATGAAGTCGACCACGACGCGGCCGAGGAAGTCGAGCGCAGCCTTGGCCGTACCGACCGCACCGGCAACCCAGAAGCGCTCGCTCGCGTCGATCATCCGCCCCATCACCGCGCGGGCGACGACCGAATCGTCGACGATCAGCACCCGCGCCTTGTCGTCGTGCGGAAACGCGGCGAACCGCGATGGAACCGGTCGGATCATGGCGGGCGGGTCCGGATCAGGCCATGCCGACGATCTGGAGCTTGCTTTCCAGCGTCTCGCGATCGAACGGCTTCATGACATATTCGTCGGCGCCCGCTTCGATCGCGGCGCGGATATAGGCCATGCCGTTCTCGGTCGTGCAGAACACCACTTTGGGCCGCCGCGGTACCTCGGCCTCGCGCAGCGCGCGCAGGAAATCCATCCCGTTCATTACCGGCATGTTCCAGTCGAGCAGGATCACGTCGGGCATCGACTCCTGGCACGCCTTCAGCGCTTCGCGCCCGTCACAGGCTTCGCTGACCGAGAAATCCAGTGTCTCGAGGATATGGCGCGCGACTTTGCGGATCACCTTGGAATCATCGACGACAAGACAGGTCTTCATGGAGGGCCTTCCGGAGTTCACTCGCCGCCTGCTACGGTCGAAAGGGTAAGCGTCGCGTTAAGCGACGCTTTTTTATACAAGAACCGTCGCCGCGCCGGGGACGACCGCGGCCAGATCGAGGATCAGCAGCGGCTCGCCGTCGCGCTCGACGATCCCCACGCCGGCGCGCGCCCAGCCGCGATCGAGCGCGAGGCCCGGCGGCAGGGCCAAGGGATCGAACACCGCGACATCGTCCAGCGCATCGACCAGCACCGCGTAGTGATGACCATCGACCCGCGTGATCACGGCGCGCCGCGCGTCGGCGGGGGTGGGGTCGAGCCCCAGCGCGATGCCGGTATCGATGACGGTCACGACACGACTGCGGAGCGCGGCGAGGCCACGGACGGCATCATCAGCGAGCGGAACCGCGACCACGTCGCCGATGTCGACGACCGAATCGACCTGCCCCGACTGAATGGCGACGCCGCGGCCGGCGATCTGGGCGATCAGGAACAGTTCCATCAGCGCGATCCCTTGCGGGCGACTCGCGTCGCCATCGCCTCGATCAGCGCCGGCCGGTCGTAGCGATAGATGCTGGCGTCGTCGGCGCCCTGCCCGGTGCGATTGCGGCGCAGCGTGACGACCGGCGCCAGCGTCTCGGCGACCACGGCATCCTCCATCGCCAACGCGATCGCGGGCTGTTCGCCGGCGCCCAGGCTGGTCACGCAACGATAGCCCGACGCCTCGAGCGCCGGCTTCAGAAACGTCTCCATCCACCCCGACCCGTCGACCTGCAACAGACACACGGGTTGGGTCGCGCGCGTCACCGGCTCGCCCGCGAACAGCGCATGCGGGTCGATCAGCTCGACCGGCTCGTCGCCGATCATGACCACGCCGGCGATCGGTCCACCGCCGCGCGCCGGACCCATCGCCTTGGGCAGGATGACGATCTCGATCGGTTCGGCGATCGCATACGCCATCTCGCTCTCACCGTCGGTCAGCCGGAGCACCGCCACTTCGGTGCGCGCCCCCAGATCGCCGACGATGTGGAGCGGAACGGTGGTGCCATCGATCGTCAGCCGCATCGCGCCGGCTGCAAAGCAGATCATGCCGACCGGCACCGTGTCGACTCGGTCAATCACCGCCAGCGCGATCGCGCGACGATGCGCGTCGAGATCGTCGAACAGCAACGCCTGGACGCCCGGTTCCTCGGGCTCGACCGCGGCGTCGTCGGCAAGGGACTTGGGTACGAACACCAGTCCGGCGACCGCCGCGATTCCGCCGCCGTCGAGCAGCAGCATCGGCAGTCCGCTGTCTGGCAAGGTCATGCCCGCATAGATCCCGGTCGCCATCACCGCAGCGCAGGCGGGTTTCACGACGAGCTCCTCGGTATCCAGCACGGTATCGACCCCGAGCGCGTAGTCGCCCTCGCGCGTCGAGATGACGACGAGGTTGGTCGGCGGCATCGCATCGACGTTCAGCAGCGCGCCCAGCGACACCAGCGGCATCCGTCGCCCGCGCACCGCCACCGTCGACGCGTCCCCGATCATGTCGATCCGCACCTGATCGCCGCGCACGCGGACGATCTCCTCGATCGTCTGCCGGGCGAGCGCGAAGCGTTGCGCGCCGACGCCGACGACGATCGTCGACAGGATCGACAGCGTCAGCGGCACATGGATGACGATGCCGAGCCCCTTGCCCGGGAGGTTGGTCAGCACGATCCGCCCGCCAATCTGTTCGATATTGGCGCGCACCACGTCCATGCCCACGCCCCGGCCCGAGATCGCCGTCACGGTATCGCGTGTCGACAGCCCGGCATGGAAGATCAGGTTGAGCCGGCCCGTGTCGTCCATCGCTGCCAGCTCGGCGTCGCTGTACAGTCCCTGCTGGCGCGCCTTGGCGACCAGGCGGGCGGTGTCGATGCCGCGGCCGTCGTCGGCGACCTCGATCAGGATCTGGTTCCCCGACTGGCGCGCCGAGACGACGAGACGGCCGGTCGATGCTTTGCCCGCGACCGCGCGGTCCGCCGGCGATTCGATACCATGATCGACCGCGTTGCGGATGATGTGCCCCAGCGGATCGCGCATCAGCTCGATCATCTCGCGGTCGAGCTCGACGTCGGCGCCCTCGATGACCAGGTTGACGGTCTTGCCCAGTTCGCCGCTGGCGTCGCGGACCGTCCGCGGCAGCGCCGAGAACAGCGCGTCGATCCGCTGCATCCGCGTCCGCGTCACGGTATCGCGCATGTCGGCGACCGTCAGCGACAGCCGTTCCAGCGCCGCCTCGACCGCAGGATCGGGAACGCCGTCGCGCAGCCGCCGCGCCAGTTCGTTGCGCGCCAGCACCATGTCCGACATTCCGCTCATCATCCGGTCGAGCAGGTCGACGTTCAACCGGACGCTGCGGCTGGCGCTACGGCTGCCGCCGACCGGCGCCGACGTCGCCGCCGGCCGCGCGTCTTCCGCCAGCGCTGCGATCAGCAGGTCTTCGCTCGAATCGTCGAGCCCGACGCCGGCATCGATCGCCTCGACCAGTTCGCCGATCCGATCGACGATCGCGAGCACGGCGTCGACCAACCGGGCGTCGGGAACGCGGGTGCCGTCGCGAACCGCGGCGAGCACGTCCTCGGCGGCATGGCTCAGCCGCCCGAGCCGTGGCAGGTCGAGAAACCCGCAGCTGCCCTTGACGGTGTGGACGAACCGGAAGATCGCATCGAGCCGTGCACGATCGCCGGGCGCGGCTTCCCATGCGACGATCTCCCCCGAAATCGCCTCGAGCGTCTCGCGGGTTTCGGCAATGAATTCCTGTAGCAGATCGTCCATGCAGGCCCCGCGGATAGGGGGCCGTCATGACCGGCTCAGGTTAAAACTGCGTTAGCTTTGCCGACGCTATCGCCCGTTGAACACCGCGCCGAAGATCATGATTCCCTCGGCAGGCTCGGACACCAGCACCGTCCCGCCGGCTTCGGTCACCAGCGTGTTGATCATGTATGCCGCCGCGGCGCGCGGGGTGACGGTGTGGACGCCCTCGCCCTCGATCAGCGTGCGACGGATCTCGGGGTCGAGGACGATGCGCGCGCCCTCGATCTTCACGACGATCTCCAGATGCCCCTCATTGTCCTCGCCGCCGATCTCCATGCGACCGCCACGGACCAAGGACTCGCTTGCCATCAGCGCGAGGTTCATCAGCACCTTGATCGCGGTCTTGGGCATCGTCGCCTCCTCAACCGCCCAGTGGAAGTCGATGCGCCGGTTTTCCGCGATCAGCCCTTCGATCGCGCCGCGCGCTTCATCGGTGGCCACCATTTCGCCGAATCCGCCCGCCGCGCCGAAGGCAAGGCGGAAGAATTTGAGCTTGCTGGCCGAGACGCGCGCGCTGTCCGCGAGCAGTTCCATGCATCGCTCGCGCATCGCCGGATCGGTCTCGTCGGCGAGCAGTTCCAGCCCGTTGTTGAGCGCCCCCACCGGGGACAACAGGTCGTGGCACAATCGCGAACACAACAGGCTCGCAAACTCGACCGGGCTGACAGTCATGGAAATCCCTTCGTCACAAGCCGGCTTTGTGGCGGGGCGCGTACGAAGGCGCAAGCCGTTCTCCGGTGAGGATCGAGCCCCAAGGTCAAGCAGTGCCGCTCTCGCAACTCCAGCGCTCCCGCTTTTGCACGACTACTAGACGAGCACTTCCTCGACGAACGCCCCCACCTCGACCGAGCGCCACAGCCGCGCCTTACCACCGCCGAGGATCAGCCACAGCGCGCCATCGCCCATCGCCTGTGCCGCATCGCGCGGCGACGGGACAGGCGCGCCTGAAGGATGCGAATGGTAATGCCCGACCACCGCGGGCCCGCCGCCCCGCGCCCGCCGATACGCAGCGAACAGCGCTGCAGGATCGATCTCGAACGTCCGCGCGGGATTCGGGGCGACGTTCGCGCAGGGTTCCGCCGCAGCGATCCAATCCCCTGCCCCCAGCAGCAACCCGCAGATCTCCGCGTCCGGCGACGCATCCGCCGCGGCGATTAGCGTCGCCAGAAGTCCGCTTGAAATCGACACGCCCATCGCCACATCGCTACCGCATGGACCGGGGGGTTTCCACCATCGAAGCATCGATTACGGCGGCGAGCGACGGGCTGCGGCTCGACCGCGCGCTCGCCGATGCGCTGCCCGAGATGTCGCGCGCGCGGGTCCAGGCGCTGATCGCGGCGGGTGCTGTGTCGCACAACGGCCGACCGGTCAGCGACGCGTCGCGACGCGCGGCCACTGGCCAGGTCTTCGCGGTCGCCGTCCCTGCCCCCACGCCGCTCCACAACGAGGCGCAGGATATCCCGCTCGTGGTTGCCTATGAAGATGACGATCTGATCGTGATCGACAAGCCCGCCGGGCTCGTCGTCCATCCGGCCGCGGGGAACTTCGACGGGACGCTGGTCAACGCGTTGCTGCACCACTGCGCGGGCAACCTGTCCGGTATCGGCGGAGTCGCGCGGCCGGGGATCGTGCACCGGATCGACAAGGACACGTCGGGGCTGATGGTGGCCGCCAAGTCGGACCGCGCGCACGAAGGTCTGGCGCGCCAGTTCGCCGATCACAGCATCGACCGGCGCTACAAGGCCATCGTCGGCGGGGTGCCGCGCCCGTCCGCCGGAACCATCGACGCGCCGCTCGCGCGCAGCCCGCAGAACCGCAAGAAGATCGCGATCGTCGCCAGCGGCAAGCGTGCGGTGACGCATTACACAACGCTGACCCCGCTTCGCGATGCAGCATTGGTCGAGTGCCGGCTCGAAACCGGACGCACGCATCAGGTCCGCGTCCACATGGCGTCGCTGGGCCACGCCTTGCTGGGCGACCCGGTTTATGGTAGAACAAAACATGCTCAAAAGTCGCTGCTCGAAACGCTGGGTTTCCGGCGGCAGGCCTTGCATGCCGCGCGCCTCGGGTTCATTCATCCCGTGAGTATGGTCGCTCTGGCGTTCGACAGCGAAATGCCTGCCGATATGCAGGAACTGTTCAGTCACCTTCACGTATAGCTATCGGGTGCGATGCCGCATTGCAGCACGCACTTCAGGAAAGGGAATTCAGATCATGGCAGCTCGCAGCAACGTCCCGGCGACCATTCCCGCGCTCGGCAGCGAAGCGGGCCTCAATCGCTATCTCGCCGAGATCAAGAAATTCCCGATCCTGCAGCCCGAGCAGGAATTCATGCTCGCCAAGCGTTTCCAGGAACATGGCGACACAGATGCTGCGGCGCAGCTCGTCACCTCGCACCTTCGCCTCGTGGCGAAGATCGCGATGGGCTATCGCGGCTATGGCCTGCCGACTTCGGAGCTGATCTCCGAGGGCAATATCGGGCTGATGCAGGGCGTGAAGAAGTTCGAGCCCGACCGGGGGTTCCGCCTCGCGACTTACGCGATGTGGTGGATCCGCGCGTCGATCCAGGAATATATCCTGCGCTCGTGGAGCCTCGTAAAGATGGGCACCACAGCCGCCCAGAAGAAATTGTTCTTCAACCTTCGCCGGATGAAGAGCCGGCTGGATGCGTTCGAGGACGGCGATCTGCGGCCCGAGCACCTCACCAAGATCGCGACCGATCTAGGGGTGACCGAAGCCGAGGTCACCAGCATGAACCGCCGCATGGCGATGGGCGGCGACACCTCGCTCAACGTGCCGATGCGCGAGGATGGCGACGGCCAGTGGCAGGATTGGCTGCAGGACGACGCGCCGTTGCAGGACAAGATTGTCGCCGACGCGCAGGAGGCCGATGTCCGGCACTCGATGCTGGTGTCGGCAATGGACGATTTGAACGAGCGCGAGCAGCACATCCTGACGGAGCGGCGCTTGACCGACGACCCGAAGACGCTCGAGGAGCTGTCGCAGGTCTATAACGTGTCGCGCGAGCGCGTCCGCCAGATCGAGGTGCGCGCGTTCGAGAAGCTGCAAAAGGCGATGATGCGGATCGCCGGCGAGAAGCGCCTGCTCACCGTATAAGATGGCCCGCACCGTCGTCATCGGCGGCGGTGCGGCCGGTATTGCTGCCGCCCGGACGTTGCATGATGCGGGCGAGGACGTGCTGCTGGTAGAGGCGGGGGACCGTCTCGGCGGACGCGCGCGGAGTGTGTCGCTTCCCCTACCCTCGCCCGTCACCCCAGCGCAGGCTGGGGTCTCCCGTGGTTCGCGCGGCGGTGACCCGAACTGGGAGACCCCAGCCTTCGCTGGGGCGACGGGAATGGGTCGTTGGGCAACCCTCGACGAAGGCTGTGGCTGGCTGCACTCTGCCGCACGGAACCCATGGACCACCATTGCCGAAGCTGCAGGCTTCACCGTGGACCGGTCCTCAGCCAACTGGCGCACCCAGTGGCGCGACCTCGGCTATCCCCCCGAAGATCAGAAGGCTGCGCACGCCGCGTTCGGCGCGTGGAGCGAGCGGGCGCATGCGGCGCTCGGCGGCGTCGACCGGCCGCTCTCCGACTTCATCGCGCCCGACGATCGCTGGCGCGGGATGATCGATGCGATCTCCGGCTATGCCAATGGCGCGCCGCTGACACAGGTCTCGCTGCACGACTGGTCCGCCTATGAGGACGCCGCGACCGACGACAATTGGGCGGTGGTCGAGGGCTATGGAACCGTGGTCACCGGTCATGCCGCGGGAATTCCCGTACGCTTGTCGACCCCGGTCACGCGGATCGATCATCGCGGCCTTCGCCTGAAGCTGGAGACGCCGGCGGGGACGATCGATGCGGACCGCGTCATCGTCTGCGTTCCCACCACGGTCCTGGCGCGTGAGGATCTGGCGTTCGACCCGCCGCTCCCCGAGAAACAAGCCGCAGCGGACGCCTTGCCGCTGGGGCTCGCCGACAAGGTGTTTCTCGCGGTCGACGGACCCGAATGGCCGGCCAACGCGCACCTCGTCGGCAACCCCTACAGCGCCTGCACGGCCAGTCACCGGCTGTCACCGTTCGGTCTGCCGATCGTCGAAAGCTTCTTCGGCGGCGACTGCGCCGAGGCGCTCGAGGACGGCGACGCTGCGCAGTTCGCAATCGACGAACTCGTCGCGTTGCTCGGCAGCGACTGGCGACGGCGGTTGACCCCGCTCGGCGCAACGCGCTGGCGGCAGGTGCCGTATATCGGCGGCAGCTACAGCCACGCGCGGGTCGGCCACGCCGGCCAGCGCGCGGTGCTCGCCGCACCCGTCGACGACCGCATCTTCTTCGCGGGCGAGGCGTGCCACCCCCACGACTTCTCGACCGCGCACGGCGCCTACGCGACCGGCGTCGCCGCGGCGCGCGCGATTTGCCAGCGGCGCGTGATCGCATAAGGAGCGCGGATGCTCGTTTCTGTCCTTCGCATCGTCCTGAAAGCCGCGCTGCTGTTCGTCATCGTGACGGTCGCCTGGGTCGGGCTCTACCGGTTCGTGCCGCCGCCCTTCACCTGGACGATGATGGGCGACGTCGTCGCGGGGCACGGCGTGACCAAGGACTGGATGCCGCTATCGAAGATCGATCCCGACATGGCGCGCGCGGCGATCGCCGGCGAGGATTCGCGGTTCTGCACGCACAACGGCTTCGATTTCCGCGCGATCGCCGGCGCGGTGGCGCGCAACGCGAAGGGTGGGCGGATCCGCGGCGGCTCGACGATCAGCCAGCAGACCGCGAAGAACGCGTTCCTGTTCCAGGGCGGCGGTTATGTACGGAAAGTGTTCGAGGCGTATTTCACGGTGTTGATCGAGGCGCTGTGGGGCAAGCCGCGGATCATGGAGGTGTATCTGAACATCGCCGAAACCGGGATCGGCACGTACGGGGCCAATGCGGGGGCGATGCGGTATTTCCATCATGACGCGTCGAAGCTGTCGCCGACGGAGGCCGGGCGGATCGCGGCGGTGCTGCCGCTGCCCAAGAAACGTGCCGCAATCGATCCGCACGGGTTCGTCAGGAAGCACGGGAATACGCTGTCGCGGCGGGTCGGTGTGGTGCGGAACGATGGGCTGGATGCGTGCCTGAAGTGATTGCGCGGGATGCGGTGATGGCGCTGGTTGCTCGGCGGGCGCCCGAGGCGACGGTGTGTCCGAGCGAGGTGGCTCGGGCGCTCGTTGCGGGGTTTGATGCTTCGGCTTGGCGGGAGGCTATGCCGGTGGTGCATGCGGCCGTCGATCAGCTGGTCACGGAGGGGCTGGTGCGGTTGAGTTGGAAGGGCGCGCCGCTTGCGGCGCGGGCCGGGCCCTACCGGATCAGGAGAGCCTAGGCACCCCAGCCCCCGTTCGTCCTGAGTAGCTGCTGAGCTTGTCGAAGTAGCGTATCGAAGGACAGGGTGGCGCTCGCAACCTATGCTTCGATACGAAGCCTTCGATACGCCCCTTTGGGCTACTCAGTCTCTACTCAGCACGAACGTTTAAGGGGTAGGATCGAGCGCTTAGAACGGCAGCTTGAAGCCCGGCGGCAACTGCAAGCCACTGGTCATCTTCGACATTTCGGTGCCCGAGACCGCATCGGCCTTGGTCCGGGCGTCATTGAACGCGGCGGTCAGCAGGTCTTCGAGCATCTGCTTCTCGGCCGGGACCATCAGCGAATCGTCGATCGATATGCCGATGATGCGGCCCTTGGCGGACGCCTTGACCTTGACCAGGCCGCCGCCCGAGGCGCCCTCGACCTCGATCGTGTCGAGATTGGCCTGCGCCTTTTCGAGTTCGCTTTGGACGTTCTGCGCCATGGCGAGGATTTCATCGATGTTCTTCATGCGTTGCTCCGTTGGCTCGGCCAGGTTTCGAGTTCCGCGTCGGGGAACGCCTCGCGCGCGGCCTTCATCATGGGGCTTTCCATATAGTGCTGCTTGTTCGCCGCGTCAGCCGCCTCCTGCATTTCGCGCAACGTCGGCTCGCCGGGGGCGTCCGCCAGCGTCACGCGCCACACCGTCTGGGTCAGCGCCTTCAGCGCCGCGGTGAAATCGCCGAGCGTGTCGGCGGAGATCGGGCGGCTGCCGCTGAGCACGATCTCGGGCGGGGCGTAGCTCACGACGCGGGCGCCGTGACGCAGACGCGCGGCGATCGCGATCGAGCCGTTGTCGTCGAGATGGTTGACCAGCGCCTCGAACGTCTCGGGGAACAGCGGGCCGGTCGCGACGGGTTCGGGCGCCGGTGGGGGCGCAGGCGCCGGCGCGACGGGTGCGGCGATCGTCGGCATCGGCGCGCCGCTGGCGATCTGCCGCGCGAGCTCGCCGGGATCGGGCAAGGTCGACGCGTGGATCGCGCGGAGCAGCGCCATTTCTGCCGCCTCGATCGGCAGCGCGGCCTTGGCGACCTCGTCATGACCCTTGAGAAACAGCTGCCATAGGCGGTGCAGCGCCGGGAACGACAAGGCCGCCGCCCATTCGGCACGGGCGGTACGCTCTTCCATCGGTTGCGCTGCGTCGGGCGGCGTGCCGACCTTGGTCAGCGTGATGCCGTGAACGGTCTCCATCAACGACCGCAGCACCGACACCGGATCGACGCCGTAATCATATTGCCGGCGCAGCGACGCGAGCGTGCCCGCCGCATCGGCGTTGAGGATCAGCCCGAGCAGGTCACGCACCGCGCCGCGATCGGACAGGCCGAGCATCTGCCGGACCGCGTCGGCAGTGACACCCGCACCGTCGAGGCTGCCATGCGCGATCGCCTGGTCGAGGATCGACAGGCCGTCGCGCGCGGAGCCTTCCGCGGCGCGGGCGATCAGCATCAGCGCTTCGGGTTCGGCGACGACGCCTTCCTGCTCGGACACCCAGGCGAAGTGGGCTGCGAGCTGTTCGGCGGAGATGCGGCGCAGGTCGAAGCGCTGGCAGCGCGACAGCACCGTGACCGGCACCTTGTTGACCTCGGTCGTCGCGAACAGGAATTTCACATGCGCGGGCGGCTCTTCCAGCGTCTTCAGGAGCGCGTTGAACGCGTTCTTGGTGAGCATGTGGACTTCGTCGATGATGTAGATCTTGAAGCGCGCGCTGACCGCGGAATAGCGCGACGCGTCGATGATCTCGCGGACGTCGTCGACGCCGGTATGGCTGGCGGCGTCCATCTCGATGACGTCCATGAACCGGCCCTCGGCGATCGCCCGGCACGGCTCGCAGACGCCGCACGGATTGATCGTCGGACCGCCCTGCCCGTCCGGGCCGATGCAGTTGAGCGCCTTGGCGATCAGCCGCGCGGTCGAGGTTTTGCCCACCCCGCGGACGCCGGTCATCAAAAAGGCGTGGGCGAGCCGGTCGCGCTTGATCGCGTTGCCGAGCGTCTGGACCATCGCGTCCTGGCCGATCAGCTCGGAAAAGGTCTGCGGGCGATATTTGCGCGCGAGGACGCGGTAGGCCGCGTCCGGCTTGGCGGCGGGCTGCGGGGGTTCGCCTAGATCGAAGGAGTCGGACATTGCGGGCGTCATAGCCGGTGTGGGGCGCGGTGTCGAAGGGCGCGAATGTTGTGAATGTTGGGACGCTGGCGCGGTTTTTGCGGATGCGCGCACCTCGTTTCGTCACCCCGGACTTGGTCCGGGGTCCATGACGCCGCGAAACCGAAGCGCGAGGACGTGCCGCACGATCGATGCCGGAACGAGCTAGGCATAACGGGGTGGTTGGCGATTCGGTAGGCCATGCTCTCGTCGTGACCCGAAGCCGGCATGTAGGACAGCGGAAAATCCCACCCCACGTCCACCCCGGCGAAGGCCGGGGCCCAATTGGGCAACGCCTGTGGCGAGGGCGGCGCTCCGTTACACGGCCATCCCACTTGGGCCCCGGCCTTCGCCGGGGTGGGAAGCACACTAAGGTCTGCCGAATGACGTTGAGGGTAGAAGGGGGCGCGCCGCGGCGGAGCCGCCCTTCGACTGCCTGCCAAGGCAGGCGCTCAGGACAGGCTGTGTCGGACGGGCTTTGCCCGCCGGCCGCGCTCATGTTGCTTTGCAACGTTCGCGGTGGGAGCCGGGACGACCCGCGGCGGAATCGTTGTGGCTGCTTCCTTCCGGATCTGACCAGGTTGGCGACGACCTCGTCCGCCCGACTCCCGCGTCGCCTATGGCGGGGTCGGGCGGCATGTTCAAGCCGGATTAGCGGCCGTTACGTCAGCGGTTGATACGGACCGTGCGGCACACGCGCTGGCGATGATGGTTGCGATAGACGTTGCGGCACACCTGGCGGGTGCGGATGCGGTGGCGGAAGCCCGGGCGATTGTCGTTGTGACGCACGACGGTGCGCTCATGGACGACGGTACGCTGCGCGGACGCTTCGGCGGCGACGCCGACGGGAGCCAGACCGGTGAGTGCGACGAGGCCGGCGGCGGCGATGGTGAACAATTTCATGGAATACTCTCCGAATAAGCGGACGTTAACGGTCCGATGCTATAATGTTACGGATGCGAAACGGTTCCGCGGCCTAGCGATAAATGCGGAAGCACCGGCGGACGGGGCCGTAATAGCCGCGCTGGATCCGGCAGACGACGCGCGACCGGCCATAGCCGCGATGTCCGCGATAGCCCTGGTGGCGATAACCGCCACGATAGCCGCGATATCCCCGGTCGCCGCGATAGCCGCCGCCGTTCCAACCCGGACCGCCGCGATGGCCATCATAGCCGTAGCGCTGCGCGTCCGCCGGAGCGGCACCAATCGCGCCGACCGCGAGGGCTGCGGCGCCGAGCATGGCAATCATCTTCATCATCGAAACTCCTCTCTCTGGCCCCTTACATTAGGGCGATGAGGGGAGATTGGGCCCGTCGGCGTGCACCTTTGCTGAACCCGGTGTTGTGCGGCTGTAAGGTTTGGGGTGTGCTCACTGTACCCCGGCGGAGGCCGGGGCCCAGTTGGGAAGGTCGATGTCACGAAGGATCGCACCCTCCAATATGCGTCCCCCAACTGGGCCCCGGCCTTCGCCGGGGTACAGTGTAGAGGTCGGTGGCCTTAGCCCGGCATCCGCACGGTCAGCCCATCGAGCGCAGCGGTCAGGCGAATCTGGCACGCCAGCCTACTTGTGCGCGTGGCGTTGCGGGCGAGGTCGAGCATGTCCTCCTCGTCCTCGCTCGCCGGCGGCAGACGGGCGAAGTCGGCCGCGTCGATGATGACGTGGCACGTCGCGCAGGCGAGATCGCCTTCGCAGGTGCCCTCCAGCGGCTGGCCATCGGCCTGTGCGACGTCGAGCAGACGGGCGCCCTCGTCGGCTTCGACAGAACTGGTCGCGCCATCGCGCGCGATGAAGTGGACGATCATGGCCATTGTCCTTCTGCCGCGGCGACGATCGAGCCGATCGCTTCGGCCAGCTCGGCCTGGGTGGTGTAGCGGCCGAAGCCGAGGCGGATGCTCGATCGCGCCTGCGCGTCGGTGAGACCGATCGCGCGAAGGACGTGGCTCGAGCGACCCGACCCGCTGGCACAGGCCGAACCCGCGGAGAAGGCGATGTCGCGCAAGTCGGACATCAGCCGGTTCACGTCGAGCCCGTCGCGGCGGATATTGAGATTGCCGAAATAGCGGTGGTCAAGCGCGCCGTTGACCTGCCAGCCACCGAGCAGTGAATGGGCGAACCCGAACAGTTGGAAGACGTTCGCGTCGTCCGCATCATGCCGCTCCGCCATCAGTCGCGCCGCGACTCCGAACCCCGCACAGAGCGCAGGCGACAGCGTGCCCGAGCGGCCCGGCGCTTCCTGCGCACCGCCGTGCAGCAGGGCTGCGAGTTCGACACCATCGCGGATCCATAGCGCGCCGACTCCCTTGGGGCCGTGAATCTTGTGCGCGGAGATGGCGACGAGGTCGACCGTCTCGGGGATCGGCACGCGGCCATAGCCCTGGACCGCGTCGCACAGCATCAGCGCGCCGGCTTCGTGCGCGAGGTCGGCGAGCGCGGCGATCGGCTGGATCACGCCGATCTCGTTGTTGACCAGCATCGCGGCGACCAGCCCGGTGCCCGGCGTGATCGCAGCGCGGGCGACGGAGAGATCGACAAGACCGTCCGCGCCGACCGGCAGGACCGTGACCGGGCGACCGCTCGCCTGCACGGTGTCGAGGACGGCGGCATGTTCGGTGGCGAGCGTGACGATTCCGCCGGTCGTGCCCTTGATCGCCCAGTTCAGCGCCTCGGTCGCGCCGCTGGTGAAGGCGACGGTGCCGCCGGGGGGAAGCAGCGCGGCGATCTGGTCGCGGGCGATCTCGACGGCGGCCTTTGCGCGGCGGCCTTCGCGGTGCGGGGAATGCGGGTTGGCGTGCTGCGATTCGAGCCAGGGGAGCATCGCCGTCAGGGCTTCGGGCGCGAGCGGGGTCGTCGCCTGATAGTCGAGATAGGTCATGCGGCCCGCTTCACGTCGCGGGCGGTGCGGGTCCAGGCTTCGGCGAAGCGGGCGACGTCGTCGGCGGTCGTGGTCCAGCCGAAGCTGACCCGGACGATTTCCGACGCGACCTCCGGGGGATAGCCCATCGCGGCAAGGACGTGGCTGGGCCGCATGCTGCCCGACGAGCAGGCGCTGCCCGCCGAGACCGCGAAGCCGGCCATGTCGAAGCGGATCAGCTGCGCCGCCGACGACACGCCGGGCATGCGGTAGGCCGCGATCGTCGGAATGCGGGGGGATGCGGCGGCGACGATCTCGCCGCCATGCTCGACCACCGCCGCGTCGAGCTGCGCGCGCAGGGCCGGCATGGCGTCGAACCAGTCGCGCGGCGCCTCCAGCGCGGCGGCGAAACCGAGCGCGCCCGGCAAATTCTCGGTGCCGGCGCGGTAGCCGCGCTCCTGGCCGCCGGTGGGATCGAGCAGCGCGAGGTCGCGGACCAGCAGCGCGCCGATGCCCGGCGGGCCGCCGAGCTTGTGCGCCGAGACGACGATCAGATCGGCGTCGGGGAGCGGGAGTTTGCCCGCGGTCTGCGAACAGTCGCTAAGCGTCGCGCCGGCGGCGTCCTGGAGGACGCCGGTCTCGCTGTTGGCGGACTGGACCGCGACGGAGCCCGCCGGCACCGCAGCAATGCGGCCCTCGCCGTCGACCGGAATGATCTGCCCCTGCCCTGCGCGCAACACCGCATCGTGCTCGACCGCGAGCATGGCCATGTCGCCGCGCCCACGGAACGCCAGCGCGATCGCCTCGCTCGCGCCGCTGGTCAGGATGACGTGATGCGGCCAGTCGAGCGCTACCGCGATCCGCCGCCGCGCATCCTCCAGTGCCGCCCGCGCCGCGCGGCCTTCGGCATGCGGCGACGAGGGATTCGCCCAGCGTGTCATCCCCTCCGCCACCGCGGCGATGGCCTCCGGGCGCATCGGCGTGGTCGCGGCGTGGTCGAGATAGGTGCGGGGCAGGATCGGTTCCAATTGCGGAAAGAGGCGTGTGGCTTATATAGCGCGCATATTCCGCCACTCCACCCGAGTGCGCCCCAGCCCCGCGAGTGTCCCATGCCAGAAGTCATTTTCCCCGGTCCCGAAGGCCGTCTCGAAGGTCGTTTCGCCCCGGGCCCGCGCCCGCGCGCACCGGTCGCGATGATCCTGCATCCGCACCCGTCGGCCGGCGGCACGATGAACAACGCGATCGTCCAGCAGCTGTACAAGACGTTCCAGCGGCGCGGGTTCGCCACGTTGCGGTTCAACTTCCGCGGCGTCGGCAAGAGCCAAGGCGTGTTCGACAATGGCGTCGGCGAGCTGAGCGATGCGGCGAGCGCGCTCGACTGGGTGCAGAGCTTCCATCCCGAGGCGCAGACGACGTGGATCGCGGGCGTAAGCTTCGGCGCGTGGATCGGCATGCAGCTGCTGATGCGCCGCCCGGAGATCCGCGGCTTCATCTCGATCGCGCCGCCGGCGAACCTGTATGACTTCACCTTCCTGGCACCCTGCCCTTCGAGCGGGATCATCATCCAGGGCGAAGGCGACGAGGTCGCCACCCCGGGTGCTACGCAGAAGCTGGTCGACAAGCTGCGCACGCAGAAGCACATCACGATCCATCACGACACGATCCCGAAGGCCAACCACTTCTTCGAACACGAGATGCCGCAGCTGATGGGCAGCGTGGACAAGTATCTGGATATGCGGCTCGACCCGAACTCGCCGATCCGGTGACGCGGCGGACCGCCTGGTTCGTCTATAGCCGGCCCTATCCCGGCAAGTTCAGCGCGACTCCGATCCATTGGATCGGCTGGGCGTTGCTGATCGCGCTGCCGTTTCCGGGGGTGGCAGCCGGCGCCGCGATCGCGTCCCTGGGGGGACCGATCGCGGGTCTGGCGGCGACGATGCTGGTGACGGGAGTGGCGATGCTGGCGTTTTTCCGGCTCGTGAAGACGCGGGGCCGACCCGCCGAGTAACCTGCTAGAGTGTCCAGATCGCGACGTTGCCGATCAACACAGCGGCCATCACCAGCATCAGCACGCCCTTCCGCACGTCACGCTTCTTCGCGATGAGCATACCGCCGCCGATCAGGCAGGCGAACGCCGCGAGCATCGCGATAGCGGGTGGAAGCGCGGTCATGCGGTGTATCGTTTGCGCGAGAGATGAATCCCCAACATCAACCCCGCCGACTCAGTGCTGCGGCGCAGGCGCCGAAACGGGCGTCGGCTGCGGTATGCGCCAACGCAATCTACTCGCATAGGTTGAGGTTACCGACTTACCTTCGGCATCCACGCTTGGCTTGAACCGCGCGGTCGCCCGGAGCTGGGTGCAGGTTGCCTGGTCAAGATCGGCATGTCCGCTGGTTTGCGTGATGCGACAGCCAGTGACGCGGCCGTCTTTTGCGAGTTTGACCTCAAATCCTACCGCGCCCTCTTGACGTGCGCGAAGGGCGGTGGGCGGATACGACAATTGCACCGACAGCAACTGCGCGCCCGCAGGTGTGCCGACCACTGACAGGATTACACCAGCCAAGCCCCTATACATGCGCGTATCCCAAATCCGTTTCACCACAGGCCAGCAAGCATGGACGGATCGTCAGAAGCCCGCAATCGCCTTCGCATAGCCGGCCAGATCGACATTGCCGCCCGAAAGGATCACGAGCAGCCCGGGTGCGACCGACACCTTGCCCGCGAGCGCCGCCGCCAGCGCCACCGCGCCGCCGGGCTCGATCACCAGCCGGAGCTTCTCCGCCGCCCAGCGTTGTGCGGCGGCGGTTTCCGATTCGCTGACCGCGACGCCCGTTGCATCCCGGCGCGACAGGACGTCGAAAGTCAGCGGCGAGACGCGCTGCGTCTGGAGCGAATCGCAGGCGGTCGGCGGTGGGTTGGGGCCGACGGGTTCGATCCATGATGCCTCCAGGCTGCGGGTCATGTCGTCCCAGCCTTCGGGTTCGACGATGGTGATCGCGGCGTCCTTCAGCGCGAGCGCGATGCCCGCGGAAAGTCCACCACCGCCGCAGGGGATCACGACGCGGGTCGGCGCCCCTAGACCGAGAGCTTCCATCTGTGCGGCGGCCTCGATCCCGACGCTCCCCTGCCCTTCGATGATCCAGGCGTCGTCGAAGCTCGGCACCAGAGTCGCGCCGCGCGCCTCCGCCAGCCGCGCGGCGATCGTCTCGCGCGATTCGGTGGCGCGGTCGTAGGTCACGACCTCCGCACCGAGCGCCAGCGCGCCCTCGCGCTTCAGCCGGGGGGCGTCGGAGGGCATGACGATCGTCGCGGCGATACCGAGCCTCTTCGCCGCCCAGGCGATACCCTGCGCATGGTTGCCGCTCGAAAACGCCACGACTCCGCGTTTGCGCGCGTCGTCGTCGAGCGCGGTCAGACGGTGCCAGGCGCCGCGAATCTTGAACGCGCCGATCGGCTGCAGCGATTCCGCCTTGAACGCGACCTGCACGCCCTTGATTTCAGCTGTGAAAAGCGGCGTCGGCGGCAGTATCCGCGCGATCTTTTCTGCCGCGTCGCGCACCCCCGCCCGTGTCGGCTGTCGCAAAATCGTCACACATCGTCTCCCGTGGACCACAACCGCTTTACATGGGGGGGCAGCGGCCCTAGATCGCACCTCCGCTGCCCCATGGGACTTCCAACCGCAAGGCAGTGTTTTCGTAATTTGTCTCAGGACATTGGAGGTCCCTTGAATTGCACAAGCATCATAACGCGCTGGGGTTAGCGACCACCCTTTCACCGGTTAATCCGGTCACTCTGGTCCGTCCCCACGCCGCAGCCCGCGCGGCCCGGTTCTTCGTCGAGAAGTTCCCGGGTCGTTCGATGTATGCGGTCAAGGCGAACCCGTCTCCCGAACTGCTCCAAATCCTCTGGGACAACGGCATCACGCACTATGACGTCGCCTCGCTGACCGAGGTGCGGCTGGTGTCGCGTACGTTGCCCGACGCGACCCTGTGCTTCATGCACCCGGTCAAGGCCGAGGAAGCGATCCGCGAGGCGTATTACACGCACGGCGTGCGCACCTTCTCTCTCGACAGCCTGGAAGAGCTGGAGAAGATCGTCCGCGCGACCAAGGCGGCCGACGACCTGACGCTCTGCGTCCGGTTGCGGGTGTCGTCCGAGCATTCGAAGCTGAGCCTCGCGTCGAAATTCGGCGCCGCCCCGCACGAAGCCAAGGAGCTGCTGTTCGCGGCCCGCCAGGCGGCGGACGCACTCGGCATCTGCTTCCATGTCGGTTCGCAGGCGATGACTCCGGAGGCCTATTCGAACGCGATGGAGCGCGTGCGTGCGGCGATCGTCGAGGCGGCGGTCACGGTCGACGTCATCGACGTCGGCGGCGGCTTCCCGTCGAGCTATCCCGGTATGGAGCCCCCGCCGCTGGAGCGGTTCTTCGAAACCATCCACCGGTCGTTCGAATCGCTGCCCGTCAGCTATTCGTCCGAGCTGTGGTGCGAGCCGGGCCGGGCGCTGTGCGCGGAATATTCGTCGCTGATCGTCCGCGTCGAGAAGCGTCGTGGGTCGGAGCTGTACATCAACGACGGCGCGTACGGCGCGTTGTTCGATGCGGCGCATATCGGCTGGCGTTTCCCGGTGCAGCTGCTGCGCGAGCCGGACAGCCGGGCGCGGGACATGGAGTTTAGCTTCTATGGCCCGACGTGCGACGACATGGACCATATGGCCGGGCCGTTCATGCTGCCCGCCGACATCCAGGCCGGCGATTATTTCGAGATCGGCATGCTGGGCGCGTACGGATCTGCGATGCGGACCGCGTTCAACGGGTTCGGATCGGACCAGACGGTGGTCGTCACCGACGAGCCGATGGTGTCGCTGTACGACGACAGCTTCGAGGTTGTCGCGTCGAACGTCGTCACGCTGTAACATTTAGCTTCCACCCCTCCCGCTTGCGGGAGGGGGGAGAATAAACATGACCGAAGCCACCAACGACACCCGCCCGAACGACGTCCGCAAGGCCGAACTCCTCTCGACCGAGGTCGAGCATATCGACATCACCAGCTTCGACGCGCGGCCGATCGTCGATGCGATGAAGAAGATGTCGTTCACCAGCCGCGACCTGGGCCGTGCGACCGACATCTACAACCAGATGCTGGCCGACAAGGACTGCACGATCTTCCTGGTGATCGCGGGCTCGACGAGCGCCGGCGGTTGCATGGACCTGTATGCCGAGCTGCTGCGCAACAACATGATCGACGGTATCGTCGCGACCGGCGCGTCGATCGTCGACATGGATTTCTTCGAGGGCCTCGGCCACAAACATTATCAGGCGCTCGACGTGCCGCACGACGACGTGCTGCGCTCGCTGCTGATCGACCGGATCTATGACACGTACATCGACGAGGAGCAGCTCCAGCACGTCGACCACACGATCTTCGAGATCGCCGAGACGCTGGAACCCCGCCCCTATTCGAGCCGCGAGTTCATCCGCGAGATGGGCAAGTATCTCGTCGAGCACGGCAAGAAGGAGAACAGCCTCGTCAAGCTCGCCTACGAGCATGACGTGCCGATCTTCTGCCCGGCGTTCGTCGATTCGTCGGCAGGCTTCGGTCTGGTCAAGCATCAGGTCGATTCGGCCAAGGCCGGCAAGGCGTACATGGTGCTCGACGCGATCGCCGATTTCCGCGAGCTGACCGAGATCAAGATCAAGGCGGGCGTCACCGGCCTGCTGATGATCGGCGGCGGCGTACCGAAGAACTTCATCCAGGACACGGTCGTCTGCGCCGAGATCCTGGGCCACGACGACGTCCAGGTCCACAAATACGCGGTGCAGATCACGGTCGCCGACGTGCGCGACGGTGCCTGCTCGTCCTCGACGCTGCAGGAGGCGGCATCGTGGGGCAAGGTCAACACCGCGATCGAGCAGATGGTGTTCGCCGAAGCGGGCAGCGTGATGCCGCTGCTGGCGTCGGATGCCTATCACCGCGGCCTGTGGAAGGACCGCCCGGTCCGCAAGTGGGGCGCTTCGTTCGAGTAAACATGACGTGCCGGCCGACATTGCGTCGGCCGGGCGTTTGAGGCAGCCTCCTCCGGGACACCGGGGGAGGCTTTTTCATGGATGACGTCGTCCAGAGCGAGATTCTGCGGCCGATGGTCGTGCTGATCGCTTGGACGCTGGTAATGCTCGTCTGGACGGTCGCGACGCGGCTGCCGGCGATGAAGGCGGCGGGGATCGATCTGGCTACGCTGGTCGGCACCAAGGCGTCGGACGCCGATCGCGTGCTGCCGGCGAAGACTCAGTGGAAGGCGCACAATTACAACCACCTGACCGAGCAGCCGACATTGTTCTACGCGGTCGGCGCGGTGCTGGCGCTGTCGGGCACCGGGTACGGCGTGAACGCGTGGATCGCCTGGGCCTATGTCGCGCTGCGGATCGCGCACAGCCTGGTGCAGGCGACCAGCAACCGGGTCCAGCCGCGATTCGTGCTGTTCCTGCTGTCGACCCTGATGCTGGTCGCGCTGACGCTCCATGCCGCGATGGCGGTGTTCTGATCTGCGCGGGATTCGGAGCGGCGTTCCTGTTCGAATAGGCTCAGCTTTGCGTGGGGCGTCTCGGCGGTAGAGCGCTCTGAGCCGCTTCCGCTACCCTGGCGAAGGCCGGGGCCCAGTTGGGGAAGAGCCGTGATGACGGACCACGCTTCGTTACATCGGCCTTCCCAACTGGGCCCCGGCCTTCGCCGGGGTACAAATTTGTTCGAACGCTCCGTGGCGACAGAAGCGGGTGACGCCGACGATGCTCGTGCTGTAACAGCCGCGCCATGACGCCGTCCCGCCGCTCGCTACTCGCCATTCCCCTTGCCGCCGGCGCCGCGCCTCAGGCGTTTGCACAGACCGGGGGCGCACAAACCGGGGTCGCGCCGTCCGACATCCCCGTCTGGCCGCCGGCGGAGCGGTTCGCGCTGTGGCCGGGGATCCCGGTCGGCGCGCCGAATCCACCGCCGCGCCCCCGCCCGCAGATCACCGGGCGGCCGGGTTTCTTCCGCGATATCCAGCTGCGCGGGGTGCTGCATCCTGAAGTCGGCGTGTTCCGGCCACTGCGGCCCGACGGCCGCGCGGTGCTGGTCTGCCCGGGCGGCGGCTATTCGATGACATCGCAGCGCAACGAGGGGATCGACGTCGCGCGGGTGCTGAACGGGTTCGGCATCACCGTGTTCGTGCTCAGCTATCGCCTGCCGGGCGAAGGCTGGGCGGACCGCGCCAACGTGCCGCTCGCCGATGCGCAGCGCGCGATGCGGCTGATCCGCGCCAATGCGCGCCGCTATGCGATCCGTCCCGAGCATCTGGGCGTGCTCGGCTTTTCCGCGGGCGGGCATCTGGCGGGCTCGCTGGAGATCCACCATGCGCTCCCGGTCTATCGGGCGATCGACGCCGCCGACCGCGAACCCGCGCGGCCGGCCTTTGCCGGGCTGATGTACGCGGTGTCGAACATGGACGCGGGGCGCAGCTATGGCGGATCGCGCGCGCAGTTGCTCGGCCCCCTCCCCGACCCGGCGATGCAGGCGCGCTACGCGATAGATCGCAATTTGCGCGGCGGCGAGGCGCCGCTGTTCCTGGTGCATGCCGAGGATGACGACACCGTCCCCGTCGTCAACAGCATCGACCTGCTCGCCGCCGCACGGCGCGCAGGGATCCCGGTCGAGGCGCATATCCTGCGGCGCGGGCGTCACGGATTCGGCGTGCGGTTGCCGCAGAGTTCGCCGGGGTCGTTGTGGCCGCAGTTGTTCGATCGGTGGATGGGGGAAGCTATCGGTCCGGAAGCGCCGTTATAGGGTTTGATCGAGTGAGCTACTCGACTCCTGCGAACACCCCATCCGTTCGTCCTGAGCAGCGGCTGAGCGCAGTCGAAGCGACGTATCGAAGGACAGGTTGGCGCGCGGAACCTGTGCTTCGATTACGAGCCCTCGATATGCCCCTTCGGGGCTACTCGGTCTCTACTCAGCAGGAACGGGTAAGGGTAAAGTCCCCCTGCATTACCCGAACATCCGCTTCATCGCGCGTTCGAGCATCACGAACTGCCACAGCGTCCGGCCATGCTCGGTGCGGCCGGCATGATGCTCCTCGGCGATCCGGGCGAGGACGGCCATGTCGAACCAGCCGGTCTCGCCGAGCGTCCGCGACTTGGCCAGCGCCCGCGCCTCGGCCGCCAGCCCGCCGCGGAACCACGCGCTGATTGGGGTCACGAACCCCATCTTCCGGCGGTAGAGGATGTCGTTCGGCAGATAGGGCTCCATCGCCTTCTTCATCAGCCATTTGCCCTCGCCGCGGTGCAGCCGCATCGACGCGGGCAGCGTCGCGCAGAATTCGATCAGCCGGTGGTCGAGCAGCGGCTCGCGCGCCTCGAGCCCCACCGCCATGCTGGTGCGATCGACCTTGGTCAGGATGTCGCCGGGCAGCCAATGCTTGATGTCGGCATATTGCGCGCGGTCGATCGCGTCGCGCGCGGGGGCGTCGGCCATCGTCGCGACGTAGCGGTCCTCGGCGCGGTAGCCGGCCAAACCGCCACGCGCTTTATCGCTGAACAGCTGCGCGCGGAGTTCGGGCGTGGTGACGCCGACCGACCGGGCATAGGCTTCGCCGCCGCCCGCCGCGAGCGCGAGCAGCGTCGATTTCGCACGGAGCGGGCGCGGCGCCCAGTCGGCCTTCGGGTACCAGCGGCCGAGGGTGCCGAACACGTCCTGGCGGAGATGCTCGGGCAGCATACTGCGGACGCGTTCCTCAGCCGCCTGGAACTTGTAGCGACGGTAGCCGGCGAGCGCCTCGTCCGCGCCGTCGCCCGACAGCGCGACGGTGACGCTCTCGCGGGCGAGCACGCAGACCTGATAGGTGGCGAGCGCGGAGGCGTCGGCGAACGGCTCGTCGAAGCTGGCGACCAGCGTGTCGATCAGGCCGTAATCGTCGCTGCTGACCACGCGTTCGCGGTGATCGGTGGCGAAGCGGCGCGCGACCGCGCTGGCGTGTGCGCGTTCGTCGTGACCCGCCTCGTCGAAGCCGATCGTGCAGGTGCGCACCGCCTTGGGGCTGGCCTCCGCCATCAGCGCGACCACCGCGGAGCTGTCGACGCCGCCCGACAGGAACGCGCCCAGCGGCACGTCGGCGACCATCCGACTGCGTACGCCGGCGCGCATCCGGTCGACCAGCTCCTCGCCGAGCGCCGCCGCCGAGCCGCGCGCGCGGTTGGAGAAGTCGACGTCCCAATAGCGGCGCGGCTGCGGCACCGGGCGGCCGCGCTCGACGAGCAGGAAATGGCCGGCCGCAAGCTTCTTCACGCCGGCGACGAGGCACGCGTCGTCGGGGACATACCCGAGCGCGAGGTAATCCTCGACCGCGCGCAGATCGGGCGTGCGGCGGACCAGCGGGTGGGCGAGCAAGCCCTTCAGTTCCGACGCGAAGGCGACCGATCCGTCAGCGAGTTCGACGTAATGAAGCGGCTTCACTCCCAGCCGGTCGCGCGCGAGGAACAGCGTCCCCGCATCGTGGATCGCGAAGGCGAACATGCCGTTCAGCCGGTCGAGCAGCGACGGCCCCCAAGCGCGCCAGCCGTGCAGCAGCACTTCGGTATCGCCCGCGGTGCGGAACACCGCGCCCTTGGCGCTCAGCTCGGCGCGCAGCTCGGCGAAATTGTAGATTTCGCCATTATAGGTGACCGTCAGCGCACCGTCGGACATCGGTTGCGGCGAGCCGGCGAGATCGATGATCGACAGCCGGCGATGGCCGAAGCCGACCCCGGGCGCGGTCCAGATGCCGTCGCCGTCGGGCCCGCGATGCGCCTGCGCGGCGATCATGGCGTGGACGCGAGTCGGGTCGACCGGCTTTGGCGTGCCCGGGTGGAAGATCCCGGCGATGCCGCACATTCTAGTGGAGGCCCGCGGACTGGTCGGCGAGGCGATCCATCGGCCCGAGCGCCGCCAGGAACCGCGCGATCGGTGCGGGCGACGCGGCCTCGGTCGACAGATGGACCGCGACCGCGCGTTGCGGGCCGCCGAGCAGACGTGCCTGGAGCGTCGCGAGCTTCATCGCCGTGAGATCGTGCGTGGTGACATGCCCGACGCGGTACCATGTCCCGACGATCCGCTCCACCGGGCCCGGCGCGGTGATCCGCATCATCGCGCCGCCCTGAAGGTCGGGCAGATCGGCGACGCGGACCCAGCGATCCTCCTCGCGCAGCACGCCGGTGCCGAATGCACCCAGCTTGGCGCCCTCGCGCTGGCGGCCATAGACCGCGATGGCGAGATCGACGGTCTCGCCCGACGCATCGGCGTAGCGGCCGAACAGGATGTGGTCGGCGTTCGGATAATAAGGGGTCCAGGGCGCGCGGGTGCTGAGCGCGACGCGGTGCCAGCCGGGGACTTCGGGCAGATCGATATGCGCCGGGAGGATCGCCGCGCGGCCAGCGATGCTGGCGCTCCACGCAGGGAAGATCGCTGCGGTGGGGAGCACCAGGACCGACGCCAGCAGCAGGTCGACGCGACGGCGCGGCACGGCTTGCAACTTAGCCGGATCAAAGGCGGGATCGTCGGGCGCGCGGTCGAACCAGCGCCAGCCGAGCGCGAGCACGCCCGCCATCACCGCTGCGAAGAACACCCAGCCATAGACAATATGGTCGAACCCGGTCGCCGCCTCGACCGAGGTGAGGTCCGCCGCCCAGATCGTCCCGAACGCGCGAAAGCCGTTGGCGATGACCGGCACGACGACCGACACGACCAGGAACACCGCGCGCCGCCGCCACGACAGGAAGCAGAGATTGGCGACCAGCACCCCGAACGCGACCATCGCGATGACGAACTTCGCGCCCGAACACGCCTCGGCGACCTCGAACCAGTAGCGGCCGGCGTGGATCAGCACGCCGTCGACCACCGCGGGCACGCCGACGAGATGAAGCAGCGGCATGACGATCGCGACGGTGATGCTCTGGAGCGGCGGTTCGAGGCCTTCGCCGAACGGCACGAGGAACAGGGCGTAGCCGAGCGGGAAGAGCAGTCCCCGCGCGACGTTGGGGCCGAGGATCGTGACCACCGCGCCTTGCAGCATCATGACGAGGCCGAGTTGGCGCACGAGCCCGACCGAGGCGGCATCGCCCATCAGCCAGCCACCGCCCCCGACCGCGACGAGCGCGAGGCCGGGCCACCAGCCGGTGGGGGTCAGCTGTGCGAGCTCAACGCGGCGCTGCCAGACTAGCCAGGCGATGACGGGGCCGATGAAGAGGCAGTGGCCGAAGGTGGTGCTGGTCCACCAGATCCGCACCAGGTCGGCGACGTCGCTGCGAAACAGCAGGAGCAATGCGGCTGCGACGAGCGCCAGCGCGATGAGGTGGCGGCGCCAGCGTTGCAATGCGGACATCATCCTCCCCCGCCAGGGGGAGGTGGCGGGCGTAGCCCGACGGAGGGGGCGGAAGCGATGACCGGGGTTGTATGTCCGCCCCCTCCGTCACCTTCGGTGACACCTCCCCCTGGCGGGGGAGGATCGAGCCCCAGCAGCGCGTCGAGCGGCGCGAGGCGGGCGTCCCAGCCGTAGCGGGCGATGACCTGCGCGCGGGCGCTGGTGCCGAGCGTGGCCGCGGCAGCGGGATCGTCCAGCAGGTCGACGATGCGGTCCGCGAACGCCTGCGCATCGTCGGCAACGCGGATCGTGGCGGCATGGTCGATGCCTTCGGCGGCGGCGGCGGAGGCGACGACGGGGCGTGCCATCGCCATCGCCTCGAGCACCTTGTTCTGGATGCCGCGTGCGAGCTTTAGCGGCGCGACGCAGACGTCCGCCGCGGCGAGCCAGCCGCGGACGTCGTCGACCGCGCCGGTGACGAGGACGTCGTCGCTAGCCAGCGCCTGCACCGCGGCGGCGGGGGCACGGCCGACGATCGCGAAGCGCGCGGGGTGGCGGCGGCGGACGATCGGCAGGATGTCGCGGGCGAACCACGTGACCGCGTCGATGTTGGGGCGATAATCCATCTGGCCGGTGAAGACGATGAGGGGGGCGTTTCCACAAGAACCACCCACCCCCGGCCCCTCCCTTTCAGGGAGGGGAGAAAACCTTGCCGAATCGATGCCGTTTTCGACCGTCATCACCCTGCCCTGCGCGCCGCCGGCGCGGAACAGCGCGGCTTCGGCGTCGCTGACGAACAGGCTGGCAGAGACGCGCGCGGCGACGTCGCGTTCGAACGCGCCGAGCAGGCGGGCTTCGCGGCGCATCATCCAGCGCATCGGCCCGCGCGCGTCGGCGGCATAGCCAGCGAACTTGGCGGAATCGACGTCGACGAAATCCATGATCGCGAGGTCGTCGGGGCTGAGATACTGCGCCATCTGACCCGAGAAGACGAAGGTGGTCGCTATCGAATCCCGAGCGCGCACTGCAGCCATCGCGGTGGCGAAGCGCCGGTCGGCGAATGCGGTGAGCGAGACCGGCTTACCACTGGCCAATGCTTCGATCGCGGCGCGAGCCTGCGACTTGGTGCGCGGCACAATCATACAGCTGGCCAGCATATCGGTGAACGCCACCGGGGGTTCGAAGTCCCCTTCGTCCTCCGCAAACGCGACGAGGTGTACGCGCGCACGCTTCGCTAGATATTGCAGGATATGGAAGCTGCGGATCTTGTCGCCGCGGTCGGGCGGGAACGGGACGCGATGCGCGAGGAAGAGCAGCGCGCTCATCCCAGGCCCCGGGATATCCACGGGCCGGCGGCGTTGGCGGCCCAGAGCGGGAGCCTCTTCCACGTCCGCACCATCAGCGCGTATTTCGGGTTGAGCGGGTTCACCTCGCGCGCCGGGCCGTCGCTGCGCTTGGCGTAGAGGCGCGGTTCGGGGGTGAAGCCCCAGTTCTTCTTGAATGCCGCGGCGCCGGTGCCGGTCTTCGAGCGGCCGAAGTCGAAGCGCGTACAGCCGCGGGCGCGGGCGTGGCTCATCAGCGCGAAGTACATCCGGTCGTTGGCGCGAAGCCCGCGCGCCGCGTCGGTGCCGCCGCCCCAATAGGGATAGACGGTGCCCTGGAAGTACAGGCTGAGCACGCTCGCCACCGCGCGACCCTGATGGCGGACGGTCAGGATGTCGGCGTCCATCCCCGCCATCACCGCGCGGAAGAGTTTGGCGGGGAACACCGGCGTTCCGAGGTTGCGGACCGATTCGGCATAGACGCGGTAGTGCTCGGCCTGCATCGCCGCGCTCGTACCGGTCGCGATTTCGAGATCGAAGCCGAGCGCGCGGCGGACCTCGGCACGCTGCTTGCGCGGGATCGCCAGCATCTCGGCATCGTCGTCGGCCGCCAGGTCGCGGGCGAAGCCGAGATAGCTCGTGGCGTCACTGGTCCACCCGACGGGTGCCGCGCCGCCGCGCAATTCGACCGAGGGGCAGCCGATCCGCTGCGCCAGGGCCCAGGCTGCGGCCGACAGGTTTTCCACCGCCTGGCCGAGCACGCCGCCATCGACGCCGAACCCGGTCGACACCAGCGCACGCCCGAACAGCGGCGAGCGCATTTCGCTGAGTGGCAACACGCCGGCGATCGATCCGTCGGCCCGATCCGCGATCAGGTAGCGCGCGCGCTGGCCGCACCCAGCCTGCACCGCGAGGCTCCAGGCGGGGAGATGGAACGGCGTGGCGCCTTCGCTGGCTTGAACGAACGCGCTGATCCTGGCCGCTTCGCCCGCGTCGCGGAGATCCGCCTCGCGGACGCTCGGCGTCGTCATCGGAGTCGTGCCGCTTCGCCCGCAATCACCGCGTCGACGCGGCCCCATTCATGCCGGCCGATCAGCCCGCGCAACTTGCCCTTCATCGCCGCCAGACGGGAGTAGTGGCGTAGCTTCGACCGGATCGGTGCGGCGGCGACACGCGGCTGGGCGGGGTCGATTTCCCAGGGGTGGAAGTAGAACACCGCAGGCCGGTCCGCCCCGTTGACCTGACGCACCGCGAAATCGGTCAACGCGGACGGCAGCAGGCGGAAGAAGCCGCCGCCGGTCGCCAGCCGCCGTTTGCCGATCTGCGCGACCGTCACCGGCAGCTCGATCAACCCACTGTCCGGCAGCGGCTTGAACGCGTAGCGCGGCGCCTCGCGCCAGCCATAATGATCGTGCCTCAGCGGCGCGACGCTGGAGGAGTAGGTGTAGCCCTCTTCGGCAAGGACGACATGCGCCCAGGGGGTGCGCTGGTCGATCGAGAAGCTCGGCGCGCGGTAGCCGGTGACCGTCTGCCCCGCGGCATCCTCGATCGTCGCGCGCGTCCGCGCCAGATCGGCGCGGAACGTCGCGGCGTCCATCGTGAAGACGCGCTGGTGGTCCCAGCCATGGCTGGCGATCTCGTGCCCCGCATCGACGATCCGGCGGATCAGCCGCGGATAGCGGTCCGCGACCCAGCCGAGCGTGAAGAAGGTGCCGACGACGCCGCTCTCCGCGAACAGCGCCAGAGTCGCGTCGGTGTTCGCCTCGACGCGCGAGTCCAGGCTGTTCCAGTCGCCCTTGTCGATCACGCGTTCGAACGCGCCGACCTGGAACCACTCCTCGACGTCCACGGACATGCCATTCAGAACGTGGCCGTTGCGCATGGTCGTCAGGCCGCGTCGTGCCAGTTCGCGACACCCCGGATCGGGGCGTATTCGGGCTTGGCCGAATCGCTTTCGACCCAGTCGACCAGCAGCGTCAGCACGCGGCGCAACGCGGCATCCTGTTGCTCGACCCGCGCCTCTAGCTCGGTGACACGCGCCGCGAGCGCGTCGTGCGCGCCGTCATCGTCGCGAGGGCCGATGGCGTGCCAGCGCGATGCGGTCTCCGGCGCCTCTGTTGCGTTCACGATCGGCAACGGCGCGGCGGCGGGTTCGTCCGCTGCCGCCGGGCTGCCCATCGACAAGGTCGGCAGGTCGGTGTCGAGATCGGTCGTGACCGCCTCGACCACGCCTGCGTCGATCAGCGTCAGCCCCTCGACCGCGGCGTGCAGCATGACGCGGCCCGCGAGCAGGTTCAGCCTACGCGGCACGCCCGCCGACCCGCGGTACAGCGCAGCGAACGAATCGTCCTGGAAATCGGGGTTGCCGGTCCAGCCGACCACCGACAGCCGGTGCGCGATGTAATCGGCGACCTCATGCTCCTCCATCGGATCGAGATGGTGGATCGCGATGATCCGCTGGCGCAGCTGTTCGAGCCGCTCCGAGCCGTGCAGCCGATCACGGAATTCGGGCTGGCCGAGCAGCAGGATCTGCAGCAGCGCCTGGCCACCCGCCTGGAAGTTCGACAGCATCCGCAGCTCTTCGAGCGCGGAGACCGGCAGCGCTTGGGCCTCGTCGACGATCAGCAGCGTCCGCCGCCCGGTGCGTGCGACGGCGTGGAGCCCGCGTTCGATCGCGGTCAGCAGCTGCGCCTTTTCGAGCCCCGCCGGATCGACGCCCAGATCGGTCGCGACAATCCGGAGCAGATCCTCCGCCTCGATCGCGGTCGAAACGATCTTGATCGCATTCAGGCTCTTATGGTCGATCGTGTCCATCAGGTGGCCGACCAGCGTGGTCTTGCCCGCGCCGATATCACCCGTGATGACGATGAAGCCCTCGCCCTGCGCCAGGCCATAGCCGAGATACGCCATCGCCTTGCGGTGCGTAGCGGTCTCGAACCAGAATTTCGGGTCCGGGGTCAGCTGGAAGGGCCGACCGGTCAGTCCATAATGTTCGTCGTACATATGCCTGTCCTAGAACTGGTAGCGTGCGCCGAGCAGCGCTTGCGCCGACCAGTCGCTGTCGAAATCGCCGACCTTGAAGCTGTACAGCCCGACCGACGCCGTGGTGCCCAAACGCCCGAAGTTGCGATAATAGCTCCCCGTGGCGCCATATGACCACACGCCATTATCGCCCTCGATAAGCACGCCGTTGGCGCCAGCGTTGCCGCCAAGACCGCTGTCGTAGTAATTGACGAAGGCGTTGGCGTTGATCCCCGAATTCTCGGTGAGCGAACGCGCGAAGAACAGCTGGCCGTAATAGCTCTGATCCTCGAGCCCCGACACGACAAGGCCGGGCGCGGCGCGCGGCGCATAGAGCTTGCGGTTGGCATAGCCGATCCCGAGGCCCCAGGTGCTGCGGCCGCGGGTCGCGACCAGCACACCGTCGATGCCGCGCGCGCGGTAGCTCGCGGTCGAGATCGACTGGAACACGTCGTCCAGGCACCCGCCGGGCGCCGCGCCGGTCGATCCGAACACGCAGCCGTTGAACTGCTGGCTGAACCCTTGGGTCGGCGAGACGAAGCTGGTCGGCAGGCTCGCGAGCCCGGTGCGGAGCTGGCGTCCGAAGGTCTGCACGCCGTCATAGACGTTGACCGCTAGGCCGACCGTCTTCGACGCCTGATAGGTCGCGGTGCCGGTATAGCTGAGCGAGCCGTAGCGCTTGCCGACATGCCCCTCCACCGAAGTGCGGCGGTTGGGGCGCCAGATCACGCCCGCGTCGTAATAGACCCCGTCGGTGCGATAGGCGATCCGGCGCGGCGACCCCGCGGCGGTGACGTAGCGGCCGTTGTCGTCGAGCACCGGCGCGCCGGTGGCATCGACCGCGGCATCCTTCTGGCTGGTCTCGATCTTCTCATACCCCACGCCCGCGGTCAGCGCGACATAGGGCGACACCGGCAACAGCGCGTCGCCGCGGCCGTAATAGCCCTCATAGCGCTGCGACAGCTGGCTCGCGGTCTCGCGATCATAGGCGCCGCTCGCGGTCAGGCCGACGGGTAGCAGCGTGCCGGGCTTGAACCCGGCGCTCGCCAGCACGGTATGGCCGATCGAATCGTCGTAATAATCGAGCCGGCGGGTGCCGACGCTGGTGTCGGCGAAGGTCGGCGTCTCGACCTTGGTATAGCCGAAGCGGTAATCGGCATTGAGCGCGATCGGTCCGGCGTTGGTCGCCAGGCTGGGGCCGACATAGCCCGAATAGATCTGCGCGATATTGTCGACATTGCCGACCAGGATGCCGGGCGCGGCGCCGCGGATGTCGGAGCGGGCGCGCGTCGCGATGCCGCCGGCCTCGATCGACAGCGCGCGGGTCAGTTGGACGTCGGCACGGGCGAGACCCGAGAGCACGTCCTGGTCGCCGATGCGGTCGTCATAGGCGAAGCGGTGCTCGTACCGCACGCTGGCCTGCGCCGAGACGCGCTGCGTCTGGACCGAACCGTCCAGCCCCGCCGCGAGCGTGGTGTAGGTCACGACGTCGCCCCCGTTCAGATCGGCGTCGAGGATCTGGCTCGCCTCGATATAGGGCACGAGCGTGACGCGCCGCGCGTTCTGCGCGACCGCCGGACTGCTCGCGAGCCATGCGATCATCGCGACGCCGCCCCCCCGGGCCGCCGCACGGATCAACCGTGTCACTTGGATCCCTCCTGGCCGTAATAGCTGCCGAACCGCGCCCCACCCGGCACGAACGAGACTGCGTTGAGGACGAGCTGGATATGCTCGCAGCTGTCGAGCAGATTGACCGCGGCGCGCAGTTCGCCCTCGGGCGTGCGATCGGCGCGGACCACGAGCATCACCTGCCCGACCATCATCGCCAGCACCGGGGCTGGCGAGGCGGCGAGCGCGGGCGGCGAATCGAAGATGATGACGCGGCGCGGATTGGCCGCGAGCAGCCGCGCGAGCACCGTGCGCGTGCGCGCGCTCGCCAGCAGCTCGGTATCCATCGTGGTCTTGGTGCCTGCGGGCAGGATCGAGAGATGCGGCACGTCGGTACGCATCACCAGCGTCTCTACGTCGATATGCGAATCGGCGAGCGCGTCGAGCAGGCCGGGACCGTCCTGCAGCCCCAGCTGGTTGACGACATCCGGCTTGGCGACGTCGGCGTCGACCAGCAGCACCTCGGTATCGCGCTCGGCGGCGAGCGACAGCGCGAGGTTGATCGCGCAGAACGTCTTGCCGTCCTCGGGCCGCGCCGAGCAGACCAGGATGGTGCGCGCCTTGTCGGGGCTGTCGCTGTCGGCGATGCGGCCTTGCGTGATCAGCAACTGCCGCTTGATGAGCCGGAACTCCTCGGCGAGCGGCCCCACCGGCGCACCGGGCACGATCATGCCGTTGCCGGCGAGCATGCCGCGATCGATCAGCGCGATGTCGCCCTGGTCAACCGGCAGGTGGAAGTCGTCGGGCAGTTCCTCACCGATCGGCGCGCGCAGTTCGGCCGGAATGGCGAGGAAGGTCGGGTCGCTGTCGTCGGCCTCGAAAGGTTCGGCCGCGACGTGGTCGGGCTCGACCGGTGGCAGCTCCCGCGCGCGGACATGCGCCGAAAAGTCATAGACCTTGGCCGCGCGTTCGAGCAGCGACGGCTCGCGCCCGGTCTTCGGATTGGTCACGGTCATCCCCCTTACGCCGCCAGGCCGCGCTGGAGGATCTCGACCCCCAGCAGCAGGACATAGGCGGCCCCCAGCGCGGCGGTGCCGCCCAGGAACATCTTGAGTTTGCGGCGCCGCTGCTCGGACTGGATCCGGGTCACGACCTCACCGATCGATCCGATCACGGGCAGGCCAGAAGCCCTTTCGAGCCGCGTGCCGGTCGCGAAAGTGGTGCGCAGCTGCCCCATCGCGAACGCGGCGCCCACCCCGGCCCCGAGCCCGGCGATCAGCACACCGGTCAGCAGCAGCATCCGGTTTGGTGCGGTCGGCGTGCGCGGCGTGGTCGGCGGATCGATCACGCTGAACTTCACGCGGTCGGTCTGGGTCTGCGCCTGACCGCGCAGCGCGATCTGTTCGCGCTGGGTCAGCAGCTGGGCGTACTGGTCCTTCAGCACCTGATAGTCGCGGTCGATGCTGCCTTGCTCCGCGGCGGCTTCGGGATCGGCGGCGATCTTGCTGTTGAGCAGGTCGACATCGCCCTGCAGCTGGCTTTTGCGCATCCGCAGCGCGGCGACGGTGGCCTGCTTGTCGGCGAGCATCGATTGCAGCGAGACGTAGAGCGGGTTGGCGTTGGCCCCCGCCCCACCACTGCCGCCCGACAGCGGCTCGCCGCGCGCGGCTGCGGTGGCGGCGGCAAGCTGGCTCTTCAGCGCGACCACGTCGGGATGGTTGTCGGTATAGCCGCGCGCGCGTGCATCGGCGAGCTGGCCCTGGATCGCCTGCAATCGTGCACGGGCCGGGCCCGCCGTTCCGGCAGCACCCGCGGCGCCGGGCACCGTCGCGGGGGTACCGGCCATCTGGCCCTGCACCGCGGCCAGGCTCGACTGCGCCGCGGCGAGGTCGCTGTCGACCTGCGCCATCTGCGCGCGCGATGCGCCGATGCGGTCGCTGACGGTGCCCGTGCCGGGCAGCGCGCCGAGATAGCGGTTCTGGAAGTCGGCGCGCTTGGCTTCGGCGTCCTGCAGCTGCTTCTGGCGCTGTTCGAGCTGCGCGTCGAGGAAGGTCAGGCTCTGGCTGGTGCTGGTGCGATCGCCCGCCAGATTCTGTTCGACGAAGATGTCGATCAGCTTCTGCGTGATCGTCCGCGCCAGCTTGGGGCTGGAGGCGGTGGTCGTGATCTGGAACAGATTGTCCTGCTGCGACACGATCTTGATGTTCTGCGCGAGCCCGGCCACGCGGTCGGCAACGTCGCGGTCGCTCGACACGGTGTTGGCCAGGTCGGTGCCGCGCACGACCTTCTCCAGGTTGACCGCCGAGACGAGCGTCTGGCGGATCGTGTCGACGTCCTTCTGCGTCGACTGCGCGGGCGCATCCATCGTCGTCGGCAGGATGTTCTGCATCTGCACGAACACGCGCGCGCTCGATTCATATTTGCTCGGGATCTGCGATACGAACAGCCAGCCGAGCACGCACACGCCCCACGCCACCGCCAGCGCGAGCCAGCGGCGGTTCCAGATCGCGTGCAGCGCGATGCGGACTTCGTCGTAGATCCCGTTCATATCAGAACATCGATTCCGGAATGATGATCACGTCGCCCGGCTCGAGCCCGACATTGGCCGACGAATCGCCCTTCTTGAGCAGGTCGCCGATCTGCAGCGAGAATTCGGTCTGCTTGCCGGTCGCGCGGTCGTAGCGGACGAGGCGCGCCTTGTTGCCCGCCGCATATTGGCTGAGCCCGCCGACCGCGATCATCGCGTCGAGCAGGGTCATGTTGGCGCGGTAGGGGATCGACGCCGGCTTCTCGGTCGCGCCGACGATGCGGACCTGCTGGCTGTAGGTGCCCGAGAAATTCTCGACGATCACCGAGACGATCGGATCCTTGATATACTGGCTGAGCGCCTTCTTCATGTCCTCGGCGAGCACGGCCGGGGTCTTGCCGACCGCGGGCATGTCGTTGATCAGCGGCGTGGTGATGCGGCCGTCGGGGCGCACCTGGATCTTCGCCGACAGTTCGGGATTGCGCCAGACGAAGATGTTGAGCTGATCGAGCGGCCCGATGACATATTCCTCGCCCGGCATCTCCTTGTTCGCGACATAGGAGGCCGGCGGCAATTCGGGACGCCCGCCGGTGCTGGTGCAGGCGGCCAGCGTCGAGGCGGCGAGGCCGGTGATCAGCAGGGAACGGGCAACGGGTCCGGCACGCATGGGTAGAAGTCTCCTGACATCATGCCGAACGCCGGTCTGCACCGGGAACGGCTGAACTCAGGATCGATATGGGTCGAACAGGTGAATATAGCGTTAGGAACGCTCGACAACCAGTTCGGATGCAAGCGGATGGCCGAGGAAGGCCGCCGGACTCGCCGAGGCCCCATAGGCGCCTGCCAGGAAGATTGCGATCAGATCGCCGACCGCGACCGGCGGCAGCGCGACGCGGTCGCCGAGGCGGTCGAGCGGGGTGCACAACGGGCCGACGACGGTGACGTCGCCGTCCGCTTCGCCGCCCATGCGCGCGGCGACCGCCAGCGGATAGTTGCGGCGCACGACGGTGCCGAAATTGCCGCTCGCCGCGAGCTGGTGATTGAGCCCGCCGTCGACGATGACGAAGGTCTCCCCCTGGCTCTGCTTCACGTCGACGACGCGGGTGAGATAGACGCCTGCCTCGGCGACCAGCCAGCGGCCGAGTTCGATCGCGAAGCCGCTGTCGGCAAGAATGGGGGCGCGGGCAGCGATCGCGTCGGCAAGCGCAGCGCCGACGCGCTCGACGTCGAGCGCCACGTCGCCGGCGAAATACGGCACGCCGAAGCCGCCGCCGAGATTGACCAGCGGGGGGGCGGCTCCTGCCTCGTTTGCCAGCCGCGCGGCCAGATCCAGCGTCCCGGCCTGCGTGTCGATGATCGCCTGCGCGTCGAGCGCCTGGCTGCCTGCATAGATATGGAAGCCGCGCCAATCGGCGCCGGCGGCGACGATGCGGCGTACCAGTGCGGCGGCACGCGCCGCGTCGACGCCGAAGGGCGACGCGCGACCGCCCATCTTCATCCCGCTGCCGCGCAGTTCGATATCGGGGTTCACGCGGACCGCGAGGTGCGGGGTCAGGCCCAGCCGGCCGCCGATCGCAAAGGCGCGGTCGGCCTCGCCTTCGGATTCGACGTTGAGAGTCGCGCCGGCGACGATGGCGGCGGCGAGTTCGTCGTCGCGCTTGCCGGGGCCCGCGAAGCTGATCGCGCCGGCGGGCTTGACCGCGAGCGCCTTGGCGAGTTCGCCGGCGGAGGCGACGTCGAGGCCGTCGACCAGCGGCGCGAGGGCCGCGAGCAGGTCGGCGTAGGGGTTGGCCTTGATCGCGTAGTGGAGATCGACGCCAGCGAACGCCGCGCGGAACCGCACGATCCGCGTCGCGATGGCGGTCATGTCGTAGACGAACAGCGGCGTGTCGCCGGCCTGTCGCACAAGCGAGTCTGCGCTGTGTGTGCCGATCTGCAGCATCCCCGCCTGGTCTCGGAACTCCGGCGGGAGTGGCCCCATCGGTTTCATCGCGTCACCTCCGTGTTCCCCCGCGAAGGCGGGGGTCCAGACTGAGCCCCCGCCTTCGCGGGGGAACACGCCTTGACCTCCGCCGCAATCGCCGACCGATCGAGCTTGCCGTTCGCATTGTGCGGCAGCGCATCGCGCCAGTCATACCGCGCGGGCTGCATGAAGCTCGGCAGTGCCGCCCGCAGTCGCGCGCGCAACGCCGGTTCACCCGCCACGTCGCCGGCGAGAACCACCACGATCGCCTGCCCCAGGCGTTCGTCCGCGACCCCGACCGCGACCGCCTCGCGCGCTTCCCCGCCCGCCAGCACCGCTTCCTCGATCTCGAGCGGACTGATGCGGTTGCCTGCGCTCTTGATCATCTCGTCGTCGCGGCCGACGAAGCGCAGCAGTCCGTCGTCCCCCTCGACCACGGTGTCGCCCGACCAGACCGCAAGGCTGCCGTCCGGTTCGGGCCGGAAGCGATGCGCGGTCCGCTCGACGTCGCGCCAATAGCCTTGCGCGACCAGCGGCCCCGCGTGGACGAGTTCGCCCGGCTCCCCGACCGCAGCGCGCGTACCGTCGGCGCGGCGCACCGACACGTCCGCGAACGGGATCGCGCGGCCCATCGCGTCCGGATGCACGTCGATCAGGGCGGGGTCGAGATAGGTCGATCGGAACGCCTCGGTCAGCCCGTACATCGCGTAGAGATCGGCCTGCGTGAACCGCGCGCGCAAGCCCCGCACCAGCCGCGGCGTCAGCGCGCCGCCCGAATTGGTGAGCCGCCGGAGTTTCGCGGCGGTCTCGGGCGGCCAGTCCGCTTCGAGCAGCTGCACCCATAGCGGCGGCACCCCCGCCAAAGTCGTCGCATCGGTCCGCTCGACCGCCTTCACGACGTCGCGCGCGGTGAGGTAATCGAGCGGCGCCACAGACGCACCCGCCGCCCAGGTCGAGAGCAGCTGGTTCTGGCCGTAATCGAAGCTCAGCGGCAGCACCGCGAGCACGCGGTCGTCGGGCGTGAGCCTTAGGTAATGCGCGACCGAAATCGCGCCGAGCCACAAATTCGCGTGGCTGAGCATGACGCCCTTGGGCCGGCCGGTGGAGCCCGAGGTGTAGAGGATCGCCGCAAGCGTATCGGGATCGGCCCAGGACAGGCTCAAGCCCTCATCGTTCCCCGGCGAAGGCCGGGGCCCAGTTGGGAGAACAGACGTAACCGGAGCCGGTCCTTCGTTACCGAGGCCATCCCAACTGGGCCCCGGCCTCCGCCGGGGTACAAGCGGGAGTTCGACCTCCTCCACCACAACGCACCCTGCCGGCACATCCCCCGCCTCCAGCGTCCCCGCCCGCACGCCCTGCGTCACCAGCAGCGCCGCGCCACTATCGGCGAGGATATGCGCGACCTGCGCACGCCGCAGCGCCGGGTTCACCGGCACATGCACCAGCCCCGCGCGCGCCACGGCCAGCGGCATCACGCAGGCGAGACGCGTCTTCGGCAGCCACGTCGCTACCCGGTCGCCCGCCAACAGCCCCCGCTCCGCCAGCGCGCCGGCGGCCGCCGAAACCGCCCTTTCCAGCTCGGCGAACGTCATCGATCCGGCACGGTCGACCAGCGCCACCGCGTCCGGCGCGCCACGCGCGGGCAGATGGTCGATTGGATAGGGCTGAGGGTCGAGCGCGATCATCGGTGCCTCATACGCCCAAGGCGTTGCCGAATTCACCCCCGCACTATACCGCAGCGCGCAATCGCAACGGGTTTGGGTACGAAATTTGATCCGCGAAGGCACTTCCCAGGTCGACACCGCGGTCCGCGCGGTGCTGGCCGACATCCTCGGTCTGAGCGCGGAGCGCGTCGCCGCGTTCACGCCCGAGACACCGCTGTTCGGCGCGCTGCCAGAGCTCGATTCGATGGCGGTCGCCAGCGTGCTGACCGAGCTCGAGGATCGCCTGGGCATCCTGATCGAGGATGACGAGGTCGACGGCGAGATGCTCGAGACGTTCGGCGCGCTCGTCACGTTCGCCGCGACCAAGGCGCTTGTCTGACGTCTACGCCTGCGCGCGCGGCCGCGAGGCGCAGCTGTGCCTGGGGCCCGACTCCGGCCCGGTGCTGCTCGTCGCGCCGGCGCTGTTCGAGGAAGCCAATCGCCTGCGCGCGTTCACCGTCGCGATCATGCGTGCGCTGGCGTCGCACGGCGTCGCCAGCGTGCTGCCCGATCTTCCCGGCACCAACGATAGCCTGATCGCGACCGAGGATGCGCGGCTCGACGACTGGCAAGACGCCTTCGCCGCGGCGGTGCCGGCGCGGCGGACGTACGGATTCGCGATTCGCGGCGGCGCGCTGGTCGACGCGCGCGCCGCGCTTGCCGGCCGCTACCATCTGTCGCCGCCGACAGGAGCGGACATCGTCCGCGATCTGGTGCGGACGCGGCTTGCAGGCGTGCGCGAAGGCGGGGCGGCGTTCGACCCCGCCGACATCGACCGCCCCGGCCCGCCGATCGAACTGGCCGGTAATGCCATCGCCCGCGACCTGCTGTCCGCGCTGAAGTCCGCCGAACCTTCGCAGGCCGACCGCGTCGCCCGGCTGGAGGGTGACGGACGCCCAGCGGACCGGGTCTTTGCCGGAAGACCGCTCTGGCGCGCGGCAGAGCCCGGCACCGACCAGACGCTCGCCGCGGCGGTCGCCGACGACATCGCCGCCTGGATCTCCCGATGCGAAGGATGATCGGCATCCCCTGTGAAGGCGAGACTCTCGCCGCGACGATCGACGAGGGTCAGGGCACCACCGGCCTCCTGATCGTCTCGGGCGGCAACGAGATCCGCTGCGGCGCGCATCGCGGCATGGCGATGCTGGCGCGCCGCCTTGCCGACCGCGGCGTTCCGGTGCTGCGCTACGATCGCCGCGGGATCGGCGATTCGAGCGGCCCCAACGGCGGGTTCCTCACCGCCCGGCCCGACCTCGTCGCGGCAGCCGCAGCGTTTCGCGCCGAAGCGCCGCACGTCGAACGCGTGATCGGCTTCGGCAATTGCGACGCCGCCAGCACGCTCGCGCTGTTCGGCCGCGACGCCGGGCTCGACTCGATCATCCTCGCCAACCCCTGGGTAATCGAGGACACCGACGCCCTGCCCCCCGCCGCTGCGATCCGCGCGCGCTACGCCGATCGCCTGCGCGACCCGCGGGAATGGCGGCGGCTGCTTGGCGGCGGGGTTAATATTCGCGGTGTCCTCCGCGGCTTACGGAAGCTTGCTGACGAGCCTCGCGAGCATGCGCTGGCGGCGCGAGTCCTGTCGGCGATCGACCAATGGGGTCCAGCTGCGACCGTCATCCTAGCCACGGGCGATGCGACGGCACTGGCGTACGCGAGTGCCGCTCGAAACGCCGGACTGACGTGCAGCACGACCGAGATCACCACCGCGTCGCACAGCTTTTCGGGCCCGGCCGCTGCGCCGCTGGAGGAGGCGATCACCTCTCTTCTCCGTCATCCCGGACTTGATCCGGGATCCAGAGCCACGGGCGCCGCCGATCGTGACTCTGGATCCTGACGTTCGTCAGGATGACGGACGGCGTACCTACTCCGCCGCCTCGGCCATCTCAGCAAACTCCGCCGCCGCCAGGAAGCGCTCCGCGTCCAGCGCCGCCATGCACCCCGTCCCCGCGGCGGTAACCGCCTGGCGATACACCTTGTCGGCCACGTCGCCACAGGCGAACACACCCTCGACGCTGGTCCGCGTGCTGCCCGTCTCGACCGCGATATAACCGTCCGAATCGAGATCGATATGCCCGCGGAACAGCTCGGTCGCGGGGTGGTGGCCGATCGCGACGAAGCCGCCGTCGACGTCGAGCCGGCTATGCTCGCCCGTCACCGTATCCTCGAGGTCGAGCGCGACCAGTCCGGCATTGCCGCCGCCGTCGACGAACCCGCGCACCTCCTTGTTCCACAAGACCGTGACGCCCTTGTGCGCGAACAGCCGCTCCTGGAGGATCTTCTCGGCGCGCAGCGAATCGCGGCGGTGGATCAGCGTGACGTCGGGCGAATGGTTGGTCAGGTACAGCGCCTCCTCGACCGCGGTGTTGCCGCCGCCGATCACCGCGACCTTCTTGCCGCGATAGAAGAACCCGTCGCACGTCGCGCAGGCGCTGACGCCCTTGCCCTTCATCGGCTCCTCGCTGTCGATCCCGAGCCACTTCGCCTGCGCGCCGGTCGCGATCACCAGCGTCTCGCCTTCGTACACGTCACCCGAATCGCCGACCAAGCGGAAAGGCCGCTTGGAGACGTCGACCTCGACGATCGTGTCCCACATCATCCGCGTGCCGACATGCTCGGCCTGCGCCTGCATCTGCTCCATCAGCCAGGGGCCCTGGATCACGTCCTTGAAGCCGGGGTAATTCTCGACATCGGTCGTCGTGGTCAGCTGGCCGCCGGGCTGGATGCCCTGCACGACGATCGGCGCCATCCCCGCGCGCGCGCCATAGATCGCGGCGGACAGCCCGGCGGGGCCGGACCCGAGAATGAGCATGCGGGTGGTGTGCGTCGTCATGTTGGGCAATCCTTGGAGCGTCGGATCCCATCTAGGCGATGAGGCGAGCGATTTGAACCGTCGGGATCGCGTTGCCACCGCATCGAATTCCCGGCAGCTTCGTTTTGAGCGCGAAGCGAGGGACGATCATGAGCGAAGACATTGAAATCGAAGCCTACACCGCACCGGCCGGAGGCTGGGGTTCGATGCGGTCGCTGGCCGAAATCGGCGCGCGCGAAAAGATCGGGCCGGAGGCTCTCAAAGAGCTCAGCCGCCAGAACAAGCCCGACGGGTTCGTCTGCGTCAGCTGCGCCTGGGGCCGTCCCGCCAAGCCGCACATCGCCGAATTCTGCGAGAACGGGGCGAAGGCGACCGCATGGGAGCTGACCAGCTATCGCAACACCCCGGCGTTCTTCGCCAAGCACGACGTCACCGAACTGCGCGGCTGGAAGGATTTCGACCTCGAACAGGCCGGGCGCCTGACCCACCCGATGAAATATGACGCGAACACCGACCGCTATGCCGCTGTAAGCTGGGCCGAAGCCTTCGCCGATATCGGTGCGAAGCTGAAGGGCTACGACCCCAAGAAGGTCATCTTCTACTCGTCGGGCCGCGCCAGCCTTGAGACCTCGTACATGTATGCGCTGATGGCGCGGATGTACGGCAGCCACAATTTGCCCGACAGTTCGAACATGTGCCACGAGACGACATCGGTCGGGCTCAAGTCCGCGATCGGGGTGCCGGTCGGCACGATCCAGCTCGACGATTACGAGAAGTGCGACGCGATCTTCTTCTTCGGGCAGAACCCGGGGTCGAACAGCCCGCGCTTCCTGCATCCCTTGCGCGATTGCGCCAAGCGCGGCGTCGAGATCGTCGTGTTCAATCCGCTCAAGGAACGCGGGCTGGAGCGTTTCCAGGACCCGCAGAACCCGATCGAGATGGCGACGGGCAAGTCGACGCCGATCGCCTCGCAATATCACCAGGTGAAGGCCGGCGGCGACATCGCCGTCATGATGGGGATTTCGAAGTTCGTCATCGAAGCCGATGATATCGCCCGCGAAACCGGCGCACCTGGGATCATCGACCACGCCTTCATCGCCCAGCATACTACCGGGTTCGAGACCTTCGCGGACAAGGCACGCGCGACCAGCTGGGACGCGATCGAGCTCAACAGCGGCCTGACGCGCGCGGCGATCGAGGAAGCCGCGGCGGTCTATGCGCGGTCGAAGGCGACGATCGTGGTCTATGGCATGGGTCTGACGCAGCACGTCCACGGCATCGACAACGTCCATATGGTCGTGAACTTCATGCTGCTGCGCGGCAATGTCGGCAGGCCCGGCGCCGGGTTCGGTCCGGTCCGCGGCCATTCCAACGTCCAGGGTCAGCGCACCGTCGGGATCACCGAGAAGCCCGAACTGGCCCCGCTCGACCGGCTGAAGGAGCAATATGGCTTCGAACCGCCGCGCGAACTCGGCTGGGACACCGTCGCCACCTGCGAGGCGGTGATCGCGCACGAGGCGCAGGCGTTCATCGGGCTGGGCGGCAATTTCGTTCGCGCAGTCGCCGATACCGCGCCGGTCGAGGCGGCATGGCGCGACCTTGATCTGACCGTGCACGTCGCGACCAAGCTCAACCGCTCGCACCTGCTGCCCGGCAAGACGTCCTATGTACTCCCCTGCCTCGGCCGGATCGAGACCGACATGCAGGCGACCGGCGCGCAGAGCGTGTCGATCGAGGACTCATTCAGCCACATCTACGGCTCCAAGGGCAAGGCGACGCCCGCGTCCGACGCGTTGCTGTCGGAACCGGCGATCGTCGCAGGGATCGCCAAGGCAATGCTGCCCGCCAACCCTAAGGTCGATTGGGACGCGTGGGTCGGCGACTATGCCAAGGTGCGCGACGCGATCGAGGCGACCTATCCTGACATGTTCGCGCGGTTCAATGCGCGGATGTTCACGCCCGGCGGCTTCTGGAAAGGCAACGCCGCGGCGCACCGCGAGTGGAAGACCGAGAGCGGTCGCGCCGAGTTCAACACGCCCGAGGTGCTGAGTGCGACCGGGTTCGACGATGTCGAGGGGCGGTTCCGGTTGATGACTCTGCGGTCGAACGACCAGTTCAACACCACCATCTACGGCTATCACGACCGGTTCCGCGGGGTGAAGGGCACGCGCGACATCGTCTTCATGAACAAGCACGACATCGCGAAGATGGGAATCGCGGACGGGGATAGTGTGCACCTTGTCGGCGATGCGGGCGACAATGCGCAACGCCGTGTCGATGGACTGCGGGTTGTCGAATATGACATCCCGGTCGGGTGCGTCGGGGCCTATTATCCCGAATGCAACATCCTCATACCGACTGCGCACCATGCGCTGGAAAGCCATGTTCTAGCAGCGAAATCTGTGCCGGTACGGCTGGAAAAGGCGTGATTCTGGGGGTCGTCCTCGCCGGCGGCCGGTCCTCGCGCTTCGGGTCGAACAAGGCGGACGCGCTGTTGGCCGGTCGGTCGCTGGTCGAGCATGCGCGTGCGCAACTGGCGGCGCATGTCGCGACGACCTTGATCGTCGGCGGCGCGGCGGGCGACATCGCCGACCTGCCGCGCCCCGGCCTGGGGCCGCTGGGCGGCATCGCCGGTGCGCTCGATCGCGCGGCGAGCCTCGGCTACGTATCGGTGCTGACGATCGCCTGCGACATGCCCCGCGTGCCCGACGCGCTAATCGCCGAACTGGCCAAACGTGCCCCCGCCTATTGCGCCGACGCGCCCGTGCTCGGGCACTGGCCGACGGCGGCGGGGGCGCAACTGATCGCCGACATGGCGGCGTCGGACGACCATTCGGTACGGCGCTGGGCGCGTGCGATCGGCGCGGTCGAGGTCGCGACCGCGTCGCCGCTGCCCAACGTCAACACCCCCGCCGACCTGGCCGCGTTATGACGACGTCGCGCGCCGCCACCGTCACCGTGCTGCGGCCCGACGGCGTCACCCAAACCGAACGCCGGATCGCGGTCGAGGCGCCGGTCGCGATCGAGGTCGACGGACTGGGCTATGCGGTGATGATGATGACGCCGGCCGACCTGCCGGCCTTCGCCACCGGCTTCCTGCTGACCGAGCGGCTTGCGGACACGCCGGCCGACATCGTCGACATCGACGTGTTCGAAGGCGAACCCGGGTGGATCGTCCGGGTGACGCTGGCGGAGCGATGCCGCGGTCGAATCCACGACCGCGTCCGTCACCGCACCAGCGACACCAGCTGCGGGCTGTGCGGGATCGCCGGACTCGAGCAGTTGCGCCGCCCCGTCGCGCACCGCCCGCCCGCCCCGGACGTCGCGCCCGCCGCGCTGTTCGCGGCGCTTGCCGGGCTGCGCGACCATCAGCCGCTCAATGCCGAGACAGGCGCGATCCACGCCGCCGCGGCGTGCGACGCGTCGGGTGCGGTAATCGCCGCCTATGAGGATGTCGGGCGGCACAATGCGCTCGACAAGCTCGTCGGCGGGCTGGCAATCGCGAGGACGGGATGCGCGTTCATCCTGGTGACGTCGCGGATCAGCTTCGAGATGGTCGACAAGGCGCTGATCGCGCGCGCGCCGCTGCTCGTCGGGATCTCGGCGCCGACCAGTCTCGCGATCGATCACGCGCGCGAACACGGCCTTACGCTGCTGGCGCTGGCACGCAGCGACGCCATTCTGGTCGTCAACGATCCGTGCGACCGGTTCCGTCATCCTGACGACCGTCAGGACCCAGGATTTCACGCGTCCGCGCCCGTGGCCGGGATTCCGGATCAAGTCCGGGATGACGGCGGTGTATTGCGTGGAGATCGTACGGCCCCCTAGACCCGTCGCGACATGACAGCCCCCCCGACGATCGCATCTGCCACCGAACCCGACGGTGCGTCGCGCCTGACATCGCTCGACATCCTGCGCGGAGTCGCGATCCTCGGCATCCTGTTCATGAACATCAACGACATGGGCCGGTCGTTCAGCAACCCGGACATCCGCACGCTCGGCTGGACCGCGGCGGACCAGATCGCCTGGTGGCTGCGCGCGATCCTGGCCGACGGCACCGCGCGCGCAATGCTCGAAATGCTGTTCGGCGCGGGGATGGTGATCCTCACCGATCGTCTCTCGCACGCGGCGGAGGACGACGAGGGGCTGGTGCTGCAGCGCTATTACTGGCGCAACGCGGTGCTGTGGGTGTTCGGGATCATCCACATGGTCGTGCTGCTATGGCCGGGCGACATCCTCCATACCTATGCGATCGCGGCGATGCTCGCCTTCTGGTTCCGGCGGCTGCCCCCGCGGTGGCTGCTGACGCTCGGGCTGGCGGGCGCGGTGCTGCAGCTGGGCGGCGCGGGCTATTGGGGCGTCTACGCGCCGCTACAGGCACGTGCCGAGGTGACGGCGCTCACCGCCCGGCGCGATGCCGGTATACCGCTCGACGCGACCCAGCGCGCGACGCTCGCCAGGGCAGCCGAACGCGCCGCGACCCGCGCACGCGCGGTTGCCGACCACGCCGCCATCGTCGCCGCGGAGGACGCGGCGCGTTCCGGTACCACCGCCGACTGGATCGGCGCGCAGACCGCCAAGAGCATAGAACGGCTCGGGTTCGGCGAGATCTTCTCGATCCTGGAAGCCGCAACGACGATGCTGATCGGTGCCGCGCTGTTCAGGCTCGGCATCCTGCAGGGCAACCGGTCACGGCGGTTCTACGCCCGACTGACGCTCGCCGCTTATGGTGTCGGGCTGAGCCTGCGGGCGTGGGGCGCGTACGAGGTGACGCGCTTCACCGACGCGCCGCAATGGAACTGGGCAACGTCGGAGATCGCGCGCCTCGCGACCACGCTGGGGCATATCGGCGCGATCCATCTGCTGCTGAGCACGCTGCTCGGCGCGCGGCTGCTGCGGCCGTTCGCGGCGGCGGGGCGAACCGCGCTGACGCTCTACGTGCTGCAGACGATCGTTCTGCTCTGGATCCTGTTCCCGCCGTTCGGCTTCGCGCTCTACGGACGGCTCGACTGGATGCCGATGATGCTGGTCTGCGTCGCGGTCGATCTGGCGCTGCTGGGGGTCGCGGTCGTCTACGTCCGCCACTTCAGGATCGCGCCGGTCGAATGGGCCTGGCGCTCGATCGTCGAGCGGCGGCGGCTACCGTTTTGTCATGTCGAAAGCGGCGCGAGTGGTAGCGGAGGAGGGATTTGAACCCCCGACCCCAGGATTATGATTCCCGTGCTCTAACCAACTGAGCTACTCCGCCAAAGGCGTGCTTTCACTCGCGAGGGGGGCCTATAGGAAGGGGATTCCGGGCGGTCAAGCGAACATGTGCCGCGACAGCGCTTCCCATGGTCCGCCGCGATACCACCACGCCCCCAGCCCCGCGATCTCGATGTCGCGCGCGCGGAAATCGCGGTTGAGTTCGGCGAGCAGAAGCTTCGCCACCGCGGGCGTTACCTTGTTCTGGATCGTCACGTGCGGGCGCCATCCGCCGGCATCCTGCGGTGTCAGCATGCCCGTGAACGCGTCCGCCAACCGCGCGCGGATGCCGAGCAATTCGGGGGATTCGATCCGGTAGGCAACGCCGCGGCCAAGCGACATGAGTCCACCCACCCGCGCCTGGGGCGCCCGGATGCCGCGCGTCTCCTGGTTGAGGCGGTGCTTGAGCTCATCGACGCCCGAAGGCGGCAGATGGTGGAACAGCGTCAGATGCGCGTCGAGCTGGTTGCGCTCGGGCGGGAAGTGCGCGCGGCGCATGCCGTCGAAGAACGCGGTATCCTGCCGCCCGAACAGCGCGGTGACGATGATAGGGGCCGGCCCCGATTCGACGGACATCAAATCTCGATCTGACTGCCGAGCTCGACGACGCGGTTGGTCGGCAGGCGGAAGAACTCCATCGCGCTTTCGGCGTTGCGCAGCATCCACGCGAACAGCTTCTCGCGCCAGATCATCATGCCGGGCTTGTCCGACGCCAGCAGCGTCTGCCGCGACAGGAAGAAGCTGGTGTCCATCATCTTGAAGTCGGCGCCGCAATTATGCACCTCGCGCAGCGCCGCGGGCACGTCGGCGTCTTCCATGAAGCCGTAGCGCAGGATCAGGCGGTGGAACCCCTCGCCCAGTTCCTCGCGGATCGCGCGGTCGTGCGCGGGCCAATAGGGCTGGCCGACGATCTTGACCGTCAACAGGATCACGCGCTCGTGCAGCACCTTGTTGTGCTTCAAATTGTGCAGCAGCGCATGCGGCACGCCGTCCGGCGTCGACGTCATGAACACCGCGGTCCCCGGCACGCGCGACGCAGAGTTTGCAGCAGAATTAATGAACACCCGTATCGGCATCGCCGCCTCCCGCATCCGATCGATCATCAGCTGCCGCCCCTTCGACCAGGTGGTCAGGAAGGTGAAGATGATGAGACCGACCAGCAGCGGGAACCAGCCGCCCGCGGGCACCTTGGTCATGTTCGCCGCAAAATAGGCGCCGTCGACCAGGAAGAAGACGGCGAGCAGCGGCACGGCGGCATAGACCGGCCAGTTCCACAGCCGGAACAGCACGACGCCCAGCAGGCAGGTGTCGATCAGCATCGCCCCCGTGACCGCAATCCCGTAGGCGCTGGTCAGGTTTGACGAGGTGCGGAAGAACAGTACCAGCAGGATGACCATGATCATCAGCGCCCAGTTGACGAGCGGGATGTAGATCTGGCCCTGGGTCGAGGCACTGGTGTGTTCGATGCGCAGCCGGGGGATGAAGCCCAACTGGATCGCCTGCTGCGTGACCGAGAAGGCGCCCGAGATCACCGCTTGGCTCGCGATTACCGCAGCCATCGTCGCCAGGATGACGAGCGGCAGCTGGAGCGCCGGCGGCGCGAGATTGTAGAACGGGCTGACCAGCGCGGCACTGCCGTCGCGGAAGAGGAGCGCGCCCTGGCCCATATAGTTCATGATCAACGCGGGCAGGACGAAGACCAGCCACGATATGCCGATCGGCTTGCGGCCAAAATGCCCCATGTCCGCATAAAGCGCCTCCGCACCGGTGACCGCGAGCACGACCGAGCCCAGCGCCAGGAAGGCGCGTTCGGGATCGATCAGGAAGAACTGGACCGCGTAATGCGGCGAGAACGCCCAGAGGACCTCCGGCGTCTGCACGATGCTCAGCACGCCCAGCGTTCCGATCACCGCGAAATAGACCAGCATGATCGGCCCGAAGAACAGCCCGACACGCGCCGTTCCGCTGCTCTGGATATAGAACAGGAAGATCAGAATGGCGATCGAGATCGGGAGGACAAGCGCCCCAAAGCTGGGTGCCGCGACCGCCAGACCCTCGACCGCCGACAGCACCGAGACCGCAGGCGTGATCATGCTGTCGCCATAGAACAGCGCAGTCGCGAACACGCCGAGCAGGATGATACCCTTGCTCCAGTGCCGCGTCTTGGTCTTGCCCGAGACGAGCGCCAGCAGCGCCAGGCTGCCGCCCTCGCCCTTGTTGTCGGCGCGCATGATGATGATGACGTATTTGACCGTCACGACGATCATCATCGACCAGAACATCAGGCTGATCACGCCCATGATGTGCGCGGGGTCGAGCGCGAGCTTGTGATGCCCCGCGAAGGTCTCGCGAAACGCGTAGAGCGGGCTGGTGCCGATATCGCCGAAGACGATGCCGATCGCGCCGATCGCGAGCTTCAGCATGCCGTCCGAATGATGATGACCAAGATCGCCGTCGGCATCCTGGGGTACCGCCGGGAGCGCGGCCTGGGGAGAATCGGTCACCGGCGCTGCGCAGTGTCCGAAAGGTTGGTCATCGTCATCTTCAAAACCCGTTGTTCACCCCAATGCCCCGATTAGCACGCGCGCGCGCGGGGGAGCAACGGAAGTGTATCGCAGGGAACATAGATAGAACGTCGGCGTTGGGTATCGCGAAAGGAACACCGCATGTCCGATACCAATCCCAAATCCGAACCCTTCTCGAACGCCGAGAAGGATCCGCACGACTGGACCACCGGCGACGAGAAGATGACCGGTGCCCAGGCGAGCTACCTCAAGACCCTGTCAGAGGAAGCGCACGAGGAGTTCGACGACACCCTGACCAAGGCGGATGCGTCGATCAAGATCGACGAGCTGCAGGGCAAGACCGGCCGAGGCCAGTAGGCACCACTTGCACGGAAGCGCTTGATCCTCCCCCGGAAGGGGGAGGATTTAGTCTCCGGTTACCCGCGTCGGGCCGAGGTCGCCTTTGCCGACCGATCCCGACGCCATCGCCAGCATCGCATCGAGGCTCTTCTTCGCCTTGAGGCGCAGCCCTTCCTCGATCTCGATCCGGGGAGACAGGTCGCGCAGCGCGACGTACAGCTTCTCGACGGTGTTGAGCGCCATGTACGGGCAGATATTGCAGTTGCAGTTGCCGTCTGCGCCCGGCGCGCCGATGAAGCGCTTGTTCGGCAGCGCCTTTTCCATCTGGTGAATGATGTGCGGCTCGGTCGCGACGATCAGCGTGTCGCCCCCGCCCGTCGAATCCATCGCCATGGCGTATTCCAGGATCCCCCGCGTCGAGCCGATGTAATCGGCATGGTCGAGGATGATCGCCGGGCATTCGGGGTGCGCGACGACGGGGGCGCCGGGGTGCTGCGCCTTCAGCTTCATCAGCTCGGTCTCGCTGAACGCCTCGTGGACGATGCACACGCCCGGCCAGAGCAGCATCTCGCGGCCCGTCTTGCGCACCAGATAGCCGCCGAGATTGCGGTCGGGGCCGAAGATGATCTTCTGGTCTGCCGGCAGCTGCGCGAGGATCGTCTCGGCCGACGAGCTGGTGACGATGATGTCGCTGAGCGCCTTCACCTCGGTCGAGCAGTTAATATAGGTCAGCGCGATGTGATCGGGATGCTTGGCGCGAAACGCCGCGAACTGCTCGGGCGGGCAGCTGTCCTCCAAGCTGCAACCGGCATCCATGTCGGGCAGGATCACGGTCTTGCTCGGCGACAGGATTTTCGCGGTCTCCGCCATGAAGCGCACGCCGCAGAACGCGATGACGTCAGCGTCGGTCGCCGCCGCCTTGCGCGACAAATCGAGGCTGTCGCCGACGAAATCGGCGAGGTCCTGAAGCTCGGGCTTTTGGTAATAATGCGCGAGGATGACCGCGTTCTTCTCCTTGCGGAGGCGTTCGATCTCGGCGCGGATGTCGACGCCGACGAGGTTCTGACGAAGTTCCATGATGTTTCCCGAATTAGCTGGCGTTGCCTAGCACATCCTGCAGCGAGCGCGAGGTGTCCCAGCGTTCGGTGGAACCACCCTCCCCGGCAAAGCGGACTTGCACGGTGACCTTGCCCAGCCCTGCCGCGCCGAGTGGTCCGGCAATCAACCGGGTCAGTGCAGCGCGCGCGTTGGCGCGAGCCGCTGCGATCCGCGCGGGCTTGCGCGCTTCACCCTCGGCCACGCGGTCGGCGCCTTGCGACGCCTGGCGACGCATGGTGCCCATCATCTTGCGGGTGACGAACACGCCCTTGGTATCCTCGATATAGATGCGCGATTCGTCGATATTGATATCGCCGACACGGACATCGGGGGCGTGCACGGTGAGCACCTTGGCGGTTTCGTCCCACCGGAAATCGCCGGGGTCGAGCGCCGACAGGTCGACGAAATAGCCGACCGAGAACGGCGCCTTCATCACATAGCTCGAGTCGAGCCAGCTGAACCAGCCGCGGTTCGAGCCGACGCTCTGCACGGTTCCGGCAAGCGTGCTGACCTTGAGATCGCTCGCGCCTGCGAAGGTCGTCTCCACGATACGCGCGACCGCGGGGCCATCGCGGCCCTCGGTGGTGATCGTGTAGCGATCGGTATAGGTGCGATACGCGGCATAGATCGCGACCAGCGCGGCGATGCCGACGAGCAGCAGCACCACGATGCGGATGCTGCGCGTGGGCTGCGTCACGCCGCGATCTTCCACAGCGTCCCCTCCCCCTGCACCAGTCCGCGGTTCTGCAGATCGATCAGGTGCGCGAGCACCGAGCGTTCGGCGGCGGGCAGCAGCCGCACGTCGAGCCCGACATACATGCGCGCGACCATGTCGGGGATCGCCTGCGGCGCGGCGCGCAAGCCGCGCAGGATCTGGCCCTCGCGCTGCTTGCGGTGGCCGAGCATCCCGCGGACGAGCCGCTGCGGCTTGTCGATCGCCTCGCCATGCCCCGGGTAATAGACCCGGTCGTCGCGCGCCATCAGCTTGTCGAGGCTCGCCATATAGTCCGCCATGTCGCCATCGGGGGGCGAGACGATCGTCGTCGCCCATCCCATGACGTGGTCGCCGGAGAACAGCGCGCCCGTTTCCGGCAGCGCGAAGGCAAGATGGTTCGAGGTGTGGCCGGGGGTCGCGATCGCCTGCAGCGTCCAGCCATCGCCCGCGATCGCCTCGCCGTCTGCGAGCACCCGGTCCGGCGCATAGGCGGCGTCGAACGCCATGTCGGCGCGCGCGCCGTGATCGTCGAGGCCGAACGGCGCGGCACCGACGATCGGCGCACCGGTCAGCGCCTGGAGGGCGCGCGTCGCCGGGCTGTGGTCGCGGTGGTGGTGCGTGACGACGATCGCGGTAACCGGGCGGCCGGCAATGACATGGGCCAGGGCTGCAAGATGCGCCGCATCGTCCGGTCCAGGATCGATCACCGCAAGGTCGGTGGTGCCGACGATATGGGTCTGCGTGCCCGTATAGGTGTAGGGCGACGCATTGGGCGCGAGCACGCGGACGACGAGCGGCTCGAGCTGGATCGGGATGCCGGTCGGGTGCTCAGCCATACGCGCGAAATGGCGGGTCCGGCGGGTGATGGCAAGGGTCGTCTACAGTGGGAGCGTGTACCCCAATGCCTATCCGTTCTCCCGCGAAGGCGGGAGCCCAGGGTCAAACAGCGGTGCGCTCGATACCCTGGACCCCCGCCGTCGCGGGGGAACGGGAGGCGCCGGGGACCAGCTCCGGGGCTCACTCCGCCTTGGCAATATCCGCCTCGACCTCGGCGATCCCCTCGTCGATCCCGGCGAGCGCCTGCGCGCGCTGTTCGGCGGACATGCTCATATTGCCGACAATCCCCGCGCGCGCGCTGCGCAGACCCGTAATGGCGGAACGGAGCGCGCTGCGTTCGATGTCCTTGCTGTTCGCGGCGAGCTGGGCGCCATCGGCGGCGGCCTTTTCGATACGGTTCGAGCAGATGATCATGATCTTCCTGGCGCCTTGCTGGCGATGAATCACCATCTGCTTAGCATCGCCATCGCGGCCTTCGGCGCAGGACCTTTCGGTGATCTCGGGCATGTCCGCCATCGTCATCCGCTCGCCGTTGCGGATTGTCATGACGCGGGTCGGGCTGCCGGTGCGTACGGGCGGGACCGGCGGCATCGGCGGCACATCCCCTGCGTTCGGGAGCACGGCCCGCGGCGGCATGGGCGGAACGGACGTCACCGCTGGGACCGACGCGACCGGCGGCATCGGCGGGACCGGCGTGACGGGGGGAACGGGCTGGATGTCGGTGCGGATACGCGCGCCGATCGCCTCGGCGGCGCTGGTGCCCGATGCGGTGACGCCGAGCCCGGCGGCGACGAGTGCCGCAACCGAGACGGTGCCGATCGCGAAGCGACGGCGCGAGGTGCGCGAAGTTGTCAGCATGCGAAGTCTCCCTTTCAGGTCGGTGATGGTGTGAAGGTGGCACGCCGCCGACACCGCACCGCCATGCGCCGCCTTGACGATCGCGCAGGCATAGATGTGGCGGTCGACCGCCGAGCGGCCGGCGAGCACGCGTGCGTCGTTGGCGAGTTCCTGGTCGGCGCGGAAGCTGCGGAAGGCGCGCCACGCGATCGGGTTGAACCAGTGCAGCGCGAGCACGATCAGCGCCACCCAGTTGGCGATCAGGTCGCCGCGCTGGTGGTGACCGATCTCATGGGCCAGCGCGAGGGCGCGTTCGTCGGAGTCATACCGGTCGTCGAAATCGCGCGGGAAGGCGACGTAGCGACGGACAATGCCGAAAGCGAGCGGTCCGGGCGCGGCGGGACTGGCGATCACGCGCACACCCTGTTCGTCGTCGAGACGCTCGGCGGTGCCGAGCATCCGCGCGCAGAACCGGCTGTGCTGGACGAAATGCCAGACGAGGAACGCCGCCGCGCCCGCACCCCAAAGCGCACCGGCGACCAAACCGAGCGAGGGACCGGGGGCGGACGCGACGGCGGCGGAACCGGCGGGGTCGACCACATAGATGATGATCGTCTCGCCGGCACGCGAGAGCGGGGTGGCGGACGTGTGCCACCCCTGTGGCATGGGGGGCAGGATCAGCCGCAGCGCGGGCAAGGCCCACAGCGCATAGGCGACCTGCGCCCCGAACAGACGCCGTACGGGCGTACGGATAGCGAGGACGATGATCATCAGCACCGTCGAGGCGATCAGCGCCTCGATCGCCCAGCCGGGCAAGGCCGCGCTCACGCCCTCAACTCCTGGAGCAGCGCCTCGATCTCGGCGATGTCCTGCGCGGTGAGTTCGTCGCGTTCGGCGAGGTGCGCGACCAGCGGGGTCAGCTTGCCGCCGAACAGCCGGTCGATCAGCCGCCGCGATTCGCCGCTGACATAATCGTCGCGCGCAACCAGCGGGCGGTAGAGATACCGGCGGCCGTCCTGCTCATGGCCGATGACGGTCTTGGCGAGCAGCCGGCCGAGCAAGGTCTTGACGGTGTTGGCGCTCCAGCCCTTGGCCGGATCGACGCGCTCTGCGACATCCTGCGCGGTGAGCGGGGATTCATCCCACAGCACCTCCATGACCGCATGTTCGGCGTCGCTGATGCGTTCTGGCACGACTCGGCTCCTCTGTGACTACGACTGTAATCGTACCGATTACGGTTGTAGTCAAGAGGCATCAGACCACCGCATCAGGCGGTCATCAGATGATTGAAACGTCGGCGTTTTTGACAGCTGAAGGTCGCTAGAATCCGCGTTAACTATTGCACCCCGCAGGAAGCGGTCGATCGGCGCAATTGGCACGCGCTCTGCATCGCTCCCGATGTACCGAGCGTTTCAGCGCTTCAAGCCGGGTGGATCGGTCGCTTCGCGATCTCGCGTCGATCCACCCGCACCCGGTTCAGGCGTCCTTCGCCATCAGCTGCCCGAGTTCGCCGCTCTCATACATTTCCATCATGATGTCCGACCCGCCGACGAACTCGCCGTCGACGTAGAGCTGCGGGATGGTCGGCCAGTCCGAATAGGCCTTGATACCCTGACGGATACCCTGGTCCTGCAGCACGTCGACACTCTCGAACTCGACGTTCAGATGGTTGAGGATCGCGATCGCGCGGCTGGAGAAGCCGCACTGCGGGAACAGCGGGCTGCCCTTCATGAACAGCACGACGGGGTTGGCCTTCACCACCGCGTCAATGCGGGCGTGGGATTCGTCGGTCGGGGCTGGGGTAATCTGGTCGGTCATCGTTTCGTCCTCAAGCAATCACGGTGGTAAGCTGGAGCGCGTGCAACACGCCGCCCATGCGGTCGCCGAGCGCGGCGTAGACCGCCTTGTGCTGCTTCACGCGGCTGAGGCCGGCGAAGCTCGCGCTGGTGACGCGCGCGGCATAATGGTCGCCGTCGCCGGCGAGATCGGTGATCACAACGTCGGCGTCGGGGATCGCGGTGCGGATCATCGCGACGATATCGTCTGCAGCCATCGGCATTATTGCGACTCCAGCAACTGGCGGCGGGCCTCGATCATCTGGACCGTCAGCGCGCGGCGCACGGTGGCCTCGTCATGGTCGAGCCCCGCCGCGGTGAAATCGCCGACGAGCTTGCGCACGACGTCATCGTCGCCGCCGCCCTCCATATCGGCGTGGACCAGTGCGGTCGCATAGGCCTCCGATTCCTCGGGCGTCAGCGCCATCTCGGTCGCCGCCCATTGTCCGAGCAGGCGATTGCGTCGCGCGGTGATGCGGAACGCCAGCTCCTCTTCGCGGGCGAAGTGCGATTCGTTCGCGCGCTCGCGATCGTCGAACATAGTCATGGCGCGCAGGGTCCCCGTGGTTGTGTCCCAGCCAAGATAGGGGGCGGGCGCACGGGGCGCAACACGAGCGCGGGCGTGTCAGCCGACCTCGACGACCAGCTTCCCGATCGCGCCGCGCGCCGCCATCTTGGCGATCGCATCGCCGGCGCGGTCGAGCGGGAACGTCTCGGTCACGCGCGGTGCGATCTTCCCCTGTTCCCACAGCGCGAACAGGGTCGCGAGATGCGTCGCGTTCGCCTGCGGATCGCGCGCCGCGAACGCGCCCCAGAACACGCCGCAGACGTCGCAGCTCTTCAGCAACGTCAGGTTGAGCGGCAGCTTCGGAATACCCGCGGGGAAACCGACGACCAGATAGCGCCCCTCCCATGCGATCGACCGCAATGCGGGCTCGGCATAGTCGCCGCCGACCGGGTCATAGACCACGTGCGCGCCAGCCGGGCCGACCGCAGCCTTGAACTGCTCGGCCAGCGCCTTGGATTGGGCCTTGTCGAACGGCGCGCGAGGATAGATCAGCGTCGCGTCGGCGCCTGCCTGTTTCGCGGCCGCGGCCTTGGCGTCGGACGACACCGCGGCGACGACGGTCGCGCCGAACGCCTTGCCGAGCTCCACCGCGGCGAGCCCCACCCCGCCAGCCGCGCCGAGCACGAGCAGGGTCTGCCCCGCCGCAATATGCCCGCGATCGAGCAGCGCGTGGATGGTGGTGCCGTAGGTCAGGATCAGCGCCGCACCTTCGGCGAAGCTGCGCCCTTCGGGTAACCGGTATAATGCGGCGGCGCTGGTAACGACGCGTTCGGCGAGCCCGCCATGGCCGAGCATGGCGATCACGCGGTCGCCGATCGCCCAGCCGGTCACGCCCTCACCCAGTTCGGCGATCACGCCCGCGATCTCGCCACCCGGCGCGAACGGGCGCGTCGGCTTGAACTGGTATTTGTCCTCGATGATCAGCACGTCGGGATAGTTGATCGCGCAGGCCTTCACCGCGATCACCACCTGCCCCGGCCCGGCGACCGGATCGGGCAGGTCGCTCAATTCCAGCGTTTCAGGTCCGCCCGGCGCTCTCGACAACATCGCCCGCATACCCGCTCTCCTTGAGGCTCCAGGGACGATGCTCACGCACCGTCTCCTCGAATTTCGAAATCTGGGTATCCCTTGCCAGCGTTAGGCCGATCTCGTCCAGCCCCTCCATGAGACACTGCCGACGGAACGGGTCGAGTTCGAACGAAAAGCGATCCTGGTACGGTGTGGTGACCGTCATCGTCTCGAGATCGATCGTGATCGGCTCCGACTTGGCGACCTCGATCAACCGATCGATGACGTCCTCGGGCAGCACCACCGCGACGATGCCGTTCTTGAACGCATTGCCCGAGAAGATGTCCGAGAAGCTCGGCGCGATCACCGCCGCGATCCCCATGTCGGCAAGCGCCCAGGCCGCGTGTTCGCGGCTCGAGCCGCAGCCGAAATTGTCCCCCGCGATCAGGATCGGCGCGCCCGCATAGGCGGGGTCGTCGAAGATGTTGCCGGGTTGGGCCCGCACCGTCTCGAAAGCGCCCTTGCCGAGCCCGGTGCGGGTGATCGTCTTCAGCCAGTGCGCGGGGATGATGACGTCGGTGTCGACGTTCTTCGCACCCCAGGGATAGGCGGTGCCGCTGACGGAGGTGACGGGTTTCATTTCGGCGTCACATGCTCCCCAAGCGGACGGGCCGAGGCGACATACGCCGCCACGCCGCTGAACATCGCGCCCGCAACCAGCAAGACCAGAACCTTCTTCACGCCCGTTCCCCCATCAACTCGCGCACGTCGCTCAGATGTCCGGTCACCGCCGCGGCGGCGGCCATCGCGGGCGAGACGAGGTGCGTGCGCGCCCCCGGCCCCTGCCGCCCGACGAAATTGCGGTTCGACGTCGATGCGCAGCGCTCGCCCGGCGGCACCTTGTCCGGGTTCATCGCCAGGCACATCGAACATCCCGGCTCGCGCCATTCGAAGCCGGCACTGACGAAGATCCGGTCGAGACCCTCCGCCTCCGCCTGGCGCTTCACTTGCCCCGAACCGGGGACGACCAGCGCACGGACGCCCAACGCAACGTGGCGGCCCTCGGCGATGGCCGCGGCGGCACGCAGATCCTCGATCCGGCTGTTGGTGCAGCTGCCGATGAAGACGTGCTGGACGCTGACATCGGTCATCGGCGTGCCGGGCGTCAGGCCCATATAGTCGAGCGATTTGCGCGCCGCGATGCGCTTGGCGGGATCGGCGAAGCTGTCGGGATCGGGTACCACGCCGGTGATCGCGACGAAATCCTCGGGGCTGGTGCCCCAGGTCAGGCCGGGCGCAATCTCGGCCGCGTCGATGATCACGGTCTTGTCGTACACCGCCCCCGGGTCGCTCGGCAGCGTGCGCCAATAGGCGACCGCGTTGTCCCACGCCGTGCCCGAAGGCGCCATCGGCCGGCCCTTCAGATAGGCGAAGGTGGTATCGTCCGGCGCGACCAGTCCGGCGCGCGCGCCCGCCTCGATCGACATGTTCGCGATCGTCAGACGACCCTCGACCGAAAGGCCGCGGATCACGCTGCCGGTGAATTCGATGACGTAGCCGGTGCCGCCCGCGGCGCCCAGACGGCCGACGATCGTGAGGATCACGTCCTTGGCGCTGACCCCGAAGCCGAGCTCGCCGTCGACGCGCACTTCCATCGTCTTCGACGGCGACAGCAGCAGCGTCTGCGTGGCGAGCACATGCTCGACCTCGCTGGTGCCGATGCCGAACGCCAGCGCACCGAGCGCGCCATGCGCCGAGGTGTGGCTGTCGCCGCAGACCAACGTGGTGCCGGGCAGCGTGAAGCCGAGCTCGGGACCGATGACGTGGACGATGCCCTGCTGCACCGCGTTCGCGTCGATATAGTCGATGCCGAACTCGGTCGTATTGCGGCGAAGCGCATCGAGCTGCGCGGCACTTTCGGGGTCGGCGATCGGGATCTCGCGCCCCGCGGCGTCGACGCGCTGCGTCGTCGGCAGATTGTGGTCGGGGACGGCGAGCGTCAGATCGGGCCGGCGCACGCGGCGCCCGGCAAGCCGCAGCCCGTCGAACGCCTGCGGGCTGGTGACTTCGTGAACCAAATGGCGATCGATATAGATGAGGCAGGTGCCGTCGTCGCGGCGTTCGACGACATGCGCCGCCCAGATCTTCTCGTAGAGCGTTTGCGGACGGGATCGCATCATGCGGGTGTCGGTAACCGATAGTTGCACCGAGGCAAAGCCCTCGCGCAACTATCGGTCCGGCGACGCGACCGTCGCAACGATTTCGGCGTCAGCCGCCCTGCGCCAGATCCTTCACCGACGACACCAGCACCCCGATCACGATCGGGTTGCCCGCCGCCGACGTCGTTTCGACGACCAGGTTGCTCGACGAATTGAACGTCGTGCTGCTCTTCGTCGTGCTGTCCGAGCTGTTGCTGACATAATAGGGCCAGCAGCCATAGCCCTCTTTGCTCTGCTGTTCGGCATAGGTCTGCTCGGCGGTGCTGAAGCTCTGCGACGAGGTCGTTATGGTCGTGGTCCCGTCGGCGATGATCAGGTTGGTGACGACATATTGCATCGACCCCGTCGGACCGAACAGCGCGTCCCATTGCGTGAGGTCGGTCCACACCTCGGTGGTTTTGTTGTTGTACGCGTAAGCGAGCGCCGCGCCATAATACCAGGGCAGGAACGTCGTACCCCCCGCTTCGATCGACTCGCCCGACAACGGCAAGGCGGCGACGTTGATGAAGTGATCGTACGACACCGACACCGTGAAGGACGACGACGCGAAGGTTTGCGAGAAATCACTCGACTGCGAGCTGCTCGATTTCGAATAGAAATAGGTGCCGCCGGTCGAGCTGCTGCTGTTCGCCCACGAATCGCTGATGTCCGACGACGCCTCGGTCGACTCCATCGTGAAGTTCACGCTGGGCGCTGCGGCGATATCGGCGAGCACCTGCTCGTAGGTCTGGTTGAACGCGGTCGGGCCGCCCAGCGGCAGGTTGGCTTGCAGTTCCTGCGCGATATAAATCGGGTTCTCGAACCCGGCACGGTACAGGGTGTAGCATTGCGCCGCCGAGCCGGGGTTGGGGACGAGCGCCTCCATCGACCAGTTCTGGAACAGGTTCTGCAGCGCCGTTTGCAACACCGTCGGCGGTTCGCTGAACGCCGAAGGATTGGCCTGGAAATACGCCTGTTTGGTGGCGGTCCACGCCGCCATGTTGGCCTCGCCCATCGCCGCGTTGAAATTGGCGGCGCCGGCCGCCTGCACGAACGACAACAGCGAAGTGTACTCGCTCGACATGCTGACCAATGTGTCGGGCGTGTAATATTGCACCACCGAATTCGTCGGCAGCTCGTTCATCATATCCCACAACTGGTCCGTGGTCCGCGGCAGGATCACGTCGCCCTGGCTCAGCTGGAACTCCTCGACCGACAGGTTGAGTTCCTTCGCGAGCGTATTGTACCATTGCGCATTCACCGTATCGAGAACCGTACCGGTCCCCGTATCGGCTGCATCAAGATCGGCGGTTGGCCCCAGGTCTGCATCCGCATCCTGAACCGGAGTCGTATAGGACATGACATACCTCTCATGAAGACGCAGTTATGCACGAGCGTAGTAACGGGAATCGTTACTACGCTGGGGCGTCTTTCTGTATAGTCCCCCCTCACAACCACCATCGTCAATGTAGAGATAGTCCATTTTGACTATCAAACTGTCCAATATTATGAAATATTTGGCGTAAATTATATACCGCGCACGAAGAGACTATTGATGACAATTTGATTAACCACGGCGGCCATCTTTTGCACTGATCTGGACACACCAGTGGTTAGTCGTAAGCTATGGATTTTCGGCAGGATCTTCTCGATCTGGCACGCGACTCGGGACTGTGCGCGTCGGCTCAGTCCGTTTGCCGCGCGTCCAGTGCCGCACGAAGGTATGCGACGCTGTCCGCCAAGACCGGCGCCTTGCCGCGAAACGGCTTCGACAGCGCCATAACGACGTTCTCGTGGCTCAGTCCCGGATAGTCGATATGGCGCACCGGGGCGCCAAGCGCCTCCAGCCGGGCGGTCAAATTGACCGCGTTGTGCGGCTTCACCTGCGTGTCGTTCCCCGCCGTGACGAGCAGCATCCGCGGCGCATCGGCGCGCGCGAAATGGATCGGCTGGGTCATCGCCGGGTCCGCGGCGCCCTGCATCGCGTCGGCCGCGCGCTTGGCGGTGAAGGGGTAGAAATCATAGGGTCCGCACAGCCCGACGGCGGCGCGCACGATATGCGGATCGACACCCTCCGCGCGCAGCCAGCGCCGGTCGAGCGCCAGCATCTCTACGGTGTAGGCGCCCGCCGAATGGCCCGCGAGCGCGATTCGAGCGGGATCGCCGCCAAAGTCGCGCACATGGTCGCGAGTCCACTTCACGGCCTCCGCGCCGTCCTGCACGAACGCCGGGAAACGCACGTCGGGTACCTTGCGATAGTCGGGCAGCACGACGACGAACCCCGCCTTCGCATAGGCCCTCGCGGCAAACGCATAGGCGGCGCGGTCGCCGTGCGCCCAGCCGCCGCCATACCAGAAGATCAGCACCGGCAGGCCCGCGCGCGCGCCGCCCGATGGACGCCACACGTCGAGCGTCTGGCCGTGCGTCCCGAACGGCACGCCGGATCGCACCCTCGCGGTGCCGCGGCCGCCGCCCATCAGGCCATCGAGCACGCTGAGCGTCATCGGCCCCGCGGTCAGCGCGATCCCGCCGATCACCACGGCCAAAATGATGGCGACGATCGCCAGCCGGCGGATCACTGCGTGTAGCGCGCCGTCGTCTTCGCGGCGACCTCGTCCGCGGTCACGCCCGGCGCCAACTCGATGAGCCGGAACGGCGCCGCGTGATCGGCGCGCTGGAACACCGCCAGGTCGGTGACGATCATGTCGACGACGTTCTTGCCCGTCAGCGGCAGCGTGCACGCCGGGATGAATTTCGGGCTACCGTCCTTGGCGACGTGATCCATCACGACAATGATCTGCTTCACCCCGGCGACCAGATCCATCGCGCCGCCCATCCCCTTGATCATCTTGCCCGGGATCATCCAGTTGGCGATGTCGCCGGTCTCGCTGACCTCCATCGCGCCGAGCACGGTCAGGTCGATATGCCCGCCGCGGATCATCGCGAAACTGTCCGCCGAGCTGAAATAGGACGACGACGGCAGTTCGCTGATCGTCTGCTTGCCGGCGTTGATCAGGTCGGCGTCGACCTGGTCGTCATACGGGAACGGGCCGATCCCCAGCATCCCGTTTTCCGACTGCAGCGTCACCGTCATCCCCGCGGGGATGTTGTTCGCGACCAGCGTCGGAATGCCAATGCCCAGATTGACGTAGAAGCCGTCCTTCAGCTCTTGCGCGGCGCGTGCCGCCATCTGGTTGCGATCCCATGGCATCAGTTGAGGGCTCCGTCCTGAATTGTCGTGATCTCGGTGAATTGTTCGCGCAGTTCGGCGCCGACACCGTCGACGATCGCCTGCAACGCCTGGCCCTCGTCCAGCGACCAGGTTCCGGCATAGGCTTTGGCGGCATGGCGGATCGTGTCGGCCATCAGATAGCCGAACACGGTGGGATCCTGCAGCAGCCCGGCATCGATCCAGACGCTGCTGCCGGCCCCGTTGGTGATCCAAATCCGCGCGACTTCGACGGAATCGGGGGTCAGGACGTCGCCCTGATCGAGGCTGATCGCGTTCGGATGGTCGATGCTCATTTCGCAACTCCATTTGGGGTCCAGCGCGTGGCGGGCGGAAACACGGTGTCGAAATCGCCCTTCAGCCCGGTGCCGTAAACCGGGTTGGGCAGCATGAACCAGCCACGTCCCCACATCAGCGAGACTTTGCGCCCGCCGACCGCTTCGCGCCGCGCGGGCGGCGTCATCGATGACGCGTTGAAGAGATCGGTGAAGTCGCCGAGCTGGTCGCCCGACATCGCGACGACGCAATATTTGGCCGCGATCGCCCAGCGGCGCGCGTCCTTGCCGCTGCCGGTGCCGCCAGCATCGCCCTGCAGCCACAGCGTGTCGCCATGCACCACCGGCCCCAGCCCGATACGGTCGAGCATCGCCGCGGTCTCGGCGGCATGCGCGACGCTGCGGTTGGAATTGAAGATGACCGTGATGTCCGTGATCCGAGCCACCTTGATGACGTCGAGCAGCCCCGGCACCACCGCGACATGACCGCCGCCGGTACGTTCCCACTCCGCCCAGCGCGCCGAATCGAAGGTCTCGCCGCGCCGCGCGGCATCGGCCTCGTACCCGAGGTTCAAGACCGCGGTCTCGTCGATATCGAAGACGATCGCGAGCGGCTTGCTGCCGCACGGAACGAAACGGGGCGCGTCCAGCGTCGATCCCGGCGCGATCACGACCGAGGGCACGTCATGCCCGATCGATCGATCCGCGGGCAGGCCGACGAGATAATTGGCGAGCGCCATATAGGCCTGAAGATCGAGCGCCGCCGCTTCTCCCGAACCGTATAGATACTGCATCGCGCCCGGCACGGTCCCGCCGGTCGCGGCGGCGGTCGCGCCGGCGGTCGCGGCGGCGGTCGCGGCGGCGGTCGGCCGCGGCAGTTCCTTCATGTCGACGAGGCGATAGGCGGACGTCTTGCGCTTGTCGGGCCGCTTGGATTTGCGGTCCTGCAGCTTGGCGCGTCCGACGAATCCTCCCGCGACGATCGGGATCGCCGCCGCCGCACACCCCTGCAGCACGAGCGCGGCGGTTGCGAGGGCAAGCGTCGCGCGATGCCTCATGCCGATGCGCGCTCGCGGACGGTGCGGAACTCGATCTTCTTGTCGTAGGGCCCGCCCATGATCATCCGGTTCACATAGATGCCGGGCAGGTGGATGGCGTCGGGGTCGAGGGTGCCGACGGGGACGATCTCCTCGACCTCGGCGAGGCAGATCTTGCCCGCGGTCGCCATCGGTTGGTTGAAGTTGCGCGCGGTCTTGCGGAAGACGAGGTTGCCGGCCTCGTCGGCCTTCCAGCCCTTGATGATGCTCAAGTCGGCACGGATGCCGCGTTCGAGGATATACTCTTGACCGTCGAAGACCTTTACCTCCTTGCCCTCGGCGACCAGCGTGCCGACGCCGGTCTTGGTGTAGAAGCCCGGGATGCCCGCACCCCCTGCCCGGCAACGCTCGGCGAGCGTGCCCTGCGGGCAGAATTCGACCTCGAGCTCGCCGCTCAGATATTGCCGCTCGAACTCCTTGTTCTCGCCGACATAGGAGCTGATCATCTTCTTGACCTGACGCGAGCGGAGCAGTTTCCCCAGGCCCTGGCCGTCGATTCCGGCATTGTTGCTGGCGATCGTCAGATTCTTGACGCTCGACGCTTCGATCGCGTCGATCAGCCGTTCGGGGATGCCGCACAGGCCGAAGCCGCCGGCGCAGATCGTCATGCCGTCGAACAGTACGCCGTCCAGCGCCGCGCCCGCGTCGGTGTAGAGTTTCTGCGCCATCCAACCTCCTGTCGTTTTGCCGTGGCATAGGGCGCGGTGATCGCGACGGCAACGTCGGGCGACGCCGCGCCCGCCCATCGACTTCGCGCGAACCGCCGGGCTAGGGTGCGGCCAGGAGAAGTTCATGACCCAGCGTACCGGCGGCCGTATCCTCGTCGACCAACTCGTCGCACAAGGCTGCGACCGTATCTTTACCGTGCCGGGCGAAAGCTTCCTCGCGGTGCTCGACGCGCTGCACGATACGCCGGCGATCGAGCTCGTCACCTGCCGGCAGGAGGGCGGCGTGGCGTTCATGGCGTGCGCGGACGGCGCACTCACCGGGCGACCGGGAATCGCTTTCGTCACGCGCGGACCGGGCGCGACCAACGCGTCGATCGGGGTCCATGTCGCAATGCAGGATTCGCAGCCGATGATCCTGTTCATCGGCGACGTCGACCGCGGCACGCGCGACCGCGAGGCGTTCCAGGAAATCGATTTCACCGCGATGTTTGCCCCGATCGCCAAATGGGCGGCGCGGATCGACGACGCGCGGCGCATCCCCGAATATGTCGCGCGCGCCTATGCCACGGCGATGTCGGGCCGGCCGGGTCCGGTCGTGCTGGCGCTGCCCGAGGACATGCTGCTCGACATGGTCGAAGCGGTCGACCGGCCGCGCGTCGAGCGGGTGGCGCAGGCAGCCGATGCCGACACGATGGACCTGCTCGCCGACCTGCTCGCGACCGCCGAGCGACCGGTGGCGATCGTCGGCGGCGCCGGCTGGGACGTCGCCGCCTCGGGCGCGTTCGCGACCTGGGCAGACCGCAACGGTATTCCCGTGGCGGCCGCGTTCCGGCGGCAGGACGCGATCCCCAACGACTGCCCGGTGTGGGCCGGCAATCTTGGTTACGGCCCGAACCCGAAGCTGATCGAGCGCGTGAAGGCGGCCGACCTGCTGCTGGTCGTCGGCCCACGGCTCGGCGAGGCGACGACCGATGGCTATGCGCTGATCACGCCCGATCATCCCGGGCAACGGCTGATCCACGTCCATCCCGATCCGGACGAGTTGCGGCGCACCTATCGCACCGACGTCGCGATCTGCGCGGGGATGGCGGAGTTCGCCGAGGCCTTGCTCCTGATCGACCTGCCGCCACGGACCGCGGGGCGCGAGGCGCACGCGCAGTGGCGGACCTGGTCGACGCCGGAGCCGCGCGACCTGGCGATGGACCTGGGACCGTGCGTCGCGGCGATGCGCGAGCGGCTGCCGGCGGATACGATCATCTGCAACGGCGCGGGCAATTATTCGGGCTGGTGGCATCGCTACTGGCCCTATGCCGGGCCGGGCACGCAGCTGGCGCCGACCGCGGGGGCGATGGGATATGGTGTGCCCGCCGCGGTCGCCGCATCGCTGCGGCAGCCCGGGCGCTGCGTCGTCGCGCTGGCGGGCGACGGCTGTTTCCTGATGAACGGACAGGAACTGGCGACCGCGGTCGCGCACGGAGCGGACATGCTGGTGATCGTCGTCGACAATGGCGCGTACGGCACGATCCGGATGCATCAGGAGCGCGAGTATCCCGGCCGAGTATCAGCGACCGCGTTGCGCAATCCCGACTTCGCGGCGCTCGGGCGAGCCTATGGGTGCTGGGCGGAAACGGTGAAGCGGACCGAAGATTTCGCAGCCGCGCTGGGACGAGCGATGGGGCAGCCGGGCGTGAGCCTGCTGCATCTGGTGACCGACGTCGAAGCGATTACCGCTGGGACAACGCTGACAAAGATGCGCGGGACCGGGTAATTTCAGCCGAATACAGCATGCACCACCCCGGCGGAGGCCGGGGCCCAATTGGGGGACGGCGGTAACCAAGGGCAATCCCTTCTTTACAGCGACCTCCCAATTGGACCCCGGCCTTCGCCGGGGTGGCGTCGGTGACGTATGCTCATGTTCTCCCGCGAAGGCGGGAGTCCAGGGTTACGGGCGCTGGCATTTGGGGCTCCTGGACTCCCGCTTTCGCGGGAGAACGGTTTAGGCGACAGCGTGCGCCGTTAGGGCTTCGCGCACCGCGGCGAGCGCATCGGCGGCCTTGTCGCCATCCGGTCCGCCACCTTGCGCCATGTCGGGACGGCCGCCGCCGCCCTGCCCGCCCAGCGCCGCTACCGCGATCTTGAGCAGGTCCACCGCATTGTGGCTGGCGACCAGATCGGCGGTGACGCCGACCGCGACCGACGCGCGGCCTTCGTTGACGGCGACCATTACCGCGATGCCCGAACCGAGCCGCTGCTTCGCCTCGTCGACCGCGCCGCGCAGGCCCTTGGCCTCGAAGTCGTTCAGCACCTGGCCGAGGAACGCCACCCCGCCGACCTGCTCCGGCCCGGCCGCTTCGCCCGCACCACCGCCCATCGCCAGCGCCTTCTTCGCGTCGGCCAGTTCGCGCTCCAGCCGGCGGCGATCCTCGATCAGCGCCGCGACGCGTGCGGGCACCTCGTCCGGCGTGGACTTCAGCGCCGCCGCCGCCTCGCGCAACCGGTCGTCGCGCCCGGTCAGATAGGCGCGCGCCGCTTCTCCGGTCAGCGCCTCGACGCGGCGCACGCCGCTCGACACCGCACCTTCGCCGACGACCTTGAACAGGCCGATATCGCCGAGCGCGGACACGTGCGTGCCGCCGCACAGTTCGATCGAATAGGTTTTACCGTCGTCCTGCGATCCCATCGAGACGACGCGGACCTCGTCGCCATATTTCTCGCCGAACAGCGCCATCGCGCCCATCTCGATCGCGGCGTCGGGCGTCATCAGCAGCGTGGTAACCTGGCCATTGCCGCGGACCTGTGCGTTCACGTCCGATTCGACCTGCGCGATGTCGGCGGGCGTCATCGCCACCGGCTGCGAGAAATCGAAGCGCAGGCGGTCGGGGGCGACCAGACTGCCCTTCTGCGCGACGTGCTTGCCGAGGCGTTCGCGAAGGGCCTCGTGCAGAAGATGCGTCGCCGAGTGATTGGCCCGGATCTGCGCGCGGCGCGCGACGTCGATCTGCAGCTTGACCGGATCGCCGACCTTGATGTCGCCCGCGCCGATCACGGCGTGGTGGACGAACACGCGGCCGAGCTGCTTCGAGGTGTCGGTGACGGTGGCGTGCAACCCGGCATCGTTCGCAATCTGCCCCGCATCGCCGACCTGCCCGCCGCTCTCGCCGTAGAACGGCGTCTGGTTGACGACGATCGCCACGGTGTCGCCGGTGGTCGCGGACTCGACCCGCGCGCCGTCCTTGACCAGCGCGACGACTTCGCCCTCGCCGGTGTCCGACGCATAGCCGAGGAACTCGGTACCGCCGCTGGTCTCGGCGATGTCGAACCAGATATCGTCCGACGCCTTGGCGCCCGACCCCTTCCAGGCAGCGCGGGCGGCACGCTTCTGTTCGGCCATCGCGGTGTCGAAACCGGCGCGGTCGACGGTGATCCCGCGCTCGCGCAGCGCATCCTCGGTCAGGTCGTAGGGAAAGCCGAACGTGTCGTAGAGCTTGAACGCGGTCTCGCCGGGCAGCGTGCCCTCGGTCATGTCCGCGGTTGCCTCGTCGAGCAGCTTCAGCCCCTTGTCGAGCGTCTGGCGGAACCGCGTCTCCTCCTGCTGCAGCGTCGCCTCGATCAGCGACTGCGCGCGGAACAGCTCGGGATAGGCGGCGCCCATCTCGGTGACGAGCGCGGGCACCAGCCGGTGCATCAACGGCTCCTTCGCGCCCAGGATGTGCGCATGACGCATCGCGCGGCGCATGATCCGGCGCAGCACATAGCCGCGGCCTTCGTTCGCCGGCAGCACGCCGTCGGCGACCAGGAAGCCCGCGGTGCGAAGGTGATCCGCGATCACGCGGTGGCTGGCGGTGTTGGCGCCGTCGGTCGCGGTGTGGGTCAGCGAGCCCGATGCGGTGATCAGAGCCTTGAACGTGTCGGTGTCGTAATTGTCGGTGACGCCCTGCATCACCGCGGCGATCCGCTCCAGCCCCATGCCGGTGTCGATCGAGGGTTTGGGCAGATTGCCGACGATCTCGTTATTCTCCTGCTCATATTGCATGAACACGAGGTTCCAGATCTCGACGAACCGGTCGCCGTCCTCGTCGGGGCTACCCGGGGGGCCACCGGGGATGTGGTCGCCGTGGTCGAAGAAAATCTCCGAGCACGGGCCGCACGGGCCGTTCTCGCCCATCGTCCAGAAATTGTCCTTGGTCGGAATCCGGATGATGCGGTGGTCGGGCAGGCCGGCGACCTTTTTCCACAGGTCGAAGGCTTCGTCGTCCGTGTGATAGACGGTGGCGGTCAGCCGATCGGGCGACAGGCCCCAGTCGCGCGTCAGCAGAGTCCAGGCGTTGACGATCGCCTGTTCCTTGAAATAGTCGCCGAACGAGAAATTGCCGAGCATTTCGAAGAACGTATGGTGTCGGGCGGTGTAGCCGACATTGTCGAGGTCGTTATGCTTGCCGCCCGCGCGGACGCATTTCTGCGACGAGGTCGCGGTCGAATAGGGGCGCGATTCCTGGCCGGTGAAGACGTTCTTGAACGGCACCATCCCGGCGTTGACGAACATCAGCGTCGGGTCGTTCTGCGGCACCAAAGGCGCGGAGGGGACGATGGTGTGGCCCTCCCTCGCGAAGAAATCGAGGAAGCCGCGGCGGATGTCGTTGGTCGATGTCATGCGCGGGACTTAGGCGAGCGGCGCGGTTCGCTCAAGTGAGGTGTAGGCGCGATATCCTGCGCGCCCAACGTGTGCTTCCCCGCGAAGGCGGGGACCCATACTGGGCTCCCGCCTTCGCGGGAGAACAAGAGCGGGGCCAGCCGCTCGCGCGGGGCAACGCCGCTAAACCACCCCGGTGGTAAGAGGTGGTCGGCCCCCTACCCCAACGGCGCGTCGATCGATGTTGGCGGCGTGCTGAACCACTTCGGTCCGGCATCGATCATGTGGAAGCAATCCTCGATCCGCACCCCGAACTTGCCGGGCGCGTAGATTCCGGGCTCGTCCGAAAAGCACATCCCCGCCGCCAGCTTGGTCGTTTCGCCGTGGACGAAGTTGACCGGTTCGTGGCCGTCCATGCCGATTCCGTGTCCGGTGCGATGCGACAGGCCGGGCAGCGCGTACCCCGGTCCGTAACCGAGCGAATCGTAATATCGCCGAACCGCATCGTCGACGCTCCCCGCGGGCACGCCAATCCGCGCCGCGGCCAACGCGACCTGTTGCCCGCGCGCGACCTGATCCCAGGTTTTCCGCTGCGCTGCGCTCGCGGTGCCATGCACCCAGGTGCGCGAGATGTCGGACTGGTAGCCCTGGACGGTACAGCCGCAGTCCATCAGCACGACCTGGCCGTCGGCAACGCGGTGAACCTCGCGGCTGCCGTGCGGATAGGCCGACGCCTCGCCGATCAGCGCCAGTGCGAATTCGGGCGCGCCGCCGAGCTTCCTCGTCGCGGCATTCATCAGCGCAGAGATGTCAGGGCCGGTCATGCCCCTCTCGACCCGCGTATGGGTCCAGCGATAGGCCGCGAGCGTGACGTCGGTCGCCGCCTGCATCAGCGCGATCTCGGCGGGTGTCTTGATCATCCGGCAGCCGCGTACGACGGGGTTGGCGGAGACCTGAGGCACGGGCAGCACGCGGGCGAGCGCGGCGGCGGCGAAATAGCGGACGTTCTCCTCGATTCCAAGCGGCAGCACCGCGAGTTTGCGGTCGCGCAGGAAGCCCGCCACGACGGCGAGCGGGTTTTCGTCCTCCTGCCAAACCCGCACCTCGGCCGGCACCGCCAGCGTCTCGCGGACCGAGGGTTCCTCGAAGAACGGCGTGACGATGCACAGCGGGCCCTCGACGGGGAGGATCGCGAGGGTCAGCCGCTCGCTGGTATGCCAGCGGACGCCGGTAAAGTAGATCATCGACGATCCCGGCTCGATCACCACCGCGCCGATCCCCGCCGCCTTCATCAGTCCTTGCGCCCGCACCAGCCGCGCGGCGCGTTCGGCGGCGTCGATCGGTTTCGCACTGCCGGCGAGGTCGGACAGGGCCGACAGATCGGGGTCCGCCGCGCGCAGGATGGCGGCGCTCGACAGCAAGGGTAGCGCGGCGCCGGCGGCAAGGATGTGGCGGCGATTGGGGTAGGATGTCATGGCGGGAACGATAGGGTCCTTGACCGCGCCGCCGCAATCCCCTCCCTAGGCGCCAACGTTCCCAGGAGATCGACCTTGGCCAAGCGCCTGACCCTCTACATTCTCATCGGCCTGGTCTTGGGGCTTGTCGTCGGGTGGAGCTTGCACGTTTCGATCGACGACGGCAGCCCGGCATCGGCGGCGCGGCTGACCGAGATCGCCGGCTATGTCTCGATCATCACGACGATCTTTTTGCGGCTGATCAAGATGATCATCGCACCGCTGGTGTTCTCGACGCTGGTCGTCGGCATCGCGCATATGGGCGACACCGGCGCGCTCGGTCGCGTCGGCCTGCGCGCGGTCGGCTGGTTTCTCAGCGCGAGCCTGTTGTCGCTCACGCTCGGGCTGATCCTGGTCAATCTGTTCCACCCCGGCGTCGGGCTCGACCTGCCGCTGCCGCCCGTCACCGCGTCGAGCGGCGTCGACCAGGCCGCGTTCGACATCGCCAAGTTCGTCACGCACATCGTGCCGTCCTCGATGATCCAGGCGATGGCCGAGAACGAGATTCTGCAGATCGTGATCATGTCGCTGTTCGTCGGCGTCGCGATCACCGCGGTCGGCGAAAAGGCCGCGCCTCTGGTCCGCGCGATCGACGCGCTGGCGACGGTGATGCTGCAGATCACCGATTACGTGATGCGGTTCGCGCCGTTCGCGGTGTTCGCCGCGGTGACCGCCACGCTCGCAGAGCGCGGCCCCGGGGTGATCGGCGATCTCGGCTATTTCATGCTGACCTTCTATATCGGGCTCGCCCTGCTCTGGGTGCTGCTGATCGGGCTCGGTTATCTGTTCGTAGGGCGCCGGATGGGCGAACTGGTGGGCTATATCCGCGCGCCGCTGCTGCTCGCCTTCACCACCGCGTCGTCGGAGGCGGCGTATCCGCGCACGCTCGAGGCGCTCGACCGGTTCGGGGTGCCGCCGAAGATCTCCAGTTTCGTGCTGCCGCTCGGCTATTCGTTCAACCTCGACGGGTCGATGATCTACATGACGTTCGCGTCGCTGTTCATCGCGCAGGCGTACGGCATCGACCTGTCGCTGGGGCAGATGGTGACGATGCTGCTGGTGCTGATGGTGACGTCAAAGGGCATCGCCGGCGTGCCGCGCGCGTCGCTGGTGGTGATCGCCGCGACGCTGCCGCTGTTCAAGATTCCCGAGGCCGGGCTGCTGCTGATCCTCGCGGTCGACCATTTCCTCGACATGGGGCGCAGCGCGACCAACGTCATCGGCAATGCCGTCGCGGCGAGCGTCGTCGCGCGCTGGGAAGGCGAACTCGACCCACCCGAGCCGGTGGATATCGAACCACCGCACGCGCCGAGCCATGGGCTGGGCGGCCACGGCTGAAGGCTGAAAGCCATCGACACGCCCTCCCCGCGACCGTCATGCCAGCGCAGGCTGGCGTCTCCCCGGGGCGGGTGCTGCGGCACCAACGGGAGACCCCAGCCTTCGCTGGGGTGACGAAACGGGGGGTGACGAAACGGGGCCGACGGAACGGGTAGCGGCCGACCTTATGCGTAGGCGTAGGGCCCACCCTTCGCGAGCGCAGCCTGATACGCCGGCCGCGCATGCACCTTCGCCAACCACGCGATCGTCGCCGGGCGCGATGTATCGAGCCCGGCACGGCTGCGTGCGGCCTCGAGCGGGAAGCTCATCATGATGTCGGCAGCGGTCATTTCAGCACCCGCGAACCAGGGTCGCTGCGCGAGTTCGGATTCCACATAGTCGAGATGCACGTCGATCATCGGCTGGATCCGCTTGAGCGCGACCTTGCCGAACACCGGGATCCGACCGACCACGAGCTTCAGCAGCAGCGGCGGCATCAGCGACCCTTCGGCATAATGCAGCCAGAACCGGTAGCGCAGCGCGTCGGCGCGCTTCGCCGGTGCGCCCAGCCGGCCATCCGCCTTGTCGACCAGATATTCGACGATCGCGCCGGTCTCGGCGATCACGGAACCGTCCGCGTCGGTATCCTCGATCACGGGGGACTTCCCCAGCGGATGAACCTGCTTGAGTTCGGGCGGCGCGAGCATCGTCTTCTCATCGCGCTGATACCGCTTGATCTCATACGGCAGCCCGAGTTCCTCGAGCATCCACAGCACACGCTGCGACCGCGAATTGTTCAGATGGTGGACGATGATCGTCATGCGGTGATCCTCTATGCGCTGTGGCCGTGCCAGGCGGCGGCGCGGCGCCCATGACCGTGATGGTCGCAGACCATGGCCGTCGGCGCAACGCACGGAACGCCTGACCCACACCCGGCGGAGCGCCGCCGTCAACGGATTTTCCATGCGCGCGCGGTAAGGCGCTGAGCACGGAGGCCAGCATGTACAAGATTGCCTTCGACCCGATCCACGCCCTGGTTCGGATCCAGATGAACGCCATGCTGGGCGTCTCTGATACCGAACGCCTGGTCGGCGAGCTCATAACGACGATCACCGAGGCCAAGCTCGACAACTATGCGCTGATCATCGACGTATCCCAATGCCCCGTACAGTCGCAGGACATGATCGCCTCGATGGAACAGCTGCTGAAGCTGATGAAACGCGTGCGCGCGTTGGCGATCGTCACGGGCACGACGCTCGTCCGGCTTCAGGTCCAGCGGATCTTTCTCCAGCCTATGCCCGCTTCGCGTCCATCATCGACGAAGCGCTCAAATGGGTGTTGTTCGGAACCGAGCCGCCCCAACCCGAACCCACGATCGGCCTCCAGCACGGATAGCCGCCGCGACCCGCCCCGTCGCGGTTCGTCTTCGCTACTGTCGGCGGTGCCGCCAGCGCCGGAACAGGCCGCGCTTGTTCAATAATTCGAACATTTCCTCGGGCCCTTCGGGATCGAGCACCTCGTTGTCGGCAAGCCACGCCTCGACCGTGGTAAGATCGGGGACTTCATAGGGGCGCAGCGTCTTGCCCTCGCCGCGCAGGCGTTCGATCGTCGCGAGCAGCGAGCCGGTTTCCGCGATCGCGTCGCTGACCGTAGCGACCTCGACACCGAGATGCTCGGCGATGAGCGCGTCGCGGATCTTGCCGATGCAGGTTGCGGTGGCGTCGTCCGACGCCTCGATCGCCAGGTCGCATTCGGTGTCGAGCCGCAGCGAACGGTTGTTCATGTTCGACGAGCCGAGCCGGAACACGGACTCGTCCGCGATCAGGATCTTGGCATGGCAATAGATCGGTACGCCGCCCTCGGTATAGGGGTGATACATCCGCAGTCGCTGGTGCACATCGCGGTGCCCCAGCGCCGTCATCAGCCGGGCACGTGCAGTGTCCATCGCGATCGGCTCGAGCCAGCCCTGCGCGCTTTCGGGGTTGATGATCACGATCTCCGGACCGTCCGGTTCGTCGAGCCGACGCGCGATCGTCTCGGCGATCCGGCGCGACGCGAAATACTGGCTCTCGATGTACAGGTGCCGCTTCGCCCCGGCGATCTGCGCGAGGAACAGCGCCTCGCTCTCATGCACGGCCGGCTGATCGGGCATTTCGGGTTCGGTCCGCGCGATCGCGACCTGCTGCCCCTCGAAATCGACCGGCAGCCCCTCGGGCCAGAATTGGTCGCCGGGCGCGGGGTCGCTCATCGGCTTGCCTCCCGCGAGCCCCCAGCGCCGCCGGAACAGCTCGCCCAGCGCCACCGCGATCGGGCCCTCCACCGCGCTGATCGCGTCGTGCCAGGGCTTGTACGGTTTGCCCGAGGGTTGAATGCGCAACGGGTTGTCGTCGAGGTGCGCGCGCGTGTCCCAGCGGTCCCCGGTCATGTCGATCCCGCCGCAAAACGCAAAGCTGTCGTCGATAATGACGATCTTCTGGTGATGCGACGCGCCGGTCGGATGGTGGCCATCGAGCTTGGTGTGGATGCGGGGGTGGCGCATCCATTTGGCCATCGTGAATATCGTCGACCCGCGGAACAGCGCCTTGATCGCGCCGGTATCCCAGCGCAACAGGAACACTTCGAGATCGGGTTCGCGCTCGACCAGCCAGTAGATGAAGTCGCCGAGCGCGCGAGGCTCACCCTCGCGAACGATGCCGGGCTCCAGGCTGATGCGCGCATCGAAATCCCAGCCGATCAACATGATCCGACGCTTCGCCCCCATCATGGCGACGCGCGCATGGTGGAAATAATCCTCGGCATCGACGATCACGGCCATCCGCCGCGCTTCCTCGATCCGCCAGCACTCGGTTCCGACCCGCATCAGCGCCCCTAGTATGATGCAGCCAGACGGTCTGTCATGGGAACCGTTTGCCGCCTATCTATGCCGGACGATGCCCGACCGCGCCCCCTCTACCCTGCCGCCCGTGCAGCGCAAGGTCATCCATGTCGACATGGATGCCTTCTTCGCATCGGTCGAACAGCGGGACGACCCGGCGCTCCGGGACAAACCGGTCGCGGTCGGCGGGTCGCGCGCGCGCGGCGTGGTGGCTGCCGCGAGCTACGAAGCGCGCGTGTTCGGGGTGCGCAGCGCAATGCCGTCGGTGACCGCGATCCGGCGCTGCCCCGACCTGATCTTCGTCAGGCCGCGGTTCGACGTCTACAAGACGGTGTCGGATCAGATCCGCGCGATCTTCGCCGATTACAGCGCGCTGGTCGAACCGCTATCGCTCGACGAGGCGTATTTGGACGTCACCGACGATATCCGCGGGCTCGGATCGGCCAAGGCGATCGCCGAAGAGATCCGTGCGCGGATCCGCGAGGCCACCGGGCTGACCGCGTCGGCCGGGGTCAGCTACAACAAGTTCATCGCCAAGCTCGCATCGGACCAGAACAAGCCGGACGGCATCTGCGTGATCCCGCCGCACAAGGGCGCGGCCTTCGTCGCGTCGTTGCCGGTGAAACGCTTCCACGGCGTCGGGCCGGTCACCGCGCAGAAGATGGAGCGGCTCGGCATCCTGTCCGGCGCCGACCTGCGTGACCAGCCCCTGGCCTTCCTGCAAGCGCATTTCGGCAGCTCCGCGGACTATCTCTACCGCGCGGCACGCGGCGTCGATCATCGACCCGTGCGCGTCAACCGCGTCGCCAAGTCGGTCGGCGCGGAACGCACGTTCGAGACGAATCTGACCGATCCCGCCGACTTGCGCGATGCGATGGAGCGGGTCGCCGAGGCCGCCTGGGTGCGGATCGCGCGCCACGATGCCAAGGGGCGGACGGTGACGCTGAAGCTGCGTCACGCCGATTTCCGGACGATCACGCGCGCCCGCTCGTTCACGCGCGCGGTGTCGGACAAGGCGGCGTTCCTCGCCGCGGGGCAGGAGCTGTTGACCGCGCAGCTGCCGGTCCCCGACGGCGTGCGGCTGCTGGGGCTGACGCTGTCGGGGATCGTCGGCGAAGACGTGGTCGAGGTGCAACCGGGTTTGCCGCTGTAAGCCGGCGCCGCTCTGAAGACACTGCCCCCGGGCCGGGCGGCCCCACGGACGCAACGGCGCCTCGCATCGGGCTTCGGTTACGCTGGAATAATGTCGGTACCCGCCGCATCCTGGACGAGCACGGGACGCCCCGCGGACTCGGCATTCGCGGCCGGCAGCGTCAGGATCGCGACGGCGCCACACCCCCATCCCTCGCTGGACAGCCGGAGCCCGCCGCCCATCGCGGTCATCGAATTGGCGCACCAGTGGAGGCCAAGTCCGCCCGATTTGTGCGCCCGTGTCGAGAAGCCGCGCTGGAACAGCAGCGCACCGATCTCGGGCGAAAACCCCTCCCCATCGTCGCGGATCTCGAGCGCCACATGTCCATCCTCGACATGCACGGTGGCGGCGATCGTCCCGCTGCCACGGCCGCGCGCGACGATCGATTCGGCGGCATTGCCGAACACGTTGCCGATCACCTGGCTCAGGATCACCCGGCTTGCGAGGACGTAATGGGGTTCGCTCGGGAAGCTGAACGCGATCGACGCGCCTTCCGCATAGCGTGCGATCGTCGCGTTGCGCGCGATGATGTCGGTCACGTCGCAGACCTCGAGCATCGGCCGCTCGTGCGCCGCCCTTTGCTGCTGGCCGATGATGTCGAGCACATGCGTCATCGCCTCGCGTCCGACCGCGAGTTCACGCCGCGTGACGCTGCGACCATGGTCGTCCGCCTCGATTGCGGCGGTGACGAACGCGGCGAGCTTGTCACGCCGCGCTGGCGGCACATCGTCGCGCGCGAGCTCGGCCACCGCGCGATCGAGCACGGTGCGGTCGATCGGCGGCTCCTGCGCCAACCCCTGGCTCAGGATGGTGCTGATCGGGTTCAGCGCATTGCGGACATTGTGCATGACGGTGACCGCGCTTTCGCTGCGCCCCAGATCGAACGACTGGACCTCGAGCCGTTCGCGCAGATCGCGCAGCTGCTGCAGCATCGTGTTGAAACTGCGCCCGAGCGCGCCGATCTCATCCTCCCGGCCGTCCTCTTGGAGCAGCGCCAGCGAGCCCGAGGCGGGGACGCGTTGCATATGATCCTCGATCCGGCGGAGCGGGCGCAGCACGAGGCGCGCGATCAGGCGGCGCAGCACGACCAGCACCAACAGCAGCAACAGAATCGACCCCGCCACCGCCAGCAGCAAGACCCGGGCGCCGAGCAACGCGACCTCGCGCGGCACATCGAGCCGCGCAGCGGCGACCGCATGGCGGTCGACCCCGATCATCGGCACCGCGATCGACAGCGTCCGGTGGGCTTTGGTGACGGTCACGCTATCGCCAACCGCCGCCGCGTCGATCTGCGCGCGCAACCCGAGCTGCTGGGAAAGCCGCCGTGCGCTGACCATATGGGCAACGACGACATAGCCGCCCGGCGGCCCGGCCCCCTCGACGCCGAGCACGCGCGCCAGTCCGATCGCCGCGACGCCGTTGCCGACGCGCGCGTAGAAACCCCGCGCGTTCCGGCCCGCAAGCGCCACCGGCAGATCGAATCCGACAATCGCGGCAAGCAACGCGCGGCGCATGGCCGGCCGGTCGGCGCCCGTGCGGGGATCGCGCCAATAGGCGAGAACGGTGCCGCCGTTCGACCTGACATAGGCCAGCCCAGGCGCTCCGGTATCGTGCTCTACCGGCGGACCGGCGAGGCGTTCCATGGAATCCGGGTTCAGCCGTTGACTGCCATAATCGCGTGCGGCGATTTCCGCATGGGCTTCGATCCGGGCGAGCGCGGCGCCGGTGCGCTCAACACGACTGGCGATCGCCTTGACCTCGAGCGTCTCGAAGCTCGGCATGATGATGCACGCGAGCAGTAGCGTGATGGCGAGCGCCCCGGCGGCGCCCACCGAGGTCATGATCAGCACCAGCTTGGCGCCAAGCGATACAGGCCGCGGGCGGCGCATCAGCCGAGCGCCCCGCCCCCCAAGCCGACCTGATCGTCGACGGTGCCGCCGACATGACCGGCTTCGGCCATCGCGCGCGCGCGGTCCGCGGCGACCGGGGCCGAAAAGAAATGCCCCTGCAGATGGCTCGCGCCCGCAACCCGGAGCGCCTGGACCTGTGCCTCGGTCTCGACGCCCTCCGCGATCACGCCCAACCCAAGCGCACGGCCGAGCTGGATGATCGAATGGACGATCGCCGCGCTCTCGCGCTCTCGGCCCATGCCGTCGATGAACGACCGGTCGATCTTGAGGCAATCGAGCGCGAATTTGCGGATGTTGTAGAGGCTGGAATAGCCGGTGCCGAAATCGTCTAGCGCGATCCGGAACCCCATCTGACGCAGCTTGTATAGCGTCTCGGCGGCGCGTTCGGCGTCGTCGAAGATCGCGGTCTCGGTGATCTCGATCTGCAGCCGCGCGGGCTCGACCCCGGCGCGCAGCACGGTTTCCATGACGTGGCCGACGAAATTGTGACGGCGGAACTGACGCGGGCTGAAATTGACCGAGACATATTGACCCGGCCACTGTTTCATCACGTCCAGCGCTTCCTGCAGCACCCAATCGCCAAGCTCGTGGATGAGGTTCGATTCCTCCGCGATCGGGATGAAGATGGCGGGCGTGATCGGCCCATATTCGGTGGTGTTCCAACGCAACAATGCTTCGAAGCCGATGACCGCGACCGTGTCGCGCGCCACGATCGGCTGGTAGACCAGGCTGAGTTCGCGGCGCTCGATCGCCTTGCCGAGCCCCCCCTCGACACGACGGCGGAAGCGGATGCCTTCGTCCATGCTTTCGTCGAACAGCCGGGCCAGGCCACGCCCGCCGCGCTTGGCGTCGTTGAGCGCGAGATCCGCGTGGCGCATCACGTCGTTGGGGTCGCCGCCCTGCCCGCCGCGCGTGACGACGAGCCCCGCCGACGCGCCGGCGCGTACCGAACTGCCGAACAGCTGCACGCTGACCGCGCAGGCCGCGATCACGCGGTTGCACGCCATCACCGCGGCGTCTTCGCCGGGCGTATCGAACAGGATCCCGAATTCGTCGCCGCCAAGCCGTGCGACGATCGCGCCGTCGGGCGTCGAGCGGTTCAAGATCGCGCAGATCTCACGGATCAGCGCGTCGCCGGCGAGATGGCCGAGCGTGTCGTTGACCAGTTTGAAGCGATCGAGATCGACCATCACGGTCGCGAACAGTCCGTCGCAGCGGGTGCGCTCGGCGAGTGCGCGCAGGAAGGCGAGACGGTTGGGTGCGTCGGTCAGCGAGTCGTGCGTCGCCAGGTGCAGCGCGCGGCTTTCGTTCGCGGCGAGCTCGGCGGCCTGTTGTTCGAGCTGGACGACCTGTTCGGCAAGCGTCGCGCGGGCCTGCGCCAGATCGCGGTCGATCTGCCAGCGGCGGGAGAGCGCGGTCGCGGCCTGGACGATCTCGGCCACTTCGAACGGTTTGGCGATATAGAAGATCTTGTCGGCCGGGCCGGCGACCTTGCTGATCTCGACCGGTAGATAGTCGGAATAGCCGGTGACGATGACCAGGTTGATATCGGGATCGAGCGTGCGGATCTTCCGCGCGGTCTCGCGGCCGTCGATGCCCGGCGGCATCCGCACGTCGATGAACGCGACCGCGAACGGGTCGTTCGCCGCCAACGCCTGTTCGACCCGCACGATCGCAACGAGGCCCTGATTGACGTGGACGAACGTGAACGCGAGCGAATCGTCGGCGATCGCGACGTCGGTGCCGAACAGGTCGGCGGCCATCGCGCCGAGCGCGGTGCTGCGGTCCGATCGCTGGCCGGCGAAACTGCGCCGGTAGCTGTCGTGCATCCCGGGCTCGTCATCCACGATCAAAATACGCATCGAAACATCCGCTCCTCGGCGGCAGGTCGTCGCGTCTGAGGACGCAAACCTTAACGCTCTGTCTTGCTGAGCGCGGGTAGGCGGATGTGGTTAAACTCTCGTAAAAGAACCATTTTGCTGATCTTGCAATGCCTGATCTCCGAGCACGATCGCACCCAGCGGCCCGGCATTGTCGCCAAGCGCCGGCGCCACGACGAAGTTGTCGGTCAGCGCCACGTCTGGCAGGGTCACGTAACCGCCGAGACTGCGCGTCATCGCCGCTCGGACACGCGGGTACAGATGCGTCGCCCCCATCACCCCGCCGCCCATCACGATCCGCCGCGGGATTCCGGTGAGCACGAGCACGTGCAGCAACTGGCCGAGCGCGTGCGCGACGCCATCCCACACCGGATGATCGGCGGGCGCCTCGTTGGCCGGGTGGCCGATCCGCGCGGCGATCGCCGGCCCCGCCGCGAGCCCCTCGACGCAGGCACCGTGGAACGGACACGCGCCGATCCAGTCGTCGCCGGGCACGCGAACCGGGCGGATATGGCCGAGTTCGCTGTGGGTCAGCCCGTCGACCGGGCGCCCGCCCGCGATCATCCCGGCGCCGACCCCCGTGCCGACGGTGACATAGGCGATGTCGGCTAACCCCTTGGCGGCGCCCCAGCGGGCTTCGGCGAGCGCCGCGCCGACGACGTCGCTGTGGAACCCGGTCGGCACGCCGTAGCGTCGCTGCAGCCGCCCGGCGATGTCGGTGCCGGCCCAGCCCGGCTTGGGGGTCGAGGTGATATGCCCATAGTCGGCCGCATGCCGGTCGATCGAGACGGGGCCGAAGCTGGCGATTCCGATCGCGACGAACCCGCTCCAGCGGTCGAGCACCGCCTCGATCGCGGAGAGTGTCTCGTCGGGTCGCGTCGTCGGGATCCGCACCGTCTCCTCGATCTCGCCGGGGCCGCGCGCGAGGATGCAGATGCATTTGGTGCCGCCGAGTTCGATTCCGGCGATCAACGGGACTTCGGTCATGCGCATCTCCAATCGCAGCCGCTTTCCCCCCGGATGGCGTTTCGTCAAGATCAACGGCGGGTGGCGGACCGCGTGATCGCGTCGAACTCGGGTAGCGCGGCGTCGAAGTAATGGAGTTCGGCGCCGTCGAGCGAGGCACAGTAGAATTTGCCGTCGACCACCGCGAGCACCGCACGGCCGCGCCGCTTGACCTCGTCCGCGCCGACATAGGCGAAGTCGAATTGCAGTCCGGGCTGCCCCAGGAAGGTGACAGGCGCGACGCCGCGGGTCTCGAACAGCGCGGCGCCGGCGCGGATCCGGTAATAGCTCTCGATCATCGCGACGAGATCCTGCGGGCTCATCGTCGCGCGGAACACCGGCACTTGGCGGTCGGCCTTGCGGCGCTGCTTGGCGATCGCCTCGCCATCGGGCAGCCCGCCGATGAACCCGATCGAATCGAGACCAGGGCCGTTCGCGGTCCAATTCTCTTCCCAGGCAATATCGTGCCGCCCCTTCGGCGCCCTGTTCCACGCGGTGCCGGGATGCACGCGCATGCCGTTCTTCGCGACCGCGACGGTAGACGGCGGCACCAACGTATAGCGCGGCGCGCAGGCGGCGAGCGCGAGCAGCAGGACGAGGGGGAATGCGCGCATCGGCGGGCTCCTCATGGCGCGAGCACGAAGCGGACCATCGCCGCGTCGGTCGCATCGGGTTTGCGGTCGAGATACCGTGCCAGCGATGCCCGACCCTGTTCGGCATTGCCCGCCTTGAGCAACGCATAGCCGTTGGCACGCCACGCCTCGGGCGGCGCGTCGCTGAAACCCACCGCCTGGGCATAGGCGGCGGTTGCGCGCACGGCGTCGCCGGGTTCGTCGCGCAGCCGATACGCCTCGCCCTCATAATAGCGCAGCAGGCCGTCCCACTGTCCTTGCGCGAGCGCGGCGACGAGATAGAGGCTGGCACCCGGATCGTTGAGCTTGATCTGCTCGTCGAGCAGCTGCGCGCGGAGCGGCGCGACCGCGGCGAGCCATTCGGAACGGCGCCCGTCATACCGACGCGGGGGGACCGACGCCGCCTCCAGTTCGCGCGCCGACGCCGACAGGTCGAGCATCCGCTCCGCGCTCGGCGGATGCGTAGACAGCGCGTTTCGCGCCTTATCGCGGTAGCGCTTGTCGCGCGCGCGCGCGCTGGCGCGACGTTCCTCGATCACCTGCCGCCACATCGCCGCCGCGGCGTCGGGCGGATACCCCGCTGCGTCGATCAGCGCGATGCCATAGGCGTCGGCCTCCGCCTCCTGTTCACGGCTGAACCGAAGGATCGACAGGACGAGCGCGCCGTTGATCGCGTTGGCGAGATCGATCCAGGTCCGCGCGTCGCCCCCCACCCCCGCTGCGACGCCCGCCACCACGCCGGTCCCCGCGCCGACGAACGCCATGATCCCGGTCTTGGTCCGCGTGTCGCGCCAGCGCTGGAGCGAATGACGGCGCAGATAATGCGCGCATTCATGGCCGAGCACGGTCGCGAACTGCGCCTCGTCGCGGCACCGCGCGAGCAGCCCGGTATTGACGATCATCATCCCGTTCGGTGCCATCGACGCGTTGAACTCGGCATCGTGGATCAGATAGACCCGCGTCTCACGCGCGCGGTCGCCGAGCAAGCGCGCCATCACACCCTCCGTGTAGCGTTGCATGTCGGGGGACTGCAGTAATCGGTTCGACGACGCGATCTCGGTCTCGAGCCGGCCGAGATCCTGCCACAGCCCGCGTTCGTCGGCATCGGCGGGGCGATAATCGGGCCCGATCAGCGCGTGCATCGCCGCAGGGCGGATGTGTTCGGCAACCGCGGCACCGTGGAAGGCGCAACCGCACACCCCGCCCACGACGAACACGCGGCGGGTGGTCATCGCGCTGCGGCCATCACGCGCTTGCCGGGCTTCATCCGGTCGAGCAGTTTCGCGATCATCGTGTCCGCACCGGCAGGCTCGCGGATGTCGCCGACGCTCGAATTCAGCGCGTTGAACCAGACGACCCGACCGGTCTTCAGGTCCACCAGCGACGCGAATGCCGCCTGTTGCCCGCCATGCGCGACGACGCAGAAGCCGACGACGCAGCCGAGCATGCCCAGCGCCTGCACCGCGACCCGCCCCGTGCTCGCGAAACTGTCTTCGGCATGTAGGAACAGCGCATAGTCATAGCCGGTCGCGAGCCCGAACCGCACCGCGTCGTCGCCGAGCGTCCAGTCGAACCGTCCCTTCTTCGTCGGCAGCGAAAGTCCGCCATATTTGTGGATACGGATCGCGGTGCCGACCGCGCCGTGGAGCCGGTCGAGATCGGCGACCGCGGTCGGATCCGAACCGGTGACGTCGCGCGTCGCAGCGATCGTGACGGTGCCGCCGCGCCCAGCCTGCTGCGCTTCGATGGCCCGCAGGATGTTGGCGCGCGCCGCGGTGGTCCATTCCTCGCGCGGCTCGACCGCCCCGCCCGCGGTCAACAGGCCAACCGACACGTCGGGACGCATCACGATCAGCCGATAGCTGCCCTCGGGCGGCTGGAAACCGATATCGGCGAGCTGCTTGGTATGCGTGCAACCGCCGAGCAGCAAAGCCGCGGCGACCGCGGCGTACGAAACGCGTCCCATCGAAGCCCCCGCCCCCTGATCGCCGGCCAGAGTGGCAAGCGGCCGCGCGAACGAAAAGCGCAACCCGATCGGAAATCGGTGCGAATAGGTACTGGCACGGCGGCGCCGGGATCAGACTTGCGCCGCACGACCGTGTGACCGAAGATCGCTGGATCAGGTTTCACTCCAGCAGACAGGATATCCAATGGCCAAGAAGCCGGTAAAAGTCGCCAAGACCGCCGCAAACGCCGAAGCGCAACCGCAGTACAAGGTCGCCTACCGCGAAATCCAACCCTATGGCACGCTGAAGAATTTGCCGATCGCACTCGAAGACAATGCGCGCGCGCAGAGCGTAGCGATCCTCAACCAGGTGCTGGCCGACACGATGACGCTGCGCGACATGTACAAGAAGCATCACTGGCAGATGTCGGGCGCGACCTTCTATCAACTGCATTTGTTGCTCGACACGCATTACGAAGCGCAGGCAGCCTTGGTCGACACCATCGCCGAGCGGATCATGGCGCTGGGCGGGATCAGCATCGCAATGGCGCCCGATGTCGCCGAGATGACCCGCATCCCCCGCCCGCCCAAGGGCCGCGAGGACGTGCCGACGCAGCTCGCGCGGCTGCTCGAAGCGCATGAGATCATCCTGCGCCAGGCGCATGAGGGCGCCGAACAGGCCGACGAATCGGGCGACGACGGTACCAACGACCTGCTGGTCAGCGACATCATCCGCACCAACGAACCGCAAGTGTGGTTCCTGGCCGAGCATCTCGCCGCGACCGAACTGATCCGGGCGGACAAGTAACCGCGAGGATTGACGCTCCTCCCCCGTTCGCCCCGAGCGAACGGGGGAGGAAATCTCCGGCATGCGTCCCGCGGGCCGCGAGCCGATCAGGGCGTCGGCAGCGCCGCCAGCACGGCCTTCGCACCCCCGCGCTCGGGGGACTCATACCCGCCGAGCGCCACCGGCCGCAGAACCGTCCGCGCCGCCACCGCGTCACCGCGCCGGGCCAGCGCGGTGCCAAGTGCCAGTCGCGTGGTCGGAGAATTCGGGACCACCATCAGCGCCTTGGTAAGCCCGTCGATGGCGATGCTCGGCGGCGGATCGCCCGCCACGACATAGCTGCGATAATAGGCGACCAGCGGCAACGGGGCGTCGGTATCGAGCCGGTTGGCGCGGCCGATCGTCGCTCGCGCCTCGCGCAGCGCGGTGGCGCGCTCCGCGCCCGGCGCTACGGCCGCCAGTTGTGCGATCGCGCTGCCCTTCCACGTCAGCGCCGCCGCGCTGCCCGGCATCAGCGCCAGCGCGCGATCGGCGGCGCTGCGGCATTCGGCGGCGTTGCCGCTGCGGCATTCGGCCTCGGCGAGCAGGAGCTGCGCATCGGGATCGCCCGCGTACCGGGTCGCGTCGGCCCGCAGGCGTTGCAGCCATTTGTCGCGCTGTTCGAGCGCCTCGGCACGCGCCCTGATCATTTGCTTCGCCACCGCAGGATCGGCGTCGGCGGACGGCGCGGGCGGTATCTCGACCCGCGACCCCAGCTCGAGACGGCCCTTCACGAACGCCGCCTGCGCCATCGTCAACCGCCGGACGATCGGTGCTTCGGCATTGGTGGCCGGATAGGTCATGCGTTCATACGGCTTTTTCGCGCGGAAATAGCGCTTCAGGTCCTTGGCCAGCACGTCCATGTCGCCGAACGCGGTCATCGCCTGATCGGCGGGGATGCCGGCGGCGATCGCCTTCAGATATTGGCGGAGCTGGCCGTTTCGCTCGCTCGAAAAGAACAGGAAGTGGGTGAGCATCCAGGCGTGAACCGGCGTCCACCGCGTCCGCTTGCCCGGCTGTTCGAGATAGCGGCCGCTGAGCACGTCGGGCAACGAATAGCTGCCGAAACTGCGCAGCACGGTGGTGCTGCCTTCGGGCGCGCGGCCATATTCCATCACGCCGTCGCCGCGCGTCACCAGCGTCGAGAATATCTGCCCGAAACCGTCGAGGTACCAGCGCGGATAGGCGACAGGGAAGAACGTCTGCAGATAATGCTGCGCGAACCCCGCATAAATCATCGTCTCCGCCGAGATCGGCACCGACAGTTCGTTGGCGGGTGCGATCAGGTCGGGCGCGCTCTGCAAGCCGAACAGCGCGCTCTGTGCGGCGATCGCGCCACCACTTTCCGCGGCGCCGGCCCCCGGCAGTTGCAGCCCAAGGAGCGCCATGTTCGTGCCGCGTTCGATCACCGCCTTCTGGTCGATCCGCGTCGTCGCGAGCACCGCGCCGTCCTCGCGCGGATCATAATAGCGGCTGAGGTCGAACGCCGGATTGAACGGACCCTGCTGCCAGCGCAGATTGCGTAAGCTCATCGCCTGGAACTCGGCAGCACCGCCAATCAGCGTCACGCGCAGCTTGACCGTCTCGTCGGGTTTCTGCGCGCGGTCCAGCAGAACCGACAACAAGAAATGGAGCCGCTCGAGGTTGTGCGCGATCTCCGTCACCTCGCCCTCGCGCCCATCGCTCAGGACCACGACGTGCGCGGTCTCGGCTTCACGCCAGTCGCTGGGCTGGAACCGGCGGCCCTGCACGACGATCTCGTCGCCTTGCGCAAATGCGGAACCGGGAACCAGCAGCAGCGCCGCTGCCAAAGCCTTGATACCGCGCATAACGTTCCCCGCCCGGGCTGCTGCCCGGGGTTTCCGGGGCAAGTAAGACACAGCTTGCCGGCACGCACAATCGAACGTCCAGACGCATGTCGACCTAAACGCCGCCCGTGTGCGGCACACAAGCAAAGGGCGCCCGCATCGCTGCGAGCGCCCTCCGAATCGTCAGACGCGTTTGCGTCAGATGCCGTTGGACAGGTTCGTGTCCGGGTCATTCGTGCGCATGTCGTCGGCCTGGTTCTGGCCCGTCGCGCGAACCGCATCGGCCTTGTTCTCGAGGCCTTCTTCGCCAGCCGTCGTGGTCGCGTTGTCGGCTGCGTCTTCAATGTTGTCGGCAACCGCTTCGGTGTTCGACTCGATCGTGTCGGCGGCATTCTCGCGCGGGCTGCTGTTGCAGGCGGCGAGCGATGCGAGGCCGGCCATGACGGCGAGCGTAACAAACTTCTTCATGCACTATACTCCGTAATTCGAAAGCCGCCTGAACACGCGGCCCCGCCCTATCTGCCTCGAAACGCGCCGAAAGAGCAATCCATCAATAGGCGCTCGGCGTCGTGCGATAGCGGTCACGCTCGGCGGTCACTTCGTCGTGAGTATACGCCGGTGCAGCGTCGTCGAAACGCTCCCAACCGCTCTGGCGGTATGCCGCGCCACGCGTTGCCGCGTCGACCGACTGGTTGCGCTCGAGCACCGCTTCCGCATCGGCGGCCAGCGCATCGTCGACACGCGCGCTGAGCAGGGTGCCGCCGCGGCGGACGCCCTCCGAATAGACGTGCGCCTCTTCGTCGGTGTGACCCGCCTCTTTCAGCGCGCCGACGATCGTGCCCGTCGCCGCGCCGCCGGCAGCACCGATCCCGGCGCCGACCACGGTCGATGCCAGCCAACCGGCGGCAACGATCGGCCCGAGCCCGGGAATGGCAAGCAGTCCCAGACCCGCGAGCAACCCGCCAACACCGCCGAGCGCTGCGCCGGTCGATACGCCGCGGCTGACGTCGCCATGGTCGTTGACGTCACCGATTGCAGCCGCCGCATCGCCATGTGCGCCATCGGCGTTGTTCGCGACGATGCTGACCGCGTTGTGGGGGACGCCGAGGCGTTCGAGATCGTGGAGGGCCGCGGTTGCGTCGGCGTAGTTGTCGAACAGGCGGGTAATGGTCGTGGTCATCGTATCTCTCCTGAAGATGGGATCAGCGCGTGGTCACGTTGCCCTTGTAATCGAGCCCGACATGGACCTTCTTGCCGCCGCGCATCGCGGTACCGCGCCAGACGCCGTCCTTGTCCTTGGCCAGCGTCGACACTGCGCGGTAACCGGCCTTGGTGATCCGGCCACGCGCCTGGTCCTGCGAAAAGGAATTAGCGCCGCTGGCGGGTGCCGCGACATGCGCGGCGTCGCTGTCCTTGACGGCGGGATTGTGGGCGCCGGCGTGGGTGGCGGTCTGGGCGAAGGCGGTCGATGCCAGCAGCATCGCCCCCGCGGTCGCAAACACTCGAACGATCATGATGGCCTCCGTGGATAAGGGAATGAGGGTGACGACGTCGGTGGGTTCAGCGAACCGAACCGCGACGCATCATGTTGACGATCGCGAGCAGGATCACCGCGCCGACCAGCGAGATCAGGATCGACTGGATGTTGAGCGCGCCGTCCATGATCGATGCACCACCGATCAGCGGCGTGATGATGAAGCCCGCCAGCAGCGCGCCGACGATGCCGACGACGATGTTGAGGAAGACCCCCTGTTGCGCGTCGGTCCGCATGATCATGCTGGCAACCCAGCCGATGAGACCGCCGACGATGAGGAGGATGATGAGGTTCATTTTGAGTTCCCGTGCAGATGGATGGTACGGGATGCTCAACCAGCAAGTCCCCGGTTCCGTTCATTTCTCGCGTCGCGTCAATGATTTGGGATTGGTGACGAACTACCTATGATATTGGTGTTTTTGCATGCCGGCACCGGGAACTCCGGTGCTCGCCCGGCGCTGAGCATGGATGACGAAACCCAGCCCGAAGCCGCTGCACGCGCCCACGCTCCATCATCTCGAACAGCTGATGGAGGGGTTGATCGAGGGGGTGATCCTGATGGATCCGACCGGCGTGATACTCAGCGCCAACCCTGCCGCGCTCAAGGCGCACGGCGTCAGTGCGCTGGACGATCTGGGTGCCACCGCGGACGATTATGCGTCGCGCTTTGACCTGCGCTACCGCGACCATCACCGGCTCCACCGCCGCGATTATCCGCTGATGCGGCTGCTGGCGGGCGAGAGCTTTCCGGACCTGATCGTCGAGGTCGCCCCCGTCGGCGCCGCCGAACCGCGCTGGGTGCACCAGGTGCGCGACATCGTGATGGACGAGGATGGCGGCGAGCCGGACTGCCTGGGGCTCGTCATCACCGACGTCTCCGAACGTTTCGATGCGGAGGACCGGTTCGAAGCGATGTTCCACGCCAACCCCGCCCCCGCGCTGATCCTGCGCGTCGCCGACCAGCGGTTCGTGCTGGTCAACCAGGGGTTCCTCGACCTGTCGGGTCATGACCGCGACGAGATCGTCGCCAAGACGCTGTTCGACTTCGACTTCCTGGCCGGGGTCGAGCGCAAGGCGTTCGTCAAGGAGCGTGTCGCGCAAGGCGAGACGGTGCCGCAACTCGAGGCCGAATTGCCGCTCGCGGGCGGCGACACCACGCTGGTGGTGCTCGCAGGCCAACCGATCGAGGTCGCCAACCAGGATTGCCTGCTCTTCACCTTCGCCGACCTGGAGCCGCGGCGGCGCGCGGAACACGCGCTGCGCGCCAGCGAACGGCACTTCGCCTCGGTGTTCGAGATGGCGCCGGTCGCAATGGCGCTGACCGAGGGAGCGGACTACCGCATCGCACAGGTGAACACGGGATTCACCGCGCTGACCGGCTATGACGAACGCGCCGTGCTCGGCCGGGTCGCCGACGACCTGCAGCTCTGGAACGACGCAGCACAGCGCGAAGGACTGGAAGACGAGATCCGCGGGTCGTTCGGGTTTCGTGGGCATGACGTCCGCTTGCTCCGCCGGGACGGCCAGGCGGTCGACTGCCTCGTCTCCGCCGAGCGGATCAGCCGCGACGGGAGCCCTTGCGTGCTGTGGGTGTATCAGGACATCTCCGCACGCCGCCGCGGCGAGATCGAGCTCGTTGCGGCGATCGAGGCGGTGATGCAGGACGCCAACTGGCTCAGCCGCTCGATCATGGACAAGCTGGCGACGCTGCGAAATCCGGGCGCGGGGGTCGATGCCGCTGCTCCTGCCACCGACCTCAGCAAGCGCGAGCGCGAGGTGCTAGAACTGATGTGCAAGGACATGGACGACGGTGCGATCGCCGAACAGCTCGGCCTGTCGCGCAACACGATCCGCAACCACGTTGCCCGGCTTTACGCGAAGATCGGCGTCAACCGCCGCAGCGCCGCGATCGTCTGGGCGCACGATCGCGGCGTGGGGGCCTGATGGTCAGGATGCTGGCTCGTGCGTCCGCGGCACGAACAGCGCCAACACCAGCGTCGCTACCGCGATCACCAAAACACCCCAGAACGTCAGGTGCAGGCCATGCGCCAGCGCCGTGCGGCTGACCGCGGAGTCCGCTGCCGGAGCGTGACGCACCAGCAATTGCTGGATCTGATCGAGCGACCCGGCATGCCCGCGCGCCAGGCTGGCGTTGAGCACCGCCCCCAGCACGGTCGCGCCCAGCGTGCTGCCCAGGTTGCGCGCGAACATGTTGGAGGCGGTGGCGGCGCCGCGCTCGGCCCAGCCGACGCTGCCCTGGATCAGCACGATGGCGGCGGTGCTGAAGAAGCCCATGCCGAACCCCATCACCAGCGACCCCAGCCCCGCGACCAACGGCGACATATTCGGTCCCAGAACGACGAACGCGATCGCCCCGATCGGCAACAGGGTCGCGCCGGCGATCAGGATCGGCCGCAGTCCGAACCGCGCGAAATTGCGCGCCCCGAGGGTCGCCGCGATCGGCCAGCCGAGCACCATCGCGGTCAGCATGAAGCCGGCGACCAGCGGTGATTTCCCCATCACCGCCTGCACGTACATCGGCAGGAAGGTGGTGAGCCCGATCACCGCCATGCCGCTGAACAACGTCGCGGCGTTGGTCGCCGCCAGCGAGCGATGCGCCCACAGGCCGAACGCGATCATCGGATCGCGCGCGCGGCGTTCCTGCAGCACGAACAACACGCCTGCGACCACGAACACCACGCCCGCCGCCACCGTCACCGACGTCCTGCCCGCCCCCGCCTCGGTCAGGGCGACCATCAGCGAAGCGATCGCGACCGTGAACAGCCCGGCGCCCACGACGTCGACGCTGCGTTCCTCCGTCGACACCGTCTCGCGCAGGAAAACGAAGAAGCCGGCGGCGGCGGCAAGGCCGATCGGCACGTTGATCCAGAAGATCCACGCCCAGCTGACATGCTGGATGATCAACCCGCCCGCGAGTGGCCCGATCACCGACGACACGCCCCACACGCTCGCCAACCAACCCTGCACCGTGCCGCGCTCGTGCGCCGGATACAGGTCGCCGATCACGGTCAGCGACACCGGCTGGATCGCGCCCGCGCCGAGCCCCTGGATCAACCGGAACGCGATCAGCGCGGGCATCGACCAGGCGAACCCGCAGAGGATCGATCCGAGCAGGAAGATGCCGATCCCGACCAGCAGCACCGAACGTCGGCCATAGAGATCGGCGAGCTTGCCGAACACGACGGTGGTCGCGGTCTGCGCCAGCAGGAACGACGAGAACACCCAGGAATAGAGCTGGAGGTTGCCGAGCTGCCCGGCGATCTGCGGCATCGCGGTCGAGACGATCGTCGCCTCGATCGCGATCATGAACGATGCTGCCATCACCGCGGCGAGCACGAACGGGCGGCGGACGGCGGGCGGCGCGGTGTCGGCGATCACAGCGGCGGTCACGCGTCGCGCTCCATATGCGCCTTGAACGCCGCGGCGTGGTCGGGATGCCAGCGCGACAGCGCCGGCCGGTTATCGATGATGTCGCCCGCGGCCCAGGCGATGCGGCGGACGTCGGTCTCGCGCGCGACGTCGTTGTCGGGGCAGAGGATGTAGAAATCGCCGCGCGCGATCGCGGGCAGCATGAAGTCCACGACCTGTTCAGCGGTCCACGCCGCGTCCGGCTTCTCGTCGACGCCGCGACGGCGCGTGAAGCCGGTAAAGGTGAAGCCGGGGATCAGCAGATGCACGCTCACCCGCCCGTCGGTCGGCAGCAGATCGTGCGCGAGGCTTTCGGTCAGCGCCTTCAGCCCCGCCTTGCTGACGTTGTACGCGGTGTCGCCCGGCGGCAGCGTGATGCCCTGCTTCGACCCTGTGTTGATGATCGCGCACGGCCAGTCGGCGGCGAGCATGCCCGGTAGGAACGCCTGCAAACCGTACACCGCCCCCATCAGATTGGTCGCGATCGTCTGCTCCCAAACGGCGGCACCGGCCAGGATCCCGCCGCCGCCTTCGCGGCCGGCATTGTTCATCAGCACCGCCACCTCGCCGAGCGCCTCGGCCGCATCGCGCAGCGCCGCGATGTCGCCGGGATCGCTGACATCGGTGCGCACCGCGGACACGGTGAACCCGGCGCCGAGCAGTTCGCTGGCGGCGCTCGCCAGTTGCGCGTCGTCGATGTCGGCGATCAGGACGCGCATACCCGCCGCGCCGAAGCGGTGCGCCGCGGCTAGCCCGATACCGCTCGCGCCGCCGGTGATCACCGCCACGCGGTCCGCGGCGATGGCTGGATGCTGGTTCATCAATAGGTCCTTGGGATCAGGGAAGAACGCGCTGGCGCTTGAGGCTGTCGATCGCGTTCAGCAACGATTCGGTCGAGTTCATCCGCTCGGTAAAGCCGTGTTCGTAGATCTTGTTCACGTCGGAGATGACATCGGTCTCGGTGTTGAAGATGAAGTCGCCGAAGCCCCAGCCAACCAGGCCGTCATAGTCCGGCTGCGCCAGCCCGGCCTTCTCCGCCAGCGACCGCCACAACGGCCCCTTGTCCGCCATATGCTTGGCGAGGTTCAGCGGGACCGGCGTCGCGGTCTCGAGGCCCAGATGGCGCGCGACATCGTCCCACATCCGCTCCCAGCGGAAGGTGTCGCCGTTGGTGACGTTGAACGCCTCGCCCCCTGCCCGCGTGCTCGTCGCCGCCCAGCGGCTCGCACGCGCGAGCAGCCCGGAATCGGTGAACTGGACGAGCTGCCTGAACGCCCGGTCCGTACCAGGGAAGCGCAGCGGCACGCCGAGCGCACGGCTGATTTCCGCGAACGCGCCGACCACCAGCGCGATGTTCATCGGGTTGCCCCAGATATCGCCGACGACGACATCGGGGCGCAGCGCGACGTAATCCCAGCGGCTGCGGCTGGCACGGTCGCGAAGTTCGGCTTCCTGCGCCATGTACAAATTGGGCGGCATGTGCGGCGGATCGCTCTCGCGCGCCGGCGTCGGCACGTGCGCGGCGAGATGAATGCCGTAGATCTTGAAACCCTGATAGATGATCACGCGCTGCAGCGGCGCGCCTGCCGCCTCGAGCCCGTCGAGCAGATTACCAAGCATCGCCGCGTTGCGCGTCGCCTCGGTCGCCAGATCCGGATCGGGCGCGAGCGCGGCGTAGAAGACGTGGGTCGTGTCCTTGGCGTCGCGCAGCGCGGCCGCGGTCGCGTCAGCATCCGTCAGATCGGCCCGGATCGACGCGTGGCCCTGGATCGAACGGCGCGCGAGACCGCGCACCGTCCAGTCCTTGCCGTCCAGTTCGCGCATCACCGCGTCGCCGATGATCCCGGCGGCGCCTGCGACCAGCGCGGTTCCGGTCATTACCATTCGACCCCGATCTTGCCGAAGTGCCCACCGCCGGCCTGCAGCTTGAACGCCTCGGCCAACTGGTCAAGCGGGAAACGCTTGTCGATTACCGGCTTGATTCCGGTCACTTCAAGCGCGCGGACGAATTCCTGCTGTTCGCGGCGGCTGCCGACAATCAGACCCTGGAGCCGCGCCTGCTTGCCCATCAGCGCCGCGGTCGGCACGTCGCCCGACACGCCTGTCAGCACGCCGATCAGCGAGATATGCCCGCCGACGCGCACCGCCTGGATCGACTGGGCGAGCGTGCCTGGCCCGCCGACCTCGACGACATGATCGACGCCGCGGCCACCCGCCCAGTCGAAGATCGCCTGGCCCCATTCTGGCCGGTCGCGATAGTTCAGCGTGAAATCGGCGCCCAGTTCCTTCGCACGCGCGAGCTTCTCGTCGGAGGACGATGTGATCGCGACCGTCGCGCCCATCGCCTTGGCAAGCTGCAGCGCCCAGATCGACACGCCGCCGGTGCCGAGCAGCAGCACGGTGTCGCCCGCCTTCAGCTTGCCGTCGACGACCAGCGCGCGCCACGCGGTCAGCCCCGCGGTGGTGATCGCCGCCGCCTCGACCGCGTCATAGCCCTTGGGCGCGTGCGTGAACGCGGTCGCGGGTCGCACGACGAATTCCTGCGCGAAGCCGTCGATGCCGTCCCCCGGCGTCAGCCCGAAATCGCCGACGGTCGGGGTACCGTCCTGCCACTGCGGGAAGAAGCCCGACACGACCAGGTCGCCGATCGCGAACTCGGTCACGCCGTCACCAACCGCCTCGACCAGCCCTGCGCCGTCGGCGAGCGGAATGCGGCCGTCGTCGGTCGGCATGTGCCCGGTGACCACGCCCAGATCATGATAGTTGAGCGAGCTGCCATGCAGCGCGACGCGGATCTCGCCGGGCCCCGGCTGACCCGGATCGGCGCGCTCCACGACCGAGAGCTGGTCCAACCCGGCCGGAAGCCGCAACGTTACTGCTTTCATGTAAACACTCCTTGTGCGTCGGCCCCTCGAACGCACGGGGGTGCCAAGCTATCCCTCTCGAATCGAAACGCTTCGTTCGCGTTTGCGCGCCATTGCTTGCAGCGACGGACGGACACGCAGGAACAGCCGATAGCTTCGCTCCAGCGCGGCCAGAATGAGCGGATTCCGCGCCGCCAGCCCTAAAGGGCGCAGCAGCGGGATCGCACGCCACAACGCGGCGAACGCCGCCTCGCCCGACAGCAAGCGCCCGTCCTCGCGGGCGTGGAACCGCGCCAGCATCGCGTCGCGATCGATCGGGCAGCTGCTGGCGGGGTCGCCGGCATCGACGAAATGAATCGCGCCGCGACGATCGAGCCGCCGCATCAGCGCGATCTCGCGACGGCATAGCGGGCACCCGCCGTCATGCCATACCGTCAGCCTCGTCACGACGCCGCGTCTGCCGGACTGACGTTGCGCTCGCGAATCCGCTCGGCGAGCAAGGTCGCGAACCCCAGCCAGGCAACGAACGGCACCCCGGCCGCCGCTGCCGTCCGGTCGACCCGCGCCGCGGCCGCCACATAGCCCGCGCTGGTCGCGACCATCGCTGCCGATGCCGCCGCACTTGCCCCCAGCGCCTTGCGACGGAAGAACAATTCGGTCCAGCCGCCGACCATCGCGGTGTTGAGAATCCATAACCCGGCCGCAACATTGCGATCGCGGCCGCCAGGCAGGCGGAGTAGCCGATAACCGCCAACCGCCAGCCCGGTCTCGAGCACCGGCCACACCGCGCCGAAAACGGGATCGGGGGGTGTATAGGCCGGCTTGTCGAGCCGTTTGTACCACCGCCGGATACGGGGATGTGTCGGATCCGGCGCGTTGCGGAGGCCCATCACCGCGCTGATGCCCAGCACGCCGACGACGACGGCAATCGCCGCGGGGCGAGACAAACCTGTCCGGGCTTCAAGTGCGTCGGTGATCTCTGCCATGGCGATCCTCCTTGCGGACATCAGGTCCGCCCTCGCTAAGCGCGGCGCGAGCCGCGACGTTCCATGCCGCCGTTCAACGCCCCAACGGAGACTCGTCATAGCCTGCCAGGAGGGCGGCGACATCGTCGTAGATCGCGATCGCTCCGGCGCGCGTGAGCACATCGTCGGCGAACTTGCCCGACCGCACCGCGACCGCAGCGATCCCGCATTTGCCCGCCGCCTCGATATCATAGGGCGTGTCACCGACGACGAGCGCCTCCGATGCATCGACGCCGTCGAGCTTGCCGAGCGCGGTCGCGAAGATGTCCGGCGCGGGCTTGGTACGCTTGACGTCGTCGCTGCTCGTCGTCGCCGCCACTAGGTCACGTGCGTCGAGCAGGTCGAGATAATGGTCGAGCTCGGCACCCGAGGCCGACGATGCGAGCACGACTTTCTGCCCGCGCGCATGCGCGTTCGCCAGCAGGTCGTGCGCGCTTGGGAATGGCTTCGCGGTCTTCAGATACTTGGCCTTGAACGCGGCGCCATGCGCCTCGCCCAGTTTCTCCTGCGCATCCTCGTCGAGATCGGGCAGCAGCGTTGGTACGAGCATGTCGGTGCCCTTGCCGATCTGATCATGCAACCGCTGCCGATCGAAGGTCTGACCAATGCCTGCAAACGCCTCTTCCCAAGCCAGCACATGCATGTCGTTGGTGTCGACCAACGTACCGTCGATATCGAAGAGAATGGCCGTGATCTGCATGGGGGCTACGTGTCCTGAAATACTCACGCCGCGCCCTGCATCGGGCGGGTGCACGCGTGAAGACGATTGGCTCGGAACAGACGTAACCCTCCGCGCCGGATCAAGGTCCGTCGCGCCCGGATTATTGTGGGGAACGGCACCGATACTGAAACGATCCCATCAAATATTAAATCCAGGTGGGCGCAACCGACCGCACTGCAATCGGTTTTTGTCGCATGACCCTATCAACGACACCCTATGCCCTCGTCGTGGACGACGACCCGCTCATCTTGATGGATGCCTGCGGCATTCTCGAAGAGGCGGGTTTTCGCTTCCACCAGGCGAGCACCGGCGACGCCGCCAAGCGGATGCTCGAACATCACGCCGACAGCGTCGTGCTGCTCTTTTCGGACGTCGAGATGCCCGGTGATACCGACGGGTTCGCGTTGGCGCGATACGTCGCCGAACACTGGCCCTGGATCGAAATCGTCATCGCTAGCGGCCGGGTCACCGCCATGCCCGGCGACCTGCCCGACAAGGCGACGTTCATGCGCAAGCCGTTCGACAAGAAGATGGTGCATGACCACCTTCGCAACATCCTGCCCGACGGCAAGAAGCCGGATCCGCTGAAGCAGGCCGTGTGACCGAAGGTCGGCGCGGAGCGCGCCGACCTATTCGACCGTCACGCTTTTCGCCAGGTTGCGCGGCTGATCGACGTCCGTCCCCTTGGCCACCGCGACGTGATACGCGAGCAGCTGCACCGGGACAGCGTACACCAACGGCGCGATCAGCGGGTGGACCTTGGGCATGGTGATCGTCGCGATGCACCCCTCGCCCGCCGCCTGGATGCCGTCGTAGTCGCTGATCAGCACCACCTTGCCGCCCCGCGCCTGCACCTCCTGCATGTTGCTGACGGTCTTGTCGAACAACGGTCCCGACGGGGCAATGACGATCACCGGGACATGCTCGTCGATCAGCGCGATCGGCCCATGCTTCATCTCGCCCGCGGCATAGCCTTCGGCATGGATGTAGCTGATTTCCTTGAGCTTCAGCGCCCCCTCCAGCGCTAGAGGATAATCCGTGCCGCGACCCAGGTACAGTACGTCGCGCGCGCTCGCGATCACGCCCGACATCGCCTCGATCGCCTCGTCATAGGCGAGCGCGCCGTTGAGTGCGGCGGGCGCCTCGGCCAGGTGCCGGACGATGTCCCGCTCGTCGTCCACCGACAGCAGGCCCTTGGCCTTGGCGAGGTTGGCGGCAAGCGCGGCGAGCACTGCGAGCTGGCAGGTAAACGCCTTGGTTGAGGCAACACCGATCTCGGGTCCGGCATGCGTCGGCAGCAGCAGATCCGCCTCGCGCGCCATCGAGCTGGTGGGCACGTTGACAACGACCGCGATCTTCTGCCCCTCGGCCTTCGCATGGCGCAGCGCCGCCAGCGTGTCGGCGGTTTCGCCCGACTGCGAGATGAACAGCGCGAGCCCGCCCGGCTCCATTACCGGCGCGCGGTAACGGAATTCGGAGGCCACATCGAGATCGACGGGGACGCGGGCGAACTGTTCGAACCAGTATTTGGCGACCATGCCCGCGTAAAAGCTCGTCCCGCACGCGACGATCGTGACGCGCTTGATGCTCGACAGGTCGAACTCGGGGATCGGCAGCGACACCTCCCCCTCCATCCGCTTCAGGTACGACCGTAGCGTCTGCGCGACGACGATCGGCTGCTCGTAGATTTCCTTGAGCATGTAGTGCCGGTGGTTGCCCTTCGACACGAGTTCGCCAGTGATCCCGGAGATCGTGATCGCGCGCTCGACGGGGCTGTTGTCGCGGTCATAGACCTGCGCGCCGTCGCGGGTGAGCACGACCCAGTCGCCCTCGTCCAGATAGGCGATCCGCTGCGTCAGCGGCGCCAGCGCCAGCGCGTCCGAGCCGAGATACATCTCGCCCTCACCGTGTCCGACGACCAGCGGCGACCCGAGCCGCGCGCCGATCAACAGATCGGGATGCTGGCGGAACAGGATCGCGAGCGCGAACGCACCGTGCAGCCGCGGCAGCACGTCGCGCACCGCGGCGACCGGATCCATGCCGGCCTCGACCTTCTCGCTGATCAGGTGCGCGACAACCTCGGTATCGGTTTCGCTGGTGAAGACGCGGCCGCGTGCGATGAGCTCGTCGCGCAGCGGCTTGAAATTCTCGATGATCCCGTTGTGGACGACCGCCACTTCGCCGGTCGCGTGGGGGTGCGCGTTGTTGGTGGTCGGACCGCCATGCGTCGCCCAGCGCGTGTGCGCGATACCCGTCCGCCCGGGCAGCGGGTGCGCGGCGAGCTCGGTCGCCAGGTTGACCAGCTTCCCCGACGCGCGCCGCCGCTCGATCGCACCGTTATGATCGGTCGCGATACCGGCCGAATCATAGCCGCGATACTCGAGCCGCTTGAGACCATCGAGCAACCGCTCGGCGACATCCGTCGTGCTGAGGATACCAACGATTCCACACATTAAATTACACTCCTCAGGTGGGACGTCACTTGGCCGCCTTGCGCGCGACCATGCGGTCCCGAAAGCTTTTCGCCCAGCCGCGTTTTTCGGTTTGCGGCGGGCGAACAAGTACCAGCGCGTCCGCGCTGACATCCTGCGTTACGACGGAACCGGCGGCGACGATTGCGCCCGCGCCGATGCTGACGGGGGCCACCAGCGCGCTGTTCGAGCCGATGAACGCACCTTCGCCGATCACCGTCCTGGCCTTGAAATAACCGTCGTAATTGCAGGTAATCGTGCCCGCGCCGATGTTTGCACCGGCGCCGATCTCGGCATCGCCCAGATAGGTCAGGTGGCTCGCCTTGGCGCCGTCGCCGAGTACCGCCTTCTTCATCTCGACGAAATTGCCGACCTTCGACGCGGTGCCCATCACCGCGCCGGGGCGCAACCGCGCATAGGGGCCGACCTCCGCGCGTTCGCCGACCGTCGCGCCTTCCAAATGGCTGAATGCGTGGATCGTCGCACCGTCGGCGACGCGCGTGCCCGGACCGAACACGACATTGGGTTCGATCACGACGTCGCGACCGATCACCGTGTCATGCGCGAACCAGACTGTGTCCGGCGCGATCAGCGTAACGCCGTCCGCCATCGCCTGCATGCGCCGCGCGGCCTGCCACGCCGCCTCGACACCGGCGAGTTCGGCGCGGCTGTTGACGCCGGCCACTTCGCCCGCTGCGGTTTCGATCACTGCGGACGCTCGACCGTCGCTGGCGGCCAACATGACGATGTCGGGCAGATAATATTCCCCGGCCGCGTTGTCGTTCCCGACGCGGTCGAGCAGCGCGAACAGATCGTCCGATCGCACCGCCATCAGCCCCGAATTGCACAGCGTCTCGGCGCGCTCGGCTGGCGAAGCGTCCTTGTATTCGACCATCCGCTCGATCCGGCCTGCGGCGTCGGCAATGACGCGGCCATAGGCGCCGGGATCGGCGGGGCGGAACCCGAGCACGACCGCTGCCGGTGTGTCGTCGGCGTGAAGCCGATCGACCATCCGCCGCATCGTCTCGGCCGTCACCAGCGGCACGTCGCCGTACAGGATCAGCACGTCCCCCGAAAAGCCGGCGAGCGCGTCGCGCGCCTGGGCAACCGCATGGCCGGTGCCGAGCTGCTCGGTCTGCAACGCCGTGGCGATGCCGAACGGCGCGACCGCCGCCTCGACCTGGTCGCGTCCCGCGCCGGTCACGACGACGGTTTGTGCCGGCGACAGTTCGGCCGCGCTCGCGATCAGGTGCAGCAGCATCGGCCGACCGGCAATCGGATGCAGCACCTTGTGGAGATCGGACTTCATCCGCGTGCCCTTGCCGGCAGCAAGAATGACGATTGCGAGAGCGGGTGCCAGATTGCGGGCGGGAGCGGGCGTCATCATGCGGGCCCCGCTGCCACGAAAGCCTTGCCAATTCCATAGCCGGACTGGCACGCGACGGGCGATGACGCACTTTTCATTCGATATCGTCGGGTTCGACCTCGACGGAACATTGCTCGACACCAGCGGCGACCTGACCGCAGCGGTCAACCACGCGTTGGCGTCGATTGACCGCACGCCGCTGACTGTCGAGCAAGTCAAGCCGATGATCGGCGGCGGCGCGCGGCACATGCTGGCGCAAGGCATGGCCGCGACCGGGGGATGCGACACCGAGACGCTCGATCGGCTGCACGCGCTGCTGCTGGCATATTACGAGACGAACATCGCCGTCCTGACCCGCCCCTATCCCGGCGCGCTCGATGCGCTCGACGCGATCGTCGATGGCGGGGCGAAGGTCGCGATCGTCACTAACAAGCTCGAATCGCTGGCGACGACGGTGCTCCGCGAGCTCGGGTTGCTCGACCGGTTTGCCTGCGTGATCGGCGGCGACACCATGGGGTCGGGCAACGCCAAGCCCTCGCCCGCGCCGATCCACGAAATGATCCGGCGGTCGGGCGGCGGGCGCGCGGCGTTCGTCGGGGATTCGATCTTCGATATCCAGGCTGCGCACGCCGCCGGGCTGCCGGCAATCGCGTGTAGCTTTGGCTTTCTGATGCAGCCGGTCGCCGAGCTCAACGCCGACGCGATCATCGATGGCTATGACGCGCTTCTGCCAACGCTCGCGCGCCTTTCGGCGTGACCTCGCGGGCACTTTGGCTGTTCCGGCTGGCCCTGTTCGCGGCAGTGGTCTTCGCGGTGACGATGGCGCTGCTCCCGAAGCCGCCGCACATGCCTTTCGACAGGTTCGGCGACAAGGTTTCGCACATGCTCGCGTTCGCGACGATGGCGGGACTGGCGGCGGTCGCCTACCCGCGGCGCGGCCTGCTGCGGATCGGCGAGCGGTTGTCGTTCCTGGGCGCGATGGTCGAGGTACTGCAATCGATCCCGTCGCTGCACCGTGACTGCGACATCCGTGATTGGATCGCCGACACGATCGCGATCACCGTGGTGCTGCTGATCGTCGCGGCGATCCGCTGGCGGAATCCAATCGTGGGAAAGACGATTCACTGAGCCGTGCTGGTGCGTTCGGCAGGTCGAGGCGGACCTGTTAGCGGATACTCTTAATCCGGCTTCATGCCCCCTTTGACATCGCCACCCCCCTCCCCTATATCCGCCTCTCACCACAGCATCCGGGAAATGACTTGCCGTCGCGCAGCGGGTCGATCGTATTGGATCTTGAGGTTTCATTCGCCGGAGCCGCCGCACCTGATGCGCGCGGCTTTTCGGCGTTTCGTTGCGTCCCGTTCGGGGGTTCCCGGGCACGAATTTTCGGCTGAGAGGCAAATAAACCCATGGCAACCAGAGCGATCAACGAGGGCGGCACCGCAAAGCGCCGCATCCGGAAAGTCTTCGGCAACATCCACGAAGTCGTGCAGATGCCGAACCTGATCGAGGTCCAGCGCGAGAGCTACGAGCAGTTCCTGCGCTCCGACAAGTCGATCGGCCACGTTTCGGGCCTCGAGAAGACGCTGCGCAGCGTCTTCCCGATCCAGGATTTCGCCGGCACCGCCTATCTCGATTTCGACGATTACGTGCTCGAGCCGCCGAAGTTCGACGTCGAGGAATGCCGCCAGCGCGGGATCACCTATGCCGCGCCGATGCGCGTCACGCTGCGCCTGACCGCGTTCGAGGTCGATCCGGATACCGAGGCCAAGTCGGTCATCGATATCAAGGAGCAGGACGTGTACATGGGCGACATGCCGCTCATGACCGAGAACGGCACCTTCTTCATCAACGGCACCGAGCGCGTCATCGTCAGCCAGATGCACCGTTCGCCGGGCGTGCTGTTCGACCATGACCGCGGCAAGACGCATGCTTCAGGCAAGTATCTCTTCGCTGCGCGCGTGATTCCGTATCGCGGGTCGTGGCTCGATTTCGAGTTCGACGCGAAGGACATCGTCAACGTCCGCATCGATCGCAAGCGCAAGCTGCCGGTGACGGCGCTGCTCTACGCGCTCGGCATGACGTCGGAAGAGATCCTCAACTATTTCTACAACCGCGTGACGTTCGTCCGCGGCCAGGGTGGCTGGATCGTCCCCTTCCAGGTCGAGAACTGGCGTGGCCAGAAGCCGATGTTCGACATCGTCGACGCCAAGACCGGCGAAGTCGTGTTCCCGAACGGCCAGAAGATTTCGCCGCGCGCCGCGAACAAGGCGTTCAAGGACGGCCTGACCGACCTGCTGATCCCGACCGAGGAAATCTTCGGCCGCTATTCGGCATACGACCTTATCGACGAGTCGACCGGCGCGATCTACATCGAGGCCGGTGACGAGGTCACCGCCGAGAATCTCGAACTGCTCGACAAGGCCGGGATCGAGCAACTCGAACTGCTCGACATCGATCACGTCGCGACGGGTCCGTGGATCCGCAACACGCTGAAGGCCGACAAGGCCGAAGAGCGCGAGCAGGCACTGTCCGACATCTACCGCGTGATGCGTCCTGGCGAGCCGCCGACGCTGGAGACGGCAGAGGCTTTGTTCTCGGGCCTGTTCTTCGATCCGGATCGCTACGACCTGTCGGCCGTGGGCCGCGTGAAGCTCAACATGCGCCTCGACCTCGACGTCGAGGACACGGTGACGACGCTGCGTACCGAGGACATCCTCGAGGTCGTCAAGACGCTCGTCAACCTCAAGGACGGCAAGGGCGAGATCGACGATATCGATAACCTCGGTAACCGTCGTGTGCGTTCGGTCGGCGAGCTGCTCGAGAACCAGTACCGCGTCGGTCTGCTCCGCATGGAGCGCGCCGTGAAGGAGCGGATGTCGTCGGTCGACGTGTCGACGGTGATGCCGAACGACCTGATCAACGCCAAGCCCGCGGTTGCCGCGGTGCGTGAATTCTTCGGCTCGTCGCAGCTGTCGCAGTTCATGGATCAGACCAACCCGCTGTCGGAAGTCACCCACAAGCGTCGCGTGTCGGCACTTGGACCGGGTGGTCTGACGCGCGAGCGCGCAGGCTTCGAAGTCCGCGACGTTCATCCGACGCATTACGGCCGCATCTGCCCGATCGAGACGCCGGAAGGCCCGAACATCGGTCTGATCAACTCGCTCGCCAGCTTCTCGCGGGTGAACAAGTACGGCTTCATCGAGACGCCGTACCGCAAGGTCGTCGACCACAAGGTCACCGACGACGTCGTCTATCTGTCGGCGATGGAAGAGGCCAAGCACACGATCGCGCAGGCCAACGCCGACCTGACCGAAGATGGCGGGTTCACCGAGGAGCTGGTGTCGTCGCGTCAGGCGGGCGAGTTCCTGATGGCGCTGCCCGACCAGATCACGCTGATGGACGTTTCGCCGAAGCAGCTCGTTTCGGTTGCCGCATCGCTCATTCCGTTCCTGGAAAACGATGACGCCAACCGCGCGCTGATGGGCTCGAACATGCAGCGTCAGGCCGTGCCGCTCGTCCAGGCCGAGGCGCCGTTCGTCGGCACCGGCATGGAAGAGACGGTCGCGCGTGACTCGGGTGCGGCCATTTCGGCCAAGCGTGCGGGCATCGTCGACCAGGTCGACGCGGCGCGTATCGTGATCCGTGCGACCGGCGAGATCGATGCCGGCAAGTCGGGCGTCGACATCTACACGCTGATGAAGTTCCAGCGCTCGAACCAGTCGACCTGCATCAACCAGCGTCCGCTGGTGAAGGTGGGCGACGTGGTGCGTGCCGGCGACGTGCTCGCCGACGGCCCGTCGACCGAGTTCGGCGAGCTGGCGCTGGGCCGCAACAGCCTCGTCGCGTTCATGCCGTGGAACGGATACAACTACGAGGATTCGATCCTCATCAGCGAGCGGATCGTGAAGGACGACGTGTTCACGTCGATCCATATCGACGAGTTCGAGGTGATGGCCCGCGACACGAAGCTCGGGCCCGAGGACATCACGCGCGACATCCCCAACGTCGGCGAGGAAGCGCTTCGCAACCTCGACGAGGCGGGCATCGTCTACATCGGTGCCGAGGTCGAGCCGGGCGATATCCTCGCCGGCAAGATCACGCCCAAGGGTGAATCGCCGATGACGCCGGAGGAGAAGCTGCTCCGCGCGATCTTCGGCGAGAAGGCATCGGACGTGCGCGATACGTCGCTGCGTCTGCCGCCGGGCGTGTCGGGGACTGTGGTCGACGTTCGCGTCTTCAACCGTCACGGCATCGACAAGGACGAGCGCGCGATGGCGATCGAGCGCGAGGAGATCGAGCGGCTGAAGAAGGATTCGGACGACGAGCGTTCGATCCTGAACCGTGCAACCTGGTCGCGTCTTCGCGAGATGCTGCTCGACCAGGTGTCCACTTCGGTGCCCAAGGGCCTGAAGAAGGGCGCGCTGATCGACATGGAGATGCTCGACAGCGTCGATCGTCACGAGTGGTGGAAGTTCTCGGTTGCCGACGACAAGGTCCAGGGCAATCTGGAAGCCGTCAAGCAGCAGTATGACGACGCCGCCAAGCTGATCACGGACAAGTTCCACGATCGGCGCGAGAAGCTGGAGCGTGGCGACGAGCTGTCGCCGGGCGTGCTGAAGATGGTCAAGGTGTTCGTCGCGGTGAAGCGCAAGCTGCAGCCGGGCGACAAGATGGCCGGCCGTCACGGGAACAAGGGCGTCATCAGCCGCATCCTGCCGGCGGAGGACATGCCGTTCCTCGCCGACGGGACGCCGGTCGACATCGTGCTCAACCCGCTGGGCGTGCCGTCGCGCATGAACGTCGGGCAGATCTTCGAGACGCATCTGGGCTGGGCCGCACGCGGCCTCGGCCAGCAAATCACCCAGTCGCTCGAGGATTGGCGCGAGGCGAACCCCGATGCGAAGGCGGGCGCGATGCCCGAGGCCGTGAAGGATCGCCTGAAGACCGTGTATGGCGAGCAGTATCACGACGAGATCGAAGCCCGATCGGGCGACGAAATCATCGAGCTCGCGCAGAACCTGAAGAACGGCGTGCCGATGGCGACGCCAGTGTTCGACGGCGCGCGCGAGGCCGATGTGTCGGCGATGCTGGAACTGGCGGGTCTCGACCCGTCGGGCCAGTCGGACCTGTTCGACGGACGCACCGGCGACAAGTTCGACCGCAAGGTCACGGTCGGCTACATCTACATGCTGAAGCTCCACCATTTGGTCGACGACAAGATCCACGCACGGTCGATCGGGCCGTACAGCCTCGTCACGCAGCAGCCGCTGGGTGGTAAGGCGCAGTTCGGTGGCCAGCGCTTCGGCGAGATGGAAGTCTGGGCACTCCAGGCCTACGGCGCGGCGTATACTTTGCAGGAAATGCTGACGGTGAAGTCGGACGACGTGGTCGGACGCACCAAGGTCTATGAGGCGATCGTCAAGGGTGACGACACGTTCGAGGCCGGCATTCCGGAGAGCTTCAACGTGCTCGTCAAGGAAATGCGCTCGCTGGGCCTGAACGTGGACCTGAAGCAGTCGGAGCCTGGCTTCGACAGCGACGGGATCCAGATCGCGGCGGAGTAAGCCTCAACTCCTCCCCTCCCGCTTGCGGGAGGGGATCGAGGGGTGGGCTCCCGGCCGGCAGCGAAGCGCGACGCCGATGCCGGGTGCCCACCCCCTCCCAGCCTGAAGAGGCTGGGCCCCTCCCCCTCCCGCAAGCGGTAGGGGGGAAGATTTTTTCTAAGGACAGCTCATGAACGAGATGACCCCCTTCGCCAATCCGGTCGCCAAGGCCGAGACGTTCGACCAGATCCAGATCGGCATCGCATCGCCGGACAAGATCCGCAGCTGGTCGTTCGGCGAGATCAAGAAGCCCGAGACCATCAACTATCGCACGTTCAAGCCCGAGCGTGACGGCCTGTTCTGCGCGCGCATCTTCGGTCCGATCAAGGACTACGAGTGCCTGTGCGGCAAGTACAAGCGCATGAAGTACAAGGGCATCGTCTGCGAGAAGTGCGGCGTCGAGGTCACCGTCTCGAAGGTCCGCCGCGAGCGGATGGGCCATATCGAGCTGGCAGCGCCGGTCGCGCACATCTGGTTCCTGAAGTCGCTGCCGTCGCGCATCGGCCTGCTGCTCGACATGCAGCTGAAGCAGCTCGAGCGCGTGCTGTATTTCGAGGCGTATATCGTCATCGAGCCGGGCCTGACCCCGCTCGAAAAGTACCAGCTGATGACCGAGGACGAGCTCCTCGACGCGCAGGACCAGTATGGCGAGGACGCGTTCTCGGCCGGGATCGGCGCCGAAGCGGTGCGGATCATGCTGGAGTCGCTGGATCTCGAGGGTGAGCGCACCGCGCTGCTCGAAGAGCTCGCGGTCACCAAGTCCGAGCTGAAGCCCAAGAAGATCATCAAGCGGCTGAAGGTCGTCGAGAGCTTCATCGATTCGGGCAACCGCCCCGAATGGATGATCCTCGAGGTCGTGCCTGTGATCCCGCCCGAGCTGCGCCCGCTGGTGCCGCTGGACGGTGGTCGTTTCGCGACGTCGGATCTGAACGATCTGTATCGCCGCGTGATCAACCGCAACAATCGTTTGAAGCGTTTGATGGAGCTGCGCGCGCCGGACATCATCGTCCGCAACGAGAAGCGCATGCTCCAGGAGGCCGTCGACGCACTGTTCGATAACGGTCGTCGCGGTCGTACGATCACGGGCGCGAACAAGCGTCCGCTGAAGTCGCTGTCCGACATGCTCAAGGGCAAGCAGGGCCGCTTCCGCCAGAACCTGCTCGGCAAGCGCGTCGACTATTCGGGTCGTTCGGTCATTGTGACCGGGCCTGAGCTGAAGCTGCACCAGTGCGGCCTGCCGAAGAAGATGGCGCTCGAGCTGTTCAAGCCGTTCATCTACGCGCGCCTCGACGCCAAGGGCCTCAGCATGACGCTGAAGCAGGCGAAGAAGTGGGTCGAGAAGGAGCGCAAGGAAGTCTGGGATATCCTGGACGAGGTGATCCGCGAGCATCCGGTGATGCTGAACCGTGCGCCGACGCTTCACCGTCTGGGCATCCAGGCGTTCGAGCCGGTGCTGATCGAGGGCAAGGCGATCCAGCTTCACCCGCTGGTCTGCTCAGCGTTCAACGCCGACTTCGACGGCGATCAGATGGCCGTGCACGTCCCGCTGTCGCTCGAAGCGCAGCTCGAAGCGCGCGTGCTCATGATGTCGACCAACAACATCCTGTCGCCCGCCAACGGCAAGCCGATCATCGTGCCGTCGCAGGACATGGTGCTGGGTCTTTATTATCTGTCGATGATGAAGGAGAACGAGCCGGGCCAGGGCATGCTGCTCGGCGATATGGCCGAGGTGCACCAGGCACTCAACGCCGGCGCCGTGACCTTGCACAGCAAGATCATCAGCCGCGTTCCGCAGACCGATGAGAAGGGCAAGCAGTACCTGAAGCGGTACGAGACGACCCCGGGCCGCATGCTGCTGGGCGAGACGCTGCCGCACAGCCACAAGGTGCCGTTCGAGACCGTCAACCGCCTGCTGACCAAGAAGGACGTCGGCGACGTGATCGACGAGGTCTATCGTCACACCGGCCAGAAGGAGACCGTGCTGTTCGCTGATGCGATCATGTCGCTCGGCTTCCGTCACGCCTTCCGTGCGGGCATCTCGTTCGGCAAGGACGATATGATCATCCCGGACGCCAAGGTGGGTCTGGTCGACGATACCAAGGCGCTCGTGAAGGACTTCGAGCAGCAATATCAGGACGGCCTGATCACGCAGCAGGAGAAGTACAACAAGGTGATCGACGCCTGGAGCCGTTGCGGCGACCAGGTCGCGAACGCCATGATGGACGAGATCCGATCGGTGAAGATCGACGAGGAGACCGGCCGCGAAAAGCCGATCAACTCGATCTATATGATGGCGCACTCGGGTGCTCGTGGTTCGCAGGCGCAGATCAAGCAGCTCGCCGGCATGCGCGGACTGATGGCCAAGCCGTCGGGCGAGATCATCGAGACGCCGATCATCTCGAACTTCAAGGAGGGCCTGACCGTCCTCGAATACTTCAACTCCACCCACGGCGCCCGCAAGGGTCTCGCGGATACGGCGTTGAAGACGGCGAACTCGGGGTATCTCACCCGTCGTCTGGTCGATGTGTCGCAGGATTGCGTCATCATCGAGCAGGATTGCGGCACCGAGCGCGCACTCGAGATGAAGGCCATCCTTCAGGGTGGTTCGACGATCGCAAGCCTCGGCGAGCGTATCCTTGGTCGTACGACGGCGGAGGACATCGTCGATCCGAAGACCGGCAAGGTCGTCATCCCGTCGGGCACGCTGCTCGACGAGCCGATGATCACGCAGATCGAGGCGCTGGGTACGCAGTCGTGCAAGATCCGCAGCCCGCTGGTCTGCGAATCGAAGATCGGCGTCTGCGGCAAGTGCTACGGGCGCGATCTCGCGCGCGGTACGCCGGTGAACATCGGTGAAGCTGTCGGCGTCATCGCCGCGCAGTCGATCGGTGAGCCGGGCACGCAGCTGACGATGCGTACGTTCCACATCGGTGGCGCGGCGCAGCTCAACGAGACGTCGAACCTCGAAGCCCACGCAGATGGTACGGTGCAGTTCCGCGACCTGCGCATCATCGTCGACCAGCGTGGTCGTCGCGTGGTGCTCAGCCGCTCGGGCGAAATCGCGATCGTCGACATGGACGGCCGCGAGCTCTCGGTCGATCGGATTCCCTACGGCGCGTACGTGCTGTTCGACGATGGTCACATCGTGTCGAAGGGCGACCGGATGGCCGAGTGGGATCCGTTCACCATGCCGGTGATCACGGAGAACCCAGGTACGATCAAATATGTCGACCTGATCGAGGGCAAGACGCTCACCGAGCAGACCGACGAAGCGACGGGCATCGCCCAGCGCGTGGTGGTCGAATATCGGGCCGCGACCAAGTCGAAGGAGGATCTGCGTCCGCGCCTGACCCTGCTCGACGATGCGAGCGGCGAGAGCGGTCGCTACATGCTGGCGATCGGTGCGACGTTGTCGGTCGAGGATGGCGCACAGGTGCAGGGCGGCGACGTCGTGGCGCGTGTGTCGCGTGAGAGCGCCAAGACGCGCGACATCACCGGTGGTCTGCCGCGCGTTGCCGAGCTGTTCGAGGCGCGCAAGCCCAAGGAGAACGCGATCATCGCGAAGGTCTCGGGTCGCGTGGTGTTCGGCAAAGACTACAAGGCCAAGCGCAAGATCGGTATCCAGCCCGAGGACGGCAGCGAGGTCGTGGAGTATTTGATCCCGAAGTCGAAGGTCATCGACGTTCAGGAAGGCGACTACGTCAAGCGTGGCGACAATTTGATCGGCGGCTCGCCCGATCCGCACGACATTCTGGAAGTGCTCGGCATCGAGCCGCTTGCAGAGTATCTCGTGTCGGAAATCCAGGAGGTCTATCGTCTCCAGGGCGTGAAGATCAACGACAAGCACATCGAGACGATCGTTCGTCAGATGCTGCAGAAGGTCGAGATCACCGACGGCGGCGACACCACGCTGCTGGCCGGCGAGCAGGTCGATCGCGAGGAAATGGACGCGATCAACGAGAAGCTCGATAAGAAGCAGGTCCGTGCACAGGGCAAGCCGATCCTGCTCGGCATCACCAAGGCGTCGCTGCAGACCCGCAGCTTCATCTCGGCGGCGTCGTTCCAGGAGACCACGCGCGTGCTCACCGAGGCCGCGGTGCAGGGCAAGCAGGACATGCTGATGGGCCTGAAGGAGAACGTCATCGTCGGGCGTCTCATTCCGGCCGGCACCGGCGCGGGGCTCAACCGCCTTCGCGTCGCGGCCAACAGCCGCGATGCGGCGATGCGCGTCGCACAGCGCAAGATGGCCGAAGTCTCGATCATCGCGCCGGAAAGCGCGAAGGAAGAGCATGACGCCGAGTTGGCGCGGTCGGCACGCGATGCCGGCGGCACTGGCGACGATCCGCTGGCCGAGGTCGTGACGAGCGGCACCGGCACGGATGCGGACGCTGGCGAGTATCTGAACACGCCGGAGTAATCCGCGGGTTCGGCCGCTCAGGCTGAAGACGAAGAGGCCGCCGTCCGGGACACCGGGCGGCGGCCTTTTTCGTTCGAAATGGCGCAGGTTGCACGAGTCTGCGTCCGTTTTGCCGCCGATCCCGATGCATCGGGATGTGCGCGCCGGTCCGGGGCGGCGCACACTCGCGAGCGACGACAGCCGCTCCGGCTTCGTCGCAGGTGTCGCTTACCGACCCCTGTCCATCCGATCGGAGGATCAGATCATGGCGAAAGATACCGACGCGAAGCTACCCGACAGCGAACTGAAGAAGATTCAGTCGATAGTCCTCGATCACGTCCAGTCGCTCAATCGCGCGGGCTCGGTCGGCGGCGCCGACCCGGTCTCGAAGGAGGCAGCGTTGGCGGCACTCGGGTTCGAGGGGACGTCGGATGCGCCGGACCAGTGGCTGTGCGGCGCGGACAATGTCTGCGGCGCCAAGGCCTGAGCCCCGCGTCGTCATCAATCCCAAACCCGGAGACGCTGCCATGCTGCGCAAGTCGCAATATACGATCGACGTCGAATGCGACGGCTATCGCGTCTGGATCAACTCGTTGACCGGGGCGATCGACCGGGTGCCACCCTCGGCAGGCGCAGCATTCGCGGATATGGGATCGGACAGCCTGGCCACGCTCGTCGCGCGTGGCCACCTGACCGATCTCGATCCCGAGCAGCAGCGGTTCCAGGCGCTCGAGGCGTGGTCGATGATGGACGGGGTGCATCGCAAGAAGGCCAAGATCGTCATCTGCCCGTCGATGGACTGCAATTTCCGTTGCACCTATTGCTTCGAAGCGCCGCTGCAGGCGCGGATCGATTCGGGGCAGATGCCGACGCGCGCCGCGCACATGACGCGCGCGCAGGTGGCGCATATCTTCACGTCGTTCGACGATCTGCTGCCGTTCAACGATTCGATCGCGAACCATATCACGTTGTTCGGCGGCGAGCCGCTATGGGCGCGCAACCTGGACGTCGTCACCGACATCGTCGAGCGGGCACGAGCACGCAGCATGACCGTCAGCGCAGTCTCCAACGGCTATGATCTGGGCGCCTATCGCCATCTGCTCGGCGCGGGCGGTATCCAGCGCGTGCAGATCTCGCTGGACGGCCCCGCCGCGATCCATGACCGGATGCGCCCGCTAAAGGGCGGCGGCGCGAACTTCGACCGGATCATCGCGAATATCGATAGCGCCAAGGGCATCCCGGGGTTCAACATCGACATTCGGATGAACTATGATTCGGGCAACATGGCGCACGCCACCGCGTTGCATGCGCTACTGGAAGAGTACGGGATTATCGGACGCGCCAATGTCAGCTTCCACGCCAACCTGATCTCGATGAACCATTCCGGCGACGGCAAGGATTATGCGACGATCAAGCAGTATGAGGCGGTGTCGAAAACGCTGCCGGACGCGGAGCTAGACTGTTTCACCAGCGGGTTGCGCAGCAATTATGTCGATGCGCTGGACACCGGGGCGCCGCTCGCGCGGCGCGCGCATTTCTGTTCGGCGACGTCGGGGATGTACGTCTATTGCCCGGACGACCGGATCTATTCGTGCTGGGAAGGGATCGGCGAAGAGCATTCGTGGATCGGGACGTTCGGCAACGGCCCGATCGACTGGCGGATGAACGCCGTGCGCCGCTGGCACGACCGGACCGCGCCGGCGATGCCCAAGTGCCAGACGTGCAGCCATCTCTTCCTGTGCGGCGGGGGCTGTGCGGTCCATGCGATCGAGCAGACTGGCGACATCACCGTCTCGCAATGCGACGGCATCCGGAAGAAATTTCGGTACATGGTGCAGAAGACGATGCGCGAGCGCGATCCGTTGCAGATCGCCGGTTGAGGGTCACGCGGCGCGCGTTTAGCCCTTGATCACGTGTTTCGGTTCCGGCGACAGGGTCCGCGCGAGAGTCTCGAAGCTGCCGCCCTTTACGCGGATCTCGTTGAACGCCGGCGGGCTGCCGCGGGTCCGCTTGGACAGCGTTCCGGCGCCGATCATGCGCACGACGCGCCTCGCGCGATCGATCGGAATATCGAACGGATCGTGGACGTGTCCTGACAGCACCGCATGCGCGCCCGCTTCGGCGAGCGCGGTGAGTGCGCTGTCGCCGTGGCGCGTGCGCGCGGTGCCGGTGGTGCCGCCCTCGATCAGCGGATGATGCGCGGCGACGAAGATGAGGTTTCCCTTTGGCACGTCCGCGATCATCGCCAGCGCGCGTTGCAGCGAGCCGGGGCTCACTCGCCCCTTCGACCAGTTCAACCGCCACTGCGCGCGTGCGGTGGTCTTGAGCGGCACGATCGTCGTGCCGGGCAGGTCGAGCGGTTTCTCGATCATCGTCTCGACCGCGGCGTAGCGTTGATAGGGCGCGAAGAAGCGGCGGAACGGGTCCCAATAATAGGGGATGTCGTGGTTGCCGACCTCAAGCGTGACCGGCACGCCGAGCGAGCGAAGCCAGTCGCCGCCCCGCTGGAACTCGTCCTTGGTGGCGCGCATCGTCAGGTCGCCGGTCATGATCACGGCGTCGGGCTTCTCCTCCGTCACAAGCCGGGAGAACCACGCGATCGCGGCCGGGTCTTCGGCGCCGAAATGGACGTCGCTGACGTGGAAGAGTTTCAGAGAACAGGGGTCAGACAAGATCGGTCAGGCTCCGGGGCTGGTGGACGGGGCAGCCATTGAACTGGCCACGGAAGTTGGACGAGAGTTCGTACGGGCTTTGCCGCGCGCGGTTGATGCCGCCAAGCGGCTGGTGCGCGGCGACGCCGTCCCAGACGCTGTAGACGAGCGCATCGTCGGTACGTTCGGTCGTGCCGGCCTCCCAGCTGAGCTGCGGCGGGATGGTGAGCGTCGCGACAGTGACGAACGGGCTTTCCTGCGCGTCCCAGACTACGCTCGGGTCTTCGATCGGCATGCTCGCCAGGTCGGTATTGAGCTGGACGCGGAGTTCCCAGGTGCCGCCATGTTCGATCATCGCATCGCGCACCACTTCGCGGAGCGCATCGGGGCGCGTGGTGACGTCGACGAGCGTGCCGGTCAACCGGGTCAGTTCGGGCGATACGGGGAAGAGTGCGATCTTGGCGATATGGTCGCCGTAGCGGAACGGGGTCTGCGTGTAATAGGTCTCACCCATCGGGTGGACGGGCGGCGCGCCGCCGAGCGTCTTGAGCGTCGCGGATTCGCCGCCGACGGCTTCAAGCGCGGATTCGACGACGCGGAAGGTCGCAGACATCGCCTTCTTGACGCCCTCGAACCGGTCGGTGGTCTTGACCAGCAGCTTCAGATTCTTGGCGAACGCCTTGGCGTCGGGCGCGGAGAAGGCCGGGCCGTTGACCATGATGAAATCCTGGTTGGTCGACTCTTCCGATCCCGACAGCCGTGCGCCGTGGACGCCGAGGATCTTCAACGCGAGACCGCGCGGCAGGCTGACGCTGTCGTCAAGGATGTCGCCCGCGTTGGTCGAGAGGCGGATCACCGCCTCATGCGTGCCGGGCGCGGCGAAGAACCCCTGCGCGAACTGGGGCGGCAGGTGCCCGACCGTCAGCGTGCCGCGCGCGATGCCGTGCGCCTTGGCATGGACCGCGCGGACCGCGTGGCCATAATCCTTCGAGGTGGTGTCGAGGATCTCCTGGAAGCTCTCGTTCAGGCCCGCGATCGTCTCGGCCTCGTCGGGGGCGACCGTCTCGACCGACGGGTCGTAGCGGACGGGCGGGTTGGGCATGCAGTGTCTCCGGTAACTCGCAGGGGTAACCCGTCGCGCGGGGCGACGTTCCGTCGGCGGCCGATTGCAAAGCGCTGGGCGCGGGTGCAATCGCGCGTGGTTCCAAGGAGATCGCCCATGTTCCCGACCGTCGTCGCCCCCACCGTCGCCATCGCCGGATCGACCGAGCGGTTCCCGGTGCGGCGGATATTCTGCGTCGGGCAGAATTATGCCGATCACGCGCGCGAGATGGGCAACGATCCCGACCGGCAACAGCCGTTCTTCTTCATGAAACCCGCCGACGCGGTGGTCGAGAGCGGCGCCACCCTGCCCTTTCCGGTGCGTACCGACGATCTGCATCACGAGGTCGAACTGGTTGTTGCGCTCGGTGCGGGCGGGACGGATGTCGATGCGAAGGACGCGCTCGGGCTGGTCTACGGCAGCGCGGTCGGAATCGACCTGACGCGACGCGACCTGCAAGCAGTCGCGAAGAAGGCGGGTCGCCCATGGGACATGGCCAAGGGGTTCGACCGCTCGGCGCCGATCGGTGCGCTGACGCCGGGCATGCCGCCGGAAACGGGCGCGATCGCGCTGACCGTGGACGGCGAGACGCGGCAGTCGGGCGATCTGTCGATGATGATTTGGCGCGTGGCCGAGGTGATCGCGGTGCTGTCGACCTATGTCGAACTGGCACCCGGCGACCTGATCTTCACCGGCACGCCCGCGGGCGTCGGACCGATCCGTGCGGGGCAGCGCGTGCGCGCGACGATCGCGGGGCTCGCGCCGATGGAGATCGCGTTCGCGGGCTGAGGCGACGACGCCTAGCGTCCGTCGCCGAGCCGCGCCTCGATCCGCGCCAGCGTCTGCTTGATCTCTTCCTGTTCGGCATGGGTGAAGGCGTCGCTGTCGACGATCATCTTCGCCGCCATCTTCGCGGTGATCAGCGGCACCAGGAACAGCGGCACGACGTGCATCAGCGCGACCGCGACGATCTTGCCGCCAGCCGCGACCGGGAAGATGTCGCCATAGCCGATCGTCATCGCGGTCACGAACGACCACCACAGGCCGACGTCGATCGGCTTGCCTTCGAACCCTGCGAACAGCGCGGCGCACAGCAGGATGGTGACGAGGTAGCCGGTGACCAGCATCGGCAGCGCCTGGATGATCGGTCGCCAGGATCCCTTGGATCGTCGTCGCATGCTGTGTCCCCCTGCCCCGTCCGCACGATTATTACGCAGCGATATCAATCTGCCAAGGATCGCGATTGCCCCCGGGCCTCGATTGCGCCTAGCTTCGCGCCATCGTCTTCGGAGCTTTGCTGCATGAACCTGAAATTCGCTCTTCTCGCCTCGATCGCGCTTGCCGCAACGGCGTCTGCCCAGACCTCGACCGCGCCCGTCGGCGGCGATATCCCCGCCAAGTTCGTCCCGCCGATCGAAGCCCGCGACTATGTGAAGCGCGAAGTGATGGTGCCGATGCGCGACGGGACCAAGCTCTACACCGTGATAGTCTATCCGAAGGGCGTGACCAACGCGCCGATCGTGCTGACGCGGACGCCGTACAACGCCAAGGGCCGGGCGAACCGGTCCGACAGTTCGAGCATCTTGGCGACGCTGCCGCTGGCCGACGAGATGTTCGTCAAGGCCGGCTATATCCGCGTCTATCAGGACATCCGCGGCAAATACGGGTCGGAAGGCGACTATGTCGTCACGCGTCCGGTGATCGGGTCGCTCAACCCGACCAAGGTCGATCACGTCACCGACGCGTATGACACGATCGATTGGCTGGTGAACAAGACGAACCTGCCGGAATCGAACGGCCGCGTCGGCATGATCGGGTCGTCCTACGAAGGCTTCACGGTGGTGATGGCGCTGCTCAACCCGCACCCCGCGCTGAAGGTCGCGGCGCCGGAGAGCCCGATGATCGACGGCTGGATGGGCGACGACTGGTTCCATTACGGCGCGTTCCGCCTCGCCAACATCGCCTGGCTGGGCAGCCAGACCGGCTACAAGGGCGCCGGCACCGCGCCGCCGACCGGCGGCTACGACGATTACGAGAATTTCCGCGACGTGGGTTCGGCCGGGGACTGGGCGAAGAAGTCCGGGTACGACCAGCTGCCCTATTGGCAGCGGATGGTGGCGCACCCGGCGTATGACGCGTTCTGGCAGGGTCAGGCGCTCGACAAGCTCCTCGCCGCCAATCCCTCGAACGTGCCGACGATCTGGGAACAGGGGCTGTGGGACCAGGAGGACATGTACGGCGCGATCACATCGTGGGAGGCGCTGAAGGCCAAGGGCAAGCTTGGCAACAACCACCTCGTGATGGGGCCGTGGCGGCACAGCCAGGTCAACCGCGAAGGGCGGAGCCTGGGGCCGTTCGAGTGGAATGGCGACACCGCGGAGCAGTTCCGCGAAGAGATGATCCTGCCCTATTTCAACCAGTATCTGAAGGACGGCCCGGCGGTCACGCTGCCCGCGGCGACGATCTACAACACCGGCGAGAATCATTGGGACAAGTTCGCAAGCTGGCCGCTGGCGTGCGAGACGGGTTGCGCGGCGCCGCTGAAGCCGATCTATCTGCAGGCGGGCGGTGCGCTCGGCTTCGGGCAGGCGGCCGCGGGGGGCGACAGCTATGTCTCGGATCCGTCCAAGCCGGTGCCGCATCTGCCGCGGCCGGTGAATTTCGGCGATGGGCGCTGGGGTGACTGGCTGGTCAGCGACCAGCGCGGGGTCGACGGGCGGCCCGACGTGATGACCTACACGACCGAGGCACTGACCGCGCCGGTGCGGGTGTCGGGCGCGCCGATGGCGGACATCTTCGCCAAGACGACGGGCACCGACGGCGATTTCGTGGTCAAGGTGATCGACGTCTATCCAGCGGAGAACGCCAGCGAGCCGAAGATGGGCGGATACGAGCTGCCGATCAGCATGGACATCTTCCGTGGCCGCTATCGCAACAGCTTCGCCAAACCGACCGCGATTCCGGCGGGCAAGGTGCAGGAATACAAATTCCGCCTGCCGACGGTGAACCATGTGTTCCAGCCGGGCCACAAGATCATGGTGCAGATCCAGTCTAGCCAATTCCCGCTCTATGACCGCAACCCCCAGACCTTCGTGCCCAACATCTTCCTGGCGAAGAAGTCGGACTATAAGGCGGCGACGGTGACGATCATGCGCGGCGGGGCGCAGGGGAGCGCGGTGCTGTTGCCGGTGGTGCCGGTGGATCAGTCGGCGGTGATGGCAAAGTAGAGGCGACGTCACGGCATCCATCGCGGGCGCCCGACGTTACAGATGGGCAGGTCGGCATCGCGCCGCCCTGCCCATTTTTCTGGAGTATCACATGGCGACGACATTGACCGCGACCTTCGACACGCGCCGCGAGGCCGAGCTGACCATCGAGCGGCTGGTCCAGGACCGGGGGCTGGATCGCGCGAAGATCCTGGTCACCGCGGCGGGTGACGAGAATACCGCGGGCGAGGAAATCGCCGGATCAGACGAGAAGGCGGCCGAGCCGAGCCCGGAACGGCGCGACGACGCGGCGCTGAACGGGCAGGTGCTGGTGTCGGTCGAGGTCGCGGATGATGCGGCTGCAGCGGCGGTTCGGGATGCGTTTTCAGAGTTCGATGCGGAGGATGTGGCCGCCAAATAAGAAATATCCACCCCGGCGAAGGCCGGGGCCCAATTGGAGAGGTCTATGTAACGGCGGCATGTCCGTCGTTACCTCTGTCCCCCCAATTGGGCCCCGGCCTTCGCCGGGGTGGTGCCTTCCGCCGTTCCGATCGATTACCCCCGCTTCACCCCCGCGATCCACGCATCGACCTGTTCCTCCAGCACCCCGAGCGGCAGCGCGCCCGAGGCGAGCACGACTTCGTGGAAATCGGGCAAGTCGAACTTCGCCCCCAGCGCGGCTTCCGCCTTTTTCCGCAGCGCGGCGATGCGCAGCTGGCCGACCATGTAGCTGGTCGCCTGGCCCGGATTGTTGATGTAGCGGTCGACCTCCTTGGTCACGTCGCGGGCCGACAAGGGCGCGTTCGCGGTGAAATAGGCGATCGCCTGATCACGACTCCAGCGCTTGGCGTGCATGCCGGTGTCGAGCACCAGCCGGCACGCGCGCCAGACCTGCAGCGAGAGCATGCCGATCTCCGAATAGGGATCGGAATACGCCCCCATCTCCTTGGCGAGGCGTTCGGAATAGAGCCCCCATCCCTCCGTATAGGCGCCGTAATAGCCGAACCGCCGGAACTTCGGCACGTCGGTGAGTTCCTGCGCGCGGGCGATCTGGAAGTGGTGGCCCGGTGCGCCCTCGTGATGCGCGATGCCCTCGACCTGCGGCTTCTGAACTTGATTCATGTCGGCGAGATTGACGTAGAAGATCCCGGGCCGCGAGCCGTCGGGCGCGGGCTGGTTGTAGAAGGCGACCGACGCGGTCTCCTGTCGCCATGCTTCGACCGCGCGGACCTCGAGCGGCGCCTTGGGCAGGCGACGGAAGAAGCGCGGTGCCGCCGCCATGGTCTGCGCGATCGCGGCGCGCGCGTCGGTCAGATATTGCTGCCGTCCGGCGTTGGTATTCGGATATTTGAACTTCGGATCGGTGCGCAGGCTGACGAACAGGTCCTGGAGGCTGCCCTTGAACCCGATCCGCGTCATCACCGCCTGCATCTCGGCATGGATCGCCTTGACTTGATCGAGCCCCAGCTGGTGGATCTGATCGGCGGTCAGATCGGTGGTCGTGTAATAGGCGAGCCGCGCCTGGTAATAGGCGTCGCCGCCCGGCAGGCTCCACGCGCCGTCATTGCCCTTGGCCTGCGGCTCGATCGCATCGAGCGCGGCGAACAGCACGTCGAAGCCTTCGCGGAACGGCCCCTTGAGCGCGGCGACCGCGTCGGCGAGCAGCTGCGCCTTGACGTCCGCAGGCGCGGTCAGCTTGGCGAGTTTCGCCTTGAAGTCGGCGAGGATCGTGCTGTCGGCGGCGGTATCGAACGGCGCGCCGGTGATGACCTGACGCGCGTCGCTGCGCGCGGGCGCGAACACCATCTTGGGCGGGACGATGCCCTTGGCCGCCTGCGCGTGCATCGTCGCGGCGATCTCGCGCATCACGCGCAGGCTGTCGCGAAGGCGCGCGACATAGGCGCGCGCATCGGCGACGGTATCGACGCGGTGCTGGTTGATCAGGAAGACGGGGATGTCGCCCGCCGGGCTGCCGTTGGTCGAGACCGGGAAGGCATAGTCGCGAAACGCGAACTGGCGCGCGTCGGTGGCGACCTGATCCTCGAACAGCCGATAGCTGAGCCGCGCGCCGGCGCCGAGCCGGTCGGGGGCGAAATTGCGCTTCATTTCCGCAAGCTGCGCCTGTTCGAGCGCGAGGCGTCGGCGAGCGCCGGCATCGGTGTAATCGTCGAGCCGGTCGTAATTGGTCTTGAGGCCGAGACCGGTCTGCGTTTCGGGGCTGAGCGCGACCTGCGCGTCGAACGCCGAGTCAAGGAACGCCAGCAGCCGCGCATCGTCGGAGGCCGGTGACCCCTGCCCCAATACCGGTACCGCGGCGCTCGCCATCAGCGCACCAATGAATCCGCGTTTCGTCAGTCCGATCATGCCATCTTCCCCACAATGTCGCTCAGGGCTAACCACGCATTCGGTTTGGGGCAAGCACCGCGCCGCATGCTCCAGCTCCAGGCAAAGGGAGACGATCATGGATGACCACCGCGCCGCAAAGGTGGTGCCGCCGCTACCGCTGTGGTTGGGGCTGGCCGGGCTGATCCCGCAGTTGCTGGCGTTCATCGGCGTCGCTGCGGGGGAACCCGAAGGGCGGTTCACCGCACTGGCGCTCGCCTATGCCTATGCCGCGCTGATCCTCAGCTTTCTGGGTGGGATGTGGTGGGGGCTTGCCGCGCAGGCGCGCACGGCGGTGCCGCGCTGGGTGTGGGTCGCGGCGGTCGTGCCGTCGCTGATCGCGCTGCTGTCCGCCCTGCCCTGGGCGTTCGGCGATCGCTGGCCCGGGCCGTCGCTGGCGCTGCTCGGCCTTGCACTGCTCGGCTCGCTGGGAGTCGACTATCGGTTGCGCGCGGCGGGACTCTGCCCGGCGTGGTGGCTGCGGCTGAGGCTGCCGCTGTCGATCGGCCTGGGGCTTCTTACCCTCGGAACGGGGTATTTCGCCTGACTCGGCGGCCCGAAACGACTATGGAAAGACAACCATTTCTCTCTGGACAATTGGCCTCCAGTATCAGTTCATTGCAAAACCGTTATTTTTGAAACCGATACGGATTTATTGCCGAATTGACCGTCGGTTCACCCGTGTTTTCTGCCCACAATGCTGCGAAGACAAATATAAACGATATCTAAAGATCGCGGATGCATCGTACCGCCATGGACAGATCCGGATACGACCAGCCAGGCACCGTCGATGCAGGCGGCGCCTTGTTGCTCTTTCAGAACGCGATCCTGGGGATGATCGCGAAGGGCGATACGCTGGCGGCCACGTGCGTGCGGCTGTGCATCGAATTCGAGCGATTGCTGCCCGACGTGATCTGTTCGGTGCTGACGGTCGACGCCGATGGCTGCCTGCATCCGCTTGCCGCACCCAGCCTGGCGCTGCGGGACGTCCGGGCGCTCGACGGCCTCTCCGTCGAACCGCTGGCAAAGGCGGGCGACTGCACCGCACCATCCGGTGCCAAGGTCGTGGTCGGCGACATCGAGACCGATCCGCGCTGGGCCGCGCTTCGTCCGCTGGCGGCATCGCATGGGTTGCACGTGTGTTGGCCGAGCCCGATCGTCGACGCCGACGGCGTCACCGTCGCGACCATCGCCTTCTATTGCCGCGCGCGTCGCGGCCCCTCCGCGTTCGAACGCGATGTCGTGCGCAACTGCGTCTATCTGTGCCAGATCGCGATCGAGCGGCACCAGCGCGTGATCGAGCGGGAACGGCGCGCGAACACCGATGCGCTGACCAGGCTGCCCAATCGCGCCGCCTTCAACGACGCGCTGCCTGAACTCAAATGCGACGAGCCCGGCAGCTGGGCGCTGTTCGTGCTCGATCTCGACAATTTGAAGGTGACCAACGACACGTTCGGGCACCGCGCCGGGGACCGGCTGTTGCAGATCGCCGGCCGCCGGATTGCCGCCGCGGTGCACCCGGCGCGCACCTTTCGCATCGGCGGCGACGAGTTCGCGATCATCATCGAATCGGCCGAGACGTTGCGCGACCTGGATGGCGTCGCGGCGCGGATCCTGGTCGCGCTTGCCCCGCCGGCGGACTGTGGCGGCCAGATCATCGTCCCGCGCGCGACGATCGGCGGCGCGGTGCTGTCGGCAGAGGATTTCGTCGCCGACCGGGTCCGTCAGAATGCCGATTTCGCGCTGTATCATGCCAAGGAGACCGGCCGCGGCGGCTTCGTGCGCTACTGGCCCGGCTTGCGGTCGACGATGACGCGGCGTCTGGGTGCGATCCGCGACGTCGGCGCCGCGCTGCGCGACGACCGGATCGACGTGCATTACCAGCCGATCTTCCGGTTCGACACGCGCGAGATCGTCGGGCTGGAGGCATTGTGCCGGATGCGCGTCGGCGACACCATCGTCCCGGCATCGGCGTTTCACGCCGCCACCACCGACGTGCACGTTGCGACCGCGCTGACCGCGCGCGTGGTATCGCTGGTCGCGGCCGACCTGCGGCGCTGGCTCGACCTGGGTATCCCGTTCCAGCATGTCGGGATCAACGTGTCGTCGGCCGATCTGAGCGGGGGCACGCTGGAGGGCGTCCTAGTCACCGCGTTCGAGCGCGCCGGCGTGCCGCTCGACCACGTCATCCTCGAGGTGACCGAGTCCGTCTATATGGGTGACGGCGACCAAGCCGTTCAGGAGGCGATCCGCGCGCTGCGCGAGCGGGGGATGCGCATCGCGTTGGACGATTTCGGCACCGGGTTCGCCTCGCTGACACACCTGCTGACCGTGCCGGTCGACATCATCAAGATCGACAAGGCGTTCGTCGACCACCTCGCGGCCGACAGCGTCAGCATGACGATCGTCGAGGGGCTGGTCCGCATCGCCGACAAGCTGGGGGTTCGGATCGTCGCGGAAGGCGTCGAGACCGAAGACCAGGCGCAGCAGCTGCAGGATGCCGGTTGCACGCTCGGCCAGGGCTATCTGTTCTCTAGGGCGGTCGACCGGGACGACGCCACTGCGCTGTTGCTGGATTGCGCCCAATATGCGCGCGCACGGGCACAGATCGCGGCGCGCGGTTGAGCGCACGCGTCGCTACATCTGCAGCGGACGATCATAGCCGGTCAGCTCCAGATAGCCGCGGCCACCGGGTGCGCGCACCGCGCCTTCCCAATAGACCGGCAGCCCGCTGCGGCGCGCGTCGAGTTCCTGCGCCGCGAACATCGGCGTTAGGCGCCAGCGGCGGATCCGGCCGTCGGTCCGGATGCTAAGCTCCTGCGATACTGGGTAAACGGCGCCGGTCGCCGTACTGCGCCAGGTCGCGAGCGGGCGGAAGGCGACGTCGCGGGGGCCGAGAGCGGTCGTGCGTCCGTCGGCCCGGCGCAGCGACCCGCCCGCCCATAACGTCCCCCCGCCCTTGCGGCGGATGCGGAACGCCATCAGCGCCGAGCCGTCATCGAAATTGAGCCCGGTCCAATCCCAGCCTTGCGCGTCGGGGGCGAGATAGTCGGACGACCATTCGCGATCGAGCCACGCCTCGCCGGTCACCGCGACTCTCCTGCCGCCGCGTATGACGCTGCCGCGGACGCGGAGATGCGGGACCGAGTAATAATAGCTCGCCTGATCGGGACGCGGGCCCTTGCGGCTATAGCCCCCCTGCCCCTGCGGCAGCGGCGGTTGCGTCGGCTGGAAATCGAGCGCGAGCGCAAAGCCGTTCGCCGCGACGCGCGTCGTCCAGCGGCCGTCGGCGGCACGGCGCAGCCGCCAGTCGCGGATCGCGACGTCGGCATCGCCAATCCGCGCCTGCGCGAGCCCGAACCCCTGTCGCGCCGCCTGTTCGCCGTGCAGCAGCGTGCCCGTCGCCGGATCGGACAAGGCGGCGTGCGCGAACAGCACTTGCTGCGCGGCGAAGCGGCTGGGGTTGCGGGGGTCGACCGGCGGGCGGGTGCGGAAGAAGGTGACCTGAAAGCCGAGATCCCTGCCCGTATCGGTGCGCAGCCAGCCGGTGACGTACCACCATTCGGTGCGGAACGCCGGATGTGCGCCGTGATCGGCGGGGAAGCGCAGCACGATACCGGGCCGCACCACCGGATAGGGCGCGGGCGAAGCGACGCCGATTGCCGCGAGCAGACCGATCACCGCGCGCATCACCAATCCTCCCGTACCGATTGCACTGCGCTGTTCGCGGTCGCGCGGCGCCCGGCGAGCACCGCCGTCACCGCGGCCGCGCCGGTCAGTGCCGCGGCGACTCCGGCCAGCGTGCCGAACGGGATCCGCGTCGTCATCGTCCAGTTGAACGATTGCGGGTTGATGACGTGGATCAGCACCTGCGACAGGACCAGCCCGAGGCCGATCCCCGCGAGCGCACCGGTCAGCCCGACGATCGCGCCCTCGATACCGAGCATCGCGGTCAGTTGTGCTCGGGTCAGCCCGAGATGGCGGAGCATGCCGAATTCGCGTTCGCGCGCGATCGTCTGCGCCGACATCGTCGCCGCGACCCCCGCCAGCCCGACAAGGATCGCGACCGCCTCGAGCAGATAGGTGACCGCGAAGCTGCGATCGAACAGCGTCAGCGCGAGCCGCCGGAGAGTCGCGGGCTGGCCGACCTCGACCTGATCGCGCAAGCCAGGGGGCAGTTGCGCGGTCATCGCCTGCGCGACCTTCGCGGCGTCCACGCCGGGTAAGACCATCGCCGAAATCTCGTCGCGGCCGGTGTCGCCGGTGAGGCGCTCATAGTCGCCCTCGTCAACCAGCACCGCCCCCGCCTGCCGCCCGTAATCACGCCACACGCCCGCGACCACGAACCGCGTGCGCCCGGCGATCGGCAAGGTGATCGTCTCGCCCGGATCCCAGCCGTAGAGGCGCTGCGCGGGTTCGGACACCCAGACCGGCAGCGCGCGCGGCGGCAGCGAGGGGCCGCGTTCGATCAGCACCAGCAGCGGATCGCGGCCGCCACGTTCGGGCCGCGCGATCAGGCTGACCGGCGGGCGGTCCGCGGCGATCGTCAGCGGGATCTGTCGGCTGAACGCGAGCCGTGCGACGCCGGGCGTGGTCGCGAGCCGGGCGCGCGTGGCGGGGTCGAAGCTCGCGCCCGCGCTGGTCCGCAGATACAGGTCGGCGCCCAGCACCTGGTTGAGCCAGTCGTCGACCGCGCCGCGGAAGCTGGTGACCATCGTCGCCATCGCGATCATCAGCGCGGTCGACGCGACGATCCCGCATAAAGCCGTGGCGGCCTCGCCGGGGGCGCCGTGCAGATGGCGGAGCGCGAGCTGACCGGGCACGCTGCGCCAGCGCCGCCGCGCGAGCGGTGCCAGCAGCGTCCGCGCGAACCACGGCACGCCGGCGACTCCGCCCGCGAGCATCAGCGCCATCCCGGCGAAACCGAACAGCGGCAGCCCGCCGACCGCGGGCAGCATCGCCGCGCCGGCGCCTGCCACCAGCAGCGCAGCGGCGGGCCACCACGCGACCGCGCGCCGCGGGTCGAGCACATCGCCGGCATTCTTCAGCGCGGCGGCAGGCGCGGCGCGGGCCGCGACCCGTGCGGGGATTGCGCTGCCGAGGATCGCCGCGGCCAGACCGAGCGCGAAGAAGCCGAGCGCGGCCGCGGGCTGGAACACGAAATGCGCGGTGCCGCCGTTGAAATAGCCCGCGCCGAGATCGCCGCCGAACCAGCGCAGCGCGGCCCAGGCGAGCGCATAGCCCGCGACCAGCCCCGCCGCGGCGCCGACCAGCCCGATCGCCACGCCTTCGACCACCACCGCCGCGATCACCCCGCCGCGCGGCATGCCGAGCGTGCGCAACAGCGCGAACGCGCGTTGGCGGCGGACGACCGACAGGGACTGCGCCGAATAGACCAGGAACCCGCCGGTCAGCAGGGCGACCAGCGCGAGCATGTCGAGATTGACGCGGTAGGCGCGCGACAAGGCGTCGCCCTGCGCGTTCTGCGTCTCGGCGCTGGCGAGAATGGCGTCGGCGGGCAGCATCGTCTGCAACGCAGCGTCCGCGGCGTCGGGGTCCGCCAACACCAGATCGATCCGGTCGATGCGGCCGAGCCGGGCAAACCGCCACTGCGCCGCGGCGATGTCGATCACGCCGATCGCGACCGCATCGTCGGTCGCGGGCAGCATGCCGGCGACCCGCAGCGGCACCGTGCGGCCGTTGGCGACGACGATCAGTTCGGCGCCGACGCGCGCGCGGAGGTGGGTGAGGGCCGCGCGTGACAGGAACAGCGCGGACTCGTCGAATGCCGCGTCGTTGCCGCTGTCGGGCCCGCGCGGGCGGATGCCGATCAGCGACGGGGTCACCGCGGCGGCGCGGATCACGTCGACGCCGAGCAGAGTCAGCCGCGTCTTGCCGACCCGCGCGTCGAGCCGGACGACCGGGCTGACATCCACGACCCCCGCGGCGCGCGCGACGCGGGGGTAGAGGCGCTCGTCGAACCCCAGCGGGCTGGTCGCGCGAACCGAGCGTTCGGCAGCACCGCTCACGCCCCGCATCGCGCCGTCGAACGAGGCGAGCGCCGAACCGTTGACGAGGTGGACCGCGAAACCTAGCGCGACTCCCACCGCGATCGCCACCGCCGTCGTCAGGAAGCGGGCGGGATGGAACCGCCATTCGCCGCCGATCAGCCAGCCGAGCGCGAGCCGCCCCGACCACAGGCCGGGCTCAGACGCCACGCCGCTCCACCAGCCCGTCACGGCCGAGAGTCAGCACGCGATCGGCGATCGCCGCGCTGGCGTCCGAATGCGTCACCATCACCCCCGCTGCGCCGTTCTGCCGCACCGCACCCGCGAACAGCGCCAGCACGCGCGCCGCGGTCTCGGGATCGAGATTGCCGGTCGGCTCATCGGCCAGGATCAGCGCGGGGCGGTGGACCAGCGCGCGGGCGATCGCGACGCGCTGCAATTCGCCGCCCGACAGATCGCGCGCATAGCCGTCGCCGCGTCCCTCCAGCCCGACCGCGTCGAGCATCGCGCCGGCGCGCGCATCGGCCGCCTGCTGGTCGGGCGAGATCAGCGCCAGCGGCAGCGCGACGTTCTGGCGTAGCGTCAGATAAGGCAGGATGTGGAAGGCCTGGAACACGAAGCCGATCCGCTCGCGCCGCAACCGCGTCCGCGCGGTCTCGTCGAGCGTGCCGATGACGGTGCCGTCGATCGCGACGCTGCCCTGATCGGCCTCGTCGAGCCCGGCCAGGATGTTGAGCAGGGTCGATTTGCCCACCCCCGATTCACCGATGATCGCGACAAGTTCGCCCGCGCCGACGTCGAGATCGAGCCCGTGAAACAGTTCGCGCGGACCCGGCACCGACTTGCCGAGCGCACGGACCGCAAGAAGGGGGTGTGGTTCGTTCACGGGGTCCGCCGTGCCGCAGGTCCGCGCGCACCGCAATGGCCTAACGCGCTGCCACGCACGATTGCTAGATCGCGTCCCCCGCGCGGTACTTCAGTTCGAGATAGCGGCCCTGCGTGGCGACATCGTCGAGCGCATCGCGGGCGAGTGCGTGCGTCATGCGGAGCACTTCGGTGTCGATTAGCTGCAGGCCGTCGACCAGCTGCGCGGTCGGGGTCCGGTCGTTCGCCTGCGCCACGTCGCGCAGCGAAATCGGCACCGCGCGCCAGCTGTCGAGCAGGCTGGGGAGCTCGGTCGCGAGCAGCTTGCGGACCGAATCCGCCGTGGGATCGCGCGGATCGATACGCGCGAGTTGCGGCGCGAGATCATGCAGGCGCCGCGTGAGCGAGTCGGTGAGGTGCAGCGCGCGCGGCGGCAGGCCGCGGCGTTGCGCCGCCAGCCATGTTGCCGCCTCGACGCTCAGGCCCTGCAACGGCGCCCCGACCAGCGCCTCACGACCTGGCGCCCGGGGTTCGGCGCGCGTGACGATCAGCATCGTCAGCAGCAGCAGCGTCGCGCCGGAGGCCAGCGTCGCTACCGCAAACGGCGCGATCAGTCCCAGCGTGACCCAGAGCAGCACCGACGCCAGCCACACCATCAACAGCCGCATGAACAGCCGCTTGTGGCGTCGCGCCCGCGCCTCGCGTTCGCGGCGGGCCTGCGCCCTGCCCTCGGGCGAAACGCGGCGCAGCATTTCCTCGGCCTGGGTGAGCCCGACATCGGCAAGACCGACCGCGACCTTGCGCGCGCGGCGGATCATCTGTTCGCTCGGGTCACCCGCATCGTCGTTCATCGCGCATCCTTCCGCGCCCCCGCCACCGGTCGCCCGGCAAAGAGAGCCAGCCTATCGCCGATCGGTCGGTCTGCCCACCGTCTTTGGCGGTCGGCCGCAGCGGGGCGCGGCGGTCCCGGTCCGTAAGGGATTCTACGAAGCGCGCTTCCTCGATCCGGTTGCCATGATCGCCCTGAGGAGATCGGGGCATGATCAAGGACATTCTGGCGGTCGTGGACAATGGCGAGGCGGCAGCCTCGTTCCTGCGCGCCGCGGCGGCCTTTGCCGAGGCGAACGACGCCACGTTGCAGGTGGCGGTGTTGACGCCGGCGCCGATGACATCGCCGGCGCTCGCGCCGTTCGGCACGCTCTACGTACCCGAAGTCGTGCTGATGGGCGACGACGCCGCCAACGTCCTGCAGGTGCGGCATTGCCTGAAGGGGTTTGCCGGACCGATCGAGGTGTTCGGCTTTCACGACGACGTCTCGTGGCTGGCGGGCGACCTGAAGCGCAGCCCGCACGTCGCCGACCTGATCGTGATCGGCGCCGCCGAGACCTGGGCGACGCCGTGGCTGCGCCGCCGCGTCGCGAGAACGTTGATCCGCGCCAGCGGCACGCCGCTGCTGATAGTCCCCAAGAACGCCGAGATCGGGCGGATCAATCGCGCCATATTAGGATGGAAGCCATCGGCGGAGGCGACGCGGGCGATGCACGCGTTGGCGCACCTGGCGGTACCCGGCGCCGCGATCGACGTCGTCACGGTCGGCGATACGCTGCGCGAATGCGAGAGCGGCCATGACTGGCATGCCCAGGTAAAGCGGCATCTGACGCTCCACGGCTTTACCGTTGCAGGGCACTGGATCGTCAACGACGAGCGGTCCGAGACCGACGTGCTGACGCTCTACGCCAAGGAGACCAGGGCGGACGTGATCGTGATCGGCGGTTTCGCGCATTCGCGCGTCCACGACATCATCCTGGGCGGCGTGACCCGCGACTTCGTCGAACGGAGCGAAACGCCGATCCTGATCGTCGCATGATCCCCCGGAGTCGGTAGAACTACGCATAGCCGAGTCCGCCGGCGGGACCGAGACTGGCCCCCGCACGCCCGATGGGCATTTCCGATAGGCGACCCCATGACAGAGATATCCGCTACCGCGCGCGCTGCGCCCGACACGACACCGCCGGTGCATCTGGTGGTGAGCGCGAACCCAGCGCCCGACGGGTTCGATCATGCGATCGTCGAGGCGTATCGCACCACCGCAACCGAACATGGCCACACCGTAGTGGTGCGCGATCTCTATGTGCAGGATTTCGATCCCGTGCTGAAGCTCGACGAACGCCCGGGTCACGGCAGCGGAGCGACGCGCGCCGATGTCGTCGACGAACTGCGCTATGTCCGAGAGGCAGCCGCGATCGTGCTCGTCTATCCGATCTGGTACGGTTTTCCGCCTGCGATGCTGAAGGGTTATGTCGATCGCGTGCTCGGATCGGGCTATTCGTTCCGCGATTTCCACGACCAGAAGGGCCAGGCCACGCTCGCCGGCAAGCTGCTGGTGTCGTTCAGTACCTCGGGGCTGCCGCTCGCATGGCTGAGCGAAAAGGGCCAGGTGCTGTCGTTGCGCGAGATTTTCGACGTTTACCTATGGCGCGGGTTTGGGATGAAGCAGAGCGAGCATGTGATGATCGAGTCCGTCGTGCCGAACATGAGCAGCGCCTATGCCGCCGAGCAGCTCGAACGGGTGCGGCATACCACGAAGCGGACCTGCGCGCTGCTGGACGACACCCTCGTCTACGATAGCTACGAATACTGATCGCCGGTGTCGCCGTCGACCGGGCGGACCCCGCGCGCACCGTCATGGGTTACAGACCCAGTGAGGTCGCGCGCGCGCGACCCGGGTTTGGAGAGCGGCGTTGGGCAAGAAGGCGAAACGGACAGCGAGCGATGAAAGAGCGACGGGCGGGTCCGGCGCGGGCGAGGAGTTCGAACTGAAACTCGACGTCGAACCGGCGAGCCTGGACGCATTGATGCGCTCGCCTTGGCTGAACAGCGACGCCGCGGTCGATCGCGCGCAGGAGTCGGTGTATTTCGATACCCCGGACCGGGCGCTCAACGCGGCCGGCTTCTCGTTGCGCGTCCGGACGATCGGCGATCGCCATATCGAGACGGTCAAGGCCGAGGGCGCGGCGGCGGCGGGGCTGTTCGTCCGGCCCGAATGGGAGCGCACGATCGACCGCGCCGAGCCGGTGCTCGATGGATCCCCACTCCGCGGCGTGATCGCCGAAGCCGAACTGGAGCGGATCGGCCGCGCGTTCGCGGTGAGCGTGATGCGCAAGACCGTGCTCGTCGAGCGCCCCGGTGCGTCGATCGAACTGGTGTTCGACCGCGGCACCATCCGCGCCGGAGATCGCGCCGCCCCGGTCCACGAGATAGAGCTCGAACTGAAGCATGGCGACGCCGCCGCGCTGTTCGCGTTCGCGCGCGAGATCGACGAGACCGCGCCGGTGCGGCTGGGCGTGCTGACCAAGTCCGAACGCGGCTATCGGCTCGGCACCGCGCTGCCCGACAAGCCTGCAAAGGCCGCGCCGCTGGCGCTCGACGCAGACGCGACCACCAGGGCCGGGTTCCAGGCGATCGTCGGGGCGTGCCTGCGGCAGTTCCGTCTCAACGAAGCGATCCTCATGCGCACGGGTAGCGGCGGCGCGCTGCATCAAGCGCGGGTCGCGTTGCGGCGGCTGCGGTCGGCGCTGTCGACGTTCCGCCATGTCGTCGACGACGACCGGTACGACCCTCTTCGCATCGAACTGCGGTGGATCGCGGCGGCGCTGGGCGAAGCACGCAATCTCGACGTCCTGCTCGAGCGGATCGACGACGACGCCGCGGCTGCGCCACTGCGCGCGGCGCACGGGCGCGCCTATGCCGACGTGCAGACCGCACTGGCGTCGGCGCGGTTGCGGCATGCCATGCTCGACCTGTCCGAATGGACCGCGATCGGCGCTTGGCTGTCCGATCCTGCGACCCCCGACGCACGCGACCAGCCGATCGCGGCGTTTGCCGCCACCGCGCTCGAAAGGCATCGCCGGCGGCTGAAACGGCTGGGACGCAAGCTCGACCGTGTCGACGACGCGCAACGCCACGCCGCGCGGATCGAGGCGAAGAAGCTGCGCTACGCCACCGAATTCTTTGCCGGGCTGTTCGGTGGCAAGAAGGCGACGCGCCGGCACAAGGCGTTCTCTGCGGCGCTGGAGACCCTGCAGACGCAGCTAGGCGATCTCAACGATCTCGCGACCGCGCCGCAGGTGCTGGCCGACCTCGACCTGCTGGGGACGCCGACCGCCTTCGCACTGCAACCCGATCTGTCGCGTCGCGGCCCGCTGCTCGATCGTGCGGTCGACGCCTATGATCAGCTGATGGACAGCAAACCGTTCTGGCGTTGACGGGCGCGTTCACCCGCGATTGGTCGGCGCGCACCGGTGCGGCGAAAAACGCGTGTTAAGCTCTTGAAGAAGATTTATAATTGTGGCGGGGAGAGCCTCTACGCCGAGGCGCCACCGACTGGAGCGTGGGTGTAGAACCGATTGAGCGCATAAAGGGGGGACTTCAGTGTCGCGGATATTGATTGCGGACGACGACGAAGTCATGGGCGAGATCGCCTGCAACGCGCTGCTGGCCCATGGCCATGGCGCCGGCCTCGTCCAGGACGGGCTGGAAGCGCTGCGCATCGTCAAGGCCCGCCGGCCCGACCTGTTGGTGCTGGACTGCAACATGCCGGGGCTGTCGGGGGTGATGGTGCTCCGCGAGCTGCGCAACATTCCGGCATTCTGCGACCTGCCGGTGATGATGCTCACCGGCCGTCGCAGCGCGCAGGACGAGGAACTCGCCCGCTTTTCTGGGGCGGACGACTATATGAAGAAGCCGTTCGACCCGGAGGAGTTCGTGTTCCGGGTCGAGGAGCTGCTTGCCAAGCACAAGAAGAACCCCGCCAGCGTCTGGCGCGGGTAATCGGACCGGCCCAGCGATCGTGCCGTAAGCAGGTGGCGTCGGATCGTCTCCGACGCCACCAAACGTCTCAGGGCATCAATACCGTATCTACGACATGTACCACGCCGTTGGACGTCATCACGTCTGCCGTCGTGACCGTCGATGTGCCCCCCTTGGCATCGGTCAGCACGATCTTCCCCTTCGTGACGCGCGCTGTCAGCGGCTCGCCTTGCACGGTCGTGAGCGCCGCCTTGCCGCCTCCGGCCTTGATGGCGGCGAGAGCCTCCTTCGCCGTGATTTTTCCCGCCACGACGTGATAGGTCAAGACATTCGCAAGCTGAGCCTTGTTCTCTGCCTTCAAAAGAGTCGCCACCGTACCCGCTGGCAACTTCGAAAATGCGGCGTTCGTCGGTGCGAACACCGTGAACGGACCGGGACCCGACAGGGTCTCGACCAGGTCGGCGGCCTTCACCGCGGCGACAAGCGTGCTCAGGTCGGCGGTGGCGGACGCAGCCTGGACGATCGTTTTATCTGCCTCCGTCGCGGCGCCATCGGCGGTGGGGTTCGCTGTGACCGCAACGGGCATCGCGACCGATAATGCGAGCAAAGCGCCAAACGTGCGTACAATCCGTGCCATGTTCGTTCTCCTAGAGCTACAAAACCCCGTCTCGCCGCGACAAGCGGGCTTTCGGGATCCCAGACAGGTCGACGACGCTGCCATCACACCCTCGTAGGAACGGTAGCGAACTGGCTTGTCGAAGACCTGGCGGAAACCTCGCCACTTCCGACAGACCAGGCAATACGGGCTAAAGTACCGGTTCGCCCTGTCAGGACCTGGCTCGCCCTTTCTTTCAGCCAGCATGACGGCGGGTTTGGCGTCAGCAGCTGCATGCAAATCCGGGCGCCAAGGATCACCGGTACAAAGCGTGGCGGGCAGCGCGCGACATCGCCGCGGGCCGCCTGATCGCTTGGGGCGTCGATGACGGCCCGAAGGTCGAAATCTGGGCACTCCAGAACTCGCGCCGCTTGTCGAGCTCGAAGTTCCGCGCGTTTCTCGATGTGGTGACCGCACTGATGTCGGTGGACCAGACCCGAGAACACGGCGTCAACACGGCTTGATCGGACCAAGCAACAATCCGAGCAGACGACAGGTCCGCCCGGACCGTTGCCGGGGAAGCGCCTACATGCCGGCTGCGGTCGGGCGGACGATGACCTCGTTGATGTCGACACCCTCGGGCTGCTCCAGCGCGTAGCGGATCGCCCGCGCGATCGCGTCGGGGGTCAGCGACTTCTGCCGCCAGCTGGTCAAGGCCGTGGCGATCGCCGGATCGGTGATGTCATGGCCCAGTTCGGTGGCCACGACGCCGGGCGAGATGATCGTCGTCCGGATGTCGTCATGCTCCTGGCGCAGCCCTTCGGTGATGGCCCACACCGCATATTTGGTCGCGCAGTAGACGGCGGCGCTCGGCATCACGAAGTGCGCCGCGATCGATGCGACGTTGACGACGTGGCCCGCCCCTTGCGCCACGAAGCGCGGCAACACCGCGGCGATGCCGTTCAGCACGCCGTGGATGTTGACGTCGATCATCCGCGTCCACTCGTCCTGCTTCAGCGCCGCGAGCGGCGACAACGGCATGATGCCGGCGTTGTTGATCAGCACGTCGACACGTCCGAAGTGCGCTTCCGCAGCGTCGGCAAAGGCGGCGAAACTTGCCGCGTCGGTCACGTCCAGCGCCTGCCACGCGACGTTTGCGCCGAATTCGGCGGCCAGGGCTTCGAGGCGGTCGGTGCGGCGCGCGCCGATGAAGAGACGGGCGCCCTTGCCCGCCAGTTCGCGCACGGTCGCTTCGCCGATACCGCTGGACGCGCCGCTGATCAGCACGGTCTTGTCGATGACGTCGTTCATGATGGTCCTTTCGTGATGCCATAAGGCTGGACACAGATGGAACCGGACGCGCCACAGCCGTGACATGGATCGTCCGGAAGTGTTGCACGATCCTCCGAAACCGCGATGCCGTGCTTGCCGGGGCGGGCGGCAGCGAACACACCGTCGGCATGAGTTCGATCGCAGACCTCGCCGCATTGGTGGCGCGCCACGTGCCCAGGACCGGGATGGTGAGCACGCCGATCCCGCGATTGTCGCTGTTCCGGGCCGATGCGCCGACCGTGCCGTTGCCCGCGGTGTACGACGCGTCGCTTTGCATCATCGCCCAAGGCAGCAAGCGCGTGACGCTGGGCGAGCAGAGCCTGGTCTACGACGCCGCGCATCATCTGCTGGTCTCGGTCGACCTGCCGCTCGTCGGGCGCGTGATCCAGGCGGATCCGGACGCCCCGTATCTTTGCTGCAAGATCGACATCGACCAGGCCGTGCTGGCAGAGCTGGTCGTCGCGGCCGGCGGGCGGGCGCCCAAGGCCGAACTGCCCGCGCTCGCGGTGTATCGCAGCGACGACGATCTGATCGATGCCGCATGCCGGCTGATGCGCCTGCTCGACCAGCCCGACAGCATCGCTGCGCTCGCGCCCCTGATCGAGCGGGAAATCCTGTATCGCCTGCTGACCGGCCCGCACGGCCCCGGGCTCCGCTACATGGCGGTTGCCGACAGCAACCTCAACCAGATCAGCCGGGCCATCGCCACGATCCGCACGAGCTTCGATCAGCAGCTTCGCATCGGCGAGATCGCCGCGGCGGCGGGCATGAGCCCGTCATCGCTGCACGAACATTTCAAGGCGGTGACGAGAATGACGCCGCTGGCGTACCAGAAGCAGCTGCGCCTGCAGGAGGCGCGGCGCTTGATGCTGTCGGGCGGCACGACCGCGAGCAGCGCGGGCTTCACCGTCGGCTATGAGAGCCCGTCGCAATTCAACCGCGAATATGCGCGCCTGTTCGGCGCACCGCCCCGCCGCGACATCGAGCAGCTCCAGCGTAGCGGCAACCTCCTGACACCGGTATAGGCCGACTGGTGTTGGACGGACCCACATGCAGGATATGACGTCGCTTTTCTTGGGCCGGGGTAGCGAACACCTACCGGATCGTGACGATGACTTGATCCGCCGCGTTACCGGCGGGATCGAGGAGCCTCAACCGGTGGCGGCCCGGCGGGGCGAAGAACAGGAGCTGCTGGGCGGCGGGACCGAGGTCGCGATCGTCCAGGAAGACGTGGAGGGAGCGGACATCGCCGGTGGTTTCGATCGCCAGACGCTGGCGATCGGCGGGGATATCGGGGTCGATCGCATAGACGCTGCCCGAGGCGGGGTTGACGATCCGGGCACGGCGCGCGGTGGCCGGTGCGGCGGCGATCAGCGACTGTCCGGTGCCGCGCAGGAAATAGTCGATGCGGGGCTGCTCGATCGCGTCGGCGAAGGCGATGCGGCGGCGTTCGACGCCGACCGGCATCGGCGGACCGTTGTCGTCGTCGCGGTTGAGCGCGAGCATGACGTCGCGCCACACCGGCGCCGCGCCGCTGGTACCCGAGACCGCGCGCATCGGATCGCCCTCGACGTTCCCGACCCAGACGGCGACGGTGTAGCGCCGCGAGAAGCCGATGCACCAATTGTCGCGCATCCCCTTCGAGGTACCGGTTTTGACCGCAGTCCAGAACGGTAGCCGCAGCGCGGAATCGAGTCCGAACGTGGCCGCGCGCGCGTTTGGATCGGCCATCATGTCGGCGACGATCCAGGCGGCAGCGGGTGTCGTGATCGCGCGGGCATCGCGGTGGGGCGCATCCACCGTCAGCCGCAACGGCGACCAGCGCCCGCCATTGGCGAGCGACCGGTAGGCGTCGGCCTGTTCGAGCAAGGTCACCTCGGCGGAGCCAAGCGCGAGGCTGAAGCCGTAATAACCGCCGTCCTCGACGAGGCCACGATAGCCGGTATCCCACAGCCGGTCGCGGAACGGCTCGACCCCGACCAGCAACAGCGTCCGAACCGCGGGCACGTTGAGCGACCCAGCCAGCGCGCTGCGGACGGAGACGCGACCCTTGAACCCGCGATCATAGTTTTGCGGCACGTACAGCCCGGACGCGGTGTCGAGCTGCACGGGAGAATCGTCGAGCACCGAGGCGGGGGTCAGATACCCGCGCTCGATCGCCTGCGCGTACAGGAACGGTTTCAGCGTCGACCCGGCCTGACGATAGGCGTCGGCGGCATCGACCGCGGGCGCTGTCGACGCGCCGCTGATCCCGCCGACATAGGCGAGGACGTCGCCGGTCGCATTATCGACGACCACGGCCGCGCCGTCGCGCGCGCGCGATCCGCCGAGCCCGAGCAGCTGGCGACGCAGCGCGGCGGCGACCCGGCGCTGGATCCCGGCGTCGAGCGTGGTGGTGATGCGCAGGCCGGGCTTCGTCAGCAGCCGGTCGGCGAGATGCGGGGCGAGGCCCGGATCGAGCGCCAGCGTCCGCACCGGTCCGAGCATCGACGCGGCCTCGCTGGCGAACCGCGCGCAGTCGCCGGCTCCGCCTAACCGACACGCCTGCGCGGCGATACGCTCGGCGGGCGCCTGCGGGTCGGGCAGCAGAGCGGTCAGCAACAACGCGTCGTCGCGCGCCATCGCCGCCGCGGTCTTGCCGAACAGCGACAGCGCCGCCGCACCGATCCCCTGCGCCTCGCCGCGAAACGGCGCGAGGTTCAGATACGCCTCGAGAATCTGGTCCTTGCTCCAGCTCCTCTCCAGCGCCTCGGCCGCGCGCATCTGCCGGAGCTTGTCGCGCCAGCCCCGCGCGCCGGGCGTCGCGAGCGTCGGCGACAGGAAAGCGGCGACCTGCATCGACAGCGTGCTCGCTCCCCTGCCCCGCTCGCCCTGCGCACGCTCGCGGACCGACCCGAGGATCGCCAGCCAGTCCACCCCGCCATGATGGCGGAACCGCGCATCCTCGGCCGCGACGACGGTGGCGGGCACGACTGGCGCGATCTCGTCGAGCGGCACCCAGGCCAGCCGGCGCGCGGCGAAATCGACTCGCGCGCTGTCGATCAGCACGCCGTGCCGATCGTACAGCCACGATTCGGACGGCTTCCAGCCTGCGCGGACCTGTGCGTAGCCCGGCAAGGGCGGCGGAAACGTCGCCCAGTCGCACCCGATCGCCACGAGGATCAGCACCAGCAATCCGGCGAGCGCCGCGCGCTGCTTCATCGGTCCGCGACGACCATCGTCTGGTTCGGCACCGCCGCGTGGATCGCGGGCGAATACATCGCCTCGACCCGGCTCGGCGGCATCTGGAACCGACCGGCGCCGTTGAGCCGCAGCGTGTAAGACACGGTAGCGGTGCCCTTTGGCAGCCAGGCGAAATACGCACGCCACGTATCGCGCCCGCGCTCGACATAGCTCGGCCCGCTGCCCTCACTTTCGCCGCCCTGCTCGAGCAATTGCGATTGCCCGCCGAGATCGCCGATTACCGTCGCGCCCGCGGGCACGGGATCGCTGATCGCGACCCAGTTGCGCTCGGCGGTCGCTTCGACGGTCAGCGTCACGCGCAGCACGTCGCCGGTCGTCAGCCGTGCCTTGTTACGCGCCTGCACGACATCGACCTTCCGCGTCAGGCGATATCCGGCGAACAGTGGTTGCCGCAGCGGTACCGCCGCCGAGATCGACACGGTGGCCCAGGGCCCCGCGCCGCCCGCTTGCGTCAACCGCAGCGGCCCCGCCGCGGCGAGCGGGAACGACGTCGACCGCGCCGCCTCCGCCAATGGCCAGCCGCGCGAGATGCTGCGCCCCGCATAGGACAGCATCGTCGTGCCGGTGACCGCCTGCGCCGGATAGACCTGCGCGAAACGACGGGCGGCGATCGCGCCCCAGGCGTTGGCGGTGGTCGTGTCCCAATGCCCGCGCGACTGGCGCAGCGCCGTGCCGACCATCAGCCGCGGCGCATCGTCCTGCCAGCCCGGCCGTCCGAGCACCGTCGCGGTGACCTTGTTCGCCGCCTCGTCTGCCGACGACATCAGCCACCAGGAGGCGTTGGCCGAATCCGACAGGTCGAGCCGCGTGCCCTCGAACACCAGCCGGGTCCGCAGCACCGCCTCGGCCTGCGCCCGTGCCTCGATCGATACGCCGGGGATCACGCCCAGCGCGGCTATATAGTCGGCGAGGCTCGCGGTCGGCATGTCCGCCGGCGTCATCCCGATCTGGCCCAGCATCGCCGGGGTTGCCGCACCCTGCCGCGCCAGCGCCGCGAGCGCCGCGACCTTGGTCAGGCGGACGTCGCCATAATCCTCGCGCCGCAACCGGCCGTCGAGCACCGCCTTCATCGCCTCGATCATCCGCGCGCGCTGGACCGGCGGCAGCGACAGGTTCGCCGCGCCGGTGATCGACAGGACATAGGCGGTCAGCGCCTCCGACCCCTGCAGACTGTCGCCGGGGAAATAGCGGAGCAGCCCGTCGGGAGCCTGATAGGTCGGGATCTCGCCCGCCAGCGTCGCCCAGCCCGCCCCGTCGCCGAGCACGACGATCCGCGACAGCCGCTGCTCGAAACAGTTGTACGGATAGCGCGACATGTAATCGCGCACCCCGGCCAGCGACGGCGCCAGCGTATCGGCTAGGCGGATGTCGACGCTGCCCCGGCCCGGCAAGGCGCCGGCGGGCGGCGCGATCGGGATCATCATATTGTCGCCGACCTGCGCCAACGTCGCCGCCCAGATCTCGGTCGGCACGGCGGGGATGACGTCCTGCGTCACCGTAACCTGATCGGTCGCGCGACCGTCGTTGCTTTTAGCCCGCACCGTCCAGCGCAGGGTGTCCACCCCGGCGGGCGCGGTGAGGTTCCATGCGACGGGCGCGGCGCCGCCGGCCGGAATGGTGACGGTCAGCGGCTTGCCCTGTGCGATCCGCGGGACGACGTCGACGGTCGCGGTCACCGTCATCGGCCGATCCGATCCGTTGCGCAGCGTGAAGCGCGCGCCGTAGAAGTCGCCCGAGCGGACGAGTGGCGGCAGGCCCGCATAGAGCGACAGATCCTGTGCGGTGCGGATATCGGTGCTGCCCGTACCGAACGCCTGCGCGCCGTCGGTGGCGATCGCGACCAGCTTGAACGACGACAGCGCATCGGACAGCGGCACCGACACGCGCGCGCGGCCCTGGGCATCGAGCGGCACATGCCCTTTCCACAGCAACACCGGCTGGAAATTCTCGCGGTTGAGCCCGGACAGGTCGCCGCCGCCACCGCCGCCGCCCGCTTCGAGGGCCTTGCGCCCGTAATGCCGTTTGCCGACGACCTGCATCTGCGCGGTCGCGGTCAGCACCGACAGCGGACGGTCGCCCATCATCGCGTCGAGGATGTTCCAGCTGTCGTTCGGCGCGAGTTGCAGCAGCGCCTGATCGACGGCGGCGAAGGCGACGTCGGCCTCCCGCGCCGGGCTGCCATCGGGCTTCCTGACCTGGATCGCGACGGCGGCGGTGCCGCGCGGCGCATAGCGTTCGCGGTCCGCCTTGACCGCAACGCCGAGCGTATGGCCTTCCCACCCGACCTTCACCTTGGCGATGCCGAGGCGATAGGCGGGCTTGGCCAGATCGACCAATGCGGTCGGCGCCTGTGCCTCCTCGGGCCCGTCGGACAGGCCCAGCGTCCGCGCGATCCGGTGGATCCAGCTCCAGAACCCGCTCTCGACGCGGCCGCGCACGACCAGCACCGACACATAGACGTCGGGCGCATAGGCCGCGTCCATCGGCACCTCGATGACCGGGTCCTTGCCCGACAATTCCGTGACGAAGCTCGACAACACCCCCTCGCGCTCGACGCTGACGAGCGCGGTCGCCGAGCGGAACGGCATCCGCACCTGGAACCGCGCCGTCTCGCCCGAGGCGTAGGCCAGCTTTTCGGGGACCACGTCCATCCGGTCGCCATTGTCCCCGCCGAACCACCAGTCGTCGTCGCCCGCGAGCCACACCGACTTGACCGAGCGCGCCAGATTGCCGTTCGCATCGGTGGTCGTGACCACCGCATAGAGTTCGCCCGACGCCCCAGCGTCGACCTTGCACTGCGCCTGGCCCTGCGCATCGGTCGTGGCGCTGCACGACGCGGACAGTTTCGTCGTCCGCATCCGGTTGTCATAGGCATAGAATCCACCGATCAGCCGCCGCCGCGCGGTCAGTATCTCGCGGCTGTACAGCGCGACCGACAGCTTCTGTCCCTTGATCGGCTTGCCGTCGGTATCGAGCGCGACGAGGTTCAGGCGAAGATCGTCGGCGCGCATCATCCAGCCATCGGTGGCAATGCCGAGCTGGACGCCCGATGCGTAGATCGGGATTGATTTCGACGCGGTCAGCGTCTCGCCGTTGGCGTCGCGGTAATCCATTTCGACCTGCATGTCGGCGGTGCCGGGCAATGTCTGCGGCATATCGACCGTCATCCGGCGCGTGCCGTCGGTGCCGAGCGTCGCCGGCAGCATCTGGGTCGGCGGCAGCGGTGTCTTGGCATCCTCGCCCTCGCCGTCGAGCGGCTTGACGCCTTCCGCGATCGCATCGCCGCCGAAGCTGTATTTGTCGTAGCCGGTTGGCGTCGCCGCATGCGCGAACCAGCCGATACGGACGTCGACCGGCAGGTTCGACGCGCCACCGCCCGACAGATACCCCGCAAACAGATCGAGTTGGGCGGTCCGCGGTTTGACGAGCGCGGTTTTCGGACCGGTCACGCTCGCGCGCATCGTCGGCAGGCGGTATTCGTCGATCTTGAACGACTGGGCGGATTCGGTGACGGTATCGCCGACCACGAAGGCCAGGTCGTAATCTCCCATCGGTGCCCCTTGCGGTGCGGTCCACACCGTCTCGCCGGTGCCGTTCGCCCCGATCGTAACCGGCGTTTCGAACTGCGTGTCGGATCCGCGATGCGACAGCCTGAGCGTGCCGGTGAAGCCGGGTGCTAGCGAAAAGCCGCGCGCGTCCGGGCGGCGCAGGATATGCTTCATGTGGATCGTCTCGCCCTGGCGGACCAGGGCGCGATCGAACACGGTATGAATAATGTCGGTCGCCGCCGAATAGCCATAGGACAGGTCGAAGTCATAGGGGCGGATGCCCTCACCCCAATCGGTCAGGGTGAAGCTGAAATCGTCGCCGCTGCGCGCCGAGATCATCAGCGGATGCGAACCGCCCTCACCGCCCTTGGCATTGGGGCAGCTCCCATAGGTTTCGGGTTCGGGCAGCCCGCGCGCGACCATCAGGCCGCCGCTCTTGTCGGTTGCGCCGCGGGCGAGCGGCTTGCCGGTGCAGCTATCGCTCACCTGGACCACGGCATTTGCAACGGGCTTGCCGGTCGACAGCCGCGTGACCCAGGCCAGCGAGCGATCGCGGCCCCATTGGAAATGCACCGCGAGATCCGTGACCAGCGCGGCGCTCGCCACATAGCGCGGCACGTTGCGCCCGAGCAGCGCACGGCCAAGCTTCGGGCTCGCCAGTTCGACGATGTAGAATCCGGGTTTGCCGAGCGGCAGGCCGACGACTTCGAAATCCTTGCCCTTGCCCGGCAGCTCCAACGTGAAGGGGTCGCCCGCCCCGCCGCCCAACACCGGCTTTTCGCCGGTGTGGTTGATCTGGATCGGCTCGGCATCCTTGCGCTCGATCGTCTGGAAGTCCGACTTGCCGGCATCCTCCACCCGGCGCAGCCACGCGGCGATCTCGCCATCGGTGCCGGCGACGCGCAAACGCTGGCCACCGATACCCGCGGTCTGGCCTTGCAGCGACGGCTCGACGTTGCGGACGGTGACGGGCAGCACGCCGTTCTGTTCCAGCTCGATGATGCCGAAGTCGGCCGCGAACTTCACCAGCGGCGGTGCCTCGTCGAACTTCACCTCCAGCGGGAATCGTTCGCGATTGGCCAGGCTACGCCCGCTTTCGTCCTTCAGGTCCGCAGGGATCGACAGCGTCCCGCGCGTCGCGACCGGCAGCGGTGCGCCGAACGCCACCTGCTCGATGGCCGCGCGGCGCTTTTCCTCGTCGGAGAAGACCGGCGCGATCGCCGTCCCGTCGGCCAGCGTCAGCCGGATGGTCGCCGCCGCACTCATCGGGATCGGTGCGGAAAAGCGCAGATACGCCTTCTCGACCGGGCTGCATCCTGCCGCGGTGTTGACGCGCGAGCATTCGAAGCGCGCGGTAAAGGGTTTGCGGACGGTAAAGTCGAACCGCTGGTCCGCGCCCGCGAGCTTGCCCCCCGCACTGGCGATAGCGCCGCCCCAGATCAGCGCCATGTCACGTCCCGGCGGCAACGGTCGCCGGCACTTCAGCGCGGTGACGCCCGCCAGCACCCGTTGGCGCAACGCCGGATCGCTCGCCAGCGTCTTGGGCAATCCCGCGCTTTCCAGGAAGTTACCGACTAGGTAGGCATCGCCCATCCCGGCCAGCAGCTTGGCCGGCAGATCGGGCGCGAGAACATCGACCGCGATCTTCTCGCCGATGCCGTCGACCGCGCAATAGGCGTATGCAGCGATCGACATGCGCGTCGCCGGCATGTTCGCCGCGACCAGGAACACCTGATCTTCCTCGATATCGCCGTAGCGCGGCATGACTGCGCGGGCGACCGGCCCGCCCGCATCGACCACGAAACTGTCTGCATCGACCGCATAGCCCGTTGCGGTCCTCAGGCCGTCGCGCGTTGCGAGCGTGCAGCGCGTGCCGCCCGGCAAGGGTTGCGCGAAATCCCAGAAATAGGTTTGCGGATCGGCCCAGCGCCCCTCGCCGGCCACCGCGCACGACACCTTGAGTGGCGAAGCGGCCCGCGGATCGCCGAGCGGGACGATCGCATCGCTGAACCGCACGGTGAACCGTGCGATCGCACCATCCGAGATGGTGGGGGTGGCGAGCGTCACATGCGGCGTATCACCGCCGAATGCGGCAACCGGCGCAACGACGATCGCAAGCGCCGCCCACATTTTACGAAATCGCATGCCCGCTCTCCCCGTCCGCAGATTAGGGATCAGGGAGCGCTAGTCCATAAGAACCGGGTGATCGGGAACGCGAAATCGGCCTCGCCGCCGGTTTGGGGTTACAACGCGGTGTTCGTAGCCGGACGTGAGCTTTGCCTTGGCCAGTGCCAAACGCCGTCACCTGCCGGTTTACAAACCACGCGCGTGCTGCCTGCTCGAATGTCGCAACGAAGTTGGCCCCGAAATTGTCGCTAGCGTGCTACACGCCTGTATAGACGAACCCGACCGGCTCAACTTGCTAGGCCGTTGGCGGTGGCTGACGTCGAGTGCTCCGCGCGCCTCGACGCTACGAACCACTGGCATCATGTCCGCGCGGTCATAGCCTTAAGATCCATGGGGGTATCTCCTGCCGAGGCGGGCATCATACCCCCCAAGATACCCCCAAATGCAAATCGACGTCCTGGCATTCCGGGGTACAGGATGGGACGTGTTTGAAGCGCCTGAACGAGAGCCAAGCGACGGAAAAAGGGCACAAAAAAGCCGCCACAGGAAATTTTGGGCGGTTGTGGTATGTGTGGGAATGGTTGCGGGGACAGGATTTGAACCTGTGACCTTCAGGTTATGAGCCTGACGAGCTACCGGGC